>NZ_JCAFSQ010000004.1:0-431279 GCF_059369375.1 Stenotrophomonas sp. YJH_SMC_48-3 | reverse complement strand
GGTCTTGCCGTGTGCGCAGGACAGCGCACACGAGCAAGCGGCGACCGAGCTTACATGGGTGAGGGCGCTTTGCTTGCGAAGCACTGCTTCGCAAGCGCCCGAACGCACAGCCGCCAGCGGCTGGGCCGGGCCCCGGAGGGGGACTTGCAGCGTCCCCCGCAACCGGACCCACCCCGCCATCCCTCAGCAGGCCCGCTGTTGCTGTTGCTGTTGAGGTTGCCGGCCAGCGGCCGGCACTACCCGCGGGTGCCGGGTGCAACCCGGCCGCAAACCCCATCCCTCAAAGCGGCAGCTGGGTCGTCTGCTTGATCCGCTGCATCGGAATCTCCGTCTTGGTGTTCTGCACCCCGGCGATCCGGTTCAGATGCTGCATCTGGAACTGCCGGTAGGCATCAAGGTCCGCCACCGCCACCCGCAGCAGGAAATCGCAGTCACCGGCCATCAGATGGCATTCCAGCACTTCCGGGAACGACTTGATGCTGTTGATGAAGTGATTGGTGGTGTCCTCGTCCTGCCCCCGCAGCCACACCCGCACGAACACCGTGAAGCCACGGCCCACCTTGGCCTCGTTCAACAAGGCCACATAGCGGTCGATGTAGCCGCCCTCCTCCAGCAACCGCACCCGGCGCAGACAGGCCGACGGCGACAGCCCGACCAGGCGAGCCAGCTCCAGGTTCTGCAGGCGACCGTCGCGCTGCAGGGCGTCGAGGATGCGCCGATCGAGGTTGTCGAGCTGGTACTGCATGGGATTTCACCCGTTTCGCTTCTGGCCGCATGAAATATCACTCATCCAGAATCAAGTGGCATCAACGCAACCCGATTTCGTGATTGGACCGCTAGCATGGGCCACCCCCACCTTGTTGTGCCGTTCCATGGACGCCCGTACCACCCTCCCCCCGCCCGCCACCTGCGATACCGCCCCGCGTGCCGAATTCCTGCGCGGCCTGCGCGCCGCCGTGCCGGTGATGATCGGCTTCATTCCGTTTGCCCTGGTGCTCGGTGCGCAGGCGGCCCAGAAGGGCCTGAGCGCACTGGAAGTACCGCTGATGACCGGTCTCAACTTCGCTGGTGGCTCGGAGTTCGCCGCCGTCGAACTGTGGACCTCGCCACCGCACATCGCGCTGATCGTGGCCATCACCGCCCTGGTCAACAGCCGCCACCTGCTGATGGGCGCCAGCCTGGCCCCGCTGCTCCAGCACCTGCCGCGCCGACGCGTGCTGCCGGCCCTGTTCTTCATGTGCGACGAAAGCTGGGCGATGGGCGTGGCCGATGCGCGCCGGCGCGCGCTTGGCTTCAGCCTGGCCTACTACCTGGGCGTGTCGGCAGGCCTGTACACGGTCTGGGTGGCCTGCACCGCACTCGGCGCGATCATCGGGCCGCTGTTGGGCGACATCCACGCCTATGGTTTCGACATGGCCTTCCCCGCCGTGTTCCTGGTGCTGCTGCGCGGCATGTGGCAGGGCATGAAGGCGGCGCGGCCGTGGCTGGTCAGCCTGGTCGTGGCCGCCGCCACTTATCTGCTGGTCCCGGGCGCGTGGTACGTGGCCAGCGGCGCACTGGCCGGCCTGGCCGCAGCCTGGCTGCTGGCGGAGGACGCAGCATGATCTTCAATGGCCTGATCCACTGGACCTCGGTACTGACCATCGTGCTGATGGCCGCCGCCACCTACCTGACCCGCATCGTCGGCTTCCTGGCGTTGCGCAACCGCACCCTGAGCAAACGTGCGGTGACGGTGATGGAAGCCGCGCCGGGCTGCGTGCTGATCTCGGTGATCGCCCCGGACTTCGTTGCCGACAAACCCGCCGACCTGGCCGCGCTGGCCATTACCCTGCTGGCCGCCACGCGGCTGTCGATGCTCCCGACCGTGCTGATCGGCGTGGTCTCGGCGGGTGTGTTGCGCTATCTGGTGGGGTAGCTACCGGTACGCCGGGCAACGCCCGGCGCACCGTAGTGGCGCAGCAGTGCAATCACGCGCTGCTGCTTGCCGCCAGCAGGCACAGGCTGCGCGGCGGCAGCGTCCAGGCGCCTTCCTCATCCGGCTCCAACGGCGTTTCGTCGGTCTGCAGGAGTACGCGCCGGAACGACAGGGCGTCGTCTGACACACAGAACCGCTGCGGCTGCTCCCCGGCGTTCAACAGCAGGGCCAGGCTGACATGCCGCCCGGGCTCGCGCAGGCCACTGTCCGGACTGCGACCGTCCAGCACGATCAGCAGCGCACGCAGCCCTGCGTCATGCCAGTCCGCTTCCTCCATGCCGCGACCATCGGGATGCCGCCAGTCGATATCGCGCAGGCCCAGCGCCTCATCGTACTCGCCGCGCAGGAACCGGTTCCGGCGCAGCAGGCCGTAGCGCCGGCGCAGTGACAGCGCCCGCCGCACGAACGCCACCTGCGCCTGTGCAGCCGGCAATGCTGCGCGCTCCCAGTCGATCCAGCTCAGTGGATTGTCCTGGCAGTAGGCGTTGTTGTTGCCCTGCTGCGAATGGCCGAACTCATCCCCGGCGAGCAGCATCGGCGTGCCCTGCGCGAGCAGCAGCGTGGCCAGCAGGTTGCGCATCTGCCGCGCACGCAACGAAAGGATCGCCGCATCATCGGTGTCTCCCTCCACGCCGTGGTTGCTGGAAAGGTTGTGCGAGTGGCCGTCACGGTTGTCCTCGCCGTTGGCCTCGTTGTGGCGATCGTTGTAGCTGACCAGATCGTGCAGGGTGAATCCATCATGCGCCGTCACCAGATTGATGCTGGCCGACGGCCGCCTGCCGTGGTGTTCGAACAGGTCGGCCGAGCCGGTGAAGCGCGTGGCAAACTCCGCCAGCTGCCCGCCATCGCCACGCCACAGCGCGCGCACCGTGTCGCGGAAGCGGTCGTTCCATTCGGCCCAGCCCGGCGGAAACTGGCCCAGCTGGTAGCCGCCCGGGCCGATGTCCCATGGCTCGGCAATCAGCTTCACCTGGCTCAGGATCGGGTCCTGGCGTACCGCATCGAGGAAGCTGCCCGAGGCGTCGAAGCCATGCCGTTCGCGGCCGAGGATGGTTGCCAGGTCGAAGCGGAACCCATCCACCCGCATCTCGGTCACCCAGTAGCGCAGAGAGTCCATGACCATGCGCAGCGCACCGGCATTGGTCAGGTCGAACGTATTTCCGGTGCCGGTATCGTTGATGTAGTAGCGGCGATCATCGGCCAGGCGGTAGTAGCTGGCGTTGTCGATGCCCTTGAAGGACAGCGTAGGGCCCAGCTCATTGCCTTCGGCGGTGTGGTTGTAGACCACGTCCAGGATCACTTCGATGCCGGCATTGTGCAGCCGCGCGACCATCTGCTTGAACTCGGCCACGATGCCCAGCGACAGGTAGCGAGGCTGCGGCGCGAAGAAGCCGATGGTGTTGTACCCCCAGTAATTGCGCAGCCCGCGCTCGAGCAGCTGCTGGTCATCGACGTATGCGTGCACGGGTAGCAGTTCGATGGCGGTCACGCCCAGATGGCTGAGGTGGTCGACCACTGCGTCATGGCGCAGGGCAGAGAAGGTGCCACGCTCGGCCTGCGGGACATCGGGATGCTGCATGGTCAGCCCGCGCACATGCGCTTCGTAGATCACGGTCCGGTCCCAGGGCGTGGCAGGTGCACGCTCGACACCCCAGCTGAAGGCCGGGTCAATCACGGCGCAGCGCGGCATGTAGCTGGCGCTGTCGCGGCGGTCGAAACTGAGATCGCCATCGCGGTGACCCAGGGTGTAGCCGAACAGGTGGGGGGCCCACTTCAGTTCGCCGACGATCTGCTTGGCGTAGGGGTCCAGCAGCAGCTTGTTGGGATTGAAGCGATGGCCCTCTTCCGGCGCATACGGGCCGTGCACCCGGTAGCCGTAACGCTGCCCGGGCCGCACGTCCGGCAGGTAACCATGCCAGATCTCGTTGGTGTACTCGGGCAGCGCGATGCGTTCCACTTCGCGGTTGCGTCCATCGAACAGGCAGAGTTCCACCCGCGTGGCGTGCCGCGAGTACAGCGCGAAGTTCACACCCAATCCGTCCCAGGTCGCCCCCAGCGGGAACGGCCGGCCTTCGCGCACCCGCGAGGTCTGCGTCCACTTACGGCTCGCCATCAGTGCCCTCCTCCCCGCGCGCGGCGGCAATCTCGGCTTCCACCAGCCGCTCGGCCATGTGCCAGTGCCGTTGCTGCTGGTCGTCCGGGCGCCCTTCTGCCTCCCAGATCTGGTGGGCAAGTGCCTCAATCCGCTGCCGTCGTTCCCTGCTGTCCATCCCTACCTGTCTCCTCGTTGATCCATATCGCCAACGGGCTGCCAGCCAGAAGCCCGGCCACGTCCGCGGTTGCGTTGAAATGTTCGATGCGCCCGTCCAGGACATTGCGCATGGGGCCTGCCGGCAGCCCACGCAGCGTCACGCCGCTGCCGACGTCGCGCGGAATGTGCAGGCTGGGCCCCGGCATGGTGGTGGGCGAACTTCGCCGTACGACCACCAGCAGCACCTGCGCCTGATGCCTGCGCGTGAACGCCAGCCACGGCGAGCGCGCAGGCGCGGACAGCGGCTGCAGCGCGCCGTGCAGGAAAAGATGCGGGTGCCTGCGGCGGCAATCGAGCAACTGCCGGAGCAGGAATGCCTTGATCCCACCGTCCCGCCAGTCATCCAGCAGCGCGGGCCACCCGCGCGCATCACGCAGCCACGCGTGCCGCGCCGGATAGTCCACCGCGTACCGGTTGTCCGGGTCCACCAGGCTCAGGTCCCAGCCTTCGCCGCCCTGGTAGAGGTCGGGCACGCCGGGCAGGCAGTGCTGCAGGCACAGCTGTGCCAGGCCGTTGCAGGCGCCCGCCGGCGCGATGCGCGCCACGAACGTCGCCAGCGCCTCCCGCACCGGCTGCAATGGCGCTCCATCCAGCAGCGCGTGCAGCCACTGCGCGGCGGCCTCCTCCACGGCCACGTTGGGATCGGACCAGCTGCTGACCCGTTTACCCTCGCGCAATGCCTTGGTCAGCCATTGCACCATCCTCGATGCGAAGTCGGCGCCGGGGGTACCGTGCATCGGCCACGCGGCGACGAGCGCCTGCCATAGCGCATAGGTCTCGGCACCCGGCAACGGCATCGGCGCGCCGGCGTGGGTCGCCATCCGGCTCCAGCGCCGCACCGCGTCCCGCCACTCGACCGTGCAGGTACTGAGAACCGCCAGCCGTGCCCGGCTGTCGGCCCCGCGCTTGTGATCGTGGGTGGCCAGCGCAAGCAGCGCCCTGGGATGGCGCCGCAGGCGCCCGGCTGCATGTTCCAGCAGCTCGCGCCCTTCCATGCCCAGCCGCTGCGGATCACTGCCGACTTCGTTGCGCGACAGCAGCCTGAAATAGCGATAGAACCCGGTATCTTCCACCGACTTGGCATTCAGCGGCGCGGCCAGCTGCCCGAACCGTACGCGCAGCTCGGTTTCAGCCGGCGCCTGGCCGGGAAGTGCCTGCAGCAGCAGATCCAGCGCGGCGCGTGCGGCACCGTCCAGCGCCTCGCGCGCAGCACCGGCAGCGTCCACCAGCGCCTTTCGTTCACCCGCCCCCTCCAGCGAATAGGGCCGGTAGGTGCGGTAATGCCGCAGCAATGAAGCCAATGCGCGTGCCAGCGCAGCCACTCCGATATCGGCCTCGGCCAGCCGGGGCTGCAGGACCTGCTGCGCACTGCGCAGCAGCCGCTGGAAGTCTGCGTGAAGGCCCTGGCGCAACATCATGCCGCGAGCGTCCTGCTGAATCCGGTCAAAGCTGCGCGAGTCACCGCCCAGCGCCTGCCACGTGCGCGAGAGCGCGGGGGCAGCCGCCGGATCGTGCAACCAGGCACCGGTCTGGTCCATGAAGTCATAGCCGGTGGTACCGTCGCAGGCCCAGCTGTCGGGCAGCTGCTCGCCCTCGGCCAGTATCTTCTCCACATGCAGGCTCACCGCCTGCGGATCACGGTCGCCGGCCGCGCACGCCGTCCTGATCGATTCACGCAGGCGCTGCAGGTAGGCGCCCGGACGCGACAGGCCATCCACATGGTCGACGCGCAGGCCGTCAACCCATCCCTCACGCACCAGCCGCAGCGGCAGCGCATGCACCGCCTCGAACACGTCGTCGCGCTCCACCCGCAGCGCGGCCAGTTCATTGATATCGAAAAAGCGCCGGTAATTCACCTGATCGCCCGCCGTGCGCCACCAGGCCAGCCGGTAGTGCTGCCGCTGCAGCAGGGTATGCAGCCGTTCAACGCTGCGGTTGCAGCGCTCGGCCCACGCCGGCCACTGCGCGGGGTCCAGTGGATGGCTGCGCGGCGACAACGGCAACGCCAGCCCATGATGGCGCAGCACGGGCCGCGCCTTGTCCACCACCACGCGCACGACGCCATCGCGCACCGCGTCGTGCAACGGCCGGTCCAGCACAGGCAGCCACAGCCGGCCCTCGCAGCCCGGCGCCTCCCAGTCGATGTCAAACCAGTCTGCGTGCGGGCTCCGACGCCCGTGCATCAGCACATCGCTCCACCAATGGCTGTGCGGGGAAGCCGCCAGATGGTTGGGTACGATGTCCAGAATCAGGCCCATGCCGTGCGCCCGCGTCGCCGTAGCCAGTTGCCGGAAGGCTTCTTCGCCGCCCAGTTCCGGATTGATGCGGGCCGGGTCGATGCCATCGTAGCCATGCGTAGACCCGGGCAGCGCGGCGGCGACAGGCGACAGGTAAAGGTGGCTGACGCCCAGCGCGGCGTAATACGGCACCTGCGCCGCGGCGGCCCCGAGGTCGAAGCCTGCATGCAATTGGAGGCGCACGGTGGCACGCAACGGAGTCATCGCTGCTCCTTCCTCCGCGTGGCGCTGAACCGGGCAATACGCGCGTCGGCCGCGTCCTGGTCCCACGCCAGCGGCAGCCGTCGGCGCCAATTGGGATGGCCGTCGACGGTGCCCGGCAGGTTCACCTGCGCGCGACTGCCCAGGGCGTCTTCCAGCGGGAGCAGCGCCAGCCGTGACGATGCGTGCGCGACCAGCGACAGCGCACGCGCTTCAAGCGTGGCCCCCTCGCCCCGGGCGACTGCGGACAGCGCCTGGACCTCTCTGGAGCGCGCGTGCAGCGCCGACGGAAGCCCGCTCAGCTCACCCAGGCGGGCACGCCAGCGCAGGTCGCGCCCGTGCAGCCAGCCGGACAGCGGTGGCAGATCATGGGTGGAGGGCATGGCCACCGCATCGCGGCGCCACCGTGGCGCCGGCAGGAAGCGCTCACCGTTGCGGGCGAACGGCAGCACCTCGATGCCCAGGATGCCGCGGGCTGCCAGCCGCTGGCGAACGCCCGGCGGCACCACGCCCAGGTCTTCACCAATCAGCACGCAGCGATGCCGCCACGATTCCAGCACCAGCAGGTTGATCAGATCATCGAACGGATAGCGCAGGTAAACGCCCTGCCCGGCGCCCGCCCCGCGGGGAAGCACCCACAGGCGCTGCAGGCCAAGGATATGGTCGATGCGCAGCCCGCCACGGCCGGCCATCACAGCGCGCAGCACGCGGATGAACGGCTCAAAGCCCTCGCGCTGCAGGGCGAAGGGTGACCAGCTGGTGATACCCCAGGCCTGGCCCAGCGGATTGAACGCATCCGGCGGCGCGCCCAGTTCAAGGCCCTGCAGCAGTTGGTCGCCGCCGGTCCGCGCCTCGACGCCCTGCGGTGCGCAACCCACCGCCAGATCCGCGATCAGCCCGATCGACGCGCCGTCGATGCGCAATCCCGCCTGCACCTGCGCCCAGCCCTGCCGCGCCAACCATTGCGCAAACGCATGGTCGTCGGCGCTTCCAGTGAACCGGTCGGCGGCGTGCTGGCAATAGCGCAGCAGGGGTTCGCCTTGCGCATCGCGCCACGTCTGCATCTGTTCGCACTGTGCCGGCGCCTGCTGCCGCAGCCACTGGTGCACCTGGCGCAGCCAGCGCCACTTCAACGCCGCCGAGTGCGGCCAGTCGATGCGGCGCGCTGCGGTGGCGGCTGCAACTGCCGTCGCCAGTGCTTGGTCTTCAGCCAGCACGGCGTCGGCTGCCTCCGGCAGTACCTGCGGCAGGGACACCTGCAGTGGATCGAGCCAGTGCCGGTCGCTGGGCGAATAGGGGCTGTAGCCTGGCCCAGGTGGCAAGCCGGCATGCAGCGGGCTCAACGCCACTGCATCGCCGCCGTGACGGTGCAGCAGTTCGCTCCATCGTGCACAGCCGGCGCTGTCACCGATGCCAGCGTCGCAAGAGGCGCGAAGGCTGTAGACCTGCGCCGACAGGCCCCAGCCGCGCAGCGTGCCCTGCGGCCACCAGGCACGTTGTGGCGCCACCGCAACCGCCTGTTGCCGGTCGCCCCGGCGCCACTGCCAGTAACCCGGCTGGTCCGGCACGCGCCAGCGCCCTTGCGCATCGGCGCGTGCCGGCAGCACGGCGCCATGCTCATCCACCCAGCACGCTGCGCCGGCTGCGTCCGGCATCGCCAGCAGCTGTCCACAGCAGGCCGTGCGCAGGCCACCGTGCTCGAGCGCTGCATCGCCCTGCAGCCCCTCCAGCACCGCGCGCAGCACGTCCGGTGCGACCTCGCGCTCGACACCGGCCACGTCGGTCCAGCAAACCAGCAGGCCCGCGCGCCGTGCCGCCTCCAGAACCGCCGCATCGGTCCTCATGCGGCGACCCAACAGGCAAGCACGCCGCCGCCTGCGGGCAGCAACGTGGCAGCGTCCGGCCCTACAACGTGCTCCCCGGCCGGCATCGCATGCACCACCGGCGACGGGCCGACATTGACCGCGATCCACCACTGGCCCGACGGCAGCTGCCAGCCCGCCTGCACCGCGCCTTCGCCCAGCACGCGCGCACCCAACGACCGCGCCTGCAGCAACCCGGGCTGCAGATAGCGCCTGCGCAGTGCCAGAAACCCGCTCGTGCAGTGCAGCCAGTGCTGCGACCAGTGATCATCGCCGGGCGGCGACGTGTAGGACGCCTGCAGGGTGGCCGGGTCGTTCGGGTCGGGAATACGCGCGCGCGCGGCGGCGTCGGCAAAGGCGCTGAAACCAGCGAACTCGCGGCGACGCCCTTCGCGCACCGCCTCGTCCAGCGGCGGCGCGTAGTCGGTGAAGAACAGGAACGGCGATTGCGCCTGCCACGGTTCGCCCATGAACAGCAGCGGGATCATCGGCGTCAGCAGGGTCAACGCCAGCGCCGCACGCAGCCGCGCAGGATCGGTCAGCATCGACAGGCGCTCGCCGAGAGCGCGGTTGCCCACCTGGTCATGGTTCTGCGCGAATACCACAAAACGCGCGGGCGACAGGTCGGCGCTGGGTTCGCCGCGGGGATCGCCGCGCAGGTCCGGTTCACCCTGCCAGGCGAATCCTTCGGCCAGGCAGCGCGCCAGCAGTGCTTCGGCGCGACCGGCATAGGCCGCGTAATAGCCCTCCTGCTCGCCGGTCAGCATCACGTGCAGCGCATTGTGGAAGTCATCGTTCCACTGCCCCTGGTAGGCGCCGCGCAGCCACCGCGCCTGGTTGCGCTCGTTCTCCAGCACCAGGTGCGCGTGCGGGGCCACCGCACGTACCTCATCGGCCAGCTGCTGGAGGAAACGGTCATCGTCAATGGCGTGCACCGCGTCCAGGCGCAGGCCATCGAAGCCGTAGTCGCGCAACCACATCAGCGCGTTGTCGATGAAAAAGCGCCGCACCCAGGGCTGGCGGAAGTCGATGGCCTCGCCCCACGGCGTGCTGCGGTCGTCACGGAAGAACCCGCGCGCGTAGTCGCGCAAGTGGTTGCCCTGTGGTCCGAAGTGGTTGTAGACCACATCCAGCAGCACCGACAGCCCTGCATCGTGCGCCGCTTCGATGAAGGCCCTCAGCGCTGCCGGCCCGCCATAGGCATGGGCCGGCGCATACGGGAACACGCCGTCGTAGCCCCAGTTGCGCTGGCCGGGAAACTGCGCGACCGGCATCAGTTCAATGGCGGTGATGCCCAGCGCGGCCAGCATCGGCAGCTGCGCGGCCAACGCCGCGAAGCCGCCGCCGGCCTCGATGTGTGCTTCATAGATCACCAGATCCTGCCAGGCATGCCCGCGCCAAGCGGGTTGCGCCATGGCCGTGTCCAGCACGACCGCGCTGTCTCCGTCGATGCCGTCCGGCTGCCAGCGCGAGGCCGGGTCGGGCACGTCCTGGCCGGAAGGAAGGCGAAAACGGTAGCGGTCGCCATGCGATGCCGGTGTCCGCAGCCAGTGGCAGCCGTCCGGGTCACGTTGCATCGGCTGTTGCGTGCCGCGCAGGCACAGCGCCACCATCCTGGCGTCCGGTGCCCACACACGGAACTCCACCCTGTCACCAGCCACAGGCCATGCGCCCAGGCGCGGCGTTACTGCCGTCATGCATCAACCTGCAGGTACAGCGTGGAAAGCGGCGGCAGCGTGAGCCGCAGCGACTGCGCGTGGCCGTGCATCGGCCTCGACTCGGTATGCACTGCACCGAGGTTTCCCGCATTGCCGCCACCGTAATACGCGCTGTCGGTGTTGAGCCGTTCGCTCCAACGCCCCGGGTGCGGCACGCCGACCCGGTAGCCGTCGCGACGTACCGGAGTGAAGTTGCTCACCACCAGCAGGGTGCGGCCGCTACCGGCCGGATCCCGGCGGATGAAGGCGTAGACGCTGTTGCGGTTGTCATCGGCCACGCTCCAATCGAAACCCCGCTCGTCACGCTCGTCGCGATGCAACGCAGGTTCGGCGCGGAGCACGCCGTTGAGGTCTCGCACCAGGCGCGACAGGCCCTGGCCCTCACTGCTGGCCGCCTGTGCCCAGTCCAGTACCGCATCGTGCGACCACTCGTGGCCCTGGCCGAACTCGCCGCCCATGAACAGCAGTTTGCTGCCCGGGTGCGCCCACATGAAACCGTAGTACGCGCGGAGCTGGGCCAGCCGCTGCGCCGGCTCGCCCGTCATCTTGGCCAGCAGCGCTCCCTTGCCATGCACCACCTCGTCATGCGACAGCGGCAACACGAACCGTTCGGAGAAGGCGTAGACCAGGCCGAAGCTGATCTCGCTGTGGTGATGCTGGCGATGGACTGGATCGCGTCCCAGGTACTGCAGGGTGTCGTGCATCCAGCCCATGTTCCATTTGTGGGTGAAGCCAAGCCCGCCCTCCTCCACCGGCGCGGTCACCCCCGGCCACGCGGTGGATTCCTCGGCGATCACCAGCACATCCGGGAAACGCTCACGCAGCGCCTGGTTCATCCGCCGCAGGAACGCGACCGCCTGCAGGTTCTCGCGCCCGCCCTGCTCGTTGGGTATCCACTCCCCCTCGGCACGGCTGTAATCCCGGTACAGCATCGACGCCACAGCATCCACGCGCAGACCGTCGATATGGAACCGCTCCACCCACTCCAAGGCACTGCCGATCAGGTAGGCAGCCACTTCGTTGCGGCCGTAGTTGTAGATCAGCGTGTCCCAGTCGGCGTGCACGCCTTCGCGCGGGTCGGCATGCTCGTACAGCGCGGTGCCATCGAACCCGGCCAGGCCATGCGCATCGTTCGGGAAGTGCGCGCTCACCCAGTCCACGATCACTCCCACGCCGGCCTGGTGGCAGCGGTCCACGAAGCGTGCGAAGGCCTGCGGCGTGCCATGGCGTGCCGTCGGCGCGTAGATCCCCAGCGGCTGATAGCCCCAGGAGCCGCCAAAGGGATGCTCGCTGACCGGCAGCAGCTCGATGTGGGTGAAGCCCAGCCCGGCCACGTAGGGAATCAACCGGTCGGCCAGGGCGTCCCAGTCCAGCGGCGCGCCCTCGTCGCTGCGCTGCCAGGAGCCGGCATGCACTTCGTAGATGGACAGCGGTGCGCAGGTTCCGGCCTGGCGCCGGGCCTCCAACCAGGCGTCATCGTGCCACTGCATCGGCGCCGCCGAAGGCACCCGCGAAGCGGTGGCCGGTGGCAGCTCGGCCCAGCGCGCCATCGGATCGAACTTGTCGGGCATCACCCGGCCGTCGGCGCCGACGATGCGGAATTTGTAGCGGGCACCGGCCTGCACGCCCGGCAGGAACAGTTCCCACACGCCGGCGGTGTGACGCAGCCGCATCGGATGGCGTCGGCCATCCCATCCATTGAAATCGCCAACCACCGCGACCCGCTGGGCATTGGGTGCCCACACCGCGAAGCGCACGCCCGCGATGCCCTGCACCTGCATCGGCACCGCCCCCAGCTGCCGCGCCGCATCGGCATCACCGGCATGGAACCGCTGCAGCAGTGCTTCGTCCAACAGTGGACCGAACGCATAGGCATCATGCACCTGCTCCACGCCCTGTTCGAAATGCAGGGCAAGCAGCGGTATCGCCGCGTCACCGGCCGCGCCCTCGAACAGGCCGGGCAACGGGCCAGGAGACAGGTCCCAGCGTTGCCCATCGTCTGCAATCACCTCGACGCGCGGCGCGTGCGGCACCAGCACGCGCAGCTGGCGTCCGCCTTCTGGCTGGCGATGCGGGCCCAGCCAGGCAAATGCATCGGCCGGGCGCGCGTGGACGAGGTCCTCCAGCGCCGGGGCGATACGCTGATCCAATCCCGTCTCCGTGATCGCTTCATCCTCCAGGGCGGCCAGATGCAGGCTGTCGTGGCTCATGCGGCCACCTGGCAGGTCTGCTGGTACAGGGCCAGATACGCGCGACCGGCCGCATCCCAGCCACCCGGCCGCAGCATGGCGGCGCGGCGCATGGCCTGCAGCAGGCCCGGCAGGCGGAAGGTGCGCATCGCCCGTTCCACGCAGCGGCGCAGGCCATCGGCATTGGCGCCGTGGAACAGGAATCCGGTCACGCCATCCTCCACCGTATCCACCAGCCCGCCGGTCGCGTGTGCGATGGGCAGGCAGCCGAAGCGCTGCGCGTACATCTGGCTCAGCCCGCAGGGTTCGAAGCGTGAAGGCATCAGCAGGAAATCGGCGCCGGCAAACATCTGGCGGGCCAGCGCTTCCTCGAACCCGATGAACGCGCCCACCCGCCCCGGGTAGCGGCGGGCCAGCGCCTGCACCTGGGCTTCCACCTGCGGCTCGCCACCGCCGATGATGACCAGCTGGCCGCCGGCCGCCACGATCTGGGGTGCCACGTCGCAGGTAATGTCCAGGCCCTTCTGGTGCACCAGCCGCGAGACCACCGCGAACAGCGGGCCGGTCGACGGCGCCAGGCCGAACGCCTTGCGCACCGCATGCGCGTTGGTGGCGCGCCCGGTCCACTCACCAATGCCGAAGTGGGCCTTGAGATGGATATCGCGGCGCGGGTCCCAGCTGGCGTCGATGCCGTTGACGATTCCACTCAGGTGCCCGCCGGCCGCGCGACGCGCCAACAGATCATGCAGCCCGCAGCCGTCATCCGGGGCGGTGATCTGCTGCGCGTAGCGCAGGCTGACCGTGTTCAGGCGCGTGGCGTTGGTGATCCCGCCCTGCAGGAACGACATCTGCCCGTGGAAGTGCAGTTCATCCAGGTGTTCGGCCGGCACGCCCAGCACGGGTGCAAGCGCGTACGGAAACAGCCCCTGGTAAGCCAGGTTGTGGATCGTCAGCAGGGTCGGCACGGCCGTCCGGTCCCAACGCACGTAGGCGGCCGCCATGGCCACCGGCCAATCATTCAGGTGCAGCAGCTGCGGCGACCAGTCCAGCCCGGCACGCCCGGCCGCAATCT
Organism: Stenotrophomonas sp. YJH_SMC_48-3; assembly: GCF_059369375.1. Taxonomy (NCBI): domain Bacteria; kingdom Pseudomonadati; phylum Pseudomonadota; class Gammaproteobacteria; order Lysobacterales; family Lysobacteraceae; genus Stenotrophomonas; species Stenotrophomonas sp. YJH_SMC_48-3. The sequence continues at coordinate 417,654 of NZ_JCAFSQ010000004.1, read as the reverse complement.
CCGCAGCCGCATGCGAAAGCGTGGCGAATCGAACCGCGTTGTCCTTCCACTCCTGTCCCTGCCCGTCCACGTAGGGCGAGCCCTCACGCTCGTACAGCTCCGCCGACAGCAAGACGTAGATCGGAAGGCCGTCGGCCTGCACCGCCATGCCGATCGTGCACGCTGGCAAGCCGGCCCGCGCGCTGACGTGCCCCACCCGCTGCAGCTGTGGCAGGCGCTGCAGTACCTCCGGGTAGCCGGGCAGCAGCACGCGCGAATCACACGCACCGCGCACCGCACGCGGCAGGGCCGCAGCTACGTCGCCCAGGCCACCGGCCTTGACGAAGTCCGCCATCTCGGTGGCAACGAACAACACCCGCTGCACCAGTTCCGGCAGCTCCAGCGGTTGCGAATGGCCGCGGCGGGTACCGATCGGCACGGGCGTGACCGGAGCGATCGCAACGGGTGAAGCGGACTGGGTGGCGCGGGCCATGGGGATGATCTCGGTTGCTTCAGGCAGACAGACGCCAGCGGCGCCCGGACGGGCGCTGGTGCTGGGAAGGAAGTCGACGCAGGACGTGGGGGACGCCAGCGAGAGGCTCAGGACGACAATAGCCCTCCATGCGATCAATCAACCGTGAAGCCATGGCGATTTCTTTGTGACAAGGCGTCATGAGCTCAGTACGCATGAGGTACGCCCGCCAGCCGCCCGTGCCTCTCCTGTAGAGCCGAGGCCACGCTCGGCTGCGGGCAGTCCCGTTGGAGCTCGAGCCGAAGTGGGCTCGGCTTTACAGAGATTCTCCCTGCGACACCCGGTCGCAGGCCTTCGCGCCACGCGCTTGACCAATGTCAAATCGCCCGCCGCCACGCGGGCGTATTCCTATGCAGGACCCGAACACACCGGCGCTGCCGGCCTCTACAAGGACCCCCGCGATGAACTACTCCCCCGACAACGACCAGCTCGTGAATGCGCTGCAGAACGTCATGGTGATCTCCACCACCGACCTGCAGGGCAACATCACCTACGCCAATGACCTGTTCTGCACGCTCACCGGCTTCGCCCGCGAAGAGCTGATCGGCCAGCCGCACAGCATCGTGCGCCATCCGGATGTGCCCAAGGCCGTCTACAAGGACATGTGGGACACCATCAAGGCCGGCAAGACCTGGACCGGGATCGTGCCCAACCTCGGCAAGGGCGGCGTGCTCTACGTGGTCGACACTACCGTGCAGCCGCTGTTCGACGCCGACGGCAACATCACCTCCTACATCAGCATCCGCCGCGTGGTGAACGACCTGATGCAGAACTACGACCTGGTCGAGTTCAGCAAGGAAAAGTTCGACGACTTCTACGAGGCCGCGTGAACGCTCTCCCGACCAGTACGCCCTTCAGCCGCCTGCTGGTGGGTTTCGCGTCCGAGTCGGGCAACGCCCGCGCCCTGGCCCAGCGTCTGGGCGCGGACCTGCAGCCGCATGCGCCGCAGGTGCTTCCGTTCAACGACATCGACGTGGCCAGTCTCGGCCAAGGCGACGTGCTGCTGGCGATTTCCAGCTCGTTCGGCGATGGCGAACCGCCGGCCAATGGCGAGCGGTTCTTCGAAACCCTGCGCCAGACCACGACGCTGAGCGGCCTGCGCTATGCCGTGTTTGGGCTCGGTGACACCGGCTACCCGAGCTTCTGCGGCTTCACCAAGGCGCTGGATGCCGCGCTGAGCGAGCGCCAGGCGCAGCCGCTGCTGCACCGGGTGGATGCCGACCTGGGCTACGAGCAGTTCTTCCAGCAATGGCAGCCGGTGCTAAGCCAGGTGCTGGGTGGCGACCTCAGCGCTGGCCAAGACCTGCACCTGCAGGTCACCGCCTATGGTGAAGACAACGCCTTTGCCGCGCGCATCCTCGAACGCCGCCGCTTGAACAGCAGCGACCCGGCCGCGTGGCACCTGCAGCTGGACATTGCCGGCAGTGGCATGGTCTATCGCGCGGGCGACACCCTGCACGTGGTGCCGGAGAACGACCCAACCCTGCTGCACGCATTGGCCCGCTGGTACGGCGATACCACGGCCGTGGCCGCCCTGCGCGACCGCGAGCTGCGCCTGCTGAGCAAGAGCGTGCTGCGCGAGCTGGCCCGGCTCGGTGGCAGCGAAACGCTGAAGGGCCTGCTGAAGGTCAGCCAGAAGCGCGAGCTGGACGCCTACCTGCACGGCCTGGACCTGCTGGACGTGCTGCAGGACCACGCCACCCCGGACAGTATGCCGCTGCCCCGGCTGCGTGAACTGCTGTCAGCGCGGCTGCCGCGTGCCTATTCAATCGCCTCGCACCCGCGCGACGACCAGCTGAGCCTGTGCGTGCGCGAAGTGCATTACACCCTGCGCGGCCGCGAGCGCTTCGGCACCGCTACCGGCAGCCTGCTGCACGGTGGCGACCACGCCCGTGTGTACTGCCGTTCCAACCCTGGCTTCCACCTGCCCGATACCGGCCAGACGCCGCTGCTGCTGGTCGGCACCGGCACCGGCATCGCACCGCTGCTGGGCCTGATGCAGGAACTGCAGGCCAACGGCTGCGAACGCGAGGTGCACCTGGTGTTTGGCGAGAAGCACAGCAAGCACGACTACCTGTACCGCGGCCAGCTGCAGGACTGGCATACCCGGGGCGTGCTGGCCGGCCTGCATACCGCGTTCTCGCGCGATGGCACCGAAAAGGTCTATGTGCAGCATGTACTGCGGCAGCGCGCCAGCGAAGTGCGCGATGTGCTGGGCCGCGGCGGGCATCTATACCTGTGCGGCAACAAGCGCCACCTGGACGGCGCGGTGCGCGAGGCCATCGATGACATCGCTGGCGAAGGGCGCTGGGACGCGCTGCGCGGTGAAGGCCGCACGCACTGTGAGCTGTACTGATCCATGGCAACCGGACCGCACGGACCTTGAACCGGTAGAGCCGGCCGCTGGCCGGCTGCTCCGGATGCCACGGTTGCCGGCCAGCGGCCGGCACTACCATCAGATGTGACCAACCATCGCCGGTGCGTCCATCACGGGTCAATTGCCTACAATGCGGCCGTCCACCACGCGCGCGACCTGCTGGCCGAACATGGCCACATCCTGCGGGTCATGGCTGATCAACAGCAACGGGATGCCGGTCCGGTCCAGCACCGTTTCCAGCTCCTGACGCAGGTGCTGGCGCAGGTCATGGTCCAGTGCGGAGAACGGCTCATCCAGCAGCAGCGCCTGCGGCTGCGTCACCAGGGCGCGCGCCAATGCAGTGCGCTGGCGCTGGCCACCGGAGACCTGCGAGGGCAGCAGATCGCCCACCGTGTCGATGCGGAAGGCGTGCAACCACTGCTCCACCGCATCGAAACGCTGGCCGAGCCCCGGATTCAACCAGCCCTTCTGCAGCCCGAACGCCACGTTCTGGCGCACGCTCAGGTGTGGGAACAGCGCGTAGTCCTGGAACACATAGCCCAGCCGGCGGCGCTGCGGCGGCAGATCCACGCCGGTGGCCGCATCGAACAGGGTCTGCCCCTGCACGCGCACATGACCCTGGCCCGGCCGCAGCAGCCCGGCCACCGCCTTCAAGGTCAGGCTCTTGCCCGCGCCCGAAGGCCCGAACAACACCACCTGCCGCTGCGTGCACTGCAGCGATACGTCCAACACGAACTCCTGGCCGGCCGCCTGCAGGCGGCGCTGTACCTGCAGGTCAAGCCACATCGCGCAGCTCCCGGCGACGCCCGCCCACCAGCCGCGCGGCCAGCAACAGGATCAGGATGCAGACCACCGAGGTCAGGATCACCAGCGCATTGGCCTTGCCGTCCTGGCCGGCCTGTACCGCCTCGTAGATGGCGATCGACAACGTCTGCGTCCGGCCCGGAATGCTTCCGGCCACCATCAGCGTCGCGCCGAACTCGCCCATCGCGCGCGCAAACGCCAGCAGCAGGCCGGCGAGGATGCCGCGCCACGCCAGTGGCAGCGTGATGCGGAAAAACACCGCCACTTCGGACACACCCAGCGTGCGTGCGGCCTGCTCCAGCTGCCCGTCCACTTCCTCGAACGCCGCGCGTGCCGGCTTGAACACCAGCGGCAGCGAGGCCACCGCCGCAGCAATCACGGCCGCCTGCCAGGTGAACACCAGGTTGATGCCGAACCACGACTGCAGCCACGCACCGATCGGACCATTGCGACCGATCAACACCAGCAGGTAGTAGCCCAGCACCGTCGGTGGCAGCACCATCGGCAGGGTCAGCAGCGAATCCAGCAGCTCGCGCCCGGGGAAGCGACGGCGGGCCAGCAACGCGCCCAGCGCCACGCCCAGCACCAGATTGATCGCGGTCGCCCAGCCGGCCACCTTCAGCGACAACCCCAGCGCGCTCCAGTCTAGATCCATGCGTCAGGGCTTGCCGAATCCGTGTTTGGCCAGAATCGCCTGGCCCTGCGGCGAACGCACGAAGGCAGCGAAGCGCCGTGCCTCTGCCGGCTGCGTACTGCCCCTGGTCACCGCCAGCGGATACGCGATGCGCCCGGACACCGGCACCGCGAACGCACGGCGCACCCGGTCGGGCATCGCCTGCGCGTCGGTGGCATAGACGAAACCCGCATCCACTTCACCGCGCGCCACGTAATCCAGCGACTGACGCACGTTCTGCGTGGTGATGGTCTTGCTCTGCACCGACGACCACAGGCCCGCCACTTCCAGCGCGCCCTTGGCATAGCGGCCGACCGGCACGCTGTCCGGGTTGCCCAGTGCGATGCGCTGCACACCGGCACCGGCCAGGTCCTTCAAGGTACGCGGCGCCGCCTTGGCCTGCGGCGGCACCACCACCCACAGCGCGTTCACTGCAAACACCTCGCGGGTGCCGGCCGCCAGCAGATCCTGCTGCTGGGCCTGGTCCATCGTGGTTTCGTCGGCCGAGGCGAACACATCCACCGGCGCACCGCGGCTGATCTGTTGCAGCAACACGCCGGACGCGGCGAAGTTGAAATCAATCTTGGTGCCCGGGTGTGCCTTCTCATAGGCATTGCCCAGTTCGCGGAAGCTCTCGGTCAGGCTCGATGCCGCCGAAACGGTCAGCGTGGCCGCCCAGGCCGGCACCGTGGCCAGCAGGCCCAGCAACAACAGTCCAGCTCGCTTCATCGTCGGCTCCCGGCCAGGTTCAGTTCGGATCGGATTCGTCGGCCACCGCCAGCGCGGCCAGGCGCTCGGGCTGCAGCAGCAGGATCTCACGCTGCTTCACCGCGATGATCCCATCATCGCTCAGGCGGCGCAGCACGCGGCTGGCGGTTTCCGGCGCCATCCGCAGGTAGTTGGCGATCTCGGTACGCGCCATCGTCAGGTTGAAGCGCGTGGCAGAAAAACCGCGCCGCGCGTAGCGCTCGGACATGTCCAGCAGGAATGCGGCCATGCGCTCTTCGGTACGGTGGTTGGCGGCCAGCGTGGCGACCTTGCCGATCTCCGCACTGAGCAGGCTGAACAGCTTGGCCTGCAGCCCGGGCATGCGCGTGGCCAGCGAGCTCAGCTTTGGGAACGAGATGCGGCACAGATGCACCGTATCCAGCGCCACCGCATTGCAGGGGAAGCGCGAACCGTGGATCGCATTCAGGCCGATCACTTCGCCCGGCAGGCTGAAGCCCAGCACCTGCTCGTTGCCCTGGCTGTCGTCGACGAAGGTCTTGACCATGCCGGCGCGCACCGCAGCAATCGAATCAAACGACTCGCCAGCGCGGAAGATGTAGTCACCCGCATGGAACGGACCGACGTGGTCGACCAGCACGTGCAGATCGCCCAGTGCGGTCTTGTCGTAGCCCTGCGACATGCAGGCGTCGGAAAACGCGCAGGTGCTGCAGAAGTGCAGCGCGTCGCCGTCATCGGCGGCGGCGGGGTTCGGGGTGGCCTGTCCAAGGCGGCCGTGCGAAGGCGGATTCGAAGACATCTGGGCAAGACTCAAGCGATGGCGGCCGCCGGCCGGAAGCATGCGGCCATCATACGCCACAGCAGGCGCCCTTCTTCGGCCAGCCGCAGCACGCGCGCATCCCAGTGCGCCCAGCCGCGCGCCAGCAACGGTGCCAATGCTGGCAGCTGCCCGGCGAAGCATTCTTCGAACGGTTCATCGTTGCGCCATTCGAAGGCAACCGCATCGAGCGCGTGATCGCAGGCGATACTCTGCGCCACCTCGGCCGCCAGTCGCTCGTCTTCGGACAGGATCAATCCGGCAGACACACCCATATGCCCGGCCTGCAGCCGCGCACGCCATTCGCCCAGTTCGTCCTCCAGGCGGTAGAACACCTCGCCGATCTGGCTGCAGGCGGACAGGCCAAGCCCGATGAAATCGCTGCGGTCGCGGCGTGGCACGCCGGCCAGGTCACAATGACGCTGGCCATCGCCCGGGCCATGCGGGATCGGCAGGTCGCCGCGCTGGTAGTGGTCACCACCGATCGGTTCGTAGCCGGCTGCGCGCAGCAGGCGCCAACTCTGCAGCCATCGTGCCGCCGAGGGATGCTCTGGCAGCGCGCAAGGCGCCGGCAGCAGGATGCGCTCGGGCGCTTCGGCCAGCACCTCATGCAGTCGTTCGATGAAGCCGGTATCCGCGCTGCCGGGCACCCGCAACTGGTAGTAGCGCGCGGTAAAGCCCACCTGTCGCGCATGCGCCAGCAGCGTCGGCCCGGGTGCATCGGCGCGATCGATCACGTTCAGGCGGGTGCAGCCCACCGCACGCAGTTGTGCCGGCGCCAGCGCGCTGCCCGCGTCCAGCCGCACCTCCACCTGTGGCCGCGCCACGGTGCGCAAGTACTGCGGCACGGCATCCAGCAGCTGGCCCAGCTGTGGTGGCGGCAGCGTCTCGGCCAGCCCCAACTGCAGCACCATTGCCACCACCTCGCGATCTTCAGCCAGCGCGCCGGCCTGCAGGCGCAGCGCCAGCAGCAGGGTGTCCAGATACGCCTGCGGTGGCACGTCGCGCCCGCCACGACCCGCCTGGAAGCCGAGCGTCAAACCACGCGGGATCAGGTGCTCGTTGCTGGCGCGCACGGCGGCGCGCCACCCGCTTTCGCCAAAGCCGGTACTGAACTGGTCAGCCGGCGGAAACAGCACGTGCCGTGGCTGCCGCAGCAATGCCGCCTGCAGCGCAGTGTCCCCGCTCTCGTCAACGTGGAAGCTCATGGCAGACATCTTCGGGCGTTCCTCTTCGCGTGGCCCTGATTGAAATCAAGCGTGGCGCATCTGATGGTTCCTGCCGGCCAGCGGCCGGTACTACCCTTTCACCCACCACTCGGTCGTGCCGGCCGCTGGTCGGCATCACCCCTTCACCCGCCGCGTATCGTCCTGGTAGTGCCGGCCGCTGGCCGGCAGCACCCTTCACCCGCCGCGCACCCGCTCGGCGGCGGCCGCGTCGATGGCTTCGGGCAGGTCGGTTTCGCGGTCGATCTGCGGGAAGTGGCGACGTTCCATGCGGCGGATCGCGAAATGCATCCACGCCAGTGCAGCCGCCACCAGCACGAACAGCAGCATGAAGCAGCTGCTCCAGATGCCCACCGCATCGTTCAACGCGCCAAACACGATCGGCAGGACGAAGCCACCCAGGCCGCCGATCATGCCGACCACGCCGCCCACCGCGCCCACATGCCTGGGGTAATACACCGGAATGTGCTTGTAGACCGCGGCCTTGCCCAGCGACATGAAGAAGCCCAGCACGAACACCAGCACGGTGAACATCACCACGCCGATGGCCAGATGGAAATGGAGCGGGCCGTGGATACCCTTCACCACATACTCGGTATCCGGGTAGGCCAGCAGGAAGGTGCAGATGGCCGACACGCCGAAGGTCCAGTACATCACCCGGCGCGCGCCCATCCGGTCCGACATCCAGCCACCGACCACGCGGAACAGGCTGGCCGGGATCGAATAGCACGCCGCCAGCATGCCGGCGTGGCCCACGTCCATGCCATAGGCGCCAACCAGGTAGTGCGGCAGCCACAACGCCAGCGCCACGAAGCCGCCGAAGACGAAGAAGTAGTACAGCGAGAACCGCCATACCTGCAGGTTCTTCAGTGGTGCCATCTGCTCGGCGAACGGCACCGGCTTCACGCCTTCGCGGCGGCGCTGTTCCAGAGACGGGTCTTCCTTGCTGAAGAGGAAGAACAGCACCGCAGTGACCGCCAGCGCGACGGCCCAGACCTTGGCAACCATGGTCCAACCGGCCGCCACCATCACCAGCGGCGCCAGCAGCTTGGTCACCGCCGAACCGATGTTGCCCGCACCGAAGATGCCCAGCGCAGTGCCCTGCTTGCTGGCCGGGAACCACTTCGAGACGTAGGCCACGCCCACCGAGAAGTTGCCGCCGGCGATACCCACGCACAGCGCGGCAACCAGGAACTGGCTGTAGGTCTGTGCGTAGGTCAGCATCCAAGTAGCGACTGCACCACACAGCATCACCAGCACCATCACCTTGCGGCCACCGAACTGGTCGGACCAGATACCGAGGAAGACGCGGCTGACCGAGCCGGTCAGCACCGGCGTGGCGATCAACAGGCCGAACTGGGTGTCATTCAAGCCGAGCTGTTGACTGATCTGGATACCAATGATCGAGAAGATCATCCACACCGCAAAGCACACGGTGAAGGCGAACGTGCTCAGCCACAGCGCACGTTGCTGCTGCCCGGCACTGGCGGGGGCAAGGGCCTGGTTCATGAATTTTCCTCGTTCAAAGGGGTTCAGCCGATATCCGCTTCGGCTTCGATCTCATCCAGCCCGCGCACTGGGTAGCGTTCCTGCAACTGCAGCAGGTAGGCCTGCACCTCGCGCTGCCGCACCTGCAACTCCAGGTAGTCACGCAGCTGCGGCAGCACGGCCTCGAACGGCTGCGGCTGGCCTTCCTCGCGGGCATCGACGCAGACCACGTGGTAGCCCCAGCGCGATTCCACCGGGAAACCGGCCAGGCCTTCGCGCAGGCGGAACACCTGTCGGTCGAACTCCGGCGTGGTCTGCCCACGTTGCAGCCAGCCCAGGTCACCGCCTTCGCTGCTGGACGGGCAGCGTGAATGACGCAGGGCGAAATCGGCGAACAGGTGCGGCGACTCCTTCAGCAGTCCGACCAGCCGCTCGCCCTCGGTGCGTGCAGCGAAGCGCCCGGCCACGTCGTCGGCCGGTGCGGCCAGCAGGATATGGCGCAGGCGCACACGGTCGGGGGAGCGGAAGCGCTCCGGGTTCTGCTCGAAGTAGCGCCGGCAGTCTTCATCGGTCGGCACGCGGTCTTCGATCGCGTCTTCCAGCAGCTGCTGGATCAGCACTTCCTCGTCACTTACCCGGTTACCCTCCGGCGCCTGCAGGCCCAGCCGCTGCGCTTCCAGGCGCAGCAGTTCGCGCACCACCAGTGCACGTGCCGCTTCGGCACGTGACTGTTCCGGGCGCATCGCCCGGTGGTGCTGCATCTCGCGGGCGATGTCGGCCTCGCTGATCGCGGTCTCGTCCACGAACAGCCGGCACGGTGCCGGCTGCCCGAGCGAACGCGGCCCCTGCGCCGCCGCGTCATGGTGGTGCGAATGCGCCTCGGCGGGAACCGGTGCCGCGGAGTCGATCACGGTAATCGGCAGGAATTTCGGCAGGCTGCGCATGGTTTACTCCCGCGGCCCATAGCGCAGCGTGGCCTGACGGCGGCGCACCACCTGGTAGGGCCGCCACAGGTAACTGATCGGAATGCTCCATACGTGCACCAGGCGGGTGAACGGCGCGATCAGGAACAGGGTCAGGCCCAGGAAGATATGCATCTTGTAGACCCAGCTGACGCCCTCGATGTAATCAGCGGCACCGGCACGGAAGGTCACGATGTGCTGCGCCCACTCGGCCAGCTGCACCATCACCCCGCCGTCCAGGTGACCGGACGAGACGCGGATGCTGTACAGGCCCAGGCACAGCTGCGCGAACAGCAGCACCAGCACCAGGGTGTCACCGAAGCTGCCGGTAGCCCGAACACGCGCATTGAACAGGCGGCGTACCAGCAGGATGCTGATGCCGATGAAGCACAGTGCGCCGAACACACCACCGACCACCATCGCCAGCATCTGCTTCTGCGAGGAGGTGATGAAGTGCTCGTACACCGCGTGCGGCGTCAGCAGCCCGACCAGGTGGCCGCCGAGGATGGCCAGGATGCCGATGTGGAAGCAGTTGCTGCCGAGCCGCATGCCCTTGTCCGACAGCATCTGACTGGAGCCGGTGCGCCAAGTGTACATGGCCTTGTCATAGCGGGCCCAGCTGCCGATCAGCAGCACTGCCACGGCGATGTACGGGTAGTACTGGAAGGCGAATTGATGCAGGGAGTAACTCATGGCTGGACCTCACGATGCGAAGGACGGGCCGGCGAACGCACGGGCGGCTTGCAGTCTTCGGCAGGGGCTTCGGCGCCGAAGCGCACCGCCTCCTCCTCCCACAAGCGGTCCATGGCCTCGGCGGTATCGTCGCGGACTTCCTCGCTGGCACGCTGGCGCAGCGCCTGCAGATCGGCCTTGCCGTCACCGGCTTCGACCAGGATCTCGAACAGCACCCGGTGCGGCAGCTCACGCTCGGCGGCACGCGCGGCCAGCATCCCGGCGATATGGCCGATGTGGTGCAGCCACTCGCGGGCCTCGCTACCGGGGCGGTGGGCCAGGAACTCCAGCAGCAACGGCAGGTAATCCGGCAGCTCGCGGGCATCCAGTTCGAAGCCGTTGCGGCGGTAGGTTTCGACCAGATCGACCATGGCCTGGCCGCGGTCGCGCGACTCGCCATGGATGTGTTCGAAAAGCAACAGGCTCATCGAACGGCCGCGGTCGAAACTGGCCAGCCACGCCGCCTGTGCATCCAGCGCATCGGTGGCCAGCAGCTGCTGCACGAAGCTGCGCAGCTGCTGGCGGCGGGCGGGGTTCAGCGCCGGGTCGTCACAGGCGGCGAGCAGCTCCTCGCCGTGCTCCCACAGTTCCTCGCGGGGGTAGTCCAGCAACACCCCGACCAGCTTGAGCACGCTCATCACACCACCTCCTTGCGGCGCTGGTTCGGGCCCTTGTCCACCACGAAGGTGGTGGTCTTGCGCTGCCCGAACAGGTCCGCCGGGCTGTCACCATTGCAGCCGTTTCCGAAGGTGAAGCCGCAGCCGCCGCGCTCACCGAAGGCGTCGTTGGCGTACTCGCGGTGGCCGGTCGGAATCACGAAACGGTCCTCGTAGTTGGCAATGGCCAGATAGCGGTACATCTCTTCCACCTGGGCGATGCTCAGCCCGGTCTGTTCCAGCACGGCGGTGTCTTCCACGCCGTCCACGTTCTTGGCCCGGCGCCAGGCACGCATCGCCATCAGCCGCTCCAGCGCGCGTACCACCGGCGCCTCGTCACCGGCCGTCAGCAGGTTGGCCAAATAGCGCATCGGGATGCGCAGCGACGCCACGTCCGGCAGCTCGCCGCTCATGCCCACGCGGCCACGCTCGGCGGCGGACTGGATCGGCGACAGCGGCGGCACATACCAGACCATCGGCAGCGTGCGGTATTCCGGGTGCAGCGGCAGCGCCAGCTTCCAGTCGATCGCCAGCTTGTACACCGGCGACTGCTTGGCCGCATCCAGCCAGCTGTCCGGGATGCCTTCCTTGCGCGCGGCGGCGATCACTGCCGGATCGTTCGGGTCCAGGAAGATGTCCAGGTGGGCCTGGTACAGGTCCTTCTCGGCGGCTACCGAAGCGGCCTCGGCGATGCGGTCGGCGTCGTACAGCATCACGCCCAGGTAGCGGATGCGGCCCACGCAGGTTTCCGAGCACACGGTTGGCTCACCCATCTCGATGCGCGGGTAGCAGAAGATGCACTTCTCCGACTTGCCGCTCTTCCAGTTGTAGTAGATCTTCTTGTACGGGCACGCCGACACGCACATGCGCCAGCCGCGGCACTTGTCCTGGTCGATCAGCACGATGCCGTCTTCCTCGCGCTTGTAGATCGCGCCCGAGGGGCACGCCGAGACGCACGCCGGGTTCAGGCAGTGCTCGCACAGGCGCGGCAGGTACATCATGAAGGTCTTTTCGAAGGCGCCGTAGATCTCCTTCTGCACCTGGTCGAAGTTGTAGTCGCGTGAGCGCTTGCTGAACTCCGAACCGAGGATCTCCTCCCAGTTCGGGCCCCACTCGATCTTCTGCATGCGCTCGCCACTGATCAGCGAACGCGGGCGTGCGGTGGGCTGGTGCTGGCTGTCCTTGGCGGTGTGCAGGTTCTGGTAGTCGAAATCGAACGGCTCGTAGTAGTCGTCGATCTGCGGCAGGTCCGGGTTGGCGAAGATCTTGGCCAGCATGCGCCAGCGGCCACCTGCGCGTGGCACCAGCTTGCCGGCGCGGCTGCGCACCCAGCCGCCGTTCCACTTGTCCTGGTTCTCCCATTCCTTCGGGTAGCCGATGCCCGGCTTGGTTTCCACGTTGTTGAACCAGGCGTACTCGACGCCCTCGCGCGAGGTCCAGACGTTCTTGCAGGTGATCGAGCAGGTATGGCAGCCGATGCACTTGTCCAGGTTCAGCACCATCGCGATCTGTGCACGGACCTTCATCACACCACCTCCTTTACAGCTGCAGGTACTGCCTCATCGTCCAGCCAATCGATCTTGTCCATCTTTCGCACGATCACGAACTCGTCGCGGTTGGTTCCGCAGGTGCCGTAGTAGTTGAAGCCATAGGCCAGCTGCGCGTAGCCGCCGATCATGTGGGTCGGCTTGAGCACGATGCGGGTCACCGAGTTGTGGATGCCGCCGCGGGTGCCGGAAATCTCCGAGCCCGGGACGTTGATGATGCGCTCCTGCGCGTGGTACATCATCGCCATGCCCGGCATCACGCGCTGGCTGACCACCGCACGCGCGGCGATCGCACCGTTGACGTTGAACAGCTCGATCCAGTCGTTGTCGACGATGCCGGCACTGCGCGCGTCGTCCTCGCTGATCCACACGATCGGACCACCGCGCGACAGCGTCTGCATGATCAGGTTGTCGCTGTAGGTGCTGTGGATGCCCCACTTCTGGTGCGGGGTGATCCAGTTCAGCACGATCTCCTTGTTGCCGTTCGGGCGCTGGTTCAGCAGCGGCTCCACCGTGCGCGTGTTGACGGGCGGGCGATAGCTCATGAAGGCCTCGCCGAAGTCGATCATCCATTCGTGGTCCTGGTAGAACTGCTGGCGACCGGTCACCGTGCGCCACGGAATCAGCTCGTGCACGTTGGTATAGCCGGCGTTGTAGCTGACGTTGTCGTCTTCCAGTCCCGACCAGATCGGCGAAGAGATGATCTTGCGCGGCTGCGCCTGGATGTCACGGAAGCGGATCGCCTCGTGCTCCTTGCCCACCGCCAGATGCGTATGCTCGCGACCGGTGAAGGCGCCCAGCGATTCCCAGGCCTTCACCGCCACATGGCCGTTGGTTTCCGGCGCCAGGTGCAGGATTACTTCGGCCGCGTCGATCGCGGTCGAGATGGCCGGGCGCCCCTGGCTTATGCCTTCTTCGTGCACGGTGTGGTTCAACTTGCCGAGGAACTCGACCTCGTGCTTCGTGTCCCAGCTCATGCCCTTGCCGCCGTTGCCCTGCGTGTCCAGCAGTGGGCCGAGCGAGGTGAACTTGCGGTACAGGTTCGGGTAGTCACGCTCCACCACCGTCATCGACGGCATGGTCTGGCCCGGAATGGCCTCGCACTCGCCCTTCTTCCAGTCGGCTACGCCGAAAGGCATGCCCAGCTCGTTGGGGGTGTCGTGCAGGGTCGGCATCAGCACCAGGTCCTTCTCCACGCCCAGCACGCCCGGCGCCATCTCGCTCACGGTGCGGGCCACCTCCTTGAAGATGTCCCAGTCGCTGCGCGATTCCCACGCAGGGTCCACCGCCTTGGACAGCGGGTGGATGAACGGGTGCATGTCCGAGGTGTTGAGGTCGTCCTTCTCGTACCAGGTTGCCGTCGGCAGCACGATGTCCGAGTACAGCGCGGTGGTGCACATGCGGAAGTCGAGCGTGACCAGCAGGTCCAGCTTGCCTTCCGGCGCGTCGTCGCGCCACTTCACCTCCTGCGGCTTCACTGCGCCCATTTCGCCCAGGTCCTTGCCCTGCAGCCCGTGGCGCGTACCCAGCAGGTGCCGCAGCATGTACTCGTGGCCCTTGCCCGAGGAACCGAGCAGGTTCGAGCGCCAGATGAACATCATGCGCGGGTGGTTCTGGCTGGCGTCCGGGTCGGCGAAGGCGAAGTCCAGCGAGCCATCCTTGAACTTGCCCAGCGCGTAGTCCGCCGGGGCCACGCCGGCCGCTTCGGCCTCGCGTACCAGCTGCAGCGGGTTGCGGTCCAGCTGCGGGGTGCTCGGCAGCCAGCCCATGCGCACCGCGCGCAGGTTCAGGTCGGCCAGGCTGCCGCTGTACTTGCGGGCATCGGCCAGCGGCGACAGCAGCTCGTCCACCCGCAGCTTCTCGTAACGCCACTGCCCGGTGTTGAAATAGAAGAACGAGGTGCCGTTCATGTGGCGCGGCGGCTTGCTCCAGTCCAGGCCGAACGCGAGCGGCTGCCAGCCGGTCTGCGGGCGCAGCTTCTCCTGGCCCACGTAATGCGCCCAGCCGCCGCCGGTCTGGCCCACGCAACCACACATGATCAGCATGTTGATCAGGCCGCGGTAGTTCATGTCGTTGTGGAACCAGTGGTTCATGCCCGCGCCGACGATGATCATCGAGCGGCCGTGGGTCTTGTCGGCGGTACGCGCGAACTCGCGGGCGATCTCGATCACCTCGGCGCGCGACACGCCGGTGATGCGCTCCTGCCACGCCGGCGTGCCCGGCACCCTGTCATCGAAGCTCGATGCCACGTTGCCGCCGCCAAAGCCACGGTCCACGCCGTACTGGGCCAGCAGCAGATCGTAGACCGTGGCCACCAGCGTCTCGCCGCCGTCGACCGTGGCCAGGCGGCGCACCGGAATGTTGCGGTCCAGTACGTCTTCGGCCGGTGCGGCGGTCCAGCCGTCGCTTTCAATGCCACCGAAGTACGGGAAGCTCACCGCCTCGATGCCGTCGTTGGCGTCGGACAAGCTCAGGCGCAGGCGCGTGTCGGCGCCATTGCTGGCCTTCTCTTCGATGTTCCAGCGGCCCTTTTCACCCCAGCGGAAACCGATCGAGCCATTGGGCACCACGATCTGGCCGCTGTTCTCGTCGTAGGCCAGGGTCTTCCAGTCCGGGTTGTTGGCTTCACCCAGCCCGCCCAGCTCACTGGCGCGCAGGAAGCGGCCCGCCACCAGGCGGCCATCGTCGCGGCGCTCCAGGCGCACCAGCATCGGCATGTCCGAGTACTGGCGGCAGTAGTCCTGGAAATACTGCGAGGGCGAATCGACATGGAACTCACGCAGGATCACATGGCCGAACGCAAACGCCAGCGCAGCGTCGGTGCCCTGCTTGGGGTGCAGCCAGTGGTCGGTCAGCTTGGCCAGCTCGGAATAGTCCGGGCAGATCGCCACCGTCTTGGTGCCGTTGTAGCGCGCTTCGGTGAAGAAGTGCGCATCGGGCGTACGCGTCTGCGGCACGTTCGAGCCCCAGGCGATGATGTAGCGGCTGTTGTACCAGTCGGCCGATTCGGGCACGTCGGTCTGCTCGCCCCAGATCTGCGGCGAGGCCGGCGGCAGATCGCAGTACCAGTCGTAGAACGACAGGCAGGCGCCGCCCAGCAGCGACAGGTAACGCGCGCCGGCGGCGTAGGACACCATCGACATCGCCGGAATCGGCGAGAAGCCGACCACGCGGTCCGGGCCGTACTGCTTCACCGTGTACAGATTGGAAGCGGCGATGATCTCGTTGGCCTCTTCCCACTGCAGGCGCACGAAGCCGCCCATGCCGCGGCGGGTCTTGTACGAACGCGCCTTCTCCTTGTCTTCAACAATGCTGGCCCAGGCATCGACCGGGGCCTTGCTCCTGCGCGCTTCGCGCCACAGGCGCAGCAGCGTGCCGCGGATCAGCGGGTACTTCAGCCGGTTGGCGCTGTACAGGTACCAGGAGTAGCTGGCGCCACGCGGGCAGCCACGCGGTTCATGGTTGGGCAGGTCCGGACGCGTGCGCGGGTAATCGGTCTGCTGGGTTTCCCAGGTGACCAGGCCGTTCTTGACGTAGATCTTCCAGCTGCAGGAGCCGGTGCAGTTCACCCCATGGGTGGACCGCACGATCTTGTCGTACTGCCAGCGGGCGCGGTAACTGTTTTCCCAGTCGCGGCCCTCGCTCTTGGCAAATCCATGGCCATCGGCAAAGGTCTGGGGGTCACGCTTGAAGAACTGCAAGCGATCGAGGAAATAACTCATCGGGGATCTCCCTTTGCGGACATCGGCATCGTGGCTGTGTGTGTCATCTGGCTGCGGTGCGTTTTCATGTCGTCAGCAGGGTGTCTCGGCACCGCGCCGGTAGTACCACCACCAGGTCACCGCCAGGCAGGTGACATAGAAAACAACGAATCCGTACAGCGCCATGTCGGGGCTGCCGGTCAACGTAATGGACGAGCCGTAGCTCTTGGGAATGAAGAAGCCGCCGTAGGCGCCGATCGCACCGGAAAAGCCGACCACCGCAGCCGACTCGATGCTGGCCTGGTGCGCGGCGGTAGCCTTGCCCTCGGCGTTGTCGTTGGCCGACCAGCGCTCATGCAGCGTGCGGAAGATCACCGGGATCATGCGGAAGGTCGTGCCGTTGCCGATGCCACTGAGCACGAACAGCGCCATGAAGCTGAGCAGGAAGCCATGGAAGTTGCCGCCCTGGCCATCGCTGGGCAGGAAGTGCAACACACCGAACACCGCGGCGATCATCAGCGCGAATACCCAGAAGGTCAGGCGTGCGCCACCCCAGCGGTCGGCCATGCTGCCACCCACCGAGCGCATCAGTGCGCCCAGCAGCGGGCCGATGAAGGCGTAGGCCAGCGGGTTCACGTCCGGGAACTGGCTCTTCACCAGCATCGGGAAGCCGGCCGAGAAACCGATGTAGGAACCGAAGGTACCGATGTACAACCAGCACATCAGCCAGTTGTGCTTGCGGCGGAAGATCACCGCCTGCTCGGAGAACGACGAGCGGGCGCTGGTCAGGTCGTTCATGCCGAACCAGGCCGCGATGGCGCACAGCGCGATGGCCGGCACCCAGATGAAGCCGGCGTTCTGCAGGAACAGTGATGCCCCACCCTCCACCGTGGGCTGCGGTGCACCACCCAGCGCACCGAACACGCCTACGGTGATGACTAGCGGGATCACCGCCTGCGCCACCGACACGCCCACATTGCCCAGGCCAGCGTTCAGGCCCAGCGCCAGGCCCTGCTTCTGCTTGGGATAGAAGAAGGAGATGTTGGACATCGACGATGAGAAGTTCGCGCCACCGAAGCCGCACAGGATCGCGATGGCCACGAACACCCAGTACGGCGTGGCCGGGTCCTGCACCGCAAAGCCGAGCCAGAGCGTCGGCGCCAGCAGCGAGGCGGTCGACAGCGCGGTCCAGCGGCGGCCGCCGAAGATCGGGATCACGAACGAATAGAAGATGCGCAGGGTCGCGCCGGACAGGCTGGGCAGCGCCACCAGCCAGAACAGCTGGTCGGTGCTGAAGTTGAAGCCGATCTTCGGCAGGCTGATCGACACCGCCGAGAACAGCACCCAGACCGAGAAGGCCAGCAGCAGCGAGGGGATCGAGATGACCAGGTTGCGGGTGGCAACCCGCTTGCCGGTGCGCTCCCAATAGCCGGGGTCCTCCGGCGTCCAGTCGCTGATGACGCGACCCGGACGGGCAGTGCTGCGGACAACAGGATCGCTACCGACGGTCATACATGGCTCCAAGGCTGTGGAATGACGTGGGTATTGCTTTCAAGTTGTGACCCGTCGTCGTGCAGCCATTAGGCCGTGCGGCAACTACGACGGGGTTGATCTGGATCAATCAGGGGCCGGTTTTCACCCTGCCCCTGACAAATGTCAAACCGATGAAGCGGTATTGCGGCGCGTGACTCCGCGCTGGCGCACGCTGTCGCGCACGTCCACATCGAACTGCAGCTGAAGCCGGCTGCCATCTTCCAGGGCAATGTCGAATGGCAGGCCATCCCGGCACGGCAGCCGCGCCGCCAAGGCCTCAACCGCCGGGCGCGGCAGCACCAGGCGGCAGAAGGTGCCACCATCGAGCAGCACCGGCCGCTCGCCGCCATGCAGCGACACCGCCATGCCCCAACCCTCGATACCGCCGAAGCGGGTCATGTTCTCGACCGATTCACCGGCCAGCAGGCGCGCCAGTTCGGCCTCGTCCAGGCGAAGCCGTACCGATTGGTCCTGCAACTGCACTTTCATGACGCAACATCCTCCCATTGTTCGGGGGTATTGCAGTTGACCAGCCCGGCCTCGTCAATCGGCGCCAGGGCCACGGAATTCACGCCAAGACGGCGCTGCAGGGCCTGCAGCGAGCGCGGGCCGTCCGGGTCATCCAGCATCGATCCAAGTACGTTGCGGCAAGCATCGTCTATATCCACCAGCATGGGCAGGGGGTGGCCCGCAAAGATCGTGCATGGACCGCGATGGCCGTCACGCAATTGCTGTAGCAATCGCGGCGGCAGCAGCGGTGTATCCACCGGCACCACCCAGGCCGGGCCATCGGGCATGCGCGTCGCCACGCTGTAGAGCCCGCCCAGCGGCCCGCAACGTGCCACGCGGTCCGGTATGCCGCCGAACGCCGGGTAATTTCCGCTGACCCAGACCTCGCGTGCGCCAGCCTGCATCAACAGGCCCCGCATGTGTTCCAGCAGCGTGCGCCCCTGCCACGGCAGCAGCGCCTTGTCGCGGCCCATCCGGGTGGACAGCCCACCGGCCAGCACGATGCCGGTGATGCTCATCGCAGTAGAGCCACGCCATGCGTGGCTGCGCCGGCATCAATGTTGATGATCGTGCGCATGGTCATGGGCATGTGCAGGTTCACTGTCCGCGTGGCAGAGGCTGCAGCCCTCGCTCCACGCGCTGTCGCCGTCTTCGTAATGTTCCTGCTTCCAGATCGGGCACTGGTGCTTGACCACCTCGATCAATTGCCGGCAGGCCCGGAATGCCTCGTCACGGTGCGGGCTGCCGGCGGCCACCACCACCGCCACATCACCAATGCCCAACCGGCCCTTGGCATGGGCCACATACAGCTTCAGCTTCGGGCCAAACGTCGCCTCGACCTCGGCGGCCAACCGCTTGAACTCGTTCAACACCAGCGGCTCGAACAGGTCGTAGGTGATCCCGGTCACCGGCCGGCCGATGTTTACATCGCGCACCTTGCCGATGAACACATCGATGCCACCGAAGCCCGGATCGGAGACCGCCGCGATGCCCTCGGCCGGATCGATCGCCGCCTGCGCGCGGTCCACCACCTTGGCAATGATCGTCTCGCTCATCGCTCAGCCCCCGCTCACCGGCGGCAGGATCGCCACCCGGCCATCGTCGGGCAGCGCCTCGTGGTCGCGCAGCACGCGTTGCTGATCGGCGAATGCCGAGTAATCCAGCAGGCCGGCACGGAAACCCGGCCAACGCAGTGGCAGCAGCTCGCGCAGCGCCTGGCGCAGATCGGCCACGGTGCCACCGGCCACCTCCACGGCAATCTCGCGGCTGGCATCCAGATCGGAGAACGCACCGAACAACTGCAGATTTACCTGTTTCATCATGACTCCTGGCTCACCAGCTGCACCGGTTCGTGGTGACCCCAGCCCTGCACCCGCACATAGGTGCCCGCGCTGGCCAGGTCTCCCTCGGACTCCAACACCACCCAGGCGTTGGCCTGCAGCATGGACATCAAACGGAATGATTCCTGCCCGGACAGCACGCGCGCACTCAGGCGACCCTGCGCGTCCACTTCCACCCGCGCCCGCGCGTGGAAGCGCAGGCCCGGCGGCGTGCGCACGTCGGCCTGCAGCGGCAACGTCAGCACCGGCTCTGGTGCCAGCCCCAGCAGGCGGCGCAGCACCGGCTCGACGAAGAAGCGCTGGCCCACGGCAGCGGAGACCGGGTTGCCCGGCAGGCCGAAATACAGCGCGCCATTGGGCAGCACCGCGAACAGCAACGGCTTGCCGGGGCGGATCGCCACCTTGTGGAACACGATGCGCGCACCCCGGCCGCGCAGCGCGTCGGGAACGAAATCGTAGCGGCCGGCCGACACCGCGCCGGTGCTGATCAACAGCTGCGCACCCGCGTCCAGCGCTTCATCCAGCACGGCATTGAAGGCGGCCACGTCGTCGCCCACCGTGCCCTGCCAGACCACCTCGGCACCGGCGGCCTGCAGGCGGCCAACCAGGTACGGCCGGTTGCTGTCACGAATCTGCCCGGACGCCAGCGTCTGCGCCGCCTCGGTCACCAGCTCCTTGCCGGTGGCGATCACCGCGGCCCTTGGCCTTGCCACCACCGCCACCTCGCCCACGCCGATCGCATGCAGCAGGGTGCGCGCGTTGATATCCAGCACCTGCCCGGCCCGCAGCACGCGCTCGCCGTCGCTTACATCCTCGCCGCGCAGGCGCACGTTCTGGCCCGGCTTCACCAATGCCTTCAGGGCAATGCGGGTCGGGCGGCCGTCCTCGCTGGCGAGGATCTCCACGTTCTCGACCGGTACCACCGTATCCAACCCGGCCGGCATGCGCGCACCGGTCATGACTTCCCAGGCACCCTCGCCGCCTTCGGCGCCAGCATCGCCGGCCGCCTGCCAGCCCTGCACCCCGAATTCGGTACCGGCCTCGAACGTCGCGCCGTCGGCGCGCAGCGCGAAGCCGTCCATCGCCGAATTGTCGAACGGCGGCAACGACTGCCCACTGATGATGTCACTGGCCAGAGTGCGGCCGCCGGCCTCATGCAGCGGCAGATGTTCAGCCGGCAGCGGCATGGCCGCGTCCAGCAGGTTCTGCAAGGCTTCGCTATAGGCAATCATCAGTGGCCACCACCCTCGACCATTGCCAGTGCGTGGCCCAGTACCGGCGCCAGGATGTCCAGGCACTGCGCCGCCGCCTTCGGGCTGCCCGGCAATGCAAACACCAGCATGTTGCCCAGCTGCACCACCTCGGCGCGGCTCAGCCAGGCCATCGGCGTGTGCTGTGCACTCAGTGCACGCACCATCTGCGCCAGGCCATGCACCGGCCGCGCGTTCAAGGAACGCAACGCCTCCGGGGTCAGGTCTCGCGGGCCCAGCCCGGTCCCGCCGGTACACAGGCACAGGCGCACGCCCTCGGCGGCCAAGGCCTGCAGGCGGCCCGCCAACGGCTCGATGCCATCGGGCAGTACCTCGGCGGCTACCACCTCGCCCCCCAGCTTCTTCAGCCCGGTCACCAGGGTTGGGCCAGAGATATCCTCATAGGTGCCTTCGCTGGCGCGATCGCTCAGCGTGATCACCGCGCAGGCCGCCCCCTGCAGCCCCTTCGGCGCACGCGGCTTGAACCTCTCACGCTCGGCCTCGTCCATGCCATCCGGGTGCAACCAGACACCGCGCTTGCCGCCTTCCTTGAACAGCAGGCGGATACCTTCGATGCGCAGCGCCGGTTCCACCGGCTTGCTCAGGTCGTACAGGGTCAGCAGCGCGGCGTTGACGCCGGCCAGCGCCTCCATCTCCACACCGGTGCGCGCCTCGCTGGCGCACTCGCACCACACGCGGATCGCCTGCCGCTCCGGCACCGCCGCGCAGAACACCTGCACCAGTTCCAGCGGCAGCGGATGGCATAGCGGCATCAGCATCGACGCCATCTTGGCGCCCTGCAGGCCGGCAATCTCGGCCATCACCAGCGCATCACCCTTGGGCAGGCGGCGCTCGACGATCAGCGGATACGCCACCGGACCGGCATGCAACTCGCCCACCGCCACCGCACGGCGGCGGGTGATGCGCTTGTCACGGACATCGGCCATATGGAAGGCCGCATTCAATTCCCCACTCATCGTGTTGCTCATCCTCCGATGGAGGCCAGGTGCGGGGTCAGCCCGGTCTGGCCCTGGTGCAGTCCATGCCCGGCCGCTTTCAGGCCAAGCTGGGTGGTGATGCGTGCCAGCAGCGCGTCATGGTCATCGTCGCGCTGCAGCAGCGGGCGTAGCGGCACGCCGAACTCGCCAAACAGGCACAGCCGCAGGTCGCCCCTGGCGGTCACCCGCAGGCGGTTGCAGCCCTTGCAGAAGTCACGCGAATACGGCGCGATGATGCCGATGCTGCCGCGATGGTCGGGGTGGCCGAACTCGCGCGCCGGGCCGGCATCGGCCGCGCGCGGGCGCTCGTGCCAGCCCGCGACCAGCAGCTGCTCGATCACCCGATCGGCGCGCAGGTGGTGGCGCTGGAAATAAGCTTCGTTGTCGCCGGTGCGCATCAGCTCGATGAAGCGCACGCTGAAGGGGCGGTCGCGCAGGTAGTCCATCCACTGCGGCAGCTCGTCGTCGTTCAGGCCACGCAGCAGCACCGCGTTGAGCTTGATCGCCGGCAGGCCCAACGCCTGCGCCAGGGCCAGGCCCTGCTGGATCTCCGGCAGGCGGTCATGGCCGGTGATGGTCTTGAAGCGTTCGCGCTGCAGGCTGTCCATGCTCACGTTCAGCGCAGTCAGGCCTGCCCGGTGCCAGCCCGGCAGGCGCCGCGGCAGCAGCGTGCCGTTGGTAGTGATGGCCACCTTGCGGATGCCCGGCACCGCCGCCACGGTGGCGATGATCTCGTCCAGGTCCTTGCGCAGGCTGGGCTCACCGCCGGTCAGGCGGATCTTGCTCATCCCCAGCGCCGCAAAGGCCCGCACCAGGCGGCCGATCTCCTCCACCTGCAGGAAGCGCGGGCGGCCATCGGCCTGGTAACCGTCGGGCAGGCAGTAGCTGCACCGGAAGTTGCAGGCTTCGGTCAGCGACAGGCGCAGGTACGGAAAGCTGCGTCCGAAACCGTCGGTGAGTTGGCTCATGGCTGGTCCACCTTGTTGCTCCACCGTCTTGCCTGTGCCCGGAACGGCCCGGATACCCTCGCCTGCTGGAACGATTGCCAGAGTACGCGGCCTTCAGTTCCATCGGCATGACTTAAATCAATCGCGTTCGGCCCCGCGCGGCAGGCGTTGTGGCAGCATGCGGCTTTCCGTGCAGCGGGCGTGTGACAACCCTCATGATGATGAACGATTTCCAGCAACTGCTGCACGCCGCCGGCGAGCAGGCTGAACCGCAACGCCTGCTGTTCGTATTCGTGCGCGCCGAGCTGCCCGAATCGCCCACCAGCGACCAGCGCGACCGTCATGACCGCCGCGAGGGCGGCACCCTGTCGCCGGTGCTGTGCGTGGACAAGCTGCCGGCCGAGGTGCCCAGCTTCCAGGCGCTGGCGGCCGAATCGACCACCACCGGCATCGACTGGGACCTGGTGTTCGTAGCGGCGCTGGATGGCCGTGGCGGTTTCGCGCCGAACAGCGACGAAGCCGCGCGCCCGTTGCGGCTGATGGTCAACGCCATCCATGACGGTCAGATCGGCCGCTTCGCCGCCTTCGACCGTGGCGGCGAGCCCGTTCAGTTCTATTGAGCCACCAGCTGCAGGGTCAGGAAGAAGATCACCAGCACGGTGTTCAGCCCCCAGGCCACGGTCAGCCCGCGCGCCGCCACGCCCAGGTTGGGGTTGTGCGCGGTGGGCGCCGCCCGCCAGACCGCCGGGATGATCCAGCCGGTATAGAGCAGCAGCACGGCAAATACCCCCAGCAGCAGCGTGGTGCGCTGGTTGGCCAGCGCCCAGAGGGCCACCGCCCACAGAATGTTGCTGGGAATGACGCCCTGCAGCCAGAACACACTCCACAGGCGGGAACGGCCTTGGGTGTCGGGGGTGGGGTGCAGCGAAGCGGTGGCGGTCATAAGTCTCCTTCTGTTTAGGAAACGTGCTGAGCAAGCCTGCGCTTGGTGGCTGGGAACGTCAACCCGAGTCGCACGTCACGCTTTGGCACCTGTAGACGCGGGCCGAGCTCGACACAGGTCGCTCCCCGCAGAGCCTGTCGTCATCGCCCCTCCCCCCCTTGTTCCCTAACGCCCCCCAACCTCGACATCTGTCGCAGATTGCACGGTGCGGGCGGACCGCCGCGCCAGCCAGCGCTGGCAGTGCTTAACAGCATGGGAGAATGCCGAAAGCGTCTCCAATCGAGTGATGTTTACAACTCTTCTGATTGGCATTGCACAGCGCCAGGGGCTCAGATGGCGTGCCACCGGAAAAGGGTGGCCGGGCTTCGAACACCCGAGTTGATGTTGATGTATGCGCTTGCCAGCCGGCGCCACCTCAGCGTGGCGCCGGCTGGCAATCCGTCTGCCGGCTATGGCGGGCGGTGCGTGGGGGCCTTCGGGCCCGCCGGACTGACATCAACCCGGTGTTCGAACCACGTACCGTCCGCCACTTTTATGGGTGGCGGCTACCGATTGCCCTGCACGGAGCCTTGCCATGAATGAATCGGACTTCCCGCATCTGCACGCCTACCGCGGCACCGCCGGCGACGACGGTTCGCCACAGGCTAAGCCAACAGTGGACAGGAACACCTTCATTGCCAATCTCCACCGCATCGGCTCCGGTGCGGCGGCCGACGGACAACCCTGGCCGGAGCGGTATCAGCTGCCCGGGCGCTGCCTGGCCCTGGCCGACGCCGATTGTGCGTTGAACGGGTTGCGGGTAGTGCTGGAAATGCTGCTGGCGGCCGAACGCACCCGGCAGAATGGCGAACCGGAAGAGTACGTGGGCGACCGGGTGATGGAGGGATTGGTCATGGCCTGCCAGTCGTTGTGCGCCCAGGCGGTAGGGCGGTTGCAGATGGGTGAGCAGTAGCCCCTATCGATGTCGCCTTTGCCCCCTTTTCGCCCCGGCGTTCGCCCGCACAGATGTGACGCCCTTCTCTTTACTCGGCCTGCGATGGGCGCTCCAGACTGGCGCGCGCCCATCCTCCTGACGACACGACCATGCTGGCAAGGGTGATCAGAGCAATTGAATCACTCGCACTTTCAGAGCTGTGCAGACGGAGGCATCAGAAACCAATGCAGAACTTCAAAAGCACCTTGGCACTGCTCGTGGCCGCCGGCTGCTGCGTGGCCCCAGACATGGCGCACGCGTTCCAGCTGGTCAGAGAAGAGGCAGATATCAGGCTTGTGGATGGCACACCCGCGCTCTGCATCCCGCAAAAAGCGAAGGGTTCGTTCCCGGTGGCCAACTTGCTACTGATGGAGTACTACACGCTCGAATCCGAAAGATGGGCCATCAGCCTGAAAGACGACGCCAAGCCAACGAGGCTAAAGCGTGGCCATTGCATTGCATACGACTCAGTACCAGACGGATACGAGCGGGATGGGCCAAAAGACAATAGGGAGAATTTTCAATTGAAATTGAACACAACCTACTACTTTCAAGCAATCCGACACATTCCAACTCTCTGGTACTTTCGTACCGCAATATATGAATCTACATTCTGTCTCAAATCGGATGCCGATGGCACTCTGAGCATTCAGAAGAAATCAGCATGCCCCGACTTCAGCAGATGAAACTTCCTGTCTCAGCGACAATCCTGGCCCTCCTGCTTCTGAGCAGCTGCGGCCACACCCCGGACCGGGCGTTGCCGGACCGAAGCCTATCGCCCACCACCGACGCAGGCGTGGTCAATGTGGCCATCAAAGTCCCCACAGAGCTCGAAGCGATGGACATGCGAGTCATTTACCGATCAAAGACTTGCACCTTCACCGACTACACTGCCTCCGGAATCCCCTATGATCGAGATGGCTATCAGCAGATGGACTTGAAGCCCATCCAGCAGGAGCAGAGCAGAATTTTCGAGGCCAAAGTGCCAGTGAATGGTGGTGGCAGCTGCAACTGGACGTTGAGCAATGTCACGTTCGGCGCAAAATACAAAGACACCTCCGCGTTTGGCGAGGGCATTGGATCCGGCCTTCCTGCCGGCATGATTGTCATTTTTGATGACAACAATTCGCCCAACGGCCGCTGGGATATCAAAGCCGACGGAGATCTGACAGTTGTGCGGGACTACTACCCATGGCTCAGTGAGAGGTTCCTTGGAGGCCATACAAGGTCAATGAGCCTGATCACGAACGGATATTTCTACCTAATTTACAAGGCACCTGATGCCCGCAATGTCCATTTCGAACCCATCCTGCATTCGCAGTTCCTCACGCGATCCGTGGGGCCTAAAGTCAAAGCCAAAGGCAACAGGACGATCTACTACTATCCAGATGGCAGCAATTCGTTCGAAGCTTACAGCTGGCCGAATCACGCGAAACTGCAGGCAATCCGGATGGCTGCCGAAGCGCGGCGCCAGGCCTTGTCCGATTCCGAAGGGTGAAGGCGATGCGCAACGCCCTTCAGCTTGGATCGCTTTCAGCAGGCGTCAGTGTTCGCTGAAAGCGCTCCTCAGATCGACGCCGATGATCGGTTAGAAGTCGACCTTCCACAGCTCCAGCTCGAAGAGCTGATCGTGATTGTCCAGGCACAGGGTGACTCTCACCGGCACGCCGTCGGCATCGGCAAGCATCGCCGTGGCAATGTCGCTTCCGAAGACCTGGGTCGTGCTGGACAGGAACACCACGCCCCCGAATCCGACGACCTCCACGTCCTCCACCTGGGCGAGCGCCAGATCCTTCAACAACCGTTCGGACAGCTCGTTCGTCTCGGGCAGCAGCCTGTGGATGAGGGAGACCTCGTCGGGGGTGAGGAATCTGGGCACGGGATGTCCTTCAGGGCACTGCATCCAGCCTCCCCCGCAAAGACTACTGTGAGTAATTGACTTCTTTAGTGACATTTCCACTTCGGTCGTACCATCGCCACACACCGGCCTTATGCCCATTCTTAAACGGTCCACGCATACGAATATACCCATCATCTGCGGCGACAAATGGACCATCAGCAATCTCGCACCCCTTCAAAGAGCCCGCTTTTCCCCACGGCTCGGTCTTCAGTCGAGCGGGCTCAACACATTCTATCCGCTCATCGTCGAACGAATTCGTCGTTGCGCCCTGCTTCTGATCCGCACATGCCGAAGAAAGTGACGCCAGCAGGACGCATGTCATGTATCTCTTCATACCTACCTCAGCCCAGGAACCTTCGAGTTGAGCAATCGTTTGTTCTGCTCTTGCTGCAGTTCGACTGTACTAGCATTCCAAAGTGTCTTGGCTACAAATGATTGGCAATGGTTGGCAGGCCCCCACCTACCAAGTGATCTCCCTATCTGAAGCTGGGAATTGACTCTCGCTTCGTCGACATTTTTAACCACTTTGCATGATGCTCCAGGCTCATTGCTACGACCGACATGGTTGGTCACCTGCACGGGATCGCCCGGCATGTCTCCACTGTCGTTACCAGGTACGTTTCCACGAGTGCCACCCATGCCTGCCTCAACTGTATCCGTACGAATCCATTGGTGATCAATTGGATTGTTGGATACTCCAAAGGCCGGCTGACTACATACAAGTACTTCCAAGCCCTCAGGGTCAATCCAACTCATCGGATTTCCCATCACGTAGCCAAAGGTATTTGGCCCCGCTGCGAGCCCAATCGGATCACTCTGCGAATAACGACCCACCGCAGGGTCATACTCCCGCTGGTAGTTGTAGAACAGCCCACTCGCATCCGTCGCCTGCTGGCCCGGGAAGCGCAGCGCCAGTTCGAACGCCACACCATCCCCGTCCTGGTCTGCACTCGGAATCTGGTTGCCGAACACCTCGCTCTTGTTGCTCCACTCCCAGATCGCGACATTCCGTACCGGATCGATCACCACGCGCGGTGTGCCCAGGTGATCCGGCTGCACGTAGGCCAGTTCCGGCACGCCGGTGGCCGGCATGTTGATCAACGCCACCGGGTAGTTGTCCAGCCAGATGGCCTGCTGCTGCGCCTGGCCCGTGGCCGAGTAGTTGCCCAGCCACTGCCCTGCTTCGTCGTACAAGGTGATCTGCGCTGCGCCACCGGCCGGGGTACGCAGTACGCGCTCACCGCGATGGTTGTAGGCGTAGCTTTCCAGTACAGCATCGCCCTGCTTCACTGCGTTCATGCGGTTGGCATCGTTGTAGGTGAACGTCTTGCCGCCGATGCTGGTGGTGTTGCCCACCGCGTCATGGTTGCGCGCCTCGGCATCCACCGCAATCAGCCGATGGCTGGTTGCGGGATAGGTGTAGCTGGCGGTGCCTGCCGAGGTGGTCAGCGCGGTGCGATTGCCGGTGGCGTCATACGCATAGGTTTCGATCGGGGTGCCTGTCGTCCCGTCCTGGGTCTGCGTCAGGCGACCCAGCGTGTCGTAGGCGTACTTGGCCAGCACCGTCGAGCCTGCGCCATTCTTCAGCTCAGTGATCGAGCCGACCGGATCATAGCCATAGCCCAGCGACAGGCCGCCTGCAGCCGGGTCATGCACCGCCTGCGGGCGATAATCCAGATCCAACGGACGCTGCAGCTGGCGGCCGTTGCCGTAGGCCCAACCGGTCGCCGGGCCGAAAGCCGCGTAGGTCAGGTTGTTCACCACGATCTGGCGGGCCTGGCCGGGGCGGGTCAGGCCGATCTGGCTGATGCGGCCCTGGGTATCGCGGACGTAGTCGGCCACGCTGCCGTCGGGGTAGGTCAACGCAGTCAGGCGGCCCGACTTGCTATAGGCGTAGCGCAGCGTGCTGGCAACGCCGTTGACGGTCTGTACCTTGCGGGTGACCTGGCCGAAGCGATCATGGCAGTACTGGGTACTGCCATTGGCGTGCAGCACCTGCCCCAGCCGTCCCTTGGCGAAGCGCTCGTCGGCGGCACAGGCGGCAGGCGCCACGTCATAGCTGTAGCCCGCGTCCAGATTGGGATCCGGGTAGGCGATGCCGATCAGGCGGTTGAGTGCATCGTAGTGATAGGTGGCGGTGACGCCACGCGCATCGGTAGCCGTCTTGCGGTTGCCGGCGGCATCCACGGTGAAGCTGCTGGCGCCACTGTCCGGGCTGACTTGCCCGGTCAGATCACCGAAACCGTTGTAGGCATAGCCTGCTCTTCTCGGGATTCACGCGCGGCTCGCATCGCTACCTGGCGACCGGGCACACCCTCCAGCGCGAGGATCCTGCTGCAGTGGTGGCCGCGATTCAATCCGTCTCCGGCACTTTGAAGTAGCCGTTCCAGGCAATGGCTTTCCGGGTTGTTCCCTGCTACTGCCCACGCAGGCGCACCGCAAAGTACCGCGCCGGGGAAAGGCCAAGCGCTTTCTTGAACATCGTGATGAAGGCCGTCACCGACTCATAGCCCAGCGTCTCGGAAACGCGTTGTACGGGTGCACCGGCGGCGAGTTCCCGAATGGCGATGAGCAGGTGCAGTTGCTGCCGCCAGCGCCCGAAGGACAGTCCCGTTTCCCGTTCGATGAGCCGGGTCAACGTGCGCTCGCCCAGGGCCAGGCGCACAGCCCACTGGCTGATGGTGCTGCGGTCTGCCGGATCCGCCGACAGCGCCGCCGCCAGCGCACGCACCTTCGGGTGATGGCTGACCGGCAGCGAGAGGTGCTCGGCCGGCATCTGTACCAGCTCGTCCAGCAACACCCGCGCCAACCGGTCGGTGTGGCTGCCATGCGGGTAGTCCAGCGGCGCGTCGGCCAGGTGCAGGATCATCTCGCGCAGCATTGGGGAGATCGCCAGCGTCACGCACTGCATGGGCAGATCGACGATGCCGGGTTCGACGAACAGATAGCACAGGCGCGCGTTGGCAGTGGCGCGGTTGCTGTGCGGCATGCCGCCCGGAATCCAGACGCCACACTGCGGCGGCACGATCCACAGCGCATTGGCCACTTCGCAGGTCACCGCCCCATGCAGCGCAAGAATGAGCTGACCCTTTCGATGCTCATGCACCGGAATTTCCGCGTCGTGCTCGGCCACCTGCAGGCGGCTGGCAACCGCCGGGCGATCGGTCTCGTCCGGGTCCAGGTCAAAGCCGGGGAGCGAAATGCGAGCCATTCTCACATTGACCGGTTTTAGCGATTGACTGTCATTGTAGCGAAATTCGCCAGTGCGGCCGATCACTAGCATGAGCCGCATGCACTCCCCCTCTCCTGCCCGTCCCCACGTGTTCCAGGCATTCGCCCGGTTGAAAAGCCCTGCCCTCAGGACCGATCAGGAGGCGGTGCTCTTCTCGCTCAAATGCCTGCTCGCCGCGTCGCTGGGGCTGTATGTCTCTCTATGGATCGGCCTGAATCGCCCGTTCTGGGTGATCGGCACGGTCTATCTGGTATCGCAGCCTCTGTCCGGGGCGACACTCAGCCGCGGCCTGTTCCGCCTGCTCGGTACCGTGGGCGGGGCCGTCGCCACCGTCGTGCTGGTGCCGCGTTTCGCCAATGCACCCCTGGTGCTGAGCGCCGCGCTCGCCACCTGGATGGCGCTGTGCCTGTATCTGGCGATGCTCGACCGCACGCCGCGTGCCTATGCGTTCCTGCTGGCCGGCTATACCACCAGCCTGATCGGCTTTCCTGCGGTGATGGTGCCGGGAGACGTGTTCACCATTGCCATCACGCGGGTGCAGGAAATTGCCATCGGCATCCTGGCCGCAACGCTGGTACACGCGCTGGTGCTGCCGCGCCGGGTCTCGATGCGCGTGCACGCACGGGTCGCTGCCGTGCTGGATGACGCGGAACGATGGACACGGGACATGCGCGCCGGCGCATCGGACACGGTGCTGGCGACGGACCGCTCGAAAGTGGCCGCCGACCTGCTCGAGCTGCACGTGCTGTCGATCCACCTGCCCTACGACAGCGCCCACGGCGTGGCGCAGGTGCAGATCCTGCGCGCCCTGCACGACCGGATGCTGGACGTCCTGATGCTGTCCAGCGCGGTGGAAGATTCCATCGACCGGCTGCGTTCACCACAGGCCGGCGCGATGGATGCAACGGGCTGGCGCGATCTGCTGCAGGCCGGCCTCGCCGCGCAACAGGCCGAGCTCGACCTCGCCCACGCCGACTGCCGCGTGCTGCAGGCGCAACTGCACACTACCCGTCCCGACTGGCGTCGGCATGTACCTGCCCGCCTTGCACGACATGTGCAGGGTGCGGTACTTCACCGGGATCATCGGCTTGCCCTGCGCAGCGCGCTGGGCGCGTTCGTCGGCATCCTGCTGAGCTGCGTTCTATGGATCGCTACCGGCTGGTCGGAGGGCGCCACGGCGGTGTCCATCATCGGCACGGCGTGCGTGCTGTTCGGCACGATCGAAGCGCCGGCACCGCATGTCATGCGCTACCTGGTGGGATCGTGCATCGGCGTGGCCGTCGGTCTGCTCTACGGTCTGCTGATCTTCCCCGCGTTGTCCGATATCACCGGCCTGATTGCCGCGCTCGCGCCGGTGCTGCTGCTGTGCGGATCGTTCCTGGCCCGGCCGCCCTTCATCATGGCCGCCCTGGGCGTGGTACTGACCTTCCCGATCATCGCAGGCCTGGGCGCGACCAATTCGGTCAACATCGTCGGCGCACTCAACAACAGCGTTGCGCTGTTCGTGGGTACGACGGTGGCACTGTGCAGCATGCAGCTGTTCCAGACCGCCGACGCGGGCCGCAACCGCGCACGGTTGGAGCATTCGATCCGTCGGGATATCGCACGACACGCCGCCGGACGAGGTGATGTGACCCGCGCCTGGCTCAGCCGCATGCTGGATCGAATCGGGCTGCTCGCTCCCAGGTTGCAGGGCCGTTCCAGCGCCGCGCACGACCTGCGGGCATTGTTTGCGGACGTGCGTGCGGCACGAGCATCCAGCCAACTCCGCGCGCTGGAAAAGCGGCTGCACAACCCGCAGGTTCGGACGCTTCATGCGGCGCTGGTCGAACGCATCGCTGCACATTTCGGGGTTCGCGTCCACGCGCCACGCAGTGTCGATGCCCATCTTCTGAAGTTGTTGGACTGCATGCGCGAGGCCGCAACAGCCATCGCCGCGGCCGATCGAGGGTATCTGCTGCACCTGCTCAGCGGGTTGCGCCGCGACCTGCTCGTACCTCCGCTCACCCACCGGCGCTGACCTCATGCTTCCTGATCTTTCGATTGATGGCGTGCTGATTCCCGGCCTGCTTGCGGTGGCCATCGCCGCGCTGGCGCTGTCGGTACTGACCTCACGTTTCCTCGCCAGCCTCGGTCTGTACCGGTTGTTCGCCGCGTGGCCACTGGTGGGCCTGTCCCTGTTCGTAATCCTGGCGGAGCTGATGATCCGGCTCTCGCCCCTGCTCGAGAAATGAAATGAAAGACCTGCTTGCTGTCATCGGGCGCTGGAGCGCAACGCTGGGCGTGTGTGCGCTTGCCGCCATTGCCGCGTTCTCCCTCTGGAATCGTTACGAAACACGCCCGTGGACGCGTGATGGACGGGTGCGCGCCGATGTGGTGCGCGTTGCGTCGGACATGGGGGGGCTGGTCACCCAAGTGCTCGTGCACGACAACCAGCGGGTCAGTGCCGGCCAGCTGCTGCTGGTGCTCGATCAGCCACGCTTCGCCGCCACGCTGGAGAAGGCAGACGCGGCGGTCAGGAGCGCGCATGCCACGCTGGCGCTGGCTCGCCGCGAATCGGCGCGGGACAACGCACTTGGCAACCTGGTCGCTTCGGAAACCCGCGAACGCAATGCCGCCAAGGTCGATACCGAGCTGGCCGCGCTGGCGCAGGCACGGGCCGAACAGCGCGTTGCCCAGCTCAACGTGCAACGCACCGAGGTGCGCGCAACCACCGATGGCATCATCACCAACCTCGACCTGCACGCGGGCGACTACCTGCAGCCGGGGGCACAGGCGCTGGCGCTGATCGACACCCGCAGCCTGCGCATCGAGGGCTATTTCGAGGAAACCAAGCTGGGCTGCATCACCGAGGGCGATGCCGCCGTGGCCCGGCTGATGGGCGACAACCACGACGTGCGCGGGCACGTGGAAACCATCGCCGCCGGCATTGCCGACGATCAGCGCTCAAGCACACACAACCTGCTGCCCGCCGTGGCGCCAACTTACACCTGGGTGAGGCTGGCGCAGCGCATCCCGGTACGCATCCGCATCGATGATGCGCCGTCGGACACCCGCCTGATCGTGGGTCGCACTGCGAGCGTGACCATCGCGCCCTCGGCAGCGGGAGCCTGCAAGTGAGCCTGCGAACACTACGCGGTGGGCTGCTTGCCCTGCTGCTGCCGATGACGGCCTGCGTCTCCGGCCCCGACTATCACCTGCCTGCGAATGCCGTCGCGGCCTCCCCCCAGGCGGCGCGGCCGTTCGTCTCAGGCCAGGACGCATCGTTCAGCCACGACGCGCCACCGGATCGGTGGTGGCAACTGTATGGCGACCCCCAGCTTGACGGCTACGTGCGCGAAGCACTGGCGGCCAACACCGACCTGCGCGCTGCCGATGCCAACCTCCGGCGCGCCAGCGCTACCGTGCTGGAGTACCGCGCGCGCGGTGCCGTACAGGCCGACGTGGATGCGTCGGGCACGCTCATCCATGCCGGTGGCTACACCCAGGCGTCGGCCGCGCCGCAGTCGTACGCGCTGGGCCTTCACCTCTCCTATCCACTGGATCTTGCAGGCGGTATCCGCCGCGGCATCGAAGCCGCCAACGCGGACGCCGAGGCCGTCGCTGCGGCGCGGGACCAGGTCCGCGTGGTCGTCGCTGCGGCCGTCACCCGGGCCTATCTCCAGGTGTGCACCCGAAATCACACGCTCGCTGCAACCCGGCAGGTGCTGGCGGTGCAGCGCGCCACCCTGGAGGCAACCCGACGCCTGGCTGCCGGAGGGCGCGGAACGGACTTCGATGTCAGCCGTGCCGGTGCCGCCGTCAACCGCAGCGCGGCGGGGATACCGCACCTGCTGGCGGAACGCCAGGCCGCACTGTTCGAACTGGCCGCATTGATGGGCAGGCTCCCGGCGGACTATCCCAGGGAGGCCGAAGCCTGCCCAGGCCCCCCGGAGCTGGGGCAGGCGCTGCCGGCCGGTGATGGTTGGCAGCTGCTCCAGCGGCGCCCCGACGTACGCGCAGCCGAACGCAGCCTGGCCGCCGCGACTGCAATGATCGGTGTCGAGACGGCGGGTCTCTATCCGCAGATCACCTTGGGCGCCTCTTCGGGCGTGGCCGGCACACCGGCGCATCTGCTGTCGGCCGACGGCTTCGGTGCGAGCATCGGTCCCGCGCTGTCATGGCACTGGCCCAACCGCCGCGTGGCCAAGGCCCGCGTCGCAGCGGCAGGTGCCAATGCAGATACCGCGCTCGCGTCCTTTGACGGCGTCGTGCTGCAGGCACTGCGCCAGACCGAGACCGCGCTTTCTGCCTGCACGCAGGAACTTGAACGCGAGCGCAGCCTGGCGCAGGCGCGTGGGGATGCAGCGCGGGCCGCCGGGCAGGCGCAGCAGCTCTACCGTTTCGGCAGGATCGATTTTCTCGACCTGCTTTCGGCCCAGGCCGCGCTGGCAGATGCGGAGTCCGCATTGGCCGTCTCGCGCGCGGAGCGCATTGACCGGCAGATGGATCTTTTCCTGTCGTTGGGTGGAGGCTGGGCTGCAACAGATTCAGCCCCGGGCGGGGTCCAGTGACCCGTTGCCTGGCAGCGGCTGCAGGCCGCGCCGTCTGTTCAGAAAAGTGCCGCCCAAACCCGTATTCATTCACACTGACTGCCCTATATTCCCGCCACAGCGCCGCATGCTGCGGCCATGACGGAGGCACTTCCATGAAGACCACACGTTTGCTTGCCATCGCTTTGACCACCGCCACCGCGTTGGCTGCGGCCCCCGCCTTCGCTGACCCGCCGCATCACGCCCGCGGCAACGGCCCGCCGCCGCATGCCGGCGGCCCGCACAACCGTGATGCGCCGCCGCCCGGCTGGCAGAAGAAGGCCTGGCGTCGTGGCGACCGCCTGCCCTGGGCCGAAGTGGACCGCCGCTACTGGGTGGACGATTACGCGCGTTATGACCTGCGCAATCCGGGTCGCGGCCAGCGCTGGGTGCGCCAGTCCGACACCGAGTACCTGTTGGTGGAGATCGCGACCGGCTTGATCATCGACGCGCTGCATCGTTGAATGCGGAGCGCGCTGGGGCCCTGTAGCCGTGGCCCCGGCGGCGCTTCCACCCTACGAAGGCCGTCATGAACGATGCGAACCACCGGAATCCAGAACGCGCTTCTCGCTGCGTGCCTCGCCGCAGGCCTGCCGGCCCATGCAAGCCAGCGCCCATCATCGGCTGATGTGAATGCCATCGAACAGGTGGTCGAATCGTTCCGCACCTCGTTGATCAACAAGGACAAGCCGACCTACATGAGCCTGTTCTTTTCGGACAGACCGGAAGATATCGGCTGGCAGTTCGTTTCCGAAGATGCCGGCCGATTGAACGTCGCTTGACGCGGCCGAACCCAGGCCGCGAACCATTCAGCATGCGCATTGGCAATCAGTCAGGGATCGGGCACAGTTCGGCCACGCGCAAGGACGCACGCCATGACCCGCCTGCTGATCATCGAAGACAACCCCGAGCTCGTAGCCAACCTGTACGCTTTCTTTGAGCCTATCGGCTACGTGCTGGACGACGCCCGCGACGGTGCCAGCGGCCTGCGCCGGGCCACGCAGCACGACTACGACGCCATCCTGCTGGACCTGATGCTCCCGCGCCTGGATGGCATGACGCTGTGCCGAAAGCTGCGCCGGGAATTCCAGAACCCGGTGCCGATCCTGATGCTGACCGCGCGCGATCCGGTCGAGGACCGCGTGCAGGGCCTCGCTCTCGGCGCCGATGACTACCTGGTCAAACCGTTCTCGCTGAAGGAACTGGATGCGCGGATCAAGGCCCTGGTGCGACGCGCCCAGGGCCGTCAGGTCGACAGCGTACTGGCGTGGAAGGACTTGCAGGTAGATACGCGCTCGCCGCAGGCCTGGCGACAGGGGCGCTGCATCGCGCTGACGCCTACGTCGCACAAACTGCTGATGTGCCTGGTACGCGCGGCCCCGGCCGTGGTGCGCAAGCAGGAGATGGAATACCTGGTCTGGGGCGACGAGCCACCGGACAGCGGCGCGCTGCGTACCCACATCCATGAGCTGCGCCTGCAGGTGGACCGCAGCTTCGACACCACGTTGATCGCCACGGTGCACAGCGTCGGCTGGCGCATGCCGGCGTGACCCCTGCCGCTCTCTACCGCCGCCTGGCCCTGCGTACCCGCATCACGATTTCGTTCGTGCTGCTGATGGCCGGCGCGATGGGCTTCATCGTCCTGGCCGAACAGGTGGACTACGACCAGGTCAGGGCCGCGGTCATCGCCCGGACCCAGGACAGTGCCGTGCACAAGCTGCAGGCAGCGCTGGCCCGTGGCGAGCGCCCCGCCCTGCCCCCGGGCAGCCAGCTGTACGACAGCCATAGCGTGCCGATGGTGCTGCGCCAGTACGGCCTGGGCTACCACGGCGAAGCAGGACCCGACGAGTGGCACCTGCGTGTGTTCGACAGTGGCGGCCAGCGCTACTACCTGCTGCAGGACGCTGCACCCTATGGCTACCTGGAACACCTGATCAATGCCTTTGCCGCGGTGGTCATTTCGATCTGCGTGCTCGGCGCCTTCCTGATCGGTCGCAGGGTGGCATCGCACGTCATCGCGCCCATCACGCAGTTGGCCGACGCCGTGCAGAGCGGGCGGAAGCCCTTTCCCTGTCAGGACGCCCGCGACGAGATCGGTGTACTCGCCCGTGCCTTCGCCCGGCACAGTGATGAGCTCGAACGGTTCCTGCATCGCGAGCAATGCTTCAGCGGCGATGCCAGCCATGAGCTGCGCACGCCCTTGGCCATCATCGGCGGCGCTGCGGAAACCCTTGCCTGCCAGCTTCCGTCCGACAGCCACCTGGTCCCCAGCGCGGAGCGTATCCTGCGCACTACCCAGGAGATGCAGCGCCAGCTGTCCTGCCTGCTGCTGCTCTCACGTACCCCCGGCTCCGTGCCGCGCAACAAGGTGGCCCTGCGCCCATTGATCGAATCCTGCATGGAGCGCTGCCAACCGTGGATTTCCGGCAAGCCGGTGATCGTTGCGTTTGATGCCCGGCATGACGCCGTGCTGGACACCAACGCAGATCTGGCGCACAGCGTGATCTGGAACCTGCTGCGCAACGCCTGCCAGTACACCGAAAGGGGCGAAGTGAGGATCACCCTCCACGACACCGCACTCACCGTCGCCGACACCGGACCCGGCCTGCCCTCCAGTATCGACCCACAGCAGTTCCAGCGCTTCGTGCCCGGCAGCCCGCACAATGGCGAGGGACTGGGGCTGTCCATCGTGCAGCGCATCGTCGAGCACCTGGGCTGGAGGATGACGGTGCACTCCTCGCAGCAGGGATGCCGGTTCAGCCTGGAATGGCCCGCCTGACGGTTTCCTGACACGCGCGTGCACATGCTGGGGATTGCTCACTTCACGGCGGAAACGGCATGCAGCACCCCAAGGACAGCGGCAAGTACCCGCATGGCAAGACCGGCCTGGGCCGCATCTTCCACACCCTGATCCATTCGCGAGACGGATTCATCGCTACCTTTCGTGGCGAGGCTGCTTTTCGCCAGCTGCTGCTCCTGCACGCGCTGTTGATCACTGCAGCGTTCGTACTGGACATCAGCGCGGTCGAGCGCGCATTGGTGTTGGCGGTCTGCTTCATCAGCCTGCTGGTGGAACTGCTCAACTCGGCGATCGAAGCCGTGGTTGATCGCATTTCGCTGGAGCAGCATCCGCTGTCCAAGAACGCCAAGGACATGGGCAGCGCCGCGCAGACCACCGCGTTGTTGATGGTCGGCGCAGTGTTGGGCGTGATCCTGCTGGGCTAGCCCGGCAAGGCTGACAACTTCCTGATAAAGCCGTTTCGATACTGCGCGCACTCCTGTTCCGCGGAACCTGCTCGTGCGCCAATGCCTCCGTTTTCCACGGCCCCATCCGATCATCCTGGTCTGGGCCGCAGCGTTTTTCTTCACCACGATTGGAAACATCGCCCTCTGGAAGACGCTGTGGGGGCTGATCGACCTCAACAGCCTGCGCAGCGTGCTGTTCCTGGCCAGCCTGCCGCTGGTGCTTTTCTGCCTGTTCAACCTGATGCTGACGCCACTGCTGGCACTGCCGTTCCTGCGCAGGCCGCTGCTGGTGCTGCTCGTTGTCGTCAGCGCCGCCTGCAGCTACTTCATGCTGCACTACAACGTGCTGATCGATCGCAGCATGGTGCAGAACGTGTTCGAGACCAACCAGGCCGAACTGAACGCCTATCTGTCGCTGCCACTGCTGTTGACCCTGCTGGCGCTGGGCGTGCTGCCCGCTGCCGGGCTGGCCCTGGTGCGCACCACCAGCGGGGCCGGTTCGATACGTTCGCTGCTGGTGTGGCCAGTCAGCGTTCTGGCGTCATTGCTGGTACTGCTGGCAATCGGCTTCGCGTTCTACAAGGACTATTCCTCACTGCTGCGCAACAACCGCCACATCCGCGACCAGGTGCTGCCGTTGAACGTGGTGCGGCATACCCACGGTTATCTGAAAGGTCTCTACAGCACCCGCCAGCAACCGCTGCGCGCGATTGGCATGGACGCACAGCGCGCGCCGGGCCCGCGCCCGAAGCTGGTGATCCTGGTCGTCGGCGAGACCGCGCGATCACAGAACTTCCAGCTCAACGGCTACCCACGCGCGACCAATCCCCGGCTCTCACGCAAGGAAGGCGTCATCAGCTTCAATGATGTCTCCTCATGCGGGACCGCCACGGCCATCTCGGTGCCGTGCATGTTCTCGCAGATGACCCGAGGCCAGTACGACGACGTGCGCGCCGCAACCGAGGAGAACGTGCTCGACATCCTGCAGCGCACCGGCATCAGCGTGCTCTGGCGCAACAACAACAACGGCGGCTGCAAGGGCGTGTGCGAACGCGTACCGACCGAGGACATGCCTGCGCTGAAGGTGGCCGGCCAGTGCGTCAACGCCGACGGCACCTGCTACGACGACGTGCTGCTGCACCAGTTGGGCGCACGCATCGATGCCATCAACGGCGACGCCCTGATCGTGCTGCATCAGCTCGGCAGTCATGGGCCGACCTACTTTGAACGGTATCCCGCAGCGTCGCGGGCTTTCAGCCCGACCTGCGACAGCAATCAGATCCAGCATTGCAGCAACGAGGCGCTGGTCAACACCTACGACAACACTCTGGTCCACACCGACCACCTGCTGGGCAAGGCCATCGACCTGCTGCAGGGCTATGCGGACCAGCGTGATGTCGCACTGATCTATGTGTCCGACCATGGCGAGTCGCTGGGCGAACGCGGGATGTACCTGCACGGCACGCCCTACTTCATCGCCCCGCGCGAGCAGACCCAGGTGCCGATGGTGATGTGGTTCTCAGCGGAGTTCAGCCACAACGCGGGCCTGGACCTGGCCTGCATGCGTGGGAATGCGCTGCACCGCGCGTACAGCCATGACAACGTCTTCCACTCGTTGCTGGGCCTGTTCGGGGTCAGCAGCACGGTATACCAGCGCGATCTGGATGTGTTCGCCGGTTGCCGCACGGGAACGGCCCAGAGGACTACCGGGCCCGCGGTTGTCAGCGCGCCTGTTGCCGCGCTGCCAGCGAGGACCCGGCGTTGCTGGGCCAGGCTGAGCCTCGTCAGAAGTCCGCAGCTGCGGCGACGCGATGCTCTGGGCTGCTGGCGAGGCGTCGCCTTCGGATGGGTTCGCGGCACCGCTGGGCGCGGGGGGTGATCACCTTGATGACGTTGATCATCTTGATGCACCTGGCGGGCGCTGCTAAGGTCCCGGCAGAGTGCTGCTCCTGATCGGCCGCTTGGCGCATTTCCGGCACCGGTCTACTGGCAACAGGGCAAAGGATATGGCCGACAGAAAGTACTGGTTTACAGCGCGCAGTCACGGATGGGGCTGGGGACTGCCCTGCGCGTGGCAGGGCTGGGTGGTCTATGCGATCGCCTTTGCGCTTCTGCTCGGCGGTCCGTTCCTGTTCTCACCCTTTCGCAACCCTGTTGCCTTCCAGATCTACACTTGGACAATCGTAGTCGCGCTTGTGCTGGTCTGCTGGCGCAAGGGCGCGCCCCCCGGCCCGATGTGGTGAGGGCGGCGCTGCCGGATCTTAGTTGGCCAGGGCGAAATCCAGGCCCGCACACACCGCCGCCACCTGGGCGTCGTTGCATTCCTGCGGGTTGGTGCGCGGGCTGTCCGGGTAGACCTCGGTGGTGGTGGCAAAGCGCGCATCGGTGAAGCCAGCGCAGGCGCCGATCGAACGGGATTCGCCCCAGACCACGCCCGGCGACTGCAACGGCAGGCCGACCAGATTGCCTTCGGCGTCGGCCGGGGCGATGTGGGTGATGGGCGCCACTGCGGCGATCAGTGCCTTCTGGAACTCGGCCTGCGGATCTTCACTGTTGCCGATCACGTAGAAGCCATCCGGAATGGTGTCGCGCTCGAACGGCTTGCCGTCGCGGGCGCAGCGCGCCGGATCGAACTCGTTCAGGTCGCTGTCGGTGGTCTCGTGCAGGTCCAGATGCACCAGCAGGTTCGGCTTGCGCTCGGCCACCCAGCGCATCAGCGCGGCGGCTTCCTCGATCTGGCCGCCGTCACGGAAGCTGCGGTTCGGGTCGATCGCATCCGGGTTCCAGCGCTGGATGCGCTCATAGCCCCACGGGCTGACGCAGGGCGCGACGATCAGGTTCAGCCGGCCCAGGTAACGCTCCGCCTGCTGCTCCAGGAACTGCAGGGCACCGTGCACGCCGCTGGTCTCGTAGCCATGCACGCCACCGGTGATCAGCGCGGTCGGCAGCGCCGGGTTCCAGTCGTGGTTGACCACGGCGAACAGCGGGTAATGGTCCGGCGCATAGTCCAGTTGGCCGTACTGGATCACGTCGAAAACGCTGTC
Organism: Stenotrophomonas sp. YJH_SMC_48-3; assembly: GCF_059369375.1. Lineage (NCBI taxonomy): Bacteria > Pseudomonadati > Pseudomonadota > Gammaproteobacteria > Lysobacterales > Lysobacteraceae > Stenotrophomonas > Stenotrophomonas sp. YJH_SMC_48-3. The sequence goes on along the minus strand of NZ_JCAFSQ010000004.1, from coordinate 376,947 downwards.
GTCCAGGCGCTCAAGGGCGGCCACCACGTCATCATGGTAGCTGCGCTGGCGCTGCTGGCGGGCCCGCCACTGTGCGCGTTCCGCGTCGCCCCAGGGCTGTCCGGGGGTGCCGATCGGGTAGAACTGCGCAACAGTCATGGGGGTACTCCAAGGATCGAACGGGTGGATGCAGCCGGACATTCTAAGCCTTGTCGCGCCTGCGGGTACCGCCCCCCAGGCCCCGCCTTCATCCAGCCGGGGTCATCTGGTTGTAAAATCAACGGTTTTTGGCCCCTCACCCCTTGATGGCGAACGCAGCGCAGCCGGTCCTGGGTGGACCGGAGTTCCTCCGCCTGCTCGCCCGTCTCAGCGACGGCGCGATGCCGGCCAGCAGTCCCGCCCTGACCGATCGCCTCGGCCAGTGGGTGGACTGGAGCCGTGCCGTGGCCCTGTCCGGGGCGCTCGGAGGACGCCTGCCCGAGCCCGGTGAAGCCGTCGAAGCGGTCGAGGATGTGCTGGCCGACTGCGCCCAGGCGCACGCCAGCCTGCGCGCCTCGATCAGTGAGGACGCCGAGGCCGAGCGCCTGCTGGACCTGGCCGAGGCCGCTGCCGCACCCAACTTCGCCTCGCTGCGCCAGCGCTACCGGGTGTTGCAGCAGGCCATCCAGACCGCCACCGGGCGCCTGCGCGGCCGCCTGCGCGACCAGCTGGTACAGGTCTCGCCGGAGCTGGCGCGGCTGGCCGAGGTCGATGCAGTGATGGAACAGACCCTCACCCCGCGCGAGCACAGCCTGCTGGCCACGGCGCCGGCAGTGCTCGGCGCCCGTTTCGACCGCGTGCACGGCCAGCCCGGCTGGCGCGCGGCCTTCCGCCATGACATGCGCACCCTGCTGCTCGCCGAGCTGCAGCTGCGCTTCCACCCGATCGAAGGGCTGCAAGACGCCCTGCGCTCCCACTGACCGGAACACCATGTCCAGAACTGCTTTCCATGTCGTTGTTTTCCTTGTCGGCCTGCTGGCCGTGTGCTGGATCGGCATTGGCTACGTTTCGGTGCATCCGTTGGGTGCAGCGGTGGCGGCGATCATCGCGGCCTGCTACATCGCCGGCGGCGTGGAGCTGTACCGCTACCGCCAGGCCAGCAACGGCCTGCGCGCCGCACTGAATGACCTGTCCAGCGCGAAGGAAAGCCTCGCCCCATGGCTGGAGCGCGTGCCGGTAGGCCTGCGCAACGCCGTGCGCCTGCGCGTGGAAGGCGAGCGCACCGCCCTGCCCGCACCGGTGCTGACCCCGTACCTGGTCGGCCTGCTGGTGCTGCTGGGCATGCTCGGTACCCTGCTGGGCATGATGGACACGCTGCGTGGCACCGGACTGGCCCTGCAGAGCGCGACCGACATGGCCGCGATCCGCGGCTCGCTGGCCTCGCCGGTGCAGGGCCTGGCGGTGGCCTTCGGTACCTCGATCGCGGGCGTGGCCAGCTCGGCCATGCTCGGCCTGTTGGCCGCGCTGCTGCGCCGCGACCGCCTGCAGGCCGTGCAGCAGCTGGACCGCGCCATTGCCGGCGACCTGCACCCGTACTCGCAGGCCTGGCAGCGCGCCGAATCGCTGCGCCTGCTGCAGGCACAGTCCGCCGCGCTGCCGGCGCTGGTCGACCGCCTGCAGGCGATGACCAGCACCTTTGAACAGCACAGTGCGGCCGCCAATGAGCGCCTGCTGGCCGGCCAGGCCGAGTTCCTGACCCAGAGCCAAGCGCTGCAGGAACGCCTGGCCCTGTCGCTGCAGCAGTCGCTGCGCGAAGGTGCCGAAGCCAGTGCCGCGGCCATCGGTAGCGCGCTGCAGCCGATGGCTGAAACCACCCTGGCCGGTCTGGCTCACCATGGCGAAGCGTTGCATGCCCGTGTCGAACGGGCCGTGCAACAGCAGCTGGCGGGCCTGAGCGACGGTTTCGAACGCAGCCGGGTCGCCACCGAAGCCAGCTGGGCCAAGGTGGTGAGTGAACAGACCCAGGCGCAGCAGGCGCTGGTGAGTGATCTGCGCCAGCACCTGCAGGCCTTCAGCGATGGCCAGGGCACGCACGCCGAAGCACTCGTCGCGCGTATCGGCGAGCGCCTGCAGGCCGATGCACAGAGCAATGCAGACGCCTTGCGTGCCGCCGCCGAGCAGCAGCAGGCCCTCAACAGCGCGCTGGTCGAGCGCCAGCAGCAGGCGTTGATCGCCGCCAGCGAACATCTGGATGCGCGTGCGCAGGCGCTGCTGCAGGCACTGGAACAGCAGCACAGCGCCAACCAGTCACTGCTGCAGGATCATGAAGCGCAGCGCTCGCAGCAGTGGCAGGCCGCGCAGGCCGCCGCCGCGACTGCGCACGCCGAACTGCAGGCCAACCTGGACAGCCGCGAGCAGCAGCGCCAGGCGCGCTGGGACGCGGTCAGCGCCGAACTGCAGCAGGCCCACGCCACCCTGCAGGCGCAGCTGCAGGCCGGTGACGAACAGCGCCTGCGGCGCTGGAGCGATGCCTTGCAGCATGTTTCCACCGAGCTGGCCGAGCGCCTGCAGGCCAATGGCGAACGCCTGGCTGCACAGCAGCAACAGGTCTGCGACGCGCTGGCGGCCACCGCACAGCAGATCGGCGAGAACGGTCGCGCGCAGGCCAGTGCCACGCTGGCTGAAGTGTCCACCCTGCTGCAGACCGCGGCGGCGGCACCGAAAGCTGCTGCCGACGTCATCAACGAACTGCGCAGCACGCTCTCTGAAAGCCTGGTGCGTGACAACGCAATGCTGGAAGAACGCGGTCGCCTGCTGGCCACCGTGCAGACCCTGCTCGATGCGATCAACCATGCCTCGCACGAACAGCGCACCGCGGTGGACGCGCTGGTTGGCGGATCGGCCGAGCTGCTGGAGCGCGTTGGCAATCGCTTTACCGACCATATCGCCGCCGAGACCGGGAAGCTGGACGGCATCGCCGCAGCGCTCCACGGCAGCGCCGGTGAAGTGGGCCAGTTGGCCAGCACCTTTGGTGAAGCAGTCGCGCAGTTCGGCAGTGCCGCCACCGCGCTTTCCGGCCGCCTGGACCAGATTGGCGGCGCACTGGACGCCTCGCTGGCCCGCAGCGATGAGCAGCTGGCGTACTACGTGGCACAGGCACGCGAGGTGGTCGACCTCAGCCTGCTGTCGCAGAAGCAAGTGATGGAAGAACTGCAGCAGCTGGCCACGCGCCGCGGCAAGGCCGGCAGCGCATGAGCGACGAGCTGGAGGTCGATGGCGGCTCGCATGCCCCGATCTGGGCCGCCTTCGGCGACCTGATGTCGGTGCTGCTGGGCGCGTTCGTGCTGATACTGGTCGGCGTAGTTGCCGTGCAGCTGGAACTGTCGCAGCGGCTGGACCAGGAAGTGAAGCAGCGCCAGGCCGAAGCCAAGCGCCTGCAGACGCTGGAACAGGCGCTGGCCGGCCCGCTGGCCGCCGGTCGCGTGACCCTGGTCGATGGACGCATTGGTATCAGTGGCAGCGTGCTGTTCGCGTTGAACTCCGACCAGCTGCAGCCGGAAGGCCAGGAGCTGCTGCGCAGTCTGGCCGCACCGCTGGCCGCCTACCTGGGCAGCCGCGAAGAGATCCTGATGGTCAGCGGCTTCACCGATGACGCGCCGGTACGCGAAGGCAACCGGCGTTTCGCCGACAACTGGGAGCTGTCCGCGCAGCGCTCGCTGACCGTGACCCGCACCCTGATCGCCGATGGCGTACCGGCCGACGCCGTGTTTGCCGCCGCGTTCGGCAGCGAGCAGCCGGTCAGTTCCAACGCCAATGAGGAAGGCCGCGCGCGCAATCGCCGTGTGGAAATCGCGCCGATTCCCAAGCCCAAGGCGGCGGATGGCAAGTAAACCGCCCGCCCTGGAAGGCCTGCGCGCATTGGTGCGTGACCTCGATGCGGGGTCGCGCTCGCTGCCGCATTACCCGCAGGTGCCGATGCTGCAACAGGTGCAGCGCGAATGGTCGGAGCTGCGCAGCGAACTGCAGGTGCGCCGCTCGCTACGCGCCGAGGCCCCGGCCGATGGCGGCCCGCTGAACTCGGCGGTACTGGTGCAACGCATGCTCGACACGATGCAGGCCACCAGCCCCGGCTACCTGCGCCACTTCATCGACTATGTGGACACCTTGTCCTGGCTGCAGGCGCTGCAGGATGGCGCCGCCAGCGGCGGTGAGACCGCAAAGCCGAAACGGACACGCAAGCCGCGCTGACCATTGATTGGTAGTGCCGGCCGCTGGCCGGCAGCTACGCATCTCCGCGTCGGTTCGTGCGGTTGCCGGCCAGCGGCCGGCACTACCATCGCGGGCGCTGTGCGCCGGAACGCGATCTGCGCTTCGCTTCCGTTCTGCTGTGGTAGTGCCGGCCGCTGGCCGGCATCACATCCAGGCCGACCACGCATACGGATACTCGCCAATCTGCCCAGCAAGACCGGCGCGTACCGGATTCCCCAGGATGTACAGCGCCTGCCGCGCCAGCGACTCTTCGGTCCTCACTGCATGATCGAAGTAGCCGGGCTGCCACACCGTACATCGACGGCCCGCCAGGCGATTCAGGGAAAGGGCGCTTGACGATTTCATCCGGCGCGCGATGTCGGGAAGGTCAGCTGCACGTAGCTCGAACATCCAGTGGACGTGATCCGGCATGACGACCCATGCGTGTGACCGTACGAGCCCGCGCTGTTCGATGTAGTGGAACTGGTCGATTACACATGCTGCTGCAGCTTCGCTTTCAAGGAGCCGGCTGCGCTGGTGTGTCGTGGTTGTCAGAACGTAGACCTGGCCGATGATCGAGTGACGGCCCAGGCGAAGGCGATGGCTGCTCATGCCCCATGGTGGGTCGATCACTGCGCGTTGGCTGTCGGGCCATGGCTCGACAGTGGTTGGGAGATGTCTGAAGGTGAATGAGGTTGCCGGCCAGCGGCCGGCACTACCGGGGCTGTGGGTTGCCGGCCAGCGGCCGGCACTACCACTGCCGGCAGGCGGCCGTCGGACCTCAGCCGCGCAGGGTGGCGCCACCGTCCACGTACAGGTCGCTCATCGCTACGTGCCCGGCCTGCTCGGAGAGCAGGAACATCACCGAGTGCGCGATGTCTTCCGGCGTGGCGAGTTTGCGCAGTGGAATGCCGGCCTTGTAGGTCTCAAGGCTGCCGACGATCACCCGTTCGGCGCCGTGCTCGTCCTGCCACATGCCGGTCTGCATCGGGGTCAGCGTGGACCCCGGGGCGACGATGTTGCAGCGGATGCCCAACGACGCCAGCTCCAGCCCGAGGCAGCGGGTGAACATCGTGGCGGCGGCCTTGGACGCAGCATACGCCGCCATGCCGTGCCGCGGCACGCCAGCCGCATTCGAGCTGACGGTAACGATTGCGCCCTGCCGGCGCGGTGACATCACCCGCGCCAGCGCACGACCGACATGGAACACGCCATCGGCATTGACCGCGAATACACGGCGCCAGTCGTCGTCGCCGGTCTCGGTGACACCGCCCACATGCAGTACGCCGGCCACGCTGGCGGCCAACATGATCGGTCCGATGCTGGACTCGACCTGGTCCACCAGGGCGTCCACGGCGGCACTGTCGGTCACGTCCAGCGCAAACGGGTGCACACGCACATCTGCCGTAGCAGGCGCGTCGCGATCGGTCGCCACCACGGTGCAACCGGCCACGGCCAGAAACCGTACCAGTGCCTCGCCGATGCCGCCGGCAGCGCCGGTCACCAGTGCCACGCGACCTTCAAAGCCGGTCAACTGCATGTTGCGATCTCCTGTTGCTCGTCCCATTGGCGCAGCCGCGCCGACAACCACGGCGCCAGCTGCGCCACCGCATCGCGGCCGGTCAGTTCGGCGTGCAGGAACGGCAGTTCCAACGACTGCACCCTGCGCGCGTGTGCCCGCCACAACGCCGACTGCAACTGTGGCCGCGCCTGGTGATCCCGGCCCGCACGCACATGCACCAGCGTGCCATCGAACGGCCGGTGGATATGTTCACGGATCAGTCGATTGGTGCCGGTCACTGCGCGCACCACGCCATCGAGCACCACATCCGGCAAGCTGCCGAGTGCACTGCCACCACGTCGCAGGAACGCGAGAATGCGTTCCCGGCTGTCCAGTTCCGCATGCGCATCCGGGTCATGACCGGCAATCGCCAGCAGTGCCCGCAATGCAGCGATGGCATCGGGTTCCGGCTCGGCCCGCCAGCACTCGCTGGGATAGGCGTCCAGCAGCACCAGCTCTCCGACGTCGCGGCCGATCTCATGCAGCCGCACCGCCATCGCCTGGGCCAGGATGCCGCCCACCGACCAGCCCAGCAGATGCACCGGCCCCTTCGGCTGTAGTGCGACCACGCGCTGTACGTAATCGTTGGCCATCGCCTCGATGCTGCTCGGCAGTGGCAGCCGCGCGTCCAGTGCCGGCGACTGCAGGCCATACACCGGGCGGGCTGGTTGCAGTGCTCGGGCCAGGGTGCGGTAGTTCCAGGCGATGCCACCGGCCGGGTGCAACACGAACAGCGGCGTGGACCCGGCCGCTTCGGTCGCGGCCAGCGCGATTACCGGCCCCAGTGCGTGATCGGCCAGCGCGGGCGGCTCGGCAATGCGAACTGCCAGCGCGGCCACGGTGGGCTGGGCAAACAAGGCACCCAGACCCAGATCACAGCGCCAGCGCTGCTCGATGGCCAGCAGCAGGTGCACCGCCGACAGCGAGTCACCGCCGAGACTGAAGAAGTCCGCATCCACCACCACCGGCGCCTCACGCCCAAGCGCCTGTGCGAACAGCAACGCCAGCTCCTCTTCCAACGGCGTGCGCGGCGCCAAGCCGGCAACTTCAAGTTGCGGTGGCTTCGGCAATGCGTTGCGGTCGAGCTTGCCGTTGGCGGTCACCGGCCAGTAGTCCACGCCGACAAACGCCGAAGGCACCATGTAATCCGGCACGCGCGTGGCCAGGTGGCTGCGCAGCATGACGGGGTCGGCAAGCGCGCTTGGCACATAGGCCACCAGCCGGGCATCGCCGGGCGCGTCCTGGCGCAGCAGTACTTCCACGCGCTCCATGCCAGGCAGCTCGCGCAGTGCCGCCTCGATCTCGCCCAGCTCGATGCGCAGGCCGCGCAGTTTCACCTGATGGTCGCTGCGGCCCAGGTACTCGACCGCGCCATCGGCGCGCCAGCGCGCCACGTCGCCGGTGCGATAGATGCGTTCGCCAGGCAGGAACGGATCGGCGAGGAAGCGCTCGGCGGTCAGGTCCTCGCGACCGAGATAGCCGCGCGCCAGCTGCACACCGCCCAGATAAAGGTCACCGGGCACGCCCACCGGCACCGGCTGCATCCGGGCGTCCAGCACGTACAGGCGGGTGTTCCAGACCGGGAACCCGATCGGCACCGGCCGCGAACGATCCTGCGCCGACGCCGGCCAGTAGCTGACGTCCACCGCAGCTTCGGTCGGGCCATACAGGTTGTGCAGCTCGGCGTGCACACGCGCGTGGAAGCGGTCGCGGGACGAAGCATCCAGCGCCTCGCCACTGGTGAACACCCGTCGCAGCTGCAGCCCTTCGGAGGCCGGTGCAGCGAGGAAGGCATCCAACATCGATGGCACGAAATGCGCCGTGGTGATGCCATGCTCGCGGATCAGCCGCGCCAGTTCAGTGGGATCGCGATGCGCGTCCGGCCCGGCGACCACCAGCGTGGCCCCGCACAGCAGCGGCAGGAAGAACTCCCAGACCGAGACGTCGAAGGTGGCCGGGGTCTTCTGCAGCACGCGGTCATCGGCGCGGATGTCGTAGTGCTCGCGCATCCACAGCAGGCGGTTGACGATGGCACGGTGTTCGATGACCACGCCCTTGGGCTCGCCGGTCGAGCCGGAGGTATAGATCACGTAGGCCGCATCGTCAGGTGCCGGATCGGCCCACGGTGCGGCAAAACTCAGCGCAGTCCACTGCTCCGGCGCGAGCACCGGTACGCCGGCCACGCGCGCCGATACGTCCGCCGCAGCCAGTACGCACACCGGCTGTGCCGAGGCGAGAATACGCGCCAGGCGCTCGTCCGGATGAGCAAGGTCCAACGGCAGGTAGGCCGCGCCTGCGCGCAGCACCGCGACCAGCGCGGTCACCAGCTCCAGCGAGCGCGGCAATGCCACCGCCACCACGCTGCCCGGGCCGACATCCATCGCCCGCAGCTGTGCCGCCAGCGCGAAACTGCGCGCTTCCAGCGTTACGTAGTCCAGCGTAGTGTCGCCGAACACCAGCGCTGGAGTGTGCGGATCCCGATCCATGCCCTGCTGCAGCAATTCAACCAGTGTGGTCTCAGGAAGCGCGTGCGCAGTGGCATTGAAACCGTGCAGCACCTGCTGCACCTCGTCGGTCGTCGCCAGAGGTACGGCTGCGATATCGTCAGCCTGCAGTGCCGACGACACGAAATGCAGCAACCGTGCCGCGTGTGCCTCGACATCCTCGCGACTGTACAGCGCGGGATTGGCCTCGATCTCCAGATCCAGCAGACGCTGGCCATCGCCACGGAAGCCCAGCGTCAGGTCATCCACCGGCCCGGTGCAGAGCACCTCCAGCGTCGCCTGCACGCCCGTCAGCGCCAGCGGCTTGTAGAACGGCTGCACATTCACCATGGGACCGTGCAGGCGCTGCTGCGCGCCCACCAGGCCCAGATCCCGGCGCAGTTGCTCGCCTCGGTAACGGCCGTGCTTGCGCCCTTGGCTGAGCTGCCGGCCCAGGCTGCGGGTAAAGGATTCGACGCTGCCCTCGCCGGCGGCCACGCGCAGCGGCAACACATTCATCACCATCGCCGGTACCCGTGCCGACGCGTTTCCGAGCCGGCCCATGTAGGGCACGCCCAGCACCACTTCATCGGCCGCGCTCATCCGCCGCAGGTACTCGGCCGACAACGCGGCCAGCACGTCTGGCCAGGGCTGCAACCAACGTACCGATGCCTGCAGCAACTGCTCACGGAATGCCGCATCGAGCGGCTGCACCCAGCGCAGCGCGTCGTCACTGGCCGCGAGCGTACCGGCCAGGCCCATGCCCGCCGGTGCACCCTGCATGTGCTCGCGCCACCATTGCCCGGCCTGCGTGCGGCGCGGGTCGGCACGATAAGCAGCATCGTCGGCCAGCACCCTCGCCAGCCCCGGCAGAGGCTCACCCGTACGACCGGCATACAACGCGCACACGCGATCAGTGAACAGCGCCATGCCGTAACCATCGGCCGCCAGGTGATGCACGCGCAGGTACCAGACCCAACGCTGCCCGCCCAGTTCAAGCAGCACCTGCTGGCTGATCCGGTCCCGGGTGGGATCGACCGGGCTCAGCCGGTCGGCGTGCATCAGGTTGCGTGCCGCAGCGGCGGGATCCGCCTCGGTAGAAACATCGCGCACCGAAAGCAACGGCACGTGTGCCGTGTCATGCCACTGCAGCGGCTGGCCATCGGCACCTTCGGCAAAGCGCAATGCGAAGGCCTCGGCCTCGCAGGCAGCCTGGTCTGCGGCTGCGACGAACGCGGCCACGTCCAGCGGGCCGTCGATCCATACCGCGTGCGCGGTATTGAATGACGGATTGTCCGGTGCCAGCCGCTGTGCGAACCACAGCCCGGCCTGGGCCTCGGTCAACGCCACCGGCGTGGCCAGCGCTGCGGCGTTCATGCGTTCTGCGCGGCCTGCAGTTGCTGCACCACACCCCACCACTGGCGCAGCGTGGTGTGCTCGGCCAACTGCGAGAACTCGAGCGGAAGGCCGGTGTTGCCCCAGGCCAGGACCAGGCCGAGCATGCGCATTGAATCCAGGTCCAGGTCGATCAGGTTGTCGTCGTCACCGATCTCGGCCGGCGTGCACTCCAGCACGCGCGCTACGTCGGCGCGCATCCGCTCCAGATCCAGCGCCTCACCCATGGCAGCCATCACAGCACCTCCAGCAGCTGATCGGTGGTCATCGGCACACCACAGGTGCGCGCGATCCAGTGCAGCGCCTGATCGTGATCGGCACGCGAGAAGTCCGCCACCGCATCGGCGGCGATGAAGGCCTCGATGTCACGCTGGAAGGCCTCGACGACGGTCGCGGTGCAGCCGATATGGGCGTACACGCCCGTCACCAGCAGCTGGTCACGGCCGCGCACCCGCATCAGCGTTTCAAGGTTGCTGCGCTGGAACGCGCTGTAGCGGTGCTTCACCAGCACGTGCTCCCCTGGCTGCGGTGCCAGTGCTTCGATGATGGGTTCGTGATCGGCGCTGCGGCGCATGCCCGGCCCCCACAGGTCAGCCTGAAGGCCACGGTCACGGCGGTCCTGGTCGCCATGCTGAGCGGTGTAGAACACCGGAATGCCGTGCGCGCGGCAATGCGCCAGCAGGCGTGCGATGTTGTCCACGGCCGGCCGCAGCGGCGCCTTGCCGGCGTCGAATGCGGCCAGGAAGTAACGCTGCATGTCGTGCACCAGCAGCGCGACACGATCGCGCCGGGGGCGCCAGGGGCCACGCGCCTGCGGCAGTTCAGCGGCAGTCGGCAAGGGGTAATCGGTGATACGGGGCAGCGCCATCAGCGCGTTCCTCCTGTCTGTTGCAGATGACGCGCACGCAGCTGCGCGCGCAGTTCGCGGCGGCTGATCTTGCCGACCGCGGTGGTATCGAAACTGTCGACGAACACGACCTGGTCGGGCACCTTGAACGCCGCCAGGCCGCGCCCGCGCACCCAGGCCTTCAGTGCCGGGGCCTTGAGCGGCTCGCCCTGCGCGATCACGAACGCACAGCTGCGCTCGCCCAGATACTCATCGGGAATGGAGACCACGGCGGCGTCAAATACGCCGGGGTGCGCCAGCAGATGATCTTCGATCTCTTCGGCAGAGATCTTCTCGCCCGCCCGGTTGATGTGGTCACCCGCACGCCCCTGTACCACCAGGTAGCCACCGGGCAGCTGCTGCACACGGTCGCCGGTACGATAGAAGCCGTCGTCGGTGAACGAGCGCGCATTGGCCACCGCATCGTTGTGGTAGCCGCGGATGGTGTACGGGCCACGGGTGAGCAGATGCCCTACCTCGCCTTCGGCCACCGGCTGGTCATGGTCATCGACCACGCGCACTTCATCATCCGGACTGATCGGCCGGCCCTGGCAGGCGACGATCAGTTCCTCCGGGTCATCCAGCCGTGTGTAGTTGACCAGGCCTTCGGCCATGCCGAACACCTGCTGCAGCGTGCAGCCAAGGCCGTCGATCACCCGTCGTGCGGCTTCCGGCACCAGTTTGGCGCCGCCCACCTGCAGTACCCGCAGGCTGGACAGGTCATGCCTGCTGGTGGCGGCGGCCTGCGCCCACAGCAACGCCAGCGGCGGCACCAGCCCGCAGCAGGTCACCTGCTCGCGAGCGATCAGCGGGAAGGCCGCATCCGGTCCGGGGCCGGGGCTGAGCACCACGCGGGCGCCGGCGTACAACGCGCCGAAGAAACCGGGCGAGCTCATCGGGAAATTGTGCGCGGCCGGCAGCGCGACCAGATAGACGCTGTCGCGGTCGATGCCGCAGATTTGATTGCTGGCACGGAACGAATAGATGTAGTCGTCGTGCGTGCGTGGAATCAGCTTGGACAGCCCAGTGCTGCCTCCGGAAATCTGCAGGAACGCCACCGACTGCGGGTCCGGATCGGACGGCAGCTGGCTGCGATCGCCCTGCAGTGCCTCCAGTGCGGTGAACTCCTGTGCATCGCCATCGATCACCACCTCACGTATCGCGGGCACTTCAGCCTGCAGCGCCCGCGCCAACGTACGGTGATCGAAGCCGTCGTGCAGTGCGCTGGTGATGTAGGCACTGGCTTCGGCCTTGCTGGCGAAGTGCACCAGCTCGGTGATGCGGTGCGCCGGCAACGCGTACACCGGCACCAGCCCGGCACGGAACAGGCCGCAGACTGTGGTGACGAAGCCTGCGGTGTTGCCCAGCTGCACCAGCACCCGCCCCCCTGGCTGCAGGCCCAGCGCCAGCAGGCCGGCGCCGATCCGCCCGGCCTCGTGCCACAGCTGTGCATAGCTCAAGCGGACGTCGCCGGCGACCACCGCGATGTCATCGGCATAGCGTTCTGCACGTTCGCGCAGGAACGCCGGGAAGGTCTCGCCACGCCAGTGACCGGCCTCGCGATAGCGCGCCACCAGCGCGTCGGGCCACACCTGCTGCAGTGGCAGGCGGGAGGATTCAACGGAAGCATTCATGCGGCAGGCTCGATGGCGGGTGCGGATTCATGGACACCCAGCGCGTTCAACAGGGCAGCAAACTTCGCTGCGGTTTCGGCCACCTCGGCCTCGGGGTACGACTCGGCGACGATGCCGGCACCGGCATACAGGCGCAGTTGCGTGCCCTGCAGGCGCGCGCAGCGGATCGCCACGTACCAGTCGCCGTCACCCTGCGCGTCCAACCAACCCACGGCGCCGGCATAGAAGCCACGCGGCACCGGTTCCAGCTCGCGGATGCGCTGCAGCGCCGCCAACCGCGGCGTACCGCAGACCGCCGGCGTGGGGTGCAGCTGTGCCAGCAGTTCGGCCGCAGGGGTTTGCGGATCCTTCAGGGTCGCGTGGATGCGGGTGCCGAGGTGCCACATGCTGGCGGTGGCGTGCAGCACCGGGCGCGGCTGTGCATCGATGTGGCTGCAGTACGGTGCCAGGCCCTCGACGATGGCCTCGACCACATGCCGGTGCTCGTCATGGTCCTTGGTCGAGGCCAGCAGCGCCTGCGCCGCACGCTCGTCCTCTGCAGCATCGGCGCTGCGCCGGGCGGAGCCCGCCAGCGGGTGCGACAACAGCTGGGCGCCGCGCTTGCGCAGCAGCAGCTCCGGGGTTGCCCCCACCAGCCAGGCTGGCGCCTGACCCGGCTCCACCGGCAGCGGCACCGCGTAGGTTGCTACCAAGGGATCCGCGCCCAGGCGTGCCAGCAGCACATCCGGAGGCAGTGCCTGGCGGGTGCGGGCCAGCAGGCTGCGCGCCAGCACCACCTTGTGCAGGTTCTGCTCGGGCGCACGCAAGGCCTGCAGTGCCGCAGCGACTGCAGCGGCATAGTCCTGCGGCGCAGGCTCTGCCCGCAGGGCGCCGTCCAGCGGCGGTGCGGCCTGCGGCTGCAGTGCCAGCGCCGGCAGCAGGCGCTCGGGCTGGTAAAGCGCATCGTCCGCACGCGGTTCGAACGGCACCGCGCCAACCAGCAGGCCTGGGCCGCCACGCTGCTGGGCGAAGAACGCCGAGACGCGTTCTGCCAATGTCGCCAGTGCACCGGCCGGCAGAGTGGCGCGGCAACCGCGGGCGTGCACGTGCTGGCCAGCGTGCTGCAGCAGGAACAGCGACGCGTCGTCGCTGCTCTCCTGCGGCGCTGGCGCAGCCTCCGGCCACGCACCCTGCATCAGGGAATCGTTCATGGGGTCTCCTTCATCCGATGCGCTGCAGCCAGCGCGCACAGCAACAGCAGCAGCGCGCCGACCAGCAGATATGGCAGGCTGGGCCCGCCGCGATACAACAGCGTGCCGAGCATCGGCCCGGCCACCATGCCCAGCCCTTGCGCGGCCGCCACGGTGCCTGCGGCGGCGCCCTGCTCGTGCGCCTCTACCGCATCGGCGGCCAGCGCCTGGAACGAGGGGAATACGAAGCCCATGCCGAACGCAGCCAGCGCATACGCCGCAGGCAATTGCCAGGCCTGCTGCACGCCCGCCACCGAAGTGAAGCCGATGCCGGAAATGAGAGCGCCGAGGACGATCCAGCGGCGTGGATGCACCTCCAGCTTCATCACCAGCGCCTGCGCCAGGATCAGGCCGACGCCAACGGCGGTGAGTGCAATGCCGGCCATGCGCGCGCCGGTCGCCGCATCCAGACCCAGGCGATCAATCGCAAAGAAGCCCACCGTGACCTGCGCGATGGTTACCGAGACCATCGCGATGAACGCGGCCAGCTGTGGCAGGCGCAGGCGTGGGTCGAGGCGACTCATCGGCGTGCGACGCTGTGCGTTGCCAGCGGCCACCGGGGGCGTTGCCGGCAGTCGCCAGGCCAGCAGCGCCAACGCCACCGATGGCAGCAGTGCAGCCACATACAGCGCCAGCGAGAGATTCGTATAGGCCAGCCAGCCAGCGGCGGCCGGGCCCAGCACCATGCCCAATGCATTTGCGCTGCCCAGCCGCGCGAGGAATTTTGCACGCTGTCCGGTGGGTGCCTTGTCGGCGATCAGGGCCGCAGCGGTGGGCGGCACTGCGGCGTAGAACAAGCCGATCAGGCCACGCGCTCCCACCAGCACCAGTACCGATACCAGCACCGGCGGCACCGCCTGCAGGGCAACGTCGATGAACACCGCCAGCGCGATATAGACGACGGTGTAGGCAGTCATCGCCAGCATCAACACGCGCTTGCGGCCGATGCGGTCGCTGAGCTGGCCCCAGGGGCGCGCGGCCAGCATCCACAGCACGCCTGCGGCGGTGACCGACAGGCCGGCATGCCACTCGGACAGGCCGAGCATGCGGACCACCGGGCCGATCACAGCGACGAAGGACATCATCGCCATGGTGCCGATCAGGGCAGCCAACACCAGCGCCGGCAAGCCGGGAACGACGGGACGTGCGTGCATGAAACACCAGCCGTAACAGGAAAGGATTGGCCGGGCGCGTCTGCACGCCCCGCCCGGCACCCGCCCCACTCAGGACCGGATGCCACCCTCAAATGATAACGGCTCGTATTTGCATTTGATACCCATTCTCTTGAATGAGCATGCAACAGTGGGTTCAGCGCATTGCACGCAGGCCCAGCAGGCCACGGCGCTTGAACCACCACTCCAGCGGCAGCGTCACCAACGGCGGGATGGCCGCCAGCAGGGCCAGGGCACTGGCCCACCACGGCCAGCGCAGGCGCACCGCCGCAAACAGCGTGACCGCCACGTACACCAGGAAGGCCACGCCGTGCAGGGGCCCGAACAGCTTCACCAGCGCCACGTTGGTCATGGGGCCATACTTCATCCACATGCCGATGAGCAGGCCGGCCCAGGTCACAGCCTCGATGAAAGCGACCGCTGCGAACAGGCGTCCGGTCGGGTGCATGGGGGAACGTTGGGTCACAAGGGACTCCGGCATCGGGATATCAAATGCAAATGATACGCAGATGCACGCCGCGGCAGGTAGCGCCGGGCCATGCCCGGCGGGCGCACCGTCATCAGCAACACGGCGTGTCCACCAAGGTGGACACCTACCGAAGCACATCCGGCAGCACCTGCTCTCCAATTTCGCGCAGCACCGCGTCCATCGGCCTCCCGTTGTCGACCAGGTTGAACATCACGTGCCCCACGCCCTGCGCATGCACGCGCAGCAGGTAGTCACGCAAGCCGTCGCGGCCGACCTTCAGGCCCAGTGGCAGCGGCTCGGGCGGTGCGTGCGGATCGGCCTGCAGATCCAGCAGCATCGACTGCACGAACGGCTTGCCTGGCCCAGCGCCTTGCGCCTGCGCCTGTTGCCACAGGCCGATGCGCCCTTCCTGCGCGGCCTCTTCGCGGTGATAGGTGGCCCAGCCTTCGGCTTCGCGTGCGATCCACTGCAGGCTCTGCCGCGCAGTGCCCACCACCAGCATCGGAATGCGCGTGGCCGGGGCCGGCAGTACGTCGAAGCCACCGGTGGCTTGCACTACCGCGACCCTTTCTTCAGCCTCCGGTGACAACGCCGCGCGCAACAAGGTCCAGCGCTCACGGAACGTCGCCGCCCTGCCCTCCAGGTATTCGCCGAATGCCGCGAACTCTTCCGGCCGATCGCCAGACCCGAGGCCCAGCACGAAGCGGCCTTCGCTGATCCGGTCCAGGCTCAAGGCCGACTTCGCCACCTGCAGCGGATGGCGCAATGGCAGCACGATGGCCGCGCTGCCGACCACGATGCGCTCGGTCGCCGCAGCCAGCATGCCCAGCCACAGGAACGGGTCGTCCAACGCGCTCGTTGTCGCGTCCGGACCCTGCGGCACCATCAGCGGCACGTCGCGCGTCCACAACGCGGCAAAGCCCAGGTCATCGGCCAGTCGCGCGATACGTCGCGCCTCACGCGGATCGGCCAACCCATGCGACGCCACGGGCGTCATCAGGCCCAGGCTCAGACCCTGCTGCGGAAACAAGGCAGCGTACGCGGGATTGAAATCACTCATGCCGCCAGCTTAGCGTGAAGGCCTGCGGCAACAATGACGCGCCGCCCACCACCGGAAGAACACTGCATGCCGACGATCCGCCCTGCCCACGTCGATGACCTGCCCGCGATCAGCACGGTGTGCCTGGCTGCCTTCACTGCGGCGGTCGCACCTTCGCTCAGCGCGGCCGGCATCGCCACCTTCGGCAGCGTCGCCGCGGCCGAAGCGTTCGGCGCGCGCCTACACGGCGACAACCACATCCTGGTGGCCGAGCAGGACGGCCGCGTCGTCGGCGTGATCGAACTGAAGGAAGGCCGGCACCTGGCGATGCTGTTCGTCGATCCCAGCTACCAGGGCCAAGGCATCGGCCATGCTTTGTTCGACGCGGTGCTCCCGCAGGTGCGCGAGCCGGTGCTGACCGTGCGCGCCTCACTCAATGCAGTGCCAACCTACCTGCGCTATGGCTTCGTGCTGGACGGCGACGTCGGCGAGTTCAATGGGCTGGTGTATCAGCAGATGGTGCGGGCAGCGGCCTGAAGGCATCCGCCGGCCAATACCCGGCGTGCGTCATGCCCTGCGGCACGCCCGTCATGAGCAAACTGAATCAGCAGGCTCCCCGGCCGTTCCTACAATGGCCTGTCACCCTGCCCTTCGAGATGCTGCCGATGCGCGTCGCGCTTTCTATGTTGCTGCTGGCTTCGGCGTTGAGCGCCTGCACCCCGGCCCCGGTTTCCATCGCCAACTCCGCCGAGGTGCCCGCGCCGGCCAAGGCAATCGCCTGGCGCCAGGGCGATGTCGATGATGCCTTCGCCGAGGCCGCCGACAGCGGCAAGCCGGTGCTGCTGTACTGGGGCGCCGTCTGGTGCCCACCGTGCAACCAGCTCAAGGCGGGCCTGTTCAAGGACCCGGCCTTCATCGCGCTGACCAGCAAATTCGTTCCCGTCTACCTGGATGGCGACGAGGAAGGTGCGCAAGCCTGGGGTGAGCGCTTCGGCGTACGCGGCTATCCGACCCTGATCGTGCTGGACCCAAAGCGCAACGAAATCACCCGCGTGGCCGGCGGCAATGATGCCACCGAACTGACCCGGGCACTGACCGTCGCCGCAGGCCGCCGCAGTGCTGTTGCCGCCACCTTGGCCACCGCGTTGGCAACGCCGGACCGACTGGCCGCAGAAGACTGGCAGGTGCTGGGCGACTACGGCTGGGAAGTGGACGCCAACCGCCTGGCCGGCGAGCGCAGCAGCGAGGATGTGCTGCGCCAGTTGTCCAAGGCCGCACCCGACGCTGCCCTGCAGCGCCGCTTCGCTCTGCTGGCCTTGGCAACGGCCGAAAAACCTGATGCCTCGCCCACCGAAGTACGCGAGCTGCTGCAGGCCGTGCTGGCGCAGCCCGCCGAAGTCCGCCGCAACCGTGAGTTGCTGGGCTATGCAGGCGTGCAGCTGGTCAAGCAGGCCAGTGCCGGGCCGGCCACCAGCAACACGCTGGAACAGCAGCTGCTGGTGGCATTGGAGCGGGCAGACGCCGAGCGCGGCGACCGCGCCGACGACGCATTGTCGCGTGCGTTGACCGAAGTGTCGCTGGCCCGCCAGCAGCAGCCGAAGGGCGCATTGCCCGCGGCCCTGGTTGATCGGGTCAAGCAGCGCGTGGCTGCTGCCGACGCTGCCGCCACCGATGCGCATGCGCGCCAGGCCACGATCAGCAGCGCGGTCTACGCACTACGCCAGGTCGGCGACGACGCAGGCGCCGAGTCGCTGTTGCTGGCGGAACTGAAGCGCAGCGAACAGCCGTACTACTACATGCCCGAGCTGGCCGAACTGGCCGAGCAGCGCGGCGACACCGCCGGTGCGCTGGAGTGGTTGAAGCGTGCCTACGACGGTGCGCAGGGCCCAGCCACCCGCGTGCAGTGGGGCGTGCTGTATGTGGAAGGCCTGCTGAAGCTGGCACCGGACGATGCACCACGCATCGAGCAGGCGACCGCCTCGCTGATCGCCGAGCTGGAGGCACAGCCGTCGGGCTACCACCAGCGCACCCGCCAACGCTTCGAGCGCCTGGCCGGGCAGTTGAAGGCGTGGAGCGGCAAGCACCAGGGCGCGGAGACGCTGGCGCGGTTGCAGCAGCGGATGCAGCAGGCGTGCGGGGAGCAGGTGGATGGCGCCTGCAAGGATTGGTTGAGTTGAGTTGATGAAAACGCCGGCGGCTGGTTCGCCTGCCGGCGCCTTTGTTGATACCGGTTGTGGCGGGGGAAGGGGCTGGCCGGGACACGCCGTAAACCCATCCTTGGGGGCTCGATGGCGCCATCCATGGCGCCAACGGTCCCGGCCAGCCCCTCCCCCCGCCACCGGACCGTTTCCTGCGAGCGCGGGCAGCACTTCAGCGCGCCGGTGAGGTTCGAAAAGCGGGTTCTGGTAGTGCCGGCCGCTGGCCGGCAACTCGACCTTGCCGGCATGCCGGCCAGCGGCCGGCACTACCATTTCGCTCGTGCTGTCCTGCAGGAAGAATCAAAGCGATGAACGCGCACGCACCTCAATCCCGCCCCTTGACCTCAACCAATGTTGAGGTGCGATAACAGTCTCCCCACGGCCAGCCCTCTGGCCTTCCCCACGGAGATTGCTTCGATGTCGTACTCGCTTCCCCCGCTCCCCTACGCCTACGACGCCCTTGAGCCGCATTTCGATGCGCGCACGATGGAGATCCACCACAGCAAGCACCACCAGGCCTACGTCAACAACCTCAACGCCGCCATCGAGCAGGCCGGCATCGCCGAGCAGCCGGTCGAGGCGCTGATCGCCAACCTCGATGCCGTGCCCGAGGCGCAGCGCGGCGCCATCCGCAACAACGGCGGCGGCCACGCCAACCACAGCCTGTTCTGGACCGTGCTCAGCCCCAACGGTGGTGCACCCGATGACGAACTGGCCGCCGCCATCGACCGTGACCTCGGCGGTTTCGATGCTTTCAAGCAGGCCTTCACCAAGGCGGCGCAGACCCGCTTCGGCAGCGGCTGGGCCTGGCTGACCAGCGATCGCGATGGCCGCCTGCAGGTGGAAAGCAGCGCCAACCAGGACAGCCCGCTGATGGGTGCAGCCGTGGGCCTGTCGGGCAACACCCCGATCCTCGCACTGGATGTCTGGGAACACGCCTACTACCTGCACTACCAGAACCGTCGCCCGGACTACATCGGTGCGTTCATCAACATCATCAACTGGGCCGAGGTCGGCCGGCGCTACCGCCAGGCCAGGGCCTCATGAGCGGCGAAACGCTGCCGTACGCCGGGCCGTGGGCGGGGGTTTTCCCCGCCCCGGCCCCGGTGCCGTCGGTCGAGATGCCGCCGCGGGCCCTGCGGCGGCTGCTCGGCCACTTTCCTACCGGCGTGGCCATCGTCTGCACGCGCGATGCGCAGGGCAAACCCATCGGCCTGACCATCAATTCGTTCGTGCCGGTGTCATTGCAGCCGCCGCTGGTGCTGTGGAACCTGGCGTTGCACGCGCAGAGCCTGTCCACCTTCCAGCGCGCCACCCGCTTTGCGATCAGCGTGCTGGCGGCCGACCAGGAAGCGCTGGCCCGGCGCTTTGCCGATCCGCAGGTGCGCAACCGCTTCGATGGCCTGGCATTGCTGGATGACGACGAGGACGCCCCACCGCGCATCGCCGGTGCGGTCGCCCATCTCACATGTACCCGCCACGCACAGTGGCCGGTGGGCGATCACCTGCTGCTGGCTGGCCGCATCATCGAAGTGCACGAGAACGGCGGCGCGCCGCTGCTGTTCCATCGTGGCCGCTTCCAGCCCGGCCCCACCGAACTGCTGGTGGAGGTGCGCGGATGAACATCGAAGCCTTGGAATGCATGCTTGCCAACGGCAAGGACGGCGCGCTGCTGCGCTTCGGCCTGGGCAAGGGTTGGCTGGATGCGGGCAACCCGGTGCGCGCGGCCACCCATCTGGGCCGGTGCGTGGTGCTTGATCCGCAGTATTCCGCGGCGTGGAAGCTGCTGGGCAAAGCCTGGCTGGCCAGTGGCCAGCCGCAGGCGGCGCGCGAAGCATGGCAACGCGGCTTGAGCGTGGCCGGCAGCAAGGGTGACCAGCAGGCACACAAGGAAATGCAGGTGTTCCTGCGCCGCCTGGACCGCGAACAGGCGGCCCTGGCGAAGGCGGGCTGAGTCGATCAGCCCGCGTTGGCCGATGCCGGTGCGGACATGATGTCCGGCATCGGCAGGCGGCGCGGCTTGCTCGGGAAAGCGTGGCGCAGGATGCGCCAGACCACCTGGCCGAACTGCTTCGGCAGCGAGCCGTTGTTGTAATGCTGGCCGTAGCGCCGGCAGATCTCCTTCACTTCCTTGGCGATGGCCGCATAGCGGTTGGCCGGCAGGTCCGGGTAGAAGTGGTGCTCGATCTGGTGGCTGAGGTTGCCCGACAGCACATTGATCAGGAAGCCGCCGCTGATGTTGGACGATCCGCGCAGCTGGCGCAGGTACCAGTGACCGCGCGATTCATTGCGCAGGCATTCCTTCGGGAAGGTTTCCGACTCGGCGGTGAAGTGGCCGCAGAAGATGATCACGTAGGTCCAGATGTTGCGCAGGCCGTTGGCGACCAGGTTGCCCAGCATCACGGTGAGGAAGAACGGACCAGCCAGCAGCGGGAAGAACACGTAGTCCTTCAGCACCTGGCGGGCCATCTTGCGCGCCACCGGGCGGGTCTGCAGCCACATCGCACGGCCGCTGATGCGGCCCTTCAGCCAGCGGCCAAGGCGAAGGTCCTGCGCGGCCACGCCCCACTGGAACAGCAGCGCGAAGATCGGCGCGATGATCGGCTGCAGCAGGTAGAACGGCTTCCAGCGCTGTTCCGGGAAGATGCGCAGCAGGCCATAACCGATGTCATCGTCCATGCCACGCACATTGGTGTAGGTGTGGTGGCGGAAATTGTGGGTCTTGCGCCAGTTGTCGGCGGTGGCAACGATATCCCACTCGTAGGTGTTGCCATTGAGCTTGGGGTCGCCGGTCCAGTCGAACTGGCCGTGCATGACGTTGTGGCCCAGCTCCATGTTCTCCAGGATCTTCGACAGCGCCAGCAGCAGTGTGCCGGTGATCGCGGCCGGCCACAGCAGCGGCATCCAGAACAGCGGCGAAAAGGCCGCCAGGAACAGCAGGCCACGGCCCCCCACGCCGAACCAGCGCACGGCGGCGGCCACGCGGCGGATATAGCGGGTATCGGAGGCGCCGAGGCTGCCGATCACACGGTCGCGGATCGCATCGAGTTCCTCACCGAAGGCATGCATCTCGGCGGTGCTCAGGGCACGGTCGGTAGCGCGGGTCATGGCAGGCGTCCTCAGAGATCCAGAGTCAGGTCGGTGGTCGGTGCGCTCACGCAGATCCGCACCGGCTGTGCCGATTCGGACTGCAGGTCGCCGGTGCGAAGGTGGCGGGTGGCGCCACTGACGCGATCACAGGTGCAGGTGTTGCAGATGCCCATGCGGCAACCGTGCTTGGGCTTGATGCCATGCGCTTCCAGGCTTTCCAGCAGCGAGCGGCCTCGCGGCACGCTCAGCTGGCGGCCACTGCGCGCAAGCGTCAGCGACACCTCGCCTTCGCTGCTGGCATCGCGCAGCGGCGCCGGCGGGGTGAAGGCTTCGGCCTGGAAGCCAGCCACCTGGTGCGCCAGGCGTTCACGCGCAGCGGCAACGAAGCCATCCGGACCGCAGGCCAACACATGGCGCTGCGCCAGCGGCGTGTCATCGCCGGCCACCTGCAGATCATGGGTATCGATGCGCGCGGCCGGCGCCTCACCCTCGCGGGTGGTCAGCAGATGTACGCGCAGGTTCGGATGCGCCGCGGCCAGCGCCTGCAGTTCATCACGGAACTGCAGATGGGCGGCGGTGCGCTCCCAATAGAACAGGTCCACCGGTGCTGCCAGCGGGCGCTGGCAGGCGTCGCGCAACAGGCTGCGCATCGGCGTGATGCCACTGCCGGCAGCCAGCAGCAGCACCGGCGCCGCGGCCGGCATATGGAACTCGCCGAAGGCGGCATCGAGGCGGAACAGTTCGCCCGGGCGTGCATGGTTTACCAGATGCTGGCTGACCCGGCCGCCATCGATCGCCTTGACGGTGATCGCCAGCTCGCGCCGACCCAGTGCGGTAGGGCTGTAGCTGCGCTGCCACAGGCGCCCCTCAATCTCGACGCCCAGGGTGACGTGCTGGCCGGCGCGCATGCCGGCCCAGTGCCGGTTGGTGCGCAGGACCAGGGTCGCCGCGCCCTCGCCGGCCGGCTCGCGCCGGACCAGTCGGGCCACCGGCTCGCGCAGGGTCCACAGGGGATTGAGCTGGCCCGCCCAGAAATCGAACAGCGACGGCGAGACCCAGCGGTACGGAGAGAACAGGGACGGACGGACGACAGCGCTCATGGGCGCACTATACGGGCGCACATACACCTGTGTATACATGTGTATATTGAACCGGATTGGGTATGATTCAGCCTCGCCCCACCGGAACCCCCATGGCCGCCGCCACCGCCTTGTCGACGCCTGAAGATGCCAACAGCCCGGCCCGCCGTACGGTGAGCCGCGAAGATCTGCTGGCCGCCGCCCTGAAGCTGATCGGGCCGCACCGCAGCCTGTCCACGCTCAGCCTGCGCGAAGTGGCACGCGAGGCCGGCATCGCGCCGAACAGCTTCTACCGGCAGTTCCGCGACATGGACGAACTGGCCGTAGCGCTGATCGACGCAGCCGGCCGCTCGCTGCGCACCATCATCGGCGAGGCCCGCCAGCGCGCCACCTCCACCGCCACCAGCGTGGTGCGGGTCTCGGTGGAGACTTTCATGGAACAGCTGCGCGCCGACGACAAGCTGCTGCACGTGCTGTTGCGCGAAGGCGCGGTCGGCTCGGACGACTTCAAGCATGCGGTCGAGCGCGAACTGCACTATTTCGAAGAAGAGCTGCAGCACGACCTGGTGCGCCTGGCCGCACTGGATGGCGCGGTGCTGCACGCTCCGGAACTGGTAGCCAAGGCCATCACCCGGCTGGTGTTCGCGATGGGCGCCACCGCCATGGACCTGCCGCCGGAGAAGGATCCGGAACTGGTCGAACAGATCTCCACGATGATCCGCATGATCATCGTCGGCGCCCGGACCCCCGCCGCATTCCGCCGCGGCTGACGATCCGAGCGCGCCTACACGGCAACTCCATCCTATGGACATGACCACCGGCAGGGTTGCGGTCGTTTTATGTAATGTTATAACACATGCATGATCTGACTCGACTGGTACCCAAAGCGTAATTGCCTCAGCCTCGTTATATAGCACTTGCTATATTAATAAGCCTCTGCTTTCATATGCGTCAGCCAGGTCGCCCTCGCCGCCTTTCTTCTCCCAAGGACGACGCCCTCATGCCCGTTGCCACGCCCCTCTTCCATCGGCTGCCCCTGGCCGCCGCCATTGCCCTGACCGTGCCGCTGCCTGCACTGGCCGCCACCTCGAAGCCCACCGAGCTGGACCGCGTGCAGGTCAAGGTCAGCACCGCCACCCGCAGCGAACGCCTGCTATCCGATGTCCCGATCCGCACCGAAGTGCTGCGCAAGGAAGACATCGCGCTGCGCGCGGCCACCGACTTCTCGCGCGCCGCCGAGCTGATCAACGGCCTGCGCGTGGAAAGCAACTGCCAGAACTGCAACACCAGCGAAGTGCAGCTGCTGGGCCTGCCCGGTGCCTACAACCAGCTGTTGTTCGATGGCATCCCGCTGTTGTCCACGCTGGGCAGCGTGTACGGCCTGGAACAGATCCCGGCCGGGTTCGTCGACCGCATCGAAGTGGTCAAGGGCGGCGGCTCGGCGCTGTACGGCCCGGGTGCGGTGGCCGGTGTGATCAACCTGATTCCGCCGCTGCCGGCGCGCAGCGGCGGCCATGTGCAGGCCGGCGTGGATGTCCTGAAGGGCACACCGCAGAAGAATGCCGACGTGCGCCTGGACCTGGTGGCGAAAGATGCCGACGCCGGGCTTTCAGTGATTGCCCAGCGCAACTGGAACAGCGGCATCGACTACAACGGTGACGGCTACACCGAGATCACCCGCAAGAACCTCAAGGTCGGCGGGCTGCAGGCCTGGTACGCGCCCACGCCGGGCACGCGGCTGCGCCTGGACCTGCAGGTGACCGATGAAACCCGGCGTGGCGGCAATCGACTGGATCAGCCCGAATACCTGGCCAACATCGCCGAATCGCTGGATACGAAATACCGGCGCGGCAGCGTTTCGTGGGATCAGGAAATCAATGCCGACGTCGATTTCCGCCTGGCCTACGCCTTCGCCGACATCGACCGCGACAGTTTCTACGGCGGTCTTGGCGACGTGGTTACCGATCCGTCTGCACCCGGCTATGACCCGTCGCAGCTGGATCCCAACGTGGCCGGCAGCGCGGCCTCGCGTTCGTGGCGCCAATACGGCCGCACCCACAACCCGCTGCACTATATCGACAGCCAGTTGAACTGGCGGCTGGGCGCGCACGCGCTGGCCTTCGGCGTGCAGTACAAGCACGAGGCGCTGCGCGACGGCAACCGCACCGGTGACGGGCAGCGCCTGGCGGTGCTGGAAGATGCAACCTTCCACAACCTGGGCGCCTTCATCCAGGACGAATGGAGCCTGCGTGACAACGTCGACCTGGTACTGGGCGCACGCGTGGACAAGAGCTCGGAACTGGACAGCGCGGTGTTCTCGCCGCGCATCGCCCTGGCCTGGCAGGCCACGCCCAACCTGAAATGGCGCGCCGGCATCGCCACCGGCTTCCGTGCGCCGGAGATCTTCGTCGAGGACGTGCACGTCGATACGCTGGGTGGCGAGCAGGTGCGCGTGCGCAACACCGATGGCCTGAAGGAAGAGCGCGCGTTGACCACCCTGTTCGGCTTCGACTGGCGCTCGGACCCGGCCAATCCAGTGTGGAGCTGGGATGCTACCGCCTCCTATGCACGCATCCGCGACACCTTCGCGCTGGGCGAGATCCAGCGCGGCGATGACGGACAACTGAGCCAGCTGCGCTACAACGCCTCCGGCTCCAACGTGCTGGGGGCGGAAACCAACCTCGGCTGGCAGCCGTCGCCGCAGTGGCGCCTGACCGCCGGTGCCTCGTGGTACCGCTCGCGCTTCCGCGAACCGCAGCGCATCTTCGACGACACCGGCGACGGTGGCGACACCATCATCGAAAGCCGCGACTACCTGAAGACCCCGCGCTGGACCGGCCTGGCGCAGCTCAGCTGGATGCCCGCCGAGCCGTGGGAAACCTTCGTCGCGCTGCGCCATACCGGGCCGATGTCGGTGCTGAACAACCGGTTGGGCGAGCTGCACCGTACGCGTTCCTTCCTGGTCACCGATCTTGGTGCTCGCTGGCACCGCCATCTGGGCGCGCAGGCGCAGCAGGAAGTGTCGGTGGCCGCGGGTGTCAAGAACGTGTTCGATCAGCGCCAGAAAGATCTGGAAGTGGGCGCGCTGCGTGACAGCGACTATGTCTACGGGCCGCGCTTCGCGCGTTCGTGGTACGTCAACCTGCGCTATGCGTTCTGAAGCTCTGCGAGCGTTGTTGCTGGCCTGTGCCGTGCTGCTGGCCGCACCCGCAATGGCTGCGGACCTGCACGCGCAGGTCTCGGCCTCGCTGATGCGGCCGGAACAGCGCTCGCTGCGACCGATGCAATGGACACAGCCGCCGAAACTGGTGGCGCTGTACTTCGGTGCCGACTGGTGTGCACCGTGCCATGCCTTCGTACCCACGCTGCGCAGCGTGCGTGATGCCCTGCGCCAAGCCGGCGCCGATACCGAAGCGGTGTACGTCAGCCAGGATGAGAGCGAGAGCGCGCTGCGCCGCTACATGCACGCGCAGGACATGCCGTGGCCGGTGCTTGACCCGCGCCGCGCTGCGCGCATGCCGGCCCTGCAGGCATTGGCCGGGCTGGCACCGCCGAATCTGGTATTGATCGATGCCGACGGCACGGTGCTGGCCAATGGCTGGCAAGGCCGGCGCTATGAAGGCCTGCAAGCGGTGTTGAAGGAATGGACGAAACGGGCGTGCGCGCAGCAGCAGGCGCGCTGCCCGCCTGGATTGTAGATCCACGCCATGCGTGGATGCTCCCTGTCATCGCGCGAACAGCAGCCGAGCATGGCTCGGCTCTACAGGAAACGTGGCTCAGCCGCCCTCGGCCTTGCGCACGAACGCCTCGAACAGCGCCAGCGTCTGCTCGCTCACATGGTGCTCGATACCCTCCGCATCACGCCGTGCCGTGTCAGGGTCCACGCCCAGCGCCAGCAGGAAACGCTCCACGGTCTGGTGCCGCTGGCGGCTGGCATGGGCCAGCGCCTCGCCTTCCGGGGTCAGGAACACGCCGCGGTACGGTCGCTGCACCACCCAGCCATCGCGGGCCAGGCGCCGCAGCATCTTCGCCACGGTGGGCTGGGCCACGCCCAGGCGGGTGGCGATGTCGACCTGGCGGGCCTCGCCGCCGTCGGCCAGCAGGTCCGAGATCAGCTCGACATAGTCCTCCACCAGCTCCATCCGGTGCGCTTCGCGCACTTGCCGGAAGCTCTCCACCTGGCGCTCAGCCTCGATCAA
Organism: Stenotrophomonas sp. YJH_SMC_48-3; assembly: GCF_059369375.1. Classification (NCBI taxonomy): domain Bacteria; kingdom Pseudomonadati; phylum Pseudomonadota; class Gammaproteobacteria; order Lysobacterales; family Lysobacteraceae; genus Stenotrophomonas; species Stenotrophomonas sp. YJH_SMC_48-3. The sequence goes on along the minus strand of NZ_JCAFSQ010000004.1, from coordinate 350,307 downwards.
GGGGGTGCTTTTCAGCGATGTCGAATCGTCGGTCTTGCCCACGCCTGCGCCTGTCCTTCCGGTCTACTCCGGTTTTGAAACTGAATTCTGGACCAGTAACGCGATAAAGACGATTGTTTCACATTGCTAATGACTATAGCAGGAGCTATATTCGGACCCATGAACACCCTGGCGCCCCACGACCCTTCGGCCTCTACTCCGGCCAGCCTGGGTGCGCTCAACGCCTCGGTTGCGGTGCCCGACAGGGGCCATTGGTGGTTCCGCCTGCTGGCCTTCCTTGGCCCGGGCTACATGATCTCGGTCGGCTACATGGACCCTGGCAACTGGGCCACCGACCTCGCCGGCGGTTCGCGCTTCGGCTACCTGCTGCTGTCGGTCATCCTCATCTCCAACCTGATGGCGGTGATCCTGCAGGCGCTGTCGGCACGGCTGGGCATCGCCACCGGCATGGATCTGGCGCAGGCCTGCCGCGCGCGGTACCCGAAGCCGGTGAACCTGGCGCTGTGGGCGCTGTGCGAGGCAGCGATCATCGCCTGCGACCTGGCCGAGGTGATCGGCACCGCGATCGCATTGAAGCTGCTGTTCGACCTGCCACTGCTCTGGGGCGCGGTGATCACTGCCCTGGACACACTGCTGGTGCTGCTGCTGATGAACCGCGGCTTCCGTGCGCTGGAAGCCTTCGTGATCGCGCTGCTGATGGTGATCTTCGGCTGCTTCATGGTGCAGATCGCGCTGGCCGCACCGCCGGTGATGGACGTGCTGGGCGGCTTCATTCCGCGCGCGCAGGTAGTGACTGATCCGCACGCGCTGTACATCGCCATCGGCATCATCGGCGCCACGGTTATGCCGCATAACCTGTACCTGCATTCTTCCATCGTGCAGACCCGCGCCTATCCGCGCACCGACGAGGGCCGTCGCAGCGCGCTGCGCTGGGCGGTGACCGACAGCACCCTCGCGCTGACGCTGGCACTGTTCATCAACGCCAGCATCCTGATCCTGGCGGCGGCGGTGTTCCATGCCAATGGCCGTTTCGATGTGGAAGACATCGAGCAGGCGCACCAGCTGCTGGCGCCGATGCTGGGCGTGGGCGCGGCGGCGACACTGTTTGCGATTGCCCTGCTGGCCTCGGGCCTGAATTCGACAGTGACCGCCACGCTGGCCGGCCAGATCGTGATGGAAGGCTTCCTGCACCTGCGCCTGCCGCCGTGGCTGCGTCGGCTGATCACGCGCGCGCTGGCGATCATTCCGGTGGTGGTGGTGATCCTGCTGTTCGGCGACCAGGGCGCGGTGAAGCTGCTGGTGCTGAGCCAGGTGGTGCTGTCGATGCAGCTGCCGTTTGCGATCATCCCGCTGGTGCGGATCGTGACCGACAAGGTGACGATGGGGGCGCTGGTGGCACCGCGCTGGCTCGGCGCGATCGCCTGGGTGATCGCGCTGGTGATCGTGGTGTTGAACGTGAAGCTGCTGGTGGATACCTTCAGCGGAGCCTGACGCCAAAGCACGGACCCTGCCCCGGTAGATCCACGCCACGCGTGGATGCCCTTGTAGAGTCGAGCCATGCTCGACTCATCGCTCACCGCGCGAACGGCAGCCGAGCATGGGCTCGGCTCTACAAATGCAACGCGATCGCGGCCTCGATCTGCTGCGGCGACTGGAACCCGGCCAGGCGCGTGCGTTCGTTACCATCACGGAACAGGGACAGCGTCGGCGTCTGCCGCAGTCCCAGCTCCCTGAAGAACGCCTCACCCAGCACCTCCAGCTGCACGCGCAGCAGGGTCGTGCCCTGCCCCGCCACGCTGTTGGCCACGCGATGCAACGACATCTCCAGCATCCGGCAGCCCGGGCACTGGTCCTTGTGGAAATCCACCAGCACCCGCGGATGTTCGGCCAGCAGCTGCTGGAACTGCTCAGGCGTGGTGGCGTCGATGATCTGCATCGGGGTTGCTCCAGTAGTGGGCCAGGACCGTATCGGTCCAGGCGTCGATGGCTGCGGCGTGACGCTCGCCATGCGGCATCTGCTCGATCTCGAGCGGCGGATAGTCGCTGCGGAAATAGCGGATCAGCCGGTGCACGGCGCCGCAGTAGTACTCCTGCCCCCACTGCGTTTCACCGGTGCCGAACACCGCCAGCTGCCGTGGCCGCTCGCCGCGCTCGGCGATGCCGGCCACCCATGCCTTCATCTCCGCCGGCGTGCGGCCGGCGTTGTCGGTCCAGCAGCCCAGCAGCACCAGGTCGGCCTCATCGGCCGCCAGCGGCGGTGCCTGGCGCAGGTCGTCGGCCTCCTGCCAGTACACCGCATGACCGGCAACGCGGCAGCGTTCGGCAATCTGCCGGCCGAGTTCGCGGGTGTTGCCGCTCAGGGAGGCGACCACCACCAGGATGCTCAGCACGGCGCCAGGCTCAGAGATCGTCGAAGCCGTTGTCGACGTTGGTCTTCTTGTAACTTGCATTGCGCATCTCGAAGAAGTCGGTCTTGGTCTCGGTGAAGTTGTCGGCGTAGGCCTTGATCCACGGCATCACGTTGTCGGTGGTGTCGATGTACAGGCGCTCGATGCCGAGCATGCCGGCCATCTTGTTGGCGCGGTACTTCACGTAGCGCACCATCTCGTCCACGTCGATGCCGTCGATACCATCCAGCACCTCCGACGACCACTGCGTCTCCAGCTCGATGGCATGCTCGAACGATTGGTGTACGTAGGCGGTCAGCTCGTTGGTCTGCAGCTCGGGATTCTCGCCGATGATGGCGCGGATCAGCTCGCTGATGAATTTGGTATGCGCCAGCTCGTCGCGGTTGATGAAGCTGATGATCTTGCCGGTGCCGTTCATGCGGTTCTGCCGCACCATGTTGTAGAAGTACGCGAACCCGGAATAGAAATTGATGCCCTCCAGGATCGAGGACTGGATCAACGACTTGAGCAGGGTCTCGGCGGTCTTCTCGCGCATGAAATCGTCATACGCACCCATGATCGGGGCATTGCGCTTGATGATGGTCGGGTGGGTGCGAGCGATCTCGAAGATGCGGTTCTGGTTCGGCAGGTCGGTGATCGAGGCCAGCACGTAGCTGTAGCTCTCGTTGTGGATCACTTCCTGCTGGCCGATGATGGCTGCGTTGGCATGCGCGGCCGGGTCGGTGATGTACTCGGCCACGTTGTAGATGAAGCGCGTCTGCGGTGAATCCAGCGTGGCCAGCAGGCCGATGATTGAATCGTAGGCGTTCTTTTCGCGCCCTGACAGCTCGCCGTACTGGCGCGCATCCAGCTTCATGTCCACTTCGTCGGGAATCCAGAAGTTGGTCGACAGCTCCTTGTAGGCCCGATAGAACGACGGGTACGGGATATCGTTCCAGTTGAGGATGCCGCTGGTCTGGCCGTTGATGATGCCGGTGCTGCGGTTGGGGTGGCGTGGTTCGAGGATCTTGATGCGGTCGAGGGGAGTTGCCATGGTGTTACCTGCAGGGGGTAGCGCCGGGCCATGCCCGGCGGAATGTGCGACGGCCGCGCGATGCGCTCGCCGGGCGTGGCCCGGCGCTACCGTGGATGGTCAGCTGGCGCACCACTCGCATTCGCTGATGTCGATGTCGTTGGAGCGCACGTAGTAGGTGGTCTTCAGCCCTTCGCGCCAGGCCGTCAGATGCAGCTCCAGCAGCGTGCTCGCACGGATGGTGCTGGGCACGTACAGGTTGAAACTGATCGACTGGTCGACATGGCGCTGGCGGCGGGCGTTCTGGCGCACGCTGGCGAACTGGTCGACCTTGTAGGCACCCTTCTCGTAGTACGACCAGGTTTCCAGCGACAGGCCCGGCGCCGCCACCGGCCGCCGGAAGTCCTTCTTTTCCTCGTAGTAGAACGCGCTGTAGATCGGGTCGATCGAGGCCGTGGATCCTGCAATCTGCGCGGTGCTCATGTTCGGCGCCACCGCCAGCAGCCAGCCGTTGCGCAGGCCGTGCGTGGCGACCTCGCGGGCCAGGCTGTCCCATGCGGCGCCAGTGTAGTCGCGGTCACGGAAGTAACGCCCGTGGTGCCAATCGCTGCCGGTGAACATCGGATAGCTGCCCTTCTCCTTCGCCAGCTGCGCGCTGGCCTGGATGGTCAGGAAGTTGATGCGCTCGTAGAGACGGTCGGCCAAATCCTCGGCATCCGGTGACTCCCACTGGATCGCCTGCTGCGCCAGCAGGTGGTGCCAACCGAACGTGCCCAGGCCGATGGCGCGGTACTTGCGGTTGGTGATCGTGGCCTGCGGCACCGGCAACGCATTGAGGTCGATCACGTTGTCGAGCATGCGCACCTGGATCGGGATCAGGCGCTCCAGCACATCGGTGGCCAGCAGGTCATCCGGCGCACTGATTGCCCGGCCGAGGTTGATCGAAGACAGGTTGCAGACCACGAAGTCACCGGCGCGGCGCGTGGTGACGATCTGGTCGCCGCTGACGATCTCCTGGATCATCCGCGTCGGGCTCATGTTCTGCAGGATCTCGGTGCACAGGTTGCTGGAATAGATCATGCCCGCGTGCTTGTTCGGGTTCCGGCGGTTGACCTCGTCGCGGTAGAACAGGAACGGATTGCCGGTCTCCAACTGGCTGAGCATGATCCGCTTGAACAGATCGATCGCCTTCACCGTGCGGCGGCTGATGCGCTCGTCGGCCACCAGTTCGGCATAGCGGTCGCGGAAGCTGCCCGCGCCGCGCGTCTCATCGTAGAAGTCCTGCAGGTACCAGCCCTTGGCCTGCTTCACCTCGTGCGGGTCGAACAGGTACCAGTCGGCGCGGCGCTCGACCGCTTCCATGAACAGGTCGGGCACGCACACCGAGGTGAACACATCGTGCGCGCGCAGGCGCTGGTCGCCGTTGTTCAGGCGCAGATCCAGGAAGGCCTCGATATCGCGGTGCCAGATGTCCAGGTACACCGCCACCGCGCCCTTGCGCTGGCCAAGCTGGTCGACCGACACCGCGGTGTTGTTGAGCTGCTTGATCCACGGCACCACGCCGCCGGAGGAATTGGCCACGCCCCGTATCGGCGCGCCGCTGCTGCGCACATAGCCCAGGTAGGCGCCGACGCCGCCACCGTGCTTGGACACGCGGGCGATATCGGTGTTGGAGTCATAGATGCCCTGCAGGCTGTCGTCCACCGTGTCGATGAAGCAGCTGGACAGCTGGCCGCCGACCTTGCCGGCGTTGGCCAGGGTCGGCGTGGCCACCGTCATGTACAGGTTGGACAGCGCCCAGTACGCCTCACCGACCAGCTGCATGCGCCGTTCGCGCGGCTTTTCCTCCTGCATCAGGTACAGCGCAATGGTCAGCCAGCGCTCCTGCGGCAGTTCGTAGACCTCGCGGCTGCGATCGCTGGCCAGGTAGCGCGTGGCCAGCAGGTACAGGCCGTTGTACGCGAACAGGCGGTCGCGTTCCGGGTCGATCATCTCGCCGGCCTGCTGCAGCTCTTCCTTGGAATAGCAGCGCAGGATGTCGTTGCTGTAGATGCCGCGGTCAGCCAAGCTCTCCTGCAGGCCCACATACGAACCGTACTTCAGGCCGACATCGTAGAAGCGGTTGCGGCTGGCGCGCTTGTACAGGCGACGCAGGTAGATGCGCGCGGCAAACTGTTCCCACTCGGGTGCAACCAGGTCCACCCGCGATTCGGCCTCACGGATCAGCAGATCGACCAGGTCGTCGGCGCTGATGCTCGGTTTGCGCTCGACCATCGCCTGCACCACGCGGCGATAGTCGCTCACGTCCAGCTGCGGGAACTCGGCATGCACGGCGTCGATGCTGCGCTGCAGGCGCTCGGCCTCGAACGGCAGGCGGCGGTTGCCGGCCTCCTTGGTGATCCAGGTCGGCACGCGCTCGCCACCGGCGCGCAAGGCGTCGCCGGCGCCGGCCAGATCGGCCACGCGGAAGGTACTGTCGGTCATGGTGGTGAAACTCCAGGCTCGCACGCGCGTTGGCGGTCGATGCCATGGCGGCCCTGAACGCGATACCGGCGCACGGGGCGAACGGGTGGATTGCCAGGGCACGGGAACGTAGGTCGTCGGCATCTGCCTGCGCCTGCGGCCGGTATCCGGGCCGTGGGGGCGACCTGCGTCCGCACGATGGCGGCCGCGTCGACACGGCAAGCCTTCAGGGGCGGGCCGCGGGACGTTTGCTGCATGTCCGGCGGCGGCGGCTGACCGGGAGTGACGGCCACAACATAGTGGGGACATCTCGAACCGTCAACACAAGATGCGGTAATCAGCACATGTCGCGACGATCAGTCGCAGGATGCCGTGTTGCAGCAGCGACGCCTTGTCGACATGCCCTGCGTCCCCAGTTCGGTACAACATCCACTTTCCCCGGAACACCGCCCATGCGCGCTGCCCAGTACTCCTCCTTCGGCAACCCGGCCGACGTCCTCGCCATTGCCGATGCCGCCCTGCCCGAGCCTGGTCCCGGCGAGGTGCGCATCCGCACCGTGCTGGCCTCGATCCACAATCACGACCTGCTGACCGTGCGCGGGCTGTATGGCTACAAGCCGACGCTGCCGGCGATTGGCGGCAGCGAAGCATTGGGCGTGGTCGACGCACTGGGCGACGGCGTCGACGGCCTGCAGATCGGCCAACGCGTCGCCGCAGCCTCGGTACACGGTACCTGGGCCGAAGCGTTCATTGCACCGGCACGCATGGTCATTCCGATGCCGGAGGCGATTCCGGACGAGATGGCCGCACAGTTGATCGCGATGCCGCTGAGCGCGCTGATGCTGCTGGAATTCCTGCACGTCGAGCCGGGCCAGTGGATCGTGCAGAACACCGCCAACGGCGCGGTCGGCAAGTCGCTGGCCATGTTGGCAAAGGCGCGTGGCGTGCATGTGGCCAACCTGGTGCGCAACGCCGATGCGGTCGCGCAGTTGCAGGCGCTGGGCATCGATCATGTGTTCGACACCTCGGTGGACGGCTGGAAGGATCGCGTTCGTGAAGCGACCGGCGAAGCACAGGCGGCGGCCGCCGTGGATTCCATCGGCGGCGACGCCAGCGGTGACCTGGTCGACCTGCTCGGCCACCACGGCACGCTGGTGTCGTTCGGGGTGATGAGCGGCGAACCGATGCGCATCCCGGCCGGCGGCCTGATCTACAAGGAGGCCACGGTGAAGGGCTTCTGGGGCAGCAAGGTCAGCCAGGCGATGGCCGTGGAGGACAAGCGCCGGCTGGTTGGCGAACTGCTGAAGCGTGCGGCGAGCGGCGAACTGACCTTGCCGGTGGAGCAGATCTTCGCGCTGGACGACATCGCCCAGGCGGCGAAGGCCGGGGCCGGTTCGGGCCGCAACGGCAAGGTGCTGCTGCGGCCTTGATGGGCTGGCATTGCCTTCTGTAGAGCCGAGCCATGCTCGGCTGTTTCCGGCCAGTGTGTGGAGCCGAGCGTAGGCTCGGCTCTACAGGGGCGTGCGGACCAACGGTCCGCACCCACCAAAGATCGGTCCGGCACCCACCGAGTGGGTCTGCTCCAACGGAGGCACCGACTTTCGTTAAGAACCTGTGATGTATAACTGAATGCGCTTTCGTCATTGGAAGGCGCATGTACCTGCATGCGGTACTGACGGCTCCTCCCCCGTTCAGCGTTGTCGCTTCCATGTCCCGCACCACCCTGAACCTGCTTGCCGGCGCGATCGCGCTCGGCCTCACCGCCGGCGCTGCCGGAGCCGCTGAAACCGCCGATGCCGGCAAGGACAGCACCACCCTGGGCACCGTGCTGGTGACCGGCTCCAACATCAAACGCAGCGACACCGCCGGGCCGAACCCGGTGCAGATCGTCAGCCGCGAACAGATCGAGCAGACCGGCCGCTCCACCCTCACCGACGTGCTGCGCAACCTGTCGGCCAATGCCGGCAACAGCTTCGACGAGCAGTACACCGGCAGCTTCGCCGCCGGCTCGGCCTCGATCGGCCTGCGTGGCCTGTCGCCGAAGAACACACTGGTGCTGGTCAACGGCTACCGCGTGTCCAACTTCGGCTTCGCGCTCAATACCCAGGACACCTTCGTCGACCTCAACGCGCTGCCGATCAGCGCGGTGGAACACATCGAAGTGCTGAAGGACGGCGCCTCGGCGGTGTATGGCTCCGACGCCATCGCCGGTGTCATCAACATCATCCTGCGCAGGAACTTCCAGGGCGTGGAAGTCGGCGGCGGCTTCGGTACCGCCACCCAGGGCGGCCTGGACGAACGCAAGGCCAACCTGCTGGCCGGCTTCGGCGACCTGGAGCAGCAGGGCTGGAACGTGCTGTTCGGGCTGGACCTGCTCAAGCGTGATCGCCTCGACGCCGACCAGCGCGCCTATACCCGCAGCGGCGATTTCCGCGACAAGCCCGGCGGACGCCTGGCCGGCTGGTCCACCGCCGGTGGCAATTGGCTGTCCAACCCGCGCGCGCCGCAACCGTTCGCCAACTGCCCGGATGGCAGTCAGCTGCGTCCCTACAGCGATTTCGGCAGCACCCTGCCCGGCCAGGCCTGCGCCTTCAACGCGCAGCCGTTCAAGACCTTGCAGTCCGGCGCCGAGCGCCTGCAGGCGTCGTTGAGCGCGACCTACCGCTTAAACGACAGCGTCGAAGCCTTCGCCGACGTGCTGTACAGCCACAACAAGGCCGACCAGATCTTCAGTGCGCCGCTGACCGTTGGCCCCGGCCTGCGTGCCTACAACCCGGCTACCGGCACGCTCATCGACGTGCCGGCGGTGCTGCCGGTCGGCGATCCCAACAACCCGGGCAGCACGCCGCTGCCGTTCGAGTACACCTTCTTCGATCTGGGCCCGCGCCTGAAGGACAACACGCAGGTGTTCTACCGTGCCCTGGCGGGCGTGCGCGGCAGCGGTGAACGCTGGGACTGGGAAGTGGCGGCGCTGACCTCGCAGAGTGCACAGCGCGAGTACGTGGACAATTTCGTCAACCGCTACGCGTTCGAACAGATCCTGCGCGATGGCAGCTACAACTTCCTCAACCCGTCCAGCACGCCGGGCGCGCTGGATGCACTGCGCCTGCAGACCAAGCGCCCGGGCTGGTACAGGCTGCACTCATTGAACGTGAAGGCCTCGACCTCGCTGTGGGAGCTGCCGGCCGGTGCGGTCGGCTTCGCCTGGGGCGCCGAGTTCCGCAAGGAGTCGCTGGATGCGCGTACCAGTGCACAGGTGCTGTCGGGCACCGAACTGCGTCCGGCCATCAACGTGGTCAATGGCGAGCGCCAGGTCAGTGCCGCCTATGCCGAACTGAGCGTGCCACTGCACCGCACGTTGGAGCTGCAGGTGGCCGGCCGCGGCGATCACTACGATGACTTCGGCAAGGCGTTCTCGCCGAAGGTGGCGCTGCGCTGGCAGCCGTTGGACAACCTGCTGCTGCGTGGCTCGTTCTCGCGCGGGTTCCGCGCGCCCTCGTTGCCGGAGATCGCGCCCGGCCAGACCGTCAGCTACGGCTCGGTGATCGATCCGCTGGACCCCCTGCAACCCGGCGGCAGCCGTGGCGTGACCAACATCCGCACCGGCAACCCGGACCTGAAGGCCGAACGCTCGCGCAATTTCAACGTGGGTACAGTGTGGTCGCCGGATGGTGATACCAGCATCGGCGTGGACTGGTACCGCATCGAGCAGGACAACCTGGTCAAGCCGGACAGCGCGCAGTTCATCGTCGACAACCCGACGCTGTTCCCCGGTCGCGTGCAACGTGATGCGCAGGGACGCATCCAGTTCATCACCAACCAGTACGCCAACCAGGGCGAACTGACCACCTCGGGCCTGGATCTGGACGCCAGCCGCATCTTCCGTACCGACGGCTGGGGCAACTTCACCGTGGCCGGCAGCTGGACCCACCTGCTCAGTTTCAAGCAGCCGCTGGTGGCCGGCCAGTCGCCCTATGACGGGGCCGGCAACAACCGCCACGGCGCGCTGCCGCGCACCCGCGGCACCACGTCGCTGAACTGGGCGGTCGGTGACTGGAGCAGCACGCTGAGCCTGCAGTACGTGAGCGGCTACGACCAGCGCGTGGCGACGGCGACCAGCAACCCGGGCCTGCGCGACCGCGTCAAGCCGTACCACCAGCTGGACCTGTACGTGGCGTACGAAGGGATTGCCAACACCACGCTGTCGCTGTCGGTGCTGAACCTGACCGACAAGGACCCGCCGTTCGACCCGGCCGGTGGCTCCAACGGCTTCGACATCAGCCAGTACAACCTGCGCGGGCAGTTCGTCTCGCTGGGCGCGCGCTACCGGTTCTGATGCACCAACGGGGCGGCGGTGATGCGCCGCCCCGTACGCGTTGCCGGCCAGCGGCCGGCACTACCATCAATGTGCATCACCGGCTCAGGTGCAGGAACTGCAGGTGCCGTTCGTACTGGCTGATGATGTCGTTGATGATCTGCTTTCGGCTGTATCCCACCAGGTCGTAATCCTGGCTGCCTTCGAACAGGTGCACCTCGGCGCGGTAGTAGCGCTGGTTGCGCAGCTGCTGCGCGGCAAACGACGGGGTCAGGTAGCCGCTCAGGATCACCCGGTACAGGAAGTCCTGCTGCTCGCCATGGTTGACCGTCAACTCCATGTCGCCCGCCTCGAAGCGCGTGGCCACGTCCCAGCCCTGCCCGCGCAGCTGCTCGGCCACCGCTTCCATCGCCGGCTTCACCGTGTCATCCATGAAGCGGTAGACCTGGTCGCGCACCGGGAAATGCATCGCCTGGCTCAGGCGCTGGCGCCAGCCCTGGTGATGGCGATCGTCTCCGATCAACGGCGATGGCCGGTACTGCAGCGCGCGCTTGCGGTGCGATTCGTCACTGAAGGCGCGGGTCAGCCCCCACATCATCAACAACAGGATCGCCGAGAACGGCAACGACGCCAGCACCACCGCCGATTTCAGTGCGTCGATACTGCCGGCCAGCAACAGGCCCGCGGTCAGCACCGCGATCACCGTGCCCCAGAACACCCGCAGCCAACGCGGACCATCATCCTCGGGTGCGCCGCCATGCGAGGACAGCGTGGACAACACCACCGCCCCCGAGTCAGCGGAGGTCACGAAGAAGATGAAGCTGACCAGCACTGTCACCGTGATCACCGCGCGGCTCCAGGGGTAGCCGTCCAGCAGCGCATACAGCACGGTCGGTGGATCATCCACCGCCAGCTGCGCCAACTGTTGCTGGCCGTGGTGCAGCACCTGGTCCAGCGCGCTGTTGCCGAAGATCGACAGCCACGCCAGGGTGAAACCCAGCGGGATCAGCAGCACGCCGAACACGAATTCGCGGATGGTGCGGCCGCGCGAGATGCGCGCGATGAACAGCCCGACAAAGGGCGCCCAGCCGATCCACCAGGCCCAGTAGAACACCGTCCAGCCGCCCAGCCATTCCGGTCGGCCGCCGTAGGCATACACATCGAAACTCTTGCCGACCACGCTGCCGAGGTAGTCGCCCAGGTTCTGCATCAGCGTGCCGAACAGGTACTGCGTCGGCCCGGCGAACAGCATGAACAGCACCAGCGCGATCGCCAGCAGCATGTTGATGTTGGCCATCCAGCGCACGCCCTTCTCGACGCCGGACACGGCCACGGCCACGGCCGCGCCCATCATGCTGACCACCAGGATGATCTGCACCAGGTTGGAGTGCGGAATGTCGAACAGGTGCGAGAGGCCGGCATTGAGGTGCAGCACACCGAAGCCCATGTCGGCACCGATGCCGAATACGGTGGCGACGATGCCCAGCGCGTCCACGGTGTAGCCGATCGGGCCATTGATGCGCTTGCCGATCAGCGGGTACAGCGCCGAGCGCAGGGCCAGTGGCAGGTTGTGGCGATAGGCGAAGTAGGCCATCGCCATCGCCGCCAGCGCGAACACGCCCCAGCCGTGCAGGCCCCAGTGCAGGAACAGCAGCTGCATGGCCTGGCGCGCGCCGGCCTCGCCTGCGGCCGGATCGCCCTGCGGCGGCTGCAGGTAGTGGGTCAGCGGTTCGGATACGCAGAAGAAGAACAGGGTGATGCTGATGCCGGCGGCGAACAGCATGCCGGCCCATGAGAGGTAACTGAACTCCGGCTCGTCATGGTCGGCACCCAGCTTGATGCCACCGTACTTGGACAGCGCCACGCCCACCACGAACACCAGGTACAGGGTCATGGCCAGCAGGTAGTACCAGCCGACGTTGAGGGCGGCCCAGTCCTGTGCCTTGAGCAGAAGGCGGCCCGCGCCGAGCGGAAACAGGCTGACGAACAGCGCGAACGCCACGACAACGATCGCCGCGAAGGCGAACACAGGCCGAAGGGTGCGCACCGGGGATTGTTGCGGCTCCAGTACTTCCATGGGGCGGCGTTCTCCGGTAGATCAAAGGGTTAGCCGACCGATTCTGGCTGAACCGCAGTGGACAGAGCATGAAGTTGCGGCCTGTGGTCGCAGGCCCGTCCGCTCATTCCGTGGTATCACGCGCGCGCTGCGACGCACCCTTGCTTGCGCGGGCCGCGCGCACCGCCTGCGGCGCGGCCACGCGCATCCTGTCCGATCACGACATTACATGCACCGCACACAGCTTGTTGCCATCCGGGTCACGCAGATAGGCCAGGAACACCTGCCGACCGGACATGTTGCGGACGCCGGGCGGATCTTCGATGGCGGTACCACCGTGAGCCACTCCAGCTTCCTGCCAGGCACGCACGGCCTCTGCACTGCCCAGACTGAAACCGATGGTGCCACCGTTGGCATGGCACGCTGGCTGCCCATCGATCGGCGCGGTTACACCGAACATCCGCCCATCCTTGAAGTACAGCAGCCGTCCCTTCTCGTCGAATACGCCCGCACGTGCCCCCATCGCGGCGAACAGGGCGTCGTAGAAGCGACGCGCGGCCTCCATGTCGTTCGTTCCTACGGTGATGTGGCTGAACATGCGGGCACTCCATGTGGAAAACCGCAGTGTCGATGAGCAGGGGCGACTTCGCAAATCGCTGCACAATCGCCGCCCCGCTCGCGACTGGGCGTGCTGCTACTTGGCGGTGCTGAGCAGCAGTACCGCCGCCGTGACCAGGGCGATGCCAACCCAGCCGATCAGCCGCAGGCGGTTACCGAACAGCAGGCGGCCGCAAGTGGCGGTACCGATCACGCCGATTGCACCCCACATCGCATAGGCGGTGGCCAGGTCCATGTAGCGCACCGCCTGGCCCAGCAGGGCGAAGGCGATCCAGACCATGACGACCGCGCCGACGCCCCAGCGCCAGCGGCGGAAGCCCTCCGACTTGGCGACCATCATGTTGGCGGCAACGTCGATCAGCGCGGAACAGATCACGAAAAACAGGGCCAGGGTATTCATCAGTGCGCCTCCCCGAGGGTGACACAGACGATGCCGACCACCGCCAGCACGAGGCCGGCCAGCTGCTGCAGCGACAGACTCTCGCCAAACACGGTGAGGCCGACCACGGTCAGCAGGGTCAGGCCCAGGCCTTCCCACACCGCATAGGCGACACCGACCGCGATGCGGCGGACCGACAGGGCCAGGAAGTAATAGGACAGCGCCAACGCGCCGGCCATGATCAGGTAGCCGGTCCAGCCACCATCGCGGGCGGCATGGGCCATGAACGAGGTGCCGACCACTTCGGCAACGATCGCCACGGTCAGGCAGGCCCAGGCGACCAGCGCGCCACGGGCGGGAACAGTACGGGACATGTGAAACTCCTTGCGGGACGCGGACAGCGCCCCGCCCTCAGTAGATCCACGCCATGCGTGGATGCCCCGCAGACAGGGGCGACGGCGGACAGTATCATCGCCTTTTACGGTCGATTCAAAATGGATACCATCGATAGGAGCGATGGATCAATGCCCTATTCCCCTGAATCCCTGCAGGCGTTCGTCGAAGCGGCCGCGCTCGGATCGTTCTCGGCGGCGGCGCGTCGCCTGCGCAAGACCCAATCGACGGTCAGCACCGCCATCGCCCACCTGGAGGCGGACCTGGGCGTCAGCCTGTTCGACCGCAGTGGACGCTACCCGCAGCTGACCGAAGCCGGGCGCCAGGTGCTCGCCCATGCCCAGGAAATCCTCGCCGCCGATACCCGCCTGCAGCAGTTGAGCGTGCGGCTGGCCGCCCCGGTCGAAGCGCGGCTGACCGTGGTGTTCTCCGACGTGTATCAGCTCGACCCGGAGCAGCGCGTGTTGCAGCGCTTTGCCGAAGCGTTCCCCGAGATCGAACTGGAATGGCTGGATGCCGAAGGCGAAGACGTGCTGGAACTGGTCGGCAGTGGTCGCGCAGCGCTGGGCCTGCTGCCGCGCCAGGAAAGCTACCCGGACGGTCTGGTGGCACGGCCGTTGGCCCATCACAGCGAACTGTCGGTGTATGTGGCGCGCGACCATGCGCTGGCCGACGCCGGCCGTCGCGCAGCTTCCCAGCTGGCACGGTACCGGCAGGTGCGATTGAGCGCGGAGGTCGACCATGCGCGGGCGGTTACCGGGCTGGCGTGGACCGCCACCGACTACCTGATGGTGATGGAGATGGCCGAGGATGGCATCGGCTGGGCCGAGCTGCCCCGCGCATTGGTGCAGCGCTACGACCGCGGGCAACTGGTGGAACTGACCCTGCCCGGGTGGCCGCGGCGCATCCACAGCGACCTGCTGTGGCGCCGCGACACGCCGCCGGGGCCAGCGGCGCTGTGGTGGGCCGACGCGTTGGGGTGAGGTAGCGCCGGCCGCTGGCCGGCAATCCTGTTGTCGCGTGGTTGCCGGCCAGCGGCCGGCACTACCGGTCAACGATGGGCGAGCGCGTAATCCAGCGACGCGCACACCGCTGCCACCTGGGCGTCGTTGCACTGCTGCGGGGTCGCCCGCGGGCTGTCCGGGTAGACCTCGGTGGTGGTGGTGTAGGTCGCACCGGTGATGCCGGCACACAGGCCCAGCTTCACCAGCGGGTACTCGATCACGCCGTGGGCCACCACCGGCGAACCGATGATCTCGCCCTTGTCGTCGGCCGGCGCGATGTGGGTGACCTTCTCCACCGCGGCGATGACTGCCTGCTGGAACGCCGCCTGCGGGTTCTCGCTGTCGTCCACCAAGTAGAAGCCATCGGGAATCAGGCCCGGCTCGAACGGTTTGCCGTCACGCGCGGCCAGCGCCGGGCGGAACTCGCTCTCGTCGCTGTCGGTGGTCTCGTGGAGGTCGATGTGCAGCACGAACTGGTCCTTGATCGGTGCGATCAGCTCCATCAGCGCGGTCGACTCGCGGGCCGGGCCATCGGCGCGGAAATTGCGGTTCGGGTCGATCGCATCGAAGTTCCAGCGGTTGATGCGCTCGAAGCCCCACGGATTCACGCACGGCGCCACCAGCAGATTGGCCTTGCCGGCGTAGTCGGCGGCGTGCTTTTCGAGGAATTCCAGCGCGCCCATCACGCCGCTGGTCTCATAACCGTGCACGCCACCGGTAACCAGGGCAGCCGGCAGCACCGGGTTCCAATCGCGGCTGCGCAGGGCGAACAGAGTGTAGGTCTCGCCAGCGTAGTCGAGCTGGCCATAGGCCACCTTGTCGAAGCGCGATGCCAGCGCCTCGATGCGGGGCAGCACCTCCTCGTCATAGCGACGCAGGCGCTGCTGGCGGCCACGCCACACCTCCCGTTCCGCCGCTCCCCACGGCTGGCCAGGGGTTCCGACGGGGTAGAAAGCGGCTTGGGACATGGCAGATCTCAGCGAGTCAGTAAGCAATCGCCCACTCTATCACCGGGGCATCGGCATGAACCGGAGGCGCATTCCAATAGCGAATGGAATCAGCAATAATTCTCATTTACGACCTTCCACAACCTGCACCGATGCCCATCCTCGCCCTGCAACCGGCCCGCCTGCCCCTGGCCGCCGCCCTCGCCCTGTGCCTGCTCCCGACCACCCGTGCCTTCGCCCAGGACGGCGCCACCACGCTGGACAGCATCCAGGTCTCCGGCAGCTGGCTGGGTACCGGCCTGCATGACAGCGTCAAGCGCTTTGCCGGCGCGCGCACCGTGGTCGACCGCCAGCGCATCGAGGCCAGCGGCGCGGCCAGCATCGGCGATGCCATGCGCCGTATTCCGGGTGTGCAGGTCACCGACAACTCCGGCACCGCTGGCAGTTCGGTGTCGCTCAACATCGGCGTGCGCGGCCTCACCGGGCGCTACTCGCCGCGCTCGACCGTCCTGTTGGACGGCGTGCCGCTGGCGGTGGCGCCGTATGGCCAGCCACAGCTGTCGTTCGCGCCGACCAGCCTGTCCAACATCGAGTCGATCGACGTGGTGCGCGGCGGCGGCGCGGTGCGCTACGGGCCGCAGAACGTCGGTGGCATCATCAACTTCAGCACCCGCGCCATTCCCACCGAGGCCGGCCTGCACGGCGAAGCCGGCGTGCGCTACACCGCCTACGACCATGGCGGCGGCGACAGCGCCCAGTACAACGCCTTCCTCGGCGGCACCGGCGACAACGGCTTGGGCGCCGCCCTGCTCTACTCCGGCCAGGACGGCCGCGGCTGGCGCCAGGGCAGCGATGACCGCTTCAACGATCTCGCACTGAAGTTCGCTTACGCGATCGACGAACAGCAGGAGCTGCGCGCCAAGCTGTCCTACTATGACGTGCGTTCACTGACCCCGGGCGGCCTGACCCGTGCGCAGTACGAGGCCGATCCGTTCCAGAACACCCGCCCCACCGATTTCTGGAAGGGCCACCGCACCGGCATCGACCTGGGCTACACCAACACCCTGTCGGCCAACAGCGAGTTCGAGGTGCTGGCCTATTACAACGAGAGCACCCGTGCCAGCTCGCTGATCAACGCCGCCAACACCCAGTTGACCGTGCAGCCGCGCGACTACCGCGTGCTTGGCATCGAGCCGCGCAATACCCAGCGCCTGCACTGGGGCAGCGCGGTGCATGACATCACCGCCGGCTACCGCTTCCTGCGCGAGCGCGGCAACGACCGCAGCTACACCGTCGCCCGCCGCACCGGCGCGGCCAGTGCCACCACCCGCTTCGACAACGCCACCGACGCGCACGCCTTCTACATCGACGACCGCATTGCGATCGGCCAGTGGCGGATCACGCCGGGCGTGCGCATGGAATGGATCGACATGGACCGCCGCCAGGCCGGAGGCACGGCGACCTTCAGCAGCCGCAACGACAAGGCCCTGCCCTCGCTCAACATCGCCTACCTGCTGACGCCGCAGCTGACCGTGTTCGGCAACTACACCACCTCGTTCGGACCGGTACAGAACATCCAGCTCAATTCGCAGACCGCCAGCAATCCGCTGAACCCGGAAGTGGCCAAGACCACCGAGCTGGGCGCACGCTGGCAGGATGGGGCACTGCGCGCGGAAGTGACCGTGTTCAAGATGCGCTTCGACAACCAGATCCTGCAGGTGCCGGGCATCACCCCGCCCACCTTCCAGAACATTGGTGCCACCGACCACAAGGGTGTGGAGAGCGCACTGGAGTACCACTTCGCCGAGGACGGCGCGCTGGCCGGGCTGGAGCTGTACGCCAACTACACCTGGACCAAGGCGATCCAGCAGTCCGGCGACAACCGTGGCCTGGACGTGCCGTTCTACTCGCGCGACACCGACAGCATCGGCGCCCGCTACGCGCTGGCCGGCTGGACCTTCAACGTCTCCAGCACCCACCAGAGCGGCCAGTTCTCCGACGCCGCCAACACCTGGGCCGAGAGCGCTGACGCGCGCGTGGGACGCGTGCCGGGCGTACGCCTGTGGAATGCCCAAGTGGCCTGGCAGGTGCCGGGGCTGGGTAACAGCGAGATCGCGCTGGGCGTGAACAACCTGGCCGACAAGCGCTGGTACACCCGCAACGTCGATGGCAACGCAGGCCGCATGGTGGCCGCGCCGCGCACCTTCTACGTACAGGGCCGCTACCGCTTCTGAGCCGGTAGCCGCCCGATGCGGTGACGGTGGCGCTCACGGTGGCGGCGTATCATGCCGCCACCATGTCTTCGCCCGTTCCGCCATCGCGCCTGCATCTGGCCTTCCAGGGCCTGCGCCTGCGGCTGCGCGGCAGCGACCTGTGGTTCATCGCGCTGGCGCTGCTGGTTGGCCTGATCGCCGGCTACCTGACCCTGCTGCAGTCGGGCATCGCGCGCTGGCTGCAGGGCACGTTGTATGGGCTGGACGACGGCATGCGGCTGAGCTCCCTGCCCTCGCTGACCTGGACCGCGCTACTGGTGCTGCCACTGGGCGGGCTGCTGGTCGGCCTGGTCAGCCTGGCGGCGACGCGACTGAAACGGCCACTGCTCGATGCGGTGGAAGCCAATGCGCTGCACGGCGGCCGCATGTCGATGCGCGACAACCTGATCGTGCTGACCCAGACCCTGCTGTCCAACGGCTGCGGCGCGTCGGTCGGCCTTGAGGCTTCGTATACGCAGATGGGCGCGGGCAGCGGCTCGCAGCTGGGCCGGGTGATGCGCCTGCGTCGCAACGACGTGCGCATCCTGGTCGGTGCCGGTGCCGCCGGTGCCATCGCCGCTGCGTTTGGTGCGCCGCTAGCCGGTGCGTTCTACGCCTTCGAGATCGTCATCGGCGCCTACACCCCCGCTGCGCTGGCACCGGTGGCCGTGGCCGCACTGGCCGGTGCGTTCGTGGCCGATCAGGCCGGCATCGAGGCTTACCTGCTGCCCGCCGCTTCGACCATAGACGTACGCGCCGCCGACTACGCCATTTACGGACTGCTGGGCTGCTGCTGCGCGATGGTCGGCATTGTCATCATGCGCCTGATCGCGTCCATTGAAGGGAGGGTCAAGCGCAGCCCGTTGCCGCTGTGGGGCCGCCCGGTGGTGGGTGGCCTGCTGCTGATCCCGCTGGCCCTGGCCAGTCCGCAGGTGCTGTCGTCCGGCCATGGCGCGCTGCACTTGGACCTGACTACCCACCTGCCGTTGATCTGGATCGGCGGCCTGCTGACCCTGAAGTGCCTGGCCTCGGGCATCTCGCTGGGCTTCGGCTTCCGTGGCGGCCTGTTCTTCGCCTCGCTGTTCATGGGCACCCTGGTCGGCGCCCTGTTCGCCGGCGTGCTGGCGATGGCCACCGGCGTGCCGGTAATCGACGCCACGTCCGCCGCGCTGGCCGGCATGGCAGCGTTGGCCGCGGCGGTGGTCGGCGCGCCAATGACCATGGCCATGCTGGTGCTGGAAGGCACGCACGATTTCCTGCTGACCAGCGTGGTGATGAGCGCGGTACTGGTGTCCAGCACGCTGGTGCGGCAGTGGTTCGGCTACTCGTTCTCGACCTGGCGCATGCACCTGCGCGGCGAGACCATCAAGAGCGCCCGCGACGTGGGCTGGGTGCAGAACCTCAACGCCGGCCGGCTGATGCGCAAGGGCGTGGCCACTACTCCGGCCGATCTCGATGCCGCCGCGTTCCGCCAGCGCTTCCCGCTGGGCTCGGGCAGCCGGGTGATCCTGATCGACAGCGAGGGCCACTACGCTGGCATCGTGCAGATTCCACGGGTCTACGGCGATGGCGTGAAACCGGAGACCATGATCGGCGAGCTGGCCGAGAACCGTGACGTTTCACTGTCGCCGGCCGCGGACGTGGTCAGCGTGATGCAGCGTTTCGACCAGACCCAGGCCGACGAACTGGCGGTGGTCGGCGCCGACGGCCAGGTGCTGGGCGTCGTCTCCGAAGCCTTCGTGCGCAAGCGCTACGCCGAGGAACTGGACAAGCGCCAGCGCGAGCTGATGGGCGAGCGCGTCGAGGACACCGACTGACCCCGCAAAAAGGGGACGGAGGGGATTAAGTCGTTTCTGGCACGCTGACTAACCACGCGTGACGTGGACCGCTGGAAATCCACGCATGGCGTGGATCTACTGTCACCTCGACCGGGTAGACTCCGGCCATGCGCTTCATTGAGACCTTCCAGGCCGGTCCCTTCGCCGACACCGTGGTCAGCCTGCTGGCCGCCTTCGTGCTGGGCACGCTGATCGGCGCCGAGCGCCAGTACCGGCAACGCACCGCCGGCCTGCGCACCAATGTGCTGGTGGCCGTCGGCGCCGCTGCCTTCGTCGACCTCGGCATGCGCATCGCCGGCAGTGCCGAGGCGGTGCGGGTGATCTCCTACGTGGTCTCCGGCGTCGGCTTCCTCGGCGCCGGCGTGATCATGAAGGAAGGCATGAACGTGCGCGGCCTGAACACCGCCGCCACCCTGTGGTGCTCTGCGGCGGTGGGCAGCTGCACCGGCGCGGACATGCTGGCCGAAGGCGTGCTGCTGACCGTGCTGATCATCGCCGGAAACACCCTGCTGCGGCCGCTGGTGAATGCGATCAACCGCATTCCGATCAATGAGGCCGCCACCGAGGCGACCTACGAAGTGCGCCTGAGCGTGGATGCCGAAGCCGTGCCGCGCGTGCGCGAGCGGTTGGTCGACGCGCTGGAAGCAGCGCAGTATCCGGTCGGTGATGTGCAGCTGGTCGAGCATGCCGACGCGCCTACCGATGTGATCGCGGTGCTGGTCAGTACGGCGGTGAGTGCCGATGAGCTGGACGTGGTGCTGGCGCGGATGGAGCACGTGCCGGGCGTGCTGCATGCCACCTGGGAAGTCAGTACCCGCGATTGATTCCATCCACGCATGGCGTGGATCTACCGAGGTCGTGGTGAAGTAGATCCACGCCATGCGTGGATGCATCTCTCACCGACCCGCCATGCGCTGCTGCGCACGCAGCAGTTTCTGGAACGAACCGCACTTCCGGGCGTCCTCCGCCTGCGGGCAGGCCGCCGCGCGTTGCAGGTGCCGGCGCACCCGTTGCAGCCGGGTGATCTGCCGCTGCAGCACATCGGCCTGCGCCAGCAGGGCCTCCCGATCCAGGGAGATGCACCCGCGCTGCAGTGGCAGCGATGCCCCGATCTGCTGCAGCGACAGACCGGCCGCCTGGCCGAGGCCGATCAACGCGAGCCGTTCCAGCACCTGCTCGTCGTACTGCCGGCGCAGGCCGCGACGGCCCAGTGCCTGCAGCAGCCCAAGTTGTTCGTAGTAGCGCAGGGTCGAGGCCGGCACGCCGCTGCGCTTGACCACCTCGCCAATATCCAGTTCGCGCACGGGCTTGACCTCAAGTGACCTTCAAGCGCCAACCTATGGGCAACTACCCACCGAGGCAAGGCCATGGCCAGCACCCCCCCCCTTGATCAGAACGCCCTGTGGAACGGCCCTGGCGGCCAGGTCTGGGTTGCGCAGCAGGCCATTCTCGATGGCCTGTTCCAGCCGATGGCCGACCTGCTCGTGGCCGAACTTCCGGAAACCGTCACGCAACTGCTCGACATCGGCTGCGGTACCGGGGCCAGCCTGCTGGCATCAGCCGCCGCACGCCCGTCGGCGCACTGCACCGGCCTGGACATCTCCGCGCCGATGCTGGCGCTGGCCCGTCAACGCGCCGAGGCGGCAGGGCTGGACGCAGACTTCATCGTCGCCGACGCACAGCAGCATCCGTTGCCCACCGCGCACTTCGACTGGATCCAATCTCGGTTGGGCGTGATGTTCTTCGAAGATACCGAGGCCGCCTTCGTCAACCTGCGCCGCGCCACGCGGCCCGGTGCCGGCCTGCGTTTCATTGCCTGGCGCAGCGCTGACGAGAATCCATTCATGACCACGGCCGAGCGCGCGATCGGCGATGCGCTTGAGCTTCCGCCGCGCGCACCCGGTGCCCCGGGACAGTTCGCCTTCGCAGATGGCCAACGCGTGCAGCGCCTGTTGCAGGCCGCCGGCTGGAAGGATGTGGAGGTGGTTGCGGTGGACCTTCCGTGTTCGATCGCACGCGATGAGCTGCCGACCTACGTCGGCCAGCTGGGCCCGGTGGGCCAGGCGCTGCGGGCGCTGCCCGAAGCGGAGGCCGCCGGGCTGCGCGACCAGGCGCTGGCAGCATTCACACCATTCATCGAGGGCGATCGGGTCCGCGTGGGTGCTGCCTGCTGGTTGATCCGCGCACGCGCATGACACAGAAAAGGGGACGGAGGGGATTAAGTCGTCCATGTCCCTGCCGTGCCGGGAACGACTTAATCCCCTCCGTCCCCTTTTTCTTCTACAGTGCCTCGCCGGCGTCGGCCAGGCGCGATTCGATCAGCGCATACCACTGCTGCAACACGTCGATGAGCATGTCCAGTTCGGCGTCGGTGCGCTGTGCGCGACCACTGCGCAGGCAGGCCTGGGCCTCCTGCAGCTGGGCAAGGAACCCGGCCACGGTATCGGCCTGCAGGATCAGGCCTGGCAGGCGCCGCCCCGGAATGCGTACCACGGCATGGTTGCCGAGCTGGCCGTACACGCTGAGTGTGGTTTCCGTCTTCATGGAAAGAGGCAGGAATTGAGCGTTCATCGCGTGCACCGTTAGAAGACCTGAGCCGCAGGCAGGCGTGGACGACGGGGGAGACGTTGCCACGCCTGCCGGCGGTCAGGGGGGACTCGGGACCGGGGCCTGGCCCCGGTGAGGGAATTTCAGCGCGGCTGTGCCACTCCGGCGATCTGCACGCGGCGGTTTGGCGCCAGGCAGGCGATCAGCGCGCGCCGATTGCGCTGCTCGCACTGCACGATCGGCTCGGCCGCGCCGCGCCCTTCGGCGCTGATGCTGGCTGCAGGCACGCCGCCCTGCACCAGCGCGCTGCGCACGGCCTCGGCGCGGCGCTGCGACAGGGTCTGGTTGTAGCTGGCACTGCCGATACGGTCGGTGTAGCCGGTCACCCGGATCGACTGCACCTGTGCGGCTTCACGCACCTGCGCCAGGATGCCCTGCACCGCCTGCTGGCCCTCGGCGCTGAGTACAGCGCTGTCGAAGCCGAACAGCGCGTCGGCAGACAGCCGCAGCGGCTGTTCTGGCAGCGGTGCCGGTGCCGGCGGGGCCGGTGGCCGCGGCGGCTCCAGCACGGCCGCGCACGATTCCGGCTTCCAGTACCCCGCCTGGGCAATGCCCTTGCTGTCAAAGCGGACCTGGAACTGGCAGGTGAAGTACTCCGCGCCCTGCGCGGTGCGGAAGTTGAACAGGTAGTTCCACTCGCGCACGCCCCACATGCCTTCATTGAAATGCGGCGTGCCCAGCAGCGTGTACAACTGCCGCTTGCTCATGCCCGGCGCGAAGCGGCGCAGGTCGGCGACGTCCGGATAGATGCCTTCCTTCAACGAGGCCCTGAAGGCCTCCGGGAACTGCACGGCGGTGGCTTCGGCAGGAACGTCCGTGGCCGGCGCATGGCTGCGGCAGGCGGCCAGCAGGCCCATCCCCAGGATCAGGCCCAGCGTAGCGGCATGTTGGCCGGCGCGGGCGATACGATGCTGTTTCATGTCATTCCCCCTGTAGACGTTTCCGCGGTACCGGGCCGCGCGTGCGGCCCGGCGGCGGAGATATCACCACTGGATGCCGGCACCGACGGCCACGCCGGCCTCGCCACGGCTGTTGGTCGAACCGCTGAACTTGTAGATCCAGCGGCCGCCTTCGGAGACACCGGAGATGCCCAGCGCCACGCCCGATTCGCCGTTGTAGCTGCCAGCCGCGATCGAGGCCATGCTGCGGCCCGCCTCGCTGGGCTGCGGCAGCGCTGCGGTGGCCATCGCCGAGGCGATACCGGCCGAAGCACGGTTGTCGGTCTTGCGCAGGTCGCGCTCGAAGCCACCCATGCGCTCGTCGGTGTAGGCCTTGGACCAGTCCAGGGTTTGCGCCATCCCCGACTTCAGCTGATCCACGTTGACCGCGTCGGTACCGGCGGTACCAGCGGCAACGTTGCGCACCGTGGTCGGGCCGCTGCCGGTGGATCCCAGCGTGACGCTGTTGTAATTGGTCGCACCGTTCACCGTGGTGTCGTAGCGGAGCGTACCCTGCTGCGAGGCCTGCAGCTGGCGCACGTTGACCGCGTCGGTGGCCTGCGAGCCGTCAGCCACGTTGACCACCTGGCGTTCGGCGCCGCTCGCACCCACCGAGACCGTGTTGGCCCGGTTCGCCACCGAACCCGCACCCAATGCCACCGAGTTGTCGGCCTGCGCCTGTGAACCATTGCCCAGCGCGGTCGAGTTGGTCCCGGCGGCGGTGGAGCCTGCACCGCCGGCGGCCGAGTTGGCACCGCTGGCGGACGGGTCGGCCAGGTTGTTGGTATTGTTGGCGCGGAAGCTGCCGGCCACGTTGGTGATGTTCTGGATCTTCTGGTCGGTGTACTTCTTCGATTCGTCGATGGCGTAGTTCACGCCGTTCTTCAGCTGGCCGACATTGGTCGCGTCGTACGTGTCGGAACCGTCGGCGACATGGGTGATCTTGCGCTCGCTGCCGGTGCTGCCGACCGAGACCTCACCGGCCGAGTTGCTGGCGCCGGTCTGGCCGTAGGCACCGGTGTAGCCGCTCTGCGCACCAACGCTGGCCACCGAACCGGCACCCAGGGCGACGCTGTTGCCTGCACTGGCGCTGGCACCGTTGCCGACCGCCACGCTGTTGGCACCGGCCGCACTGGCCTGCGGGCCGACCGCCACCGCTTCCGCACCGGCCGCGGTGGCTGCGGCCGCCGTCGAGTTCACCGCCAGGTAGGCACTGCCACCGCCACCGTTGGTGATGCGCTGGTTGAGGACCTTCAGCGAGCCATCGACGGCAGTGAAGGCGGCGGTGACGTTGTTGTAATCGCCGCTGCTGAAGGTGCCATCGGTGGCGATGCTGGAGATGCTGAACGTCGGCGCGGTCCACGCGTTGGTGGTGCCGTTGTAGGCAGTGGTGCCGCCGAAGTAGTTGGCGATGGTGCTGTGGGTGCTGAACAGCTGGTCGCCGGTGATGGCGTCGCTGCTGCCGGCCAGGATGCTGCCGGCGGCGACGTTGGTGATCTTCACCGCACCGCTGCCGGTGCCCGTCAGCGTCACGCTGTTGAGCACGTTGCCGCTGCCGTCGACGTCGTACTTCACGGCCAGCTTGTCGATCTCGCCGGTCTGGTCGGCCACATTGGCCAGTGAATTGCTGACCGCGTCGAAGGCGGTACCGACGTCGTTGTAGCTGCCCTTGGTCACGGTGCCGTTGGCGGCAACGTTGTTGATCGAATAGGTCGGCGCGGTCAGTACGCCGCTGGCGTTGACCGCCGCGCCACCTCCGAGGTGGGTGGCAACGGCCTGGTTGGCCGCAAACAGCTGGGCACCGTTGATGGCCTCGCTGCTGGTGGCACTGACCTGGCCCGGGCCCAGGTTGCGCAGCGTGGTGGCGGTGCCGCTCTGGCCCAGCGTGGCACTGGCGTAGTTGACGCTGCCGTCGCCGTTGAGGTCATAGCGCAGGGCGCCCTGCTCCGAGGCCTGCAGCTGGCCCAGGTTGACCGCATCGGTCGCTGCGGTACCGGCCGCCATGTTGGTGACCTGGCGCTCGGCACCGGCGGCACCGATGGATACGCTGTTGGCACGGTCAGCCAGGCTGCCGGCGCCCACCGCGATGCTGTTGGAGGCGGTGGCGCGGGCATTGGTACCAACCGCGATCGAGTCGGCGCCGGTGGCCACGGCCTCGGTACCGGTCGAGTTCACCCGCAGGTACTTGGTACCGCCGTTGCGGATATCGGTGATCTGCGTGTTGAGGTTGACCAGCGAACCATCCACCGCCGCGAAGGCATCGGTGGCGTTGGTGTACAGGCCCTGGGCGATGGCGCCGGTGGTGGAGATCGTGCTGATCTCGAACAGCGGCGCAGTGAAGGCACCGCTGGCCGGATCGAACGCGGCGCGGCCACCGAAGAAGCTGGCGATGGCGGCGTTGGTCGCAGCCAGTTGGCCACCGTTGACTGCTTCCAGGCTGCCCGCGGTGACCGCGCCGCCGGCCAGGTTGCCGATGGTGGTGGTGCCAGTGCCCGCGCCAAGCGTCACCCGACGGTAGTTCGGGTTGCCGGCACCGTCCAGGTCGTAGGTCACCGCAGCTGCCGCCACATCATCGATCAGGCTGATGGCGCCCTTCAACTGGGCCACATTGACCGCATCGGTGTTGACGCTGCCGGCAGCCACGTTGGTGATCTGGCGCTCGCCGCCACCGGCGGTGCCCACCGATACTTCGCCGGCCGAGACCTGCGGTGCAGTGAGGCCATAAGCGCTGTAGCTGGCCTGCGCGCCGCGCAGTGCAGCCGAACGGTAGCCCAGTGCGACCGAGTTCGCCTGGTTGGAGGTGGCTTCAGCACCCAGCAGGGTCTGGCCGTTGGCGGTACCGACGGCACTGTCACCGACGATCACCGAATGGCCCATGCGCGCAGCGTAGTCTGCGGTCGGGACGCCGGTCGGGTTGGTGGGATCGTTCACGCCATCGCCCGGGAAGGCAACGTTGGCATCGACCCTGGGCAGTTCGTGCCGTGCATTGGCGCCGATCACCACTTCCTTCGAACCGTTGGCGAAGGCGCCGTCACCCATCAGCACCTGGTAGTCCTGTGCCGCGTTGACGGCCCAGCAGGAGATGTCGGCCAGCGCGATGTCCAGGCACTTCGCCGCCCATTCCGGCGAATCCGTTGGCAGCAGCAGCCCGAGCAGGCCACCCGGATTGCCGTTGTTGATGTTGTAGATGTAACTGTCCGAGGTAACGCCGCCAATAAGCGTCAGGTGCGAGCTGCCGCCAGTGACGGCGCCGCCGAGGCCATTGAGGGTGCTACCGACCGGCGACAGGTTGACCACCGGCAGGCCCAGCACATTGACCGTCGAGTAGGTCTGCATCACGTTGGCGTTGCTGAGCTTGAGATTGCCGTTGCTCAGGTAGCCGTCGCCGCCGAACAGGCTGCTGGTGGTCGGCCCGATGAGCTGGCCGACATTGCCGACCAGGCCACCGGTGCCGATGATCAGGCCCGCGTTCGGGTCGGCCGGCGCCGGCGCCTTTGGGCTGGTGGGCGGTATGGCCGAGGGTTGGGTCAGGCCGAGCCCGCCAAGCGTGCCGCCGACCAGCCCGCCTACGGCACTGCCGAGATTGCCGATGGTGCCGTTGAGGTTGCCGTTGAGCAGGTTGCCTACGGCGCTGCCGACATTGCCCAGCGTATCGCCCAGCAGGCCACCCAGGCCGCCGAGGCTGCCACCTGTAGCGCCGTTGAGTACACCGCCGACGGTGCTGCCCACTGCACCCGCTGTACTGTTGAGCGTGCCGCCAACGGCACCGCCAACGGCACCGACGGTGCCAACTGCATCGTTGAGCGCGCCACCGACGGTGCTGCCGACCGAACCGACCGTGCCGTTGAGTGCACCACCCACGGTGCCGCCAACTGCGCCAACCGTGCCAACAGCCCCGTTCACTGCACCACCCACCGCGCTACCGACAGTTCCAACGGTGCCATCGAGCGTGCTGCCCAGTGCTTCGCCTACCGTTCCAACCGTGCCGTGCAAGGCGCCGCCGACCGCACCAACCGTGTTGCCTACGGTGCCATCAAGCACGCCACCTACGGCGCCGCCTGCCGCGCCGACAACGCCGCCCACCAGGCCATCGACGCCCAGCGCGCTGTCCTGCGCCGCCACGGTCGCTTGGCCGGCCAGCTTCAGATTGCGGTCGGCCACGACTTCGTGGCCACCCGGCGCCTGCACGCGCACGTTGCCGGCAACACCGGTATCGAAGGCCGCGGTGATCGCACGATCATGAGTCTCGCCCGGCAGCTCCTCCTTGGCCGGCAGCGTGACCGCCGCCGTCGCCTTGACCTGCCCCTGGCCGTCGATCTGGTGGCCCGCCAGCTTCAGCTGCGAATCCACCTTGCCGTCAACGGACGCCTTGAGGCCGGACAGCGAGCCAGCCGGTGCGCCAGCAACAGCGGCGGCCGCCTTGGCACCGGTATCGATCGAGGCCACCTGGGTACCGGCGATGCCAACGCCGGCCTTCGCCTGGGCATCCGCAGCCACACCGAGCGGCGCATGCGCGGACGGCGCAACGTTGGCCGCCAGCGATGCATCAATCTTCGCCACATGGGACGCTGCATGACCCAGCCCGACATTGGCGCGGACATCGGCAGCCAGCGCAGGAACCGCGACCTGCTTCGGCGCAGCGCTCGCCGCCAGCTTCACCTGCACGGTGGCCGGCAGCACGTCGCGTACGATCGGCAGCGAGTTCGTACTCAGCTGCAGGCCGACACGCGCGTCAGCGCTGATAGCCGGACTGCTCTGCGCCTGGCGCGATGCGGCAGCCAGCGCCACTTCCGCGTCGACCTTGACCGGCATCGGCTGCGCGTACTTGGCTGCGAGCGCCTGCAGGTCGCGCAGCGACTGATTGGATTCGGTTGCGCCTGCATGCCCGCTGGCCAGCGCACACAGCAGGGCCAGGGCCAGTGCGGTCGGCATCAGCAGTGCACTGCGCGGATCGCGGGCGGCGCTGCCGCCGCTGTCGCCGGTGGCCAGTTCCGAGGCCACAACCAGAGCATTGAGCTGGCGGTTCCATACACGCCGGTAGATGCGGTTCATGAGCATTTCCCCCGTAGGCGAACAACTGGAATGTCAGTGGACTTGCCGTTAGGCAGGTGACTGACATTTCAGCGTTTGCAACGGCGGTGGCGCACTTCAATCCGGCACGGCAATCGCGCATTCCGGCAAATCCACGGCCGGAATCGGCAGCCGTCTACGCAGAAGCGGCAGCATGATCGGCAAACGGATGCGCAATTCCGGCATAAATGCCGTGGAAACCCTTGCGGGACCTTGGCTCAGGCCGGCTGGCCGATCTGCGCGGGCGCGCGCATCAGGGTATCGCGCGGCAGTTCGCCGAATACCTTGCGATAATTGTCAGCGAAGCGCGAGAGGTCCCAAAGCCCGCAGCTGAGCGCGATGGCCTTCACCGAGCGGCGGCTGGAATCGGCCATCGACAGGCTCCGGCAGGCGGCACACAGGCGCAGCATGGAGAGGTACCGGTTCGGCGAAGTGCCGAACAGGTCCTCGAATGCATAACGCAGGCCGCGCTCGCTGACGCCAGCGGCATCGCAGATTTCATTCATGTAGATGTTGCGGCGCAGGTTGAGCCGCATGAAATTCTCGGCACGCTGAGCAATCAGATAATGTGTGCGCCGCGCACGGCTGCAGCCCGGGCGGTCGGCGGTACCCGCGCCCAGCAGTGCCTGCACATGCTCATGCAGCAGCCGCTCGGCTTCTTCCGGCTGCAGGCCGGAACCCTGCCCCAGCTGCAGGTGCAGCTGCTGATAATGGCGCGCCAACGGCGCTGCTTCGTTGGCCAGGCTGAACAACGAGAGTGCCTGCCCAGCCGGTGGCGTGCTGCGCAGGCTCAGTTCGGTCAGCTTGCGCTGCACGCGCGCCGCCGGCACCAGCATCAGCGTCATGTGCGTGCCCGGGCTCAGGGTGAACTCGCTGATGCCCTCCGGCATCACGGTCAACGCCATACCCGCCGCAAGCGGTACACCATGGCACCAGCTCAGCGTCTCATCGGTGGCGTGCAGATAGCCGAGCATCGCCCAGTCCGGCGGCAGCATGAATCGTCCACGGCAATGGAATCCACAGCTGATGCTGCAGAACAACGCCTCCTCGTGCACGCGTGAAGCGAAGGCCGCCCGTGGCCCATTGCCATCGAGCAGTAGCAGTTCAACATCACATACACGAAGCACGCCGCTCAGCGTCGCCAGGTCGATCGACCGCAGGCCGCTGTCGTCGCTGTCTCCTACCCCACCATCGACCATGACAGTGTCGTCCCCCGATTATCCGTCGTGCGATACGGCCCCCACTGCCTGACAGGGCGCGCACCTCTCATGGAATCTCTTCCATCACCGGGATGCGCGCCGCCAACGCACGCACCCCAAAAGAAACGCGAGTACTTGAATACGAGTATGCCCGATAATTCAGCGGGGTAAACATCTGCCCCGCGTTGAACAGGATGGATACAGACGTGAAAATCATGCTGACGTGATTGGCACAGTTCTCGCATTCGACTGAAACCAAAATCACATTATCTGCACGTCGATGAATCGTTGTGCGAGCTAACGGATTTCCGTCACAGAACCCGCGTGAAAAATTAAGGACCGAAGGGATTCTGCCGAATTTGCATATAGGTTCCGGTTGCAGCCGGCCGCCATTCAGGCAAAGTCGATAACACGGTGATCCGGTCTTTGATAATGACCGCACCCAGGGGGACAGCATGACCATGCACGTATCGCTCGACACGTCGACCACCGGCCCCGCGCCGCGCGGTCGCGGTTGTGCGAACGGCGTCCCGCCTGGAAGCGATCACCCTGCTTGAGCACAGCGGGTCCATCCCGCCTTGCCTCCTCCGCCAGGACGTGCGGAGGTCCACGGACGATCCCGGCGGAGCCGGGCCACCGCCCAACAGGTGTCCTGTAGCAGACAGGTAGAGGGAGACAATCGTCATGAACGCATCGATCCGCAAGTTCCTGAAGGAAGAAGATGGTGTCACCGCGCTCGAGTACGGGCTGCTGGCCGCTGTGATTGCGGGAGTGCTGATCGCACTGGGCAGTACGCAGATCCAGACATTCTTCAGCACGCTCTTTGAGAATCTCACCAAGCTTGCCAACAAGGCTTCAGGCAGCACGCCCGCCTGAGCCGCCTCCTGGATTGGATCAGGGACAGCAACTGCTGAGCGTCCACTGACGGGCGACGGAGTGTGCGATGACACTGCTGGGTTTATTGGCCATCGGCGTATGCCTGCGGATCGCGATCAGCGATCTGTACGCCCGGCGGGTGCCCAACGCCTGGCTGCTGTCCGCATGCGCGATCACCGTTGTCGTGCTCATCGCCGGACAGTTCAACGCGCCGCGCCTGCCGTGGGCTTCCCACGTTGCCGGCGCGGCGCTCGGCCTGGTCGCATTGCTGCCGTTCCATGCGTTGCGCTGGATGGGCGCCGGGGATGTCAAGTTCTTTTCCGTGCTGGGATTGATGCTGGGCTGGCAGACACTGCTGCCGATCTGGATCGCGGCCAGCCTCGCAGCGGGCGCACATGCCGCGTTGGTGCTGGCGTCACGCCGGGTGGGTCCAGTACTGCCCATCGGCCTGCAAGCCCAGCTGAACCGGGCCAGTTCGCAGTGGCATTCACACCCGGCGCTGCGCGACATGCAGAACGCCCGCCAGGGACGCCATGGCATTCCCTATGCAGCCTACCTGGCCGTGTCGGCCATCGCCTGGATCCTCATCACTACGTATGGAGGTGTGCCATGAACACCCCCAACCCGCACCGGCAACGTGGTGCAGCCAGCATCGAGTTCGCCTTGATGCTCATGCTGGGCCTGCTGCCACTGCTGCTGTTTACGTTCTCCGGCGTGATGATCATGGCGGCCCAGCAGACGCTGGCAACCGCTTCGGCCGAGGGTGCGCGCGCATCGCTGCGCTATGGCAGCGCCAATGAACGTCGTACCGCGGCGTGTATTGCGGCGCGCAGCTCGATGCAGTGGCTGCTGAACTTCTCCGGGCAGTCCGTCGACTGCAGCAATGGGGGAAGCAACGCCATCCTGGTTTCCGCGCAGGCGCCCTGCGCCGGACTGGCCAGCGCCCAGTGCATGACCGTGACCGTCAGCTACGACTACGCAAGCCATCCCTTCCTGCCCGGCACCGCCACGCTCTACAAGTGGGTAATGCGGGCTCCCATCCGCAGCGTGGCGGTCGCGCAACTCGACCTCGGCAGCGGCAACTGACGATCGCTACAGGAGACGGTTCCATGCTCAAGTTGACCCGCATCGCCGCCGTCGCCCTGATCGGGTTGGCCGTGCTGCTGGCGGTCATCGCCCTGATGATCGGGCGCAGGCAAGCCGCGCCGGCCACGGTTGCCCCGGCCGCGCAGAGCGAAGCCCAAGCAATCACCGTGGTAGAGGCGGTGGCGCGACTGCCGGCCGGCGAACCCATTTCTGCCAATGGACTGCGCCTGGCGCAGCGCAGCGCCCCGATTGCCGGTGCCGCCTCCAGCATTTCCGCCGTGGTGGGAAAGGTGCCGGTGCAGGACATTGCCGAAGGCACGGCAATCAGCAGCAATGCGCTTGCGCAGGGATTCTCGCTGCAGCTGCGCCCCGGAGAGCGCGCACTCGCGGTACCGGTTGACGAGTTGGTGGGTGCCGGCAACCGCATCGTGCCGGGCGATTTTGTCGACGTGTTCCTCAACCTGCGCAACGCCCAACCCAACGCCAGCGGGCCGGCCGATGCAGCACAGACGCGCCTGCTGTTGTCGCGCCTGCGCGTGCTCAGCTATGGCCAGCAGGACATCGCCCTGGCCAACGCTGGCGCTGTCGCCAGCACTGAAGCCGATGCGCGCAACGATCCACGCGCCGCCGACATCACCGGAAGCAGCAGCACCCAGAGCACGGGCAGCGAGACCACCCAGCCGGCACGCAGCGCGGTACTGGCGGTACCGGTGGCCGACGCCAACCGGCTGTTGCTGGGTGCGCAGCAGGGCAAACTGTTCCTGGCCCTGCGCAACCCTGCCGATCCCGGCCAGCCCGATCTGGCGCTGTTCCCGCAGGCACGCGGTGTGATCGATCCGCTGCGGGGGCTGGATGCGGAACAGCAGCTTGCGCTGCAACGGCCGGAGAATCACGCCTACGCCGGCATCGACGGTGATGCATTGGCCGGCCGCAGCAACACGCCGGCCCGCAGCACCCAGGATGCCCCGGCACGCATACCCGCCCCCCGGCGCAGCGCCCCGCGCGCATCGGGTATCGAAATCATCCGAGGTGACAGCTCCGCCCCCCGTGGTTCCCTTTGACCTGCATCGAGCGCATCCATGACCGAACGTCGCCGCAGTCCACGCCCTTCCCCCCGCCAGCGCTGGCTGGCCCTGCTGCTGGTGCTGCTGGCACCGGCGACGAGCGTGGCCGCCGACGACCTGGTACTGCAGACGCGCGAGCAGCGCCCCTGGCCCCTGCCGGGTGACCTGGAGCGGGTGGCCATTGCCGACCCGGGCGTGGCCGATATCGTGATGCTGCGCGGCCAGCGCCAGGCACTGCTGGTCGGCAAGGCACCGGGCACCACCACGCTCCTGCTCTGGCACCGCAAGCAGGCCGAGCCACAGCGCCTGCAGGTGCGGGTACAAAGCGCGGTGCAGGGCGCGGCCGACGCGGGCGCGAACGGACTGGTGTTCACCCAGCAGGACAATCAGGGCCTGCTGCAGGGAAGCACCGACAGTGTGCTGTCGCACATGCAGGAACAGAAGACCGCCGCGATGGCCCTGGGCAAGGACGGACTGCTTGCCGACGCATCGACGGTAAGCAGCGGCGGCGTCGTGCAGGTCGAGGTCAAGGTGGTCGAATTCAACAAGACCGCTCTGAAGCAGATCGGCATCAGCTTCCAGAACCGCAATGGCAGCTTCGCCTACGGATTCGCCCGCCCGGGCGGCCAGCTGCCGGGCAACACCGGCATCCTGCCCGGCATGCAGGAAGGCAACTCCAGCAACGAAGCCGAATCGCCCATTTCTTCGGCGTTCCGCCTGGTGTTCGGCTCGACCAAGGGCCTGTGGAATGCCGACGTCGACCTGCTGCAGAGCAATGGCATGGCGCGCGTGCTGGCCGAACCTACCCTCGTCGCATTGTCCGGCCAGAGCGCCAGCTTCCTTGCCGGCGGCGAGCTGCCAATCCTGGAGCCGCAGGGGCTGGGCACCACCACGATCACCTACAAGCCCTTCGGCATCGGCCTGACCGTGACACCGACGGTACTGGCGCCGAACCGCATCGCCTTGAAAGTCGCGCCGGAAGCCAGCGACCTGGACTACAGCAACGCCATCGCGCTCAATGGCGTGCAGATTCCATCGATCACCACCCGCCGCGCCGACACCACGGTCGAGCTGGGCGATGGCGAGAGCTTCGTGATCGGTGGCCTGGTCAGTTCCAACGTGGTTTCCAGCGTCGGCAAGATTCCGCTGCTGGGTGACCTGCCGGTCATCGGCTCGTTCTTCCGCAACTTCGACTACAAGCGCCAGGACAAGGAGCTGGTGATCATCGTCACGCCACGCCTGGTGAAGCCGCTGGCCCGCAACACCGAACTGCCACTGCCCGGCGACCGCGAAGCCAAGCCGCACATGCCCGAATGGGGTGCCTGGCTGCTGGGTCCAATCAGCCAGGACCCGGTACCCGGCTTCTCACGCTGATTCCATGATGCCTGCGATACCACGCCCATGCCCTACGCCACTGCCCAGCCGCTGCATCCGCAAGGACCGCCGATGAACCTGGTCCTGTACGGAATGGATCGCGAACTGCTGCCCCGGCTGGCGGCCAAACTGCCGCCGACCACCACCCTGCACTGGCAGGACAGCAGCGCCCCGACCTCCGCCCAGGACCTGCACCGCGGGCCGCAGAACCTTGTGCTGCTCGACTTCCGCCCCGAGCATGCCGCCGCCTCCAGCGTGCTGGCGCAGCAACTGCAACAGACAGAACCGGACCTCGCACTGGTTGCCGTCGGTGCCACCAGTGCCGGACAGGTAGAGGGCGTCGTCATCGCACTGCGGGCGGGCCTGCGTGACGTACTGGACCTGGACAGCGACAACGCCGGTGTCGAGGCCGCACTGCGTCGTGCCCTGTCACCACGACCAGCTGCCGCCGCGCAACACGCGCACAAGGCGCGCCTGATCGTCCTGCTGGGCGTGCGCGCCGGGGTCGGCACCAGTACGATGGCCGCGCACCTTTCGGTGCTGGCACAGCAGACCCGTGCGCTGGCACAGGGCGAGGCAGTGCAGCAGGACGGCCTGCTGATGGAACTGGCCCAGCCTTCGGGTGACCTTGCGCTGTACCTCAACCTGGACAGCCGCTTCCATTACGAAGACGCGCTGCGCAACGCCAGCCGCATCGACGCCACCCTCGCCCGCACGGCCATGGCCCGGCACGATTCCGGGCTGGTGCTGCTGGACCGCGCCAGCGGAAGCGACGCGGTGCCGCCTTCCGATCCGGGTGCGCTGCTGCAGCGCCTGCGCACCGTGTTCGCCAGCGTGCTGTGTGATGCCGGCGGCTGCCCGGTGCGCCAGCTGCCACCGCTGCTGCTGGACCAGGCCGACGAGATCTGGCTGGTCACAGATGCCTCGATCGCCACGCTGGTGTCGCTCGATCAGGCACTGAAGCACCTTGCCGGGCAACGCGAACGCGAGAAGCGGCTGCAGCTGGTGATCAACCGCCACGATGACAGCAGCGGAATGAGCCCGGAGCAGATTGCGCGCCGCTTCGAGGTGCCCCTGCTGGCCACGCTTCCCGAGCGCCCCCGCGTGCGCCTGTCAGCGAGCCAGGGCCACCTGCTGCTGCAGGATGCGCCGCGTGACCCCTATCTGCGTGCCCTCGCCCCACTGGTTTCGCGCCTGGACCCGGCCGCTTGCCGGGTGCAGGCGCAGGGCCTGCGGGAAAGACTCTCCCTTGCCCTGGGTGGATCGCAATGGAAGACAAGGTAACCCCTTTCCCGCATGCCGTTGCCCGGCCGGTGCTGCCCGAAAGCACGCCGGGCCATCAGCCGTTCGCGCAGACCGAGCAGTACCAGAAGGTGCTGTCGGCAGCGCATGAGCACCTGCTCAACAGCATCGAGGACGAGCGCATCGACATCGATTCCTGGGCGCCCGACACCATCGCCCGCTGGGTGCAGGTGCAGACGGTGGGCTTCATCCAGGAGTGGCGCATCCCGATCAACGAAGAAGAGATGCAGGTGGTCGCCGACGGCCTGGTCAAGGAGCTGACCGGCTTTGGCCCGCTGGACGACCTGCTGCACGACCCGTCCATCGAAGACATCCTGATCAACGGTTTCAAGGATGTGCATGTTTCCCAGGGTGGCCAGCTCAAGCGGGCCACCCAGCGATTCACCGACGATACGCACCTGCTGCGCATCCTGCGACGTATCCTGGCCCCGCTCGGGCGCCGCCTGGATGACTCCAACCCGATGGTCGATGCGCGTTTGCCCAACGGCGGCCGTCTCAACGCGATCATCTCGCCGCTGGCCGTGGACGGACCGATGGTGTCCATCCGCAAGTTCCGCAAGGATCCATTCACTCCCGATGAACTGCTGGCCAAGGGCACCTTCGACGAACCGATGCACGCCCTGCTGAAGGCGATGGTGCTGGGCCGCTGCAACATCCTGGTATCCGGCGGCACCAGCTCCGGCAAGACCTCGCTGCTGAACGCCCTGGCCAGCTACGTCCCCGCGAACGAGCGCGTGATCACCGTCGAGGACACCGCAGAACTTTCGCTCAACCACCCGCATGTGGTCCGCCTGGAAAGCCGCATCGGTGGCGCCGAAGGCCATGGCGCGGTGAGCATCCGCGATCTGGTCCGCAACAGCCTGCGCATGCGCCCTGATCGCATCGTGGTGGGCGAGGTGCGTGGCGCCGAGGTGCTGGAAATGCTGCAGGCCATGAACACCGGCCACGACGGTTCGATGGCCACCATCCACGCCAATTCACCACGCGACTGCCTGTACCGGATCGAGATGCTTGCTGGATTTGCCGGCTTCCAGGGCAGCGAGGACAGCCTGCGCCGGCAGATCGCCAGTGCCATCGACTTCATCGTGCAGATCTCGCGCCTGGGCAGCGGCCGCCGCGTGCTGGTATCGATCACCGAGATCACCGGTGTCAGCGACAACCTGATCACCACCCAGGAAATGTTCCGCCACGAACTGCAGATCGACGGCAACGGCAAAGAGATCGATCGCTGGGTCGGACTGGGCTTCCATCCACACTCGCACAAGCTGGAGCCGTTCCGCCAACAGCTGCGCGAATCGCTCTACGGAGACTTCTGAGCATGGGAACCGGCGCGCTGCTGGGCATGTTGAGCATCATCGCGGTGCTGCTGGCGCTGGCAGCCTGGCTGTGGGGCACGGCCAGCAGCCGTGAACAACGCCAGGTTTCAATGCGGCACGCCGAGCAGCAGCTTTCGCGCGGAAGCGCCACGGGCGGGGCACCCGCCGGTCCGTCCGTCACCGCTGCCAACGATCCGGCGCGGCCCGCCAGCACCGGGCGCCGCGTGCTGCCGCTGGATGGCCTGCTGCAGCGCGCAGGGCTGCAGACCGGTTGGAAAATCCCCATCATGCTGCTGGTACCGGGGCTGGTACTGTCGGTGGTAGCGATGGCGCGGCTGGGCACCGCGTGGATGTTTCCGCTGACCCTGCTGCTGTACCTGCTTGGCTGCTGGCTGTGGGTGATGCGGCGGACCACGAAGCTGCGTGCGCAACTGCTGCATCAGCTGCCGGACTTCCTCGACAACCTGGTGCGGCTGACTGCACTAGGCAACAGCCTGCAGGCCGCGTTCCAGGTTGCGTCGATGCAGACCAGCGCGCCGTTGCGCGGGCTGCTGGACACCACGGTGCGCTTTGCGCGCAGCGGCATGGAGTTGGACCGTGCACTCGCGCAGGCCGCGCAACCCTATCGCATGGAGGTGCTGAAGGTGTTGTCGGTGGTGATCGGTGTCAGCGTGCGCATCGGCGGGCGCTCCGACCAGATCCTGCAGCGCATGGGTGATTTCATGCGCGACCTGGAACAGGCGCAGCAGGAGCTTTCGGCGACGACCTCCGAGACACGCATGTCTGCGTGGGTGCTGGGCCTGCTGCCACCGGCCTGCGCGGTGCTGATGGCGATCGCCAGCCCGGACTTCTTCCAGCCGGTGCTGCACGATCCGCTTGGCCACAAGATCCTGCTGCTTGCACTGGGCATGGAGCTTGTCGGCGGCTTCCTGCTGTATCGCCTGGCCAAATCGCTATGAACCCCCGCCCCGCCGGAGACGACCGATGAGCGCCAGCGTCTGGTTCGCCCTCTCCCTGCTCGTGCTGGCTGCCGGCATCGCCCTGCTGGGTATCGGCGGCTGGATACGCAGCCATCGTGAGCAGCGTACAACGGCCACGTTGAAGACCGCCCTGCAGCCGCGCGAGACGTCCCGTGACACCGAACCTGCACGGCACGATTCGCTGGGCTGGCTCGAACGCTTCGGCCGTGCCCTCAGCGGCGGCCGCCTGGAAACGGTATTGCTGGCCAATGAAGATCGGCTGCTGTTGGATCTGGCCGGGTGGAACACCCGTCGCGGTACGGCCATCTACCTCGGCCTGCGCCTGCTGCTGGCCGTGCTGGTGCTGGCACTGGTGCTGACATTCAGCAGCGTCACCGGGCTGGCCAGGATCATGGTGATCATCGGTGCCTTGGCCGCTGGACTGCTGTTGCCCAAATTCGTTCTCTCTTCCTGGGTGAAGCGGCTCCGGCGTGCAGTCGAAACCGAGCTGCCGCTGCTGGTCGACCTGCTGCGCCTGCTGCAGGGCGTAGGCTTCAGCATGGACCAGAGCCTGCAGACGCTCGGCGACAAGCTTCGCGATGCATTGCCGGTACTCGGCAGCGAACTTCAGGAGGCCAATGTCGCCTATACCCATGGCCGCACGCGCGCGCAGTCCCTGCGGCGGCTGAGCGAGGTCTATGCCGACGATGACCTGACCAGCCTGATGCAGCTGATCCTGCAGGTGCATGCCCATGGCGGTGCGGTGCAGGAGCCCTTGCGGCAGTTCAGCCTCCGCCTGCGTGAGCAGCGTCGCAACACGTTGAAGGAAAAGGTCGGCAAGCTCTCGGTGAAGATGACCGTGGTGATGATGCTGACCCTGCTGCCAGCGTTGATGCTGGTGCTCGCCGGGCCGGCGCTGGTCGCGCTGGCCACTACCCTGTCCAAGATGGGATCGCCCTGATGCCTGCCCTGCGCACTTCCTGCCTGATTGTTGCCCTGGCCGCCGTTGCCGGCGCCAGCGGCTGTGCATCGACCACACCGAAGTACCTGCGCGCGCCCAGCCTGGCCGCGCCCGAACCGGCGCCGCAGGACAGCCGCAATGCCTACCTGGAACTGATCGAACGCATGCAGCAGCAAGGCGCATGGTATGCCTCGCTCGCCCACGTCGACGCCTTCCGTCAGCGCTACGGCGATCCGCCGGCATTGCGTCTGCTGCAGGCCGACGCGCTGCGCGAGACCGGCCAGGCCGATGCCGCGATCGCACTGTACCGCGCGCTTTCCAGCGGCCCCCAGGCCGCCGCGGCCGCACATGGCCTGGGCCTGATTGCCGCGCGCCGCGACGACGACGCCGGCAGTGAGCAGGCACTGGCGCGGGCGACCGAGCTGCAGCCATTGAATACAAGCTATCTCGGCGACCTCGGCTATGCGCGGCTGCGCGCGGGACAGTTCGAGCGCGCGCGCGAACCCCTCGCCAAGGCGCTGGAGCTGTCGCCGGGCAATGCCAAGGCCACTGCCAACCTCGCGCTGTGGGCGGTGCTGCGTGGCGACACCACCACCGCCGAACGCCTCGCCCAGCAGGCCAACCTCAACGACGAGACCCGGCTCAGCATCCAGCAGCAGGCGGCGCAGATCCGTGCCCGCCTGCAGCAACGCCAGGCCGCATCGGCCGCTGCCGCAGCCGTGCCGGCCACCGCGCGTGCTCTCGCCAGAGATGCCGTCGGCAACCCGCCCGCCGCCACGCGACTGGCGGCGGAACCACGCCGCGACAGCCGCGACGAACGCGATCCGCAGCGCCTGCCGCCCTCGATGCTGGAACGCTTCAGAGCCTCCGACCATCCGAACGGAAACACACCATGACCGCGACGCCCCTGGCCCGACGCCTGCTGCCCGCTCTGATCTGCCTGCTGCCGGCCGCCGCAGTGCAGGCGCAGCAACAGCCGCTCACCGGACAGATGCTTGGCCGCAGCACACCGGCAGCGCCGGCTGCGCAGCCGCTGCAGTCCGAGTCATTGCCCGCCGTGGACCTGGCGGCCCGGCCCGCACCAGTGCCGCAGGCGGCGCCTGCTGCAGTGGACATCACCGACGGCAACGCTGCAACCGCGCGACCCGGCCGCAGCCAGATCGGTGATACCGCGCGCAACCTGTTCCGCCTGCAGGCGTCCGGACAGCAGGCCGGGCAGCACCTGCCGATCCTCGGCGACCAGGCGACGCTGAGCTACGCACGCTACATGAAGAGCTTCGAACACGAGATCCCGGACTTCTTTGAAACCGATGTCGCCAAGTCCAAGGGATCATCCTCATCCGGACGCTGAGGTAGGCCATGAAACGCCCACGCCAGTTCAGTTTCAGCCGCCCACGGGGCGGCATGTCGATCACCATGATGCTGGTCATGCTGGCGTTGCTGGCGATGCTGGGCCTGATCGAGATCGGCTACCTGTTCTGGGCCAAGCGCGATGCGCAGAAAGTTGCTGATCTGGCCGCACTGGCCGGAGCGCAACGACTGGAGCTGTGCACCTCGGACAACAGCGACAACAGCGCTGCGCGGCACAGCGCACTCACCCAGAACACGTTCGAAGGGAGCCTGCAGATCCGCTGCGGCAACTGGAGCGCCAACCGCACCACCGCCAACCGCTTCGTCACCACCATCGATGCCAGCAACCCGCGCAATGCCGTGCAGGTCGTCGCGCAGCGCAGCGTGCTGCCGTTCTTCGGGCAGAACACCACCCTGCCCACCGTCAGCGTGGAGGCCGTGGCCCGCCGTTCCGAACCGACTGCGGTGTTCGCGGTCGGTTCGCAGCTACTGCGCACCAATGGCGACTCGGTACTGTTGTCGACCCTGCGCCTGGTCGGCCTGGATGTGACCAACGCCACCGTGCTCTCCTATGACGGCCTCGCCCAGGCCAACATCACGCCATCGGGCCTGCTCAAGGCGTTGAACATCCCGGTCAGCGCCAACCTCAGCGTGGCCGACTTCAACCGCCTGCTGTCGGTCAACAAGGTTTCGCTGGCGCAGCTGGTCGACGCCACCGCCACCGTGGTCGGCCGCGACTCCACGGTGGGCGTGCAGCTGCGCGCCCTGTCCGACCTGGTTGCCACCCAGCTGGACATCAACAAGCTCAACATCGTGCTGGGCAGCCAGTCCGGCGGCGGCGGCCTTTTCGCCGAAGTCGTCTCGCCCGACGGCACGGTCGGCAGTGCACTGGAGTCACAGATCAACGTGCTCAACCTGATCAACACTGCGATCTCCATCGCCAACGATGGCAACGGCGTGGCGGTCAAGGGGCTGGACCTGCTGGGCATCAAGATCCAGGCCGGCGTGGTCGAGCCGCCATCGATCGCCATCGGCGGTGTCGGCAGCCGCGCCTACAACGCGCAGGTAAGGCTGGTGGCAGACGTGGACAGCAACAACCTGTTCGCACTGGGGCCACTTCTGAACCTGCTGGGCACGCGCCTGCACCTGCCGCTGCATGTCGATGTCGCCAACGGAATGGGAACGCTGACCGGAATCCAGTGTGGCGCCAATCCACCCAGGGCCACCATCCAGGTGGATTCGTCGGTCCTGCGGGCCTGCGTCGGCAACGTCGATCCATCGCAGCGTTTCTCGAAGAACAATGTCTGCGACGCGACGCTGAACAACGAACAGCTGCTGAAATTGCTCGGACAACCCCTGATCAACGACAAGATCACGCTGCCGGCCCTGACCAGCTCGCAGAACCTCACCCTGGCCGCTGGCGAAACCGGCTCGACGCGCATCAATCCACTTGCTCTCGGCAACGCAGTATCCGACCTTGTCAATGAGCTGCTGCGCGTGCTGTCGGGCATGCTCAGTTCACCCAAGCAGGGCATGAGTGCCAACGACACGGCCAAGGCCCTGGCCGACCGTTACCTGCAGGCCACCTTCCCGCCGAACACCCGGTATGAGGTGGACAAGTTGATTCCAC
Source organism: Stenotrophomonas sp. YJH_SMC_48-3 (assembly GCF_059369375.1). Classification (NCBI taxonomy): domain Bacteria; kingdom Pseudomonadati; phylum Pseudomonadota; class Gammaproteobacteria; order Lysobacterales; family Lysobacteraceae; genus Stenotrophomonas; species Stenotrophomonas sp. YJH_SMC_48-3. The sequence goes on along the minus strand of NZ_JCAFSQ010000004.1, from coordinate 308,890 downwards.
TGCTGCGCGATGGCGACGCCAGCCGGCAACTGGCACCGCTCAACAGCTGGACCGTACCCGGAGGCCTGCCCTACGCCTGTGGCCTGCTGAACCTGTCCACCTGCCACAAGGACGGTCCGGTCTGGGATGCGTTCAAGGTGACGGTCACCGGTCAAGGACTGGGCGTGCTCGATGGACTGCTCGGCTCGCTGGTGGGCGGCCTGCTGATCAACCGCTGCGACAGCCTGCTGGGCAACCTGATCGACTACAACGGCTGCGTGCGCAACAACCTGGCCTCGTACATACAGACCGCGCCGGCCGGGTTCCTTGACGGCACCGGCGGCACCGGCGTCACCAACCCCGATGGCACGGTCAGCTGCAGTGGCCTGCTGTGCACGCTGCTGAAGCCGATCCTGTCCGCCTTGCGCCCGGTCCTCAACAGCGTCGGCACCTTGCTGACCAACCTGCTGGCCAGCGTGCTGGGCCTGGAGCTGGGGCGCACCGACGTCAACGTGCAGTCGATCCAGTGCAGCGCCGCACAGCTGGTCTACTGACCCGTGACGGGCGCCCTTGGCGGCGCCCGCGCACATGCTAGACTCCCGGCGGGGAACCACTTTCATCTCAACCCACACTCATCCGTGGATGGTCTAGACATGCGAGAAACTTCAGGGGGCGCGGTCTTCGCCCGGCGCGCGTACGGCGCGGCACTGCTGGCCGTGAGCATGATGCTGGTGGCACCAGCGGCGATGGCTGCCCGTGGCGACCGCGAAGCTGCCGCAGAGCCGGCCGCTCGTAGCGCACCGGTGGTGCGCAATACCGTTGACGAGCTCAAGCAGCTGATGGATGCCCGCCAGCTGACCGAGCTGCGCACCACCTACAACGGCAATTACGGCGCCAGCCTGCTGTTCAACGCCAACACCCTGACCTACTACGTCGCCCTGTTCCAGGAGAAGAATTTCTGGCGGGTGATCAAGACTGACGCCGTCGACAACGCCGAGCGTGTCTACCGCACCTTCGCGCAACAGTCCGAGCAGCTTGCCCAGGTCTACATCGACACCACCCGCCTGGAAGCCGGCAAGCGCTATACCGAGCGCCTGGTGGCCTACAACGAGGAACGCCTGCGCACCCTGCAGCAGGAAATGGAACAGCAGCAGGCGCAGTCGGCCCAGGTCAGCGCGGCCCTGCAGCAGGCCCAGCAGCAGGCAGTCAGCCTGAGCAGCGACGTGCAGAGCACGAACAGCCAGCTGGACGCCCTGCAGCGCCGCATCCAGATCCTGCAGGCCGAACAGGGCAACCCGGAGCTGAGCCTGCCCAAACCTGACAGCGTGCCCTCGCCGGCACCGGCGACGGCCAGCGACGGTCGCTGAGGTCCGGCACCTGGCATCTGCTCTCAACGGCGCCCTTGGGCGCCGTTGTCGTTTCTGGCACCTGGATTCAACGGCACGCGTCATGCACCGCATCATCCAGCTGCCGCCGCTGTACGAAGTCCAGGCGCTTGGCCTTGGCGAGCACCTTCCCGCGTTGCTGCCGCGCGTGCTCACAGGCGGCGGGATCGGTGCTGATGGGTATCAGAGCGGCCCGCGCACGCCCCTGCTGCACCACACGCGGACGGCTTGAGGCCGAGCTCGCTGGCTTGGCCACGGTCGCACCTGTCGAAGGCGGCTCCGGCGGCACCTCCCAGCGCCATTCCGCACGCCCCTGGCACGGCGTCTGCTGGTAGACAGGATGCGGCCCGTCCACGCATTTGTAGACGTTGGTCCGGGCGTGCGCCGCCGTGGTCAGCAGCAGGCACACCCACAGGCTCCAGAACGCATTCGACATTGCAGGCTCCTCGACAGGGCAGCCGCCATCGTCAATGCCGGAACGGCTTCGTGCTAGAGCGATATGCGTCACATCCGGCGCAATCCAGCACAGCCGTGCAAGTCGCCGCTCTTGCCCTGCGCTGTACTGCCGGAGGCTCCGGCATCCACGCCGCGGCCGTCCCTCCCTTCCGCCAAGGAAACCACAATGAGCAACTTCATCACCGTCGCCGACGGCGCCCGCATCTTCTACAAGGATTGGGGTACCGGCCAGCCGATCGTGTTCGCCCACGGCTGGCCGCTGTCGTCCGATGCCTGGGACCCGCAGATGCTGTTCATGGGCCTGAACGGCTTCCGCGTGATCGCTCACGACCGTCGCAGCCACGGCCGCTCCAGCCAGACCTGGGACGGCAACAACATGGACACCTACGCCGATGACCTGGCCGCAGTGATCGAAGCACTGGACCTGAAGGATGCGATCCTGGTCGGCCATTCCACCGGTGGCGGCGAAGTCGCCCACTACATCGGCCGCCACGGCAGCAAGCGCGTGGCCAAGGTGGTGCTGGTCGGCGCGGTGCCACCGCTGATGCTGAAGACCGATGCCAACCCGGCCGGTACGCCGCTGGAGGTGTTCGACGGCATCCGCAAGGGCACGGGCGGTGACCGCTCGCAGTTCTTCAAGGACCTGACCACACCGTTCTTCGGTGCCAACCGCGATGGCAATACCGTCACCCAGGGCATGCGTGATGCGTTCTGGCTGCAGGGCATGCTCGGTGGCGTCAAGGGCCAGTACGACTGCGTGCACGAATTCTCGGAAGTGGACTACACCGAAGACCTGAAGAAGATCGACGTGCCGGCGCTGGTGGTACACGGCGATGACGACCAGATCGTGCCGTTCGATGCTTCGGCCAAGCTGTCCTCGCAGATCATCAAGGACGCCGAGCTGAAGGTGTACACCGGCGCGCCGCATGGCCTGACCATCACCCACGCCGACCAGTTCAACGCCGACCTGCTGGCGTTCGCACGCAAATGATGTCCCGCGGTGGCGCCCCAGGGCGCCGCCGCTCCTTCGGTAGTGCCGGCCGCTGGCCGGCAACCCGATCATCCATCGTGATCACGCGCAGCCGGCCAGCGGCCGGCTCTACCACCTGCGGGTCAGATGTCGGTGTGGTGATGCGGCACGGCGGCAGGCAGCGGGTCATGCCCACCCACGAAGTGACGTACCACCGGTGCGCGCTCACCGCGATGCAGTTCCCGCAGCACTTCCTGGATCGCCTTGTCGTCGGCGGTGATGCGCTCGTGCTGGCGCAGGTGCTCCAGCCACGACGGGGTCACGAAATACTCCAGGTGGATGCCCGGGCTGGCCACATCCTCGACCACGCCCCAGACCACGGCCCCATCGCGGCGGCGGATCGTGCCCAGCGCGCGCATCTGCGCCTGGAACGCGGCACGATCAGCATCGTCGATGCGGTACTCGATGGTGACCAGCACCGGGCCGCGATCATTCGACACCGGCACCGACAGCTCTGGTGCCGGCCAGTGCCCGGCCGGACGCAGGTTCAGGTCTTCGGTACCGGCGATGCGCACACGCCACACCAGCAATCCGCCGATCACCGCACCTGCGGCAGCCACCAGCAGCGCCAGCTCCGGCGAGGTGCGCTGTGCGAGCGCGCCCCAGCTCAGGCCACCGGCCGCCATGCCAGCGGAGAACACCATGATGTACAGCGCCAGTGCACGCGCACGTACCCATGCCGGAACCGCAGTCTGCGCAGCGATCTGCAGCGACGACAGCACGGTGATCCACGCAAATCCATTGACCAGCATCACCGCCGGAAGCACGTACCAGCTGCGGGTCAGCGCCAGCCCGACCAGGCTCAGGGCCAGCGACAAGGTCGCCAGCAGTACCAACAGGTCACGATCCAGCTGCGCACGCAGCTTCGGCAGCAGCAGCGCACCGCCCAATGCGCCGATGCCGATGCAGCCCAGCAGCATGCCGTACTGCCCCGCCCCGCCATGCATCTGCCCACGCACCACCACCGGCAACAGCGCGTTCATCGCCGCGGCAAAGAAGAAGAAGCCGACCGACTTGATCAGCACAGCCTGCAGCCGCCCGGCGCGGCTGGCGTAACGCAGGCCCGCCTTCAAGCCGGCACCGAAACCTTCCGGTGGCAGCCTGGACTGCTTGGGATCACGCGTCCAGCCCCACACGACGAACAGCATCGCGGCGAAGGTGATGGCGTTGAAGCCGAATGCCCACACCGCACCCAGCTGCGCCACGATCACGCCACCAATGGCCGGGCCGATCGAGCGCGCGATGTTGATGCCGATCGAGTTCAGCGCCACCGCCGAGGCCAGCATCGGCTGCGGTACCAGCTCGGAGACAATGGCGGCCTGCGCGGGCATTGCCATCGCCGCACCACAGCCCATGCAGAAGGTCAGCAGCACCAGCAACTGCGGGGTCAGCATGTCCATCGCAGTCAGCGCCGCCATCGCTGCCGCGACCAGCAGCATCCAGCCCTGGGTCGCCAGCAGGTACCTGCGGCGATCAACGATGTCGGCCAGCGTTCCGGCGGCCAGCGCCAGCAGCACGATCGGCACAGTGGTGGCCGACTGCACCAGGGCCACCATCAACGGCGAACCGGTGCGTTCGGCCATCACCCAGGCGGCGGCTACATCATTGACCCAGGTGCCGATGTTGCTGGCCAGGATTGCCAGCCAGATCGAACGGAACATCTGGATCTTCAGCGGGGACCAGGCGCCTGCGGCCTGTGTGGAGTGTTGCGACGCGGTTGCGTTCACCATTGCCATGCTCCAACGATCGAGGCGAACAGCGTGTCCTGGCCTCCGGCCTGCTTCAGTGCAGGACCGGCGTCGACCCAGGCCAGCTGCAGCTGCCATTGCCAGTGTTTGCTGGCCTGCCAGCGGGTTTCAGATTTGTACTGGGTGCCGATGCGGCGCGCGCCACCGGCGCTCCCCGGCAACGCCAGCAGCGGTGCCGGTGTGGTGTAGACCGCATCGGCACGACGCTGCTTCCACGCCATCTGTACGCCCAGTTCCGTGGTCACCGCATGATGCAGGCGCAGGGTCAGGGTCGGTTGCAGGTCCATCAGGTTGGCCGGGGCCAGCAGGCTGGCCTCGCTGAAGTAGGCCGATTTAGGGAACAGTGCATTGAAGGTTCCCAGGCGGCCGTCATGCAGCTTGCCGTCGCCACTGGCGATATCCGCCTTCAGCCCCAGCCTCGGTTGCAGCGGCCGCTCGGTCCAGCGCCAGCCGGTGTCGGTGGCGAGCGTCCAGGCGCGGACATCCAGCGTGCCGGCAACCGTCTGCAGTTCACCGCCCTGCGCCACCAGCTCACTGTTCCAGTCCAGCAGACCTGACTGGCCGAACCAGCGCGCACCGAGTGTCTGCCGGCGCTCGGTACCGGAGCCCGCCGCAAAGCGCGCGCCTTCACGACGGTAGTCCAGCAGGTACAGATCCCATTGCCCTGGGCCACGACCCCGCGCGGTGGTCGCATACGCGCCCCACAGGTGGGCACCGCGTTCGCCGCGGTCATCAAAGGCGCCGGGTCGGTTCTCCAGCGGTCGCAGCGCCATCAGGTCCAGCGTGCCGAGGCGGCCTTTCCAGCCTGCACGGGCGCCATCGAATGCCAGCCGGATGTTCGGCCCATCGCGCACCGACAACAGCCGCGAACTGCCATAGCCGGCTTCCTGCCGACCGAGTTGCAGATGGAACCCACCGCGCTGCCAGCGCCAGTAGGCCTGCTGCACGTCCAACGCGCCACTGTCGGTACGGCCCGGGCCGCCTGCCTTGCCATTCTCGGCATGCACGCCCAGCTGCAGCCGTGCCTGCCAGTTGTCCTCGACATAGGTGGCCGACGCCAGTGCACGCAGCAGGCCGTAGCCGTCTTCACTGCCGCCGATACCGAATCGGGCCGGGTCGTAGTACATCCCCCTGAGGCGCAGCGAGGCGTCCCATTGCAGTTGCCCGCCGCCCACGTCGGTGCAGCGGCCGGTGTCACAAGCCAGCGCCATCCATGGCATGGCCAGCAGCGCCAGGCTCAGAACGCGAAGCACGAGCATCCCATCGCACCCCAGAAGGCGCTCAGGTCGTCAGTGGGCGCCGCATGCAGCGCGGCATGGCCGTGAGCACCATGCGTACTGCAGGCCACACCGTGATGGTGGCGATGCGCGGCGGCCAATCCGTTGGCGGCGCCGCCAACGTGGTAGCCACCGAAGCGGTTGACCGGCGACCAGTCCGGCATCGCCGGTGGCAGCTGCGGCGCCAGGCCGGCGTAATCCCCGTCGGCATGCACGATGCGGCCGCCGACCACGGTCAGCAGGCTGGTGATGTCGGCGATCTGCGCGTCATCAACGCGGAAGAAGTCGGCCGAGAGCAGGATGAAATCAGCCAGGCGGCCAGCTTTCAGCGTGCCCTTCACCGCTTCGTCGCCGGAGAACCAGGCACTGCCCTGCGTCCACAGGCGCAACGCCTGCTCGCGTTCGAGCAGGTTCTCCTCGCCATACAGCGCCAGGCCGCCCACGGTGCGCCCGGTCGCCAGCCAGGACAACGCCACCCACGGGTTGTAGCTGGCCACGCGGGTGGCATCGGTACCGGCGCCGACCGGTACACCTTCGGCCAGCATGCGCTTGACCGGCGGCGTATGCCGCGCAGCCTGTACGCCATAGCGCTCGACGAACGCCTCGCCCTGGTAGGCCATGCGGTGCTGCACGGCGATACCGCCACCCAGCGCACGGATGCGCTCGATGTTGCGTGGGGTGATGGTCTCGGCGTGGTCGATGAACCAGTGCAGGCCATCGAACGGCACCTCGCGGTTGACCTGTTCGTACACGTCCAGGATGCGCGTGATGCTCTCGTCGTAGGTGGCGTGGATGCGGAAGGGCCAGCGCTTCTCGACCAGCAGCTTCACCACGTCGTGCAGTTCCGGCTCCAGCTCCGGCGGCAGTTCCGGGCGCGGCTCGTTGAACAGTTCGAAGTCGGCGGCGGAGAACACCAGCATCTCGCCCGCGCCGTTGTGGCGCAGCAGGTCATCGCCCTGGCGCGGCTGCAGGATCTCGCTCCAGCCACGGAAGTCATCCGCCTCCTTCCCCTTGTTCTGGGTGAACAGGTTGTAGGCGATGCGCACTGTCAGCTGGTCATCGCGATGCAGCTGCTCGATGACCTGGTAGTCCTCGGGGTAGTTCTGGAAGCCACCGCCGGCGTCGATCACCGAGGTGACGCCCAGCCGGTTCAGTTCGCGCATGAAGTGGCGCGTCGAATTGGCCTGGTACTCGATCGGCAGGCGTGGCCCCTTGGCCAGCGTGGCGTACAGGATCAACGCATTCGGCTTGGCCAGCAGCAGCCCGGTCGGGTTGCCCAGCGAATCGCGCACGATCTGCCCGCCCGGCGGATCCGGCGTGTCCTTGCTGTAGCCGCACGCACGCAGCGCGGCGCGGTTGAGCAGCGCGCGGTCGTACAGGTGCAGCAGGAACACCGGCGTATCCGGCGCGATGTCGTTGAGCTCCTGCAGGGTCGGCAGGCGCTTCTCGTTGAACTGCGCGGCAGTGAAGCCACCAACCACGCGCACCCACTGCGGTGCGGGCGTGCGGTCGACCTGGGCCTTCAGCATGTCCAGTGCGTCGCCCAGCGAACGCAGGCCGTCCCAGCGCAGTTCCAGGTTGTAGTTCAGGCCACCGCGGATCAGGTGGGTATGGCTGTCGTTGAGGCCAGGCAGCAGGCGCCTGCCCTGCGCGTCGATCAGCGTCGCTTCATTGCCCCAGCCGCGCATGATCTCCTCGTCGCTGCCGACGGCAACGATGCGCCCTTCCTGCACGGCCAGCGCCTGTGCATGCGGCTGCTGTGGGTCAAGGGTGGTGATGCGGGCATTGCGGATGACCAGCGTGCTCATGCGACGCTCCTTGGAAGTGGAATCGAGTGCGGCACCGGCGCGACCTGCCAAGCCGAGCGCAACAGCGGCACCGCTGGCCAGCACCACGTTGCGGCGGCCGTGATCGAGGGGATCGTGACTCATGCGAATTCTCCCGGAAAGCGTTGGCCGTCCAGCGCCCAGGCGCCGGGGCCGGCCAGCGCGAGGGCCAGCAGCACCGTGGTCCACATCAACGGGTACTCACTGCCGCCGCGCATCCAGAACCAGCCCTTGGGCAGGGCCAACAGCACGGTGAAGCCGATGAAGGCAGCCGCCGCAAGCGCAGCGATGCGAGTCTGCCAGCCCAGCAGCACGGCCAGCCCGGACAACACCTGCAGCAAGGCCAACAGCAATGGCAACGGTGCCACTGCGGGCAGCCCGAAACCGCGCAGCTCGGTGGCGAAGCCGGAAAGCCCCGGCCCCCCGAACCAGCCGAACAGCTTGCCCAGCGCGTGCGGCAGCAGGAAGCCTCCTGCCGCCACGCGCAGCATCAGCAAGGCCAGGTCGAGGCCATGGCCGGCAACCATGCTCAGTGCCCGCCTTCCTGCGCACCGAACATCCGCTTGGCGTACTGGATGCCGATGCCGTAGCCGCCAGCGTGATCGCGCGCAATGCCGGTGGTCAGGTCGTAGGTTTCACCCCGTGCCCAGTCGCGCTGCAGTTCGAGCAGGTACTGCACGCTGGTCATCGGCACCGCGCCGGCCTGCACCATGCGGGTGATCGCACGCTCGTGCGCTTCCTCGCTGACATCGCCACAGGCATCGGTGATCACATACACCTCAAAGCCCTGCGCCAGCGCCGACAGTGCCGGCCCAACGATGCAGACGCTGGTCCACAGGCCGGCAAGAACCAGCCGGCGCTTGCCGATGCGGTTGATCTCATCGATCACCGGCTGGTCTTCCCAGGTGTTCATCGAAGTGCGGTCGAACACCGGCTGGCCCGGGAAGATCTGCGGCAGCTCCGGGAACATCGGGCCAGAGAATGACGTCTCGGCCACCGTGGTCAACACGACCGGCACGTTGAACCCCTTGGCGCCCTTGCTGATCAGCGACACGTTGTTGCGCAGCGCGGAGATGTCGATGGTGTGGGTGGCGAACGCCATCTGCGACTGGAAGTCGATCAGCACCAGGGCGTGGTCGGTCGGCGACAGCAGGGCCGGGGCGGGCGTGGCGGTGGCATGGGTCATGGATGGACTCCGTTGGAAACACGATCAAGGGGAAGCGACAGGGCGGCATCGCCGGCCAGGTACTGGCCGGGGCTGCAGCCGGTCTCCGCGCGGAAGCTGCGGACGAAGTGGCTCTGGTCGAAGAAGCCCAGCTGCTGGGCCAGGCACGCCATCGGCAACCGCGCGCCAGGCAGCAGCTGGCGTGCGCGTTCGATGCGGCGACGGCGCACATAGCGCAGCGGGCTGGCGCCGGTGCCGCTACGGAACAGGCGCACAAGGTGGAAGCGGCTGACGCAGGCGACGGCCGCCAGTTCGGTGACCCGCAGCGGCTGCGACAGATGCTCATCGACATAGCGCAGGGCGCGCTGCAGTGCGGCGGCCTGCTGCGGTGCCAGTGGCGCGGCGGGCAGATCGGGCGGAGTGACGGTGACCATGCGGGGCGCCGCGAGGGGGTGCCCCATGGTGCGTGGCCGTTGCGCGATGCCCTACCCCCGTCGGTCGAGGCCGGCACCTACCCGAATGGGGGAGGCCGACGGCCGAGCAGGCGGCGCCCGAACAGGCACGCATCCAGTGAATAGGCCCCCGGCCCCACAAGCAGCAGCGCCGGCGGCAATGCCACCAGTGGCCAGGGCGCCTGCTGCGCGAACAGGCCCACGGCCGCAGTGAGCGCTGCCAGTGGCGTCAACATACCCAGTGCAAGCATGGCCGCTGCAAGCAGGCACAGCGCCGACCACCCACTGCCCTGAGCATCCGGCGCGCACAGCGCGGCGGTCACGCACAGCCGGAACCACAGCAGGCCGATGCCCGGCCCCCGATCAGGGAACATCACGAACAGGCGCTGCATGGCCAGGTTCCAGGAGGAGATGCCGGCGTGATAGCCGACCGCAGCGGCCACCGCCTACCCCGTTCGGGTCACCCCGGACTGCCCCGCACCTGCCAGAATGCGCGCCATGCGTGGCCGCCCCTTCCCGTTCCTGCGTTGCCTGCCGGCGCTGCTGACGTGCCTGCTGCTGTTGACCGCCCTGCCCGCCCTCGCCGTGCAGCGCCCGCCGGTGAGCGGCGGGCTGCCCGATTACGAACATACGGCCTGGCGTGTCGGCCAGGGCGCCCCAGGCGATATATGGGACATTGCCCAGGACCGTGAGGGCCTGTTGTGGCTGGCTACCGGCTCGGGCCTGTACCGCTTCGATGGCCGTCGCTTCGAACGGCAGGCAGCGCCCGTCGGTAGCCAGTTCCCGTCCACCAACATGGTCACGCTGGCGCATGCCGCCGACGGCGCCCTGTGGATCGGCTACTTCCAGGCCGGCATCAGCCGCTTCGCGCAGGGACGGCTGCACAGCTACGGCCGTGAGCAGGGGGTGCCGGTCGGCGTGGTGCCGCGCTTCAGCCAGGATCGCGATGGCCAACTCTGGGCGGCGATCAATGGCGGGCTGCGCCGCTTTGACGGACACCGCTGGCAGCCACTGCCGGCCGCTGCCGGCCTGCCCGAGCACCGTGTGCAGTGGGTGCTGCACGACAGCCGGGGCAGGTTCTGGGTGCTGGCCGGCCTGAAGATCTGGATGCGCGCGGCGGGCCAGGCCGCGTTCGAGGACACCGGCATCGCGGTCTCGCAGATGGCGACGCTGGCCGAAAGCCCGCAGGGTGAAGTGTGGCTGGCCGACCGGGTGAGAGGCACCTCGCCGCTGGCCAACGCGCAGGGTCTGCTGGCGGCCGGCGAACGTGAGGCGCGGCGGTTGCCGGAACTGGTTGCTGCGCGCCTGCAGTTCACTGCCGATGGCGCGCTGTGGGCCACGATGAGCCCGCACGGCGGCGTCGCCCGCATCACCTTCGACGGCACCCGGGCCGTGCGAATGGAACGCTTCGATTCGCCGCAAGGACTGACTGCCACATCGGCAGTGCCGATCATCGTCGATCGCGAAGGCAATCTCTGGGTCGGCACCAATCTCGGCCTCAACCGCTTCCGCGCACGCAGCGTGCACGCCCTGGTGGTCGGCCCGAGCGATCCCTACCGCTCGCTGGTACGGGCCAGCGATGGGCGCGTGTATGGCTATGGCGAAGACCTCAAGCCCTACGACCTGCGGCGCCCCCTGCTGGATGGCAGCGCCACGCAGCTGCAGGCCGCCGCTCGGCAGGCACCCACGCCGATCTGGCAGTTCGACTGGGTCAACCTCGCGCGCACGGTCGCCGGCCACACCACATTGATCCCGCTGCCGGCGCCGTTCACCGGGCAGCCGCTGCATGCCCTGTTGTTCCCCGATGACGGACAGGCCTGGGTCTGCGCCGGAGAACGCGGGGTGCTGCACTACCAGCATGACCAGTGGCAACGTGAAATCCGCCTGCCAGAGCAGGCCTGCTCATCGCTGGCGCTGGATGCCGATGGCCAGCTGCTGCTCGGCTATGCCGATGGCCGCCTGCGCCGCCTGGGTGCGAATGGCACTGAGAGCTTCGACTCCGGGGACGGCCTGTCGGTAGGGCCGATCACCGCGATGCTGCACCACCGGGACCTTCTGCTGATCGCCGGCGAGGCCGGGCTGGCAGCACGCCTGGGCAATGGCCGTTTCGTTCCGGTGCGCACTGACATGGCCGGCGTACTGGAAGGCATCACCGGCATGGTCACCGATGCACATGGATACCTGTGGCTCAACGGCAGCCGTGGCCTGGTTCGCCTGGAAACCGGCCTGCTGCGCCGCGCCGTGCGCAGCGGCCTGCCGGTCATGCCACGCCTGTTCGACGCAGCTGACGGCATGCCGGGCATTGCCCTGCAGAGCGGACCGATCGCCACCGCAACGCTGGCCGACGACGGCCTGCTGTGGTTGGCCACCAACCAGGGCCTGGCCTGGCTGGACACCACCCGCTCGCACGTCAATACGATGGCTCCCAGCGTGCGCATCGGCGAGGTGCTGTATGGCAGCGAGCACGCGCCGCTACGCGATGGTCTGCGCCTCCCGGCCGGCACCAGCCAGCTGCAGATTGACTACGTGGCGCTGTCGTTGGCACGTCCGGAGCGCAACCGATACCGCTACCGCCTGTCGGGCGTGGATGACGGCTGGCAGGACGCTGGCAGCAGCACACGTGCGTATTACACCAACCTCGCGCCCGGCAGCTACCGGTTCGAGGTTGAAGCCGCCAACGAGGATGGCATCTGGAGCACCGCACCGGCCAGCCGCAGCTTCCGCATCGCTCCCACCTTCATGCAGACCCTGTGGTTCAAGCTGCTATGCACCGCCGCCGTGCTTGCACTGCTGGTGCTGGCCGTACGCATCCGCAGCGGCCAGCTGGCAGCCTTGTTCCGCGCGCGCCTGCAGGAGCGCAACGGCGAACGCGAACGCATCGCGCGCGACCTGCACGACACCCTGCTGCAGGGTAGCCAGGGCCTGATCCTGCGCCTGCACGCGATCAGCCAGTCAGCGCAGACGCCGGAACCGGTGCGCAGCCAGCTTGAGTCAGCGATGCAGCTGGCCGAGCGCAACCTGGCCGAGGGTCGCGAGCGGGTAAATGCGCTGCGCGAGGCGCCGTTCGCGGGCCGCGACCTCGCTTCGGCGCTGGCCGACGTGCACGCCGAATACGCCGGGCATGGCATCAATCCCCTGCGCCTGACCGTGGAAGGCGCGACGCCACCGCTGCAGGCCGACGCGGCCGAAGAGGTGTTCCTGATCGGGCGCGAGGCCATCCGCAATGCGCTGCGTCATGCCAACGCCAGCGCCATCGAAGTGGAACTTTCCTACGGAAAGCGCTGCTTCCTGCTGCACGTGCGCGACGATGGCGTGGGCATCACCCACGAAAATGCCGGCCATGGCCATTGGGGCCTGCAGGGCATGCGTGAGCGCGCCCAGCGCCTCGGCGCGGAACTGCAGCTGTGGACCCGCCCCGGGCTGGGTACCGAAGTCGCGCTGGCAGTTCCGGCCCGGCGGCTGTATCAGCGCCGCCGATCGCGTTGGCATTGGCCCTGGAGTAGAGAAAACCATGACTGAGTCCCCTGCCCCGATCGGCGTGCTGGTGGTCGACGACCACCCGCTGCTGCGTGATGGCCTGGCGGCACTGCTGGGCGCTCATGCCGACCTGCGCCTGCTCGGCGAAGCCGCCGATGGCGAAGAAGCCATCGCACGCTACCAGCAGTTGCAGCCTGACGTCGTGCTGATGGACCTGCAGATGCCCCGCCTGGATGGTGTGGAAGCCATCGTGCGGATCCGCGCGCTGGACCCACGCGCCCGCATCATCGTGCTGACCACCTATCGCGGTGACGTACGTGCGGTGAGGGCACTGCAGGCCGGCGCCAGCGCGTATCTGCTCAAGGACATGCTGCGCCACGAACTGGTCGACACCATCCGCATGGTGGCCGGTGGCCGCCGTGCGCCGATTCCTCCAGCGGTGGCCGCCAGCATCGCCGCGCATGTGATCGAAGACCGCCTGTCACCGCGCGAGACCGAGGTACTGCGGCACGTGGCCGGAGGGCTGTCGAACAAGCGCATCGGCGAGCGCATGCAGATTTCGGAGCAGACGGTGAAGGCGCACATGAAAAGCCTGATGGACAAGCTCGGCGTGGGTGATCGCACCCATGCGGTCACCCAGGCGCTGCGGCGCGGCATCATCAGCCTGGACGACAGCGGGCACGATTAGGGGGGGGGTTCGGCAGGGCCTGCAGCCCTGCACCCGCGGTAGTGCCGGCCGCTGGCCGGCAACCTCAACAGCAAAATCAAAAGCGGGCTCTCCGTGGGATGGCGCGGCGGTGTCGGACTGCGCGGACGCTGCAAGTACGTCCCTGTAAGCTTGGCAGCCGCATCCATGCGGCTGACACCCCGCACTCCGACACCGCCCCACCTCTGACAGATTCCGATGGCGGTTGGTAGGTGTCGACCTTGGTCGACACTTCTGTCAGATATCGAAATCAATCAGGGGTCAGATCCGTTTTCCGAAGGAAAACGGATCTGACCCCAAGAGCCATTCCAACAGACCGCAGGAACCTGTCGAAGGCGGGGTGGGTCCGGTTGCGGGGGCGTGAGCGCCATGGGCCCGAGGCATGCCTCGGGCGGGTTGGGCAGGACGCCCAACCCCGGTCTTGCCGTGTGCGCAGGACAGCGCACACGAGCAAGGCGCGACCGAGCCCCCATGGGTGAGGGCGCTTCGCTTGCGAAGCATTGCTTCGCAAGCGCCCGAACGCCCAGCCGCCAGCGGCTGGGCCGGACTGGGGATTCACGGCGTCCCCCGCAACCGGACCCACCCCGCCTCCCTACAGTAACCCCGCTGTTGCTGTTGCTGTTGCTGTTGCCTCCAGCAGGTGCAGGGCTGCAAGCCCTGCCAAACACCCCCCTACTTCAAACGCAGCAGCAGGCTGCTGCCCGCACACACCACCGCCAACCAGGCCACGCCGTGCCATCCCCATTGCGCCAGCGCCAAGCTGCCCAGCGCACCGCCGGCGGCCATGCCGATGAACATGCCGGTGAACAACAGCGCATTGAGCCGGCTGCGTGCCGGCGGTACCAGGCCGTAGACCAGGGTCTGGTGCGCCACCAGCGCCGACTGGAAGCCGAAGTCGAACAGCAGCGCACTCACCACCAGCAACGGCAGCAGCGCGGCGGCCGGCAACCAGGCTTCGGCCAGCAGCAGGCCGAAGCCCAGCAGCGCCACCGCAATCGCCAGCCGTGCCACCGCATGGCACCCCAGTCGATCAGCAAAACGGCCGGCAAACGGCGCGGCCAGTGCACCGGCCGCACCCGCAATACCAAACGCACCCGCCGCCGCACTACCCAGCCCCAGGCGGGCATGCAGCATCAGCGCCAGGGTCGACCAGAACGCGCTGAATCCCACGGCCAGCAGCGACTGGCTGGCCACCGCACGGCGCAGCTGCGGCTGCTCGCGCCACAACGCCAACAACGAACCCAACAACGCCGGATAGCGCAGCGTGCTGGTCGGCGCGAAGCGCGGCAGCGCACGCGCCATCACCGCGCCCATCGCCGCCACCGATACCGCCGCCAGCACGAACTGCGTGCGCCAACCCCACGCTTCAGCCACCACGCCACTGACCACCCGCGACAGCAGGATGCCGAGCAGCAGGCCGGTCATCACCCGGCCGACGATCTGGCCGCGCTGCGCGTCCGGCGCCAGCACCGCCGCTGCGGGCACGATGTCCTGCGCCAGGGTGGCCGTCAGCCCGACAAGCAGGCTGGCCACCAGCAGGCCCGGCAGCTGCCCGGCCATTGCTGCTGCGCCCAGGGCGAGCGCCAGCAGCGCGGACTTCAACAGGATCAGGTGGCGGCGGTCAAAGCGATCGCCCAGCGGTGCCAGCAGCAGGATGCCCAGTGCGTAGCCGAGCTGGGTCAGGGTTGGCACCAGGCCGGCGGCGCGCTCACCTGCGCCGAGGTCCTGGGCTATCAGGCCCAGCATGGGCTGGCTGTAATACAGCGACGCGACCGAGAAGCCGGCACCGGCCGCCATTGCCAGCACCAACGGGGTGGAAGGTACGGTCGCCGGTGCGGCCGCAACAGACAGCGAGGGGGTAGACATGGGGGAGCCCGGATAGGAAGTGGGCGTATCCTGCCTGTATTCGCCAGACGTCTGTAGTAGGCTCTGGCACATATATTTCATACGCCACATGCATGAATGACCTCGCCACCGGCGCTGATCGCCTGGATCTGCTGCGCACCTTCCTGCGCATCGTCGATGCCGGCAGCCTGTCTGCTGCGGCCCTGCAGCTGGGCACCACCCAGCCGACGGTCAGCCGACGCCTGCAGGCACTGGAGCGACAGCTCGGCCTGCGCCTGCTGCAGCGTTCCACCCACGGCCTGCAACTGACCGAGGACGGCCTGCGCTGCCAGCGTCATGCACAACGCGTGGTCGACGAATGGGAGTCGCTGCAGGCCGAACTGAACGGCGAACCGGAAACGCTGCGCGGACGCCTGCGGGTGATGGTGCCGCATGCCTTTGGCCAGGCGCAGCTGCTTCCGACCATGCTCGCGTTCCTCGCCCAGCACCCACAGCTGAGCCTGGAGTGGATCCTGGAAGATCGTCGTCCGGATTTCATCGCCGAAGGCGTCGACTGCGCGGTGCGTGTGGGACCGGTCGACGAACCGCGCATGGTGGCACTGCCGCTGGCCGAAGTGCCGCGCATCGTCGTGGCAGCGCCCTCGCTGGTGGACGCCACGGCGGTCAGTACGCCGGAACAGGCGCAGGCACTGCCATGGATCTCGCTGGTCACCTACTACCGCGAACGCCTGCTGCTGCATGACGCGCAGGGGCGCGCGCATACCCTTTCGATCAGCCCGCGCCTGCTCAGCGACAACCTGTTCGTGGTGCAGCAGGCTGCACGCGCCGGGTTGGGCGCAGCGGTGGTCTCGGCCTGGCTGGTGGCCGACGACCTCGCCCAAGGGCGTCTGGTGCAGCTGCTGCCGGACTGGCAGGCGCCGGCACTGCCGGTGCATGTCGTGTTTCCTGCCGCGCGCCAGCAGCCGCCGCGGCTGCGCGCCTTCATCGATGCGATGAAGGCCGCACTGCCGCAGCTGCATGGCATGCGGCCGGCACCGCGTTAGGTCATCGGCCGCATCATCCACGCATGGCGTGGATCCACTGCTGATCGCGGGTATGGATGCCCGGACGGCAACCGGTAGATCCACGCCATGCGTGGATTCCGCCCCGCCCCACCCTCAATTGGCCTTCGCCGCCTCGGCATTCCACGCCGCGACCTTGGCCCTGGTGTCGGCCAGCATCCTGTCCAGCGCGGCGCGGTCATACACGTTGCCACGCAGGATGACGCTGTCGATCTTCTCGGTGGCGGCGATGTCCTGCAGCGGGTTGGCGGTCAGCAGCACCAGATCGGCAGCCTTGCCCTGTGCAACGCCACCGTAGCGGTCCATCTGGCCGAACCAGGCCGGGCCGGAACGGGTGGCGGCCGACAGCGCCTGCGGCGCGCTCAGGCCCTCCTTCACGAACAGCTGCAGCTCCTGGTGCAGGGCGATGCCCGGGAAATTGAACGAATTGAGGAAGCCCGCATCGGTACCGGCGATGATCGTCACGCCGGCCTCCTGCAGCATCGGCAGCACCGCGGCCACCTGGTGGTACTGCGCGTGGCGCGCTTCGATCTGCGCCGGCGTCGCCTTCGCCGCGCGGTCCACGCGCCACTGGTAGGTCGCGCGCAGGCCGGGGCCGATGTAGGCCAGGTACGGGTCGTTGGCGTGGTCATCCTGGTCAAGGAAATCGAGGATGCGGCCGCCGTTGAGGGTCGGGGTCACGAACACGCCACGCTTGGCGAAATCACGGTAGGCATGCATCGCGGTGTCACGGTCGAAGCTGGCGTCGAGGCGGCGATTGGCTTCGGCGCGATCGATGCGCCCGGCGCCGAAGTCGGCGGCGATCTGCGCTTCGTCCTTGCTGCCGGCCTTGAATGCGTAGTCCAGATGCTCGATCGAGGCCAGGCCGGCATCGACCGCCTGCTCCACGGTCAGCGCCATTGGAATGTGGCCCGAGGCCTTGAAGCCGGCCTTTCGCGCAGCGCTGGCCGAGTACAGGAACAGTTCCGGCGTCAGCGTGCTGTCGGTGATCTTCACGAAATCGACCTTGTCGTGCTGCAGTCGGGTAATCGCCTTGTCGACGTCGGTCTCGCTGCCCACTTCGATCGTGCCCTTCCACACCGGCTTGATGCCCTCGATCTTCGCGCCGGAACTGAGCAGGCGCGGGCCGAACAGCGTGCCCTTGGCGATCTCGCCACGCCACTGCAGCACCTGCTCGGGCAGATCGCCGGAACAATCACGCACGGTGGTGATGCCGTGCGCGATGTACAGCGGCAGCAGTGCCTTGTTCTCTTCGATCAGCGCCGGGCCACCGCCGAAATGCACGTGCATGTCCCACAGCCCCGGGATCAGGTACTTGCCCTTGGCATCGATCTGGCGGGCCGCGCTCCACTGGCTGCGCAGCTGCGCATCTGGACCGACGGCGACGATGTCCTCGCCGCGGATCACCACGCTCTGCCCGGCCAGGGTGCTGGCGTGCTCGACATCGACCACGGTGGCATTGCGGATCAGCAGGTCGGCGCGCTCGGCGGCAGACGCCGACAGAGGTGCTACCGCAAGGAGGATGGCAAGGGACAACGGACGGGAACGGAACATGGACAGCATCCTGATGGGCACGCCCAGCGTGCGGGTGGAAGGGGTTTGCATTCAGCGGAGCGCGCCGTGCTGGCGCAGCAGGGTCTCAATTCCGGTATAGCCGCGCTGGCGCGCGAGCGTCAGCGGCGTCACGCCATCGCCGTCGGCAAGCTCCGGGTCGGCACCGGCCTCCAGCAGCAGCTGCACGATCTGCACGTGGCGCGCACCGCCATCGCCGAGCAGGATCGCTTCCAGCAGCGCGGTCCAGTGCAGGCGGTTGACATGGTCCACCGCCACGCCCGCGCGCAGCAGCGTACGTACGGTGGCGACGTGGCCACGCTCGGCGGCCGGAATCAGCGCGGTGCCGCCATAGCGGTTGGTGCTGCGCAGATCGGCGCCATGCGCCAGAGTCATCGCCAGGATCTCATCCAGGCCGCGCGCACCGGCGTACAGGTAGGCGCTGTCCTGCATCGCGTCCTTGGCATTGACGTCGGCACCGGCTTCGATCAGCGCACGCGCGGCCTCCACGTTGTTGCCATGCGTGGCCAGCAGCAGCGCGGTGCGGCCCTGGCCATCGCGCGCCTCCAGCGTGGCGCCCTCCTCGATCGCCTGTCGCACCGCATCGGCGTCGCCGCGGCTGGCAGCATCCCGCAGGCGCGCGTCTGCGTCGGCCCGGGACATGGCGGTGCAGGCGGGGGTGACCATGGCCAGCAGGCACAACAGCAGCGCGCGCGCGAAGGGCGCAGGCCAGCCAGCGGAATGATGGACGCGCATGACAGTATCTCCTCGTGTCCGTCGCCACGGAACGCCGTGCGACGGTAGCAACAGCCGCGCATTGCCGGCCCCTGCCCCGCATGGTAGAAGTCGGCCTGGGTATCCAGAAGTGAAATGTTCAAATGCAAGACAGTGCCAAATCGAATAGAACCCTGTTCGAACTGGACCTGCTGCGGGCGCTGGTGATGGTGGCCGACTGCGGCAGCTTCACCACGGCGGCCACGCGCCTGCATTCGACCCAGTCCACGGTCAGCCAGAAGGTGCGGCGGCTGGAGGAACTGGCCGGGCATCGCCTGCTCGAGCGCGGCCATCGCGACGTGCACCCCACCGATGCCGGCCACACCCTGCTCGGCTACGCGCGGCGCATGCTCGACCTGAACGAGGAAATGGCACAGGCGCTGGCCGGCGCGACGGTGGAAACCGCGGTCCGCATCGGCGTACCGGAGGACTTCGTCAACCCGCAGACCACCCGCATGCTGGCCGCCTTCAGCCGCCGCCACCCGCAGGTGAAGCTGGAGATCAGCAGCGGCCTCAGCCGTGACCTGGCGCAGGGCTTCGACCACGGCGAGCTGGACCTGGTGCTGGTCAAGCAGCGCCGCAACAGCCGCCAGGCGGTGCATTGCCGGCGAGAGCCGATGCACTGGATCGACAGCCTGCGCAGCAGCTGCCTGCAGCAGGACCCGCTGCCGCTGGTCACGTTTCCGCCGCGCGGCCTGTACCGCGACGAGATGATCCACGCCGTGGAAGCGCTGGGCCTGCGCTGGCGCATCGCCTTCACCAGCTCATCGCTCAGTGGCATCCAGGGCGCCGTGGCCGATGGCATCGGCATCAGCCTGCTGCCGCGCCGCGCGGTCACGCGCGAGCACCGCATCATCGATGGCGAGCGTGGGCTGCCGGTGGTCGACAACTACGAGATCGGCCTGCTGCATCGTGCCGACGCCGATGATGCGGTGCGGGCACTGGCCAGCGAGCTGTGGCGGCAGGTACAGCGCGAACCGGACTGACCACAGTAGATCCACGCCATGCGTGGATGGAAACGACCCTCCGGCATCGGAAAGGGCGCTCGTGCGCCAGCAAATGCACGCTTGTCGCAAAAGGCCCACCGATGGCGTCCCCGAAGTCTGGACGATAGGGTGGAACGCCCTTCTCCGGATTACCCCGCCTATGACCAGCACGTACCAGGTTACTTTGACTCCTGCTCCGAAGGACGAAGCCGACATGCGGTTCGATCCGCTGCCACCTGCACTCATCGCGCACATGCAGCAGCAGCGTGCACAGGTTGCTGCCCTTGTCGCATCTGCGTTCCCCACCGTGTCTGTTCAATGGCCGCTGCTGCCGAGCACGCTGCAACGCGTAGTCGATGCAGAGCTGATCGATCACGATGATTGTGACGGCTGGGAAGCACTGGGGGTCGCATTCGGTGACTGTCTGGCACAGCGTGTACCGGAACTTGCCTGGACCCAAGTAACGGATGCCTGGGGCGTCGATGCGGTTCTCCGCTATGGAGAGGCCAACAGCATCGTCAGCGCCGTCACCGTGTTGATCAAGCGCGTCGAAGAAGGCCAGGTCATCGAGATCAATCATCTGCTTGAAGCCCTCGAGGAGCTCATCATCCAGCAGGCGCTCAAGCCCAGCTGAGCCCATGAGCGAACAATTAAGCCGCGCAGAATGACGTATACGGACCTTGATGCTGCACCTGCGGGAGCAATCAGAGTTCGCGCATTGATCATCGATATCTGATCAGACCTGCCACGCCAAGGCACTACATCGCCGGCTACAGTGACTCTTGTTTCCGTGCTCCACGGCGCCTTGCCATGTCCGACGAAATTCCCACCCGTTTCGATCCCCTGCCTGCTGCACTGCAGACGCATCTGCAGCACCAGCGCTCGCTGATCGCCGCGCGCGTGGCCGCCAGCTTCCCGACGTTGCCGGTGCAATGGCCGCTGGCCCCCAGCACATTGCAGCGCGTGGTCGATGCCGAGCTGATCGACCGCGCCGACTGCGATGGCTGGGAAGCACTGGGCGTGGCATTCGGTGACACTCTGGCACAGCGTGTGCCGGGCCTGGCCTGGATGCAGGTGACCGATGCCTGGGGCATCGACGCGGTGCTGCGCTATGCCGACAGCAGCCTGCAGATCGGCGCCAGCACCCTGCTGCTCAAGCGCGTGGAGCAGGGCGAGATCATCGACATCGCCCACCTGCTTGCGTGGCTGGAAGAGTTCGTCGCTACCCGCGCCGACGATTACGCCTGACGGCATATCGGGGTAGATCCACGCCATGCGTGGATGAATGAGACCGCGCGATGGTGCCGTCCACGCCATGACGCGGATCTACAGCCAGCGGCCGTCGACCACCACCCTGCGCTCCACCGGCACCCCGGCCACGGCGGCCGGGCCGTGGTCGGCACGCACGGCCACGAAGGTCGCCGGCCGGCCTTCGGCAATACCATGCTGCGGCAGGCCGATCACCTGCGCGGCATGGGTGGTGACCAAGTCCAGCGCCAGCATCAGGTCGGCATCGGTGTAGAAGCCGGAACGGTAGCCCAGCAACATCGCCCGCTGCAGCAGGTCGCCGTTGCCATACGGCCACCAGCAGTCGCGGATGTTGTCGTTGCCTGCGAACACGCGCACACCGGCATCATGCAGCGCGCGCAGCGGCGGGAACGGATGATCGCCCGGCGCATTGCTCATGATCGCCACACCCGCCGTGGCCAGTGCTTCGCCCACCTGCAGCGCGCGCGCCAGCGGCACGTCGCCCAGCGAATAGGCATGGCTTACCGCAACCCGCCCCTGCAGGCCTGCAGCCCGCGTCCGCGCCGCGATGCGCAGCAGCTGGGCCAGGCCGGTTTCGCCGGGCTCGTGCAGATGGATGTCCAGCTGCACGCCGTAGCGCTCGGCCAGGCCGAACAGCAGCGCCAATTGGCCTTCGGCATCACCATCGAGCGTGGTCGGGTCGATGCCGCCGAGCACCTCCACGCCCGCGGCAAGCGCCTGCTCCAGTACGGCGGCGGTGCCGGGACAGGAGATCACCCCGGCCTGCGGAAACGCCACCAGCTGGATCCGCATGATGTCGGCGCAGCGCAGCGCCGCCTCGCGCACTGCTTCGAGATGGCCGAGACCGGTGCTGGCGTCGATATCGACATGGCAGCGCATCGCCACCGTACCGAAAGCACTGCATTGGCGGATCAGCGCCTCGGCACGGTCCACCATCGATGCCGCACCCGCCACCGCCGCCTTCTCCACCGCCAGCCGCTCGCGCAGGCTGTTCACCGGCTGGTGCGGGTGCCAACGGTCGCCGACGAAGCTCTTGTCGAGGTGAATGTGGCCGTCGACCAGCCCGGGCAGCACCGCGAAGCCCTGCAGGTCGACGCATTCCGCTCCGTCATCCGGCGCGGTCTCGCCATTGAGCCCGCTGATGCGGCCATCACGGATATGGAAATGCAGTGGCGCACCGTCGCGGTCGACACCGCCATGGACGAACTGGAGGGTCATCGGGAACTCCCGGAATGCCAAGAATGGCGCCATCGTGCGCCTCGCCGCAGCCATCGGCCAACGAAATATCTGGATGGCACGCATTCATCAGAGCGATGACTGCCCTGCGACAACCGGTCGCAGCCACGCCGTGCACACCCCTGAACGGGTAACATGGGCGCCTGTTTCCGCTGTGATGCCGCATGGGCCCGTCCGACCGCCACGATCGTCTCCGCCGCTGGCAGGCCGCGTCCCTGCTTGCCGCCGCCCCGATCGCCAGCCTGTCCGCCACTGATGCGGCGGCCGCTGCGCCGCTGCAGTCGCCGCCGGGCCAGCAGCGCATTGCCCCGGCTGCACTGGTCGAGCGCCTGCACCAGCGCGTGCTGTCCGGACAGAGCGCCACTGCCACGCTGGAACACTGGTGTGCCGAACATGGCCTGGCCGAACAGGCGCGGGTCCGCGCGGTGCGTGTGCACGGCCAGGACAAGCCTGCCCCCGCCGATGTGCTGCAGGCGCTGGGTGTGAAGCCGGGTGCCGACCTGCGCTATCGCCGCGTGCAGCTGGTCTGCGGCAGCCGCGTGCTGTCCGAGGCCGACAACTGGTACCTGCCCGGCCATCTCAGCCCGGCCATGAACCAGGTGCTGGACAGCACCGACGAACCCTTCGGTCGCGTGGTCGGCCCGCTCGGTTTCCAGCGCCAGACCTTGGCCGACCAGACGTTCTGGCCGCCGCGGGGCGAAGGCGACCGCGGCGTGATCCTGGAGGTGCGTGCCCTGTTGCGCGACCGCCAGCAGCAGCCTTTCAGCTACGTCATCGAGTCGTACCTGCAGCAGGCACTGCCCTAGGCCGCCGGCGCGCGCCATCACAGCGGATAGGGACACAGCAGAAGGCCCGGCATTGCCGGGCCTTCTGTCTGCCCGCCCGATCAGCGGAACCGGTAGTCCAGCTGCACCCAGTACTGGCGGCCATACGGGTCGTAGTTGCCGACCGGGTAGAACGGCCAGCCGCCACCGTTCCTGTCCGCCGGCGGGCGGCTGTCGCGCAGGTTGTTCACGATCACGCCCACCGACAGGTTCTCGCCGAACTGGCGGAACACGCTGGCGTTGTACGTCATGTACGGCGCGATGCGGCCACTGCCATCGGTCTTCGGCAGCGAGCCGAAGCGGTTGCCGTACAGCGTAGTGGTCCAGTCACCCTGGTTCCAGGTGATGCTGCCGTTGGCCTTGCTGCGCCACTGGTAGTCATCCAGCGAATTGCGGATGTCACGCTCCGGATCATCGGAGAACTGCCGGTACTTGTGCTCCAGCACCACGGTGTAGGCCAGGCGCGTGGTGAACCGGCCATAGTGGCCGGCATCGAAACGCCAGTTGCCCTTCAGGTCCAGGCCGCGCACCGATTCGGAGGCCGCGTTGATCGGGTTGATCAGCACGCGGGTTACCTGGTCCGGCTGCACCGTGGCATTGGACGGGTTGCGGATCACCCGCGACAGCGCGTCCTGGCACAGCGGTGAACCGATATCGCGTGCTTCGCCACCCAACGTGCGGCCCAGGCGGCAATCGGCTTCATCACGAAGAATACGGCTGGTGTCGAGGCTGGTGACCTCATTGTCGATACGGATGTCGTAGTAGTCAGCACTGAAATCCAGCCCGGACAGCGGCGACCAGACCACGCCGAAACCATAGGATTTGGCGGTTTCCGGCTGCAGCTGTGCGTTGGCGCGGTTGCTGTAGTCGATCGACAGGCCGTTGTAATCGCAGTTGTCATACGACTGGCCTGCGGTGCGGCAGCGCCAGTAATCGGTCATGCCCGGGTTGTAACCACGCGTCTCGGTCGCGAACACGTAGTTCATGTCCGGCGCCCGGAAGCTGGTGGCAGCGGTACCACGGATCAGCAGGCTCTCGATCGGGCGGAACTCGACGCCGAAGCTCCAGGTCGCCTTGCCGATGTGCTCACCACCGGCACGGTACTGGTCATAGCGCCCGGCCAGGGTGGTGGTGAGCGACTGCAGCAACGGCAGCTGCAGCTCCACACCTGCGGCGTAACGGTCACGCTCGCCACCGGCGCCGACGCCTGCACTGGTGTTCCAGAATTCACCGGTGCCCAGTCGCGGGTCCGGTCGATTGCGATAGCCCTGGCTGCCAGCCTCGACCACCGCGGCCAGCGCAGCGTCGCCACCGGGCAGTGCGAACAGCCGGCCGTTGACGCTGGCGCTGAAGGTCTGCAGCCACGCCGCGTTGCGGCTCTCCTGGTAGCCGGACAGGCTCTGGTACTCGTTCGGGCTCAGCGGCTGGAACAGGCGCGCCGGATCCGGCGCATAGACCTCTACGCCATTGCGCACGCCCAGCTTCGGGCCAAGCAGGTATTCGTTGATACCGGCCAGCAGCACCGGGCGGCGGGTGCGGTTCTCGTAACGCGAGCGGCTGTACACCGCCTCATAGTCCCAGCCAGTGTCGCCGATCTGGCCGCGCGCGCCGACGTTGAATGACCATGAGTTTTCCAGGAAGCGGTTGGCGTTGCGCGGCAGGCCACCGATTTCCTCGGGCGCAAAGCGGCGGTACCAGCTTTCCAGGTTGCCGGTGGTCTGGTTGTAGAAGTAGTTGCGCGCCGAGGTCCAGGTGGGCGCACGGGTGTTGTTGGTGATGCGTGCACTGCCCACGGCCAGATCGGCGAACAGGTCGGTGGTCTCGTTGACGTGGAAGGTCAGCAGGCCGTAGCCGTTGAGGTTGCGCTTCTCGGTCTGCACCGTCCAGTAGCTGGCGGCGGCCTCGTTGCTGCCGCAGTACCAGCCCTGGCGCGGGTTGAAGGCACGGAACACGCTGCCGCCATAGATGTCCGACGCCGCGTCGCAGCCATTGGCGCCCGGATCGATGTTGCGACCGGTAGCGGCGTTGCGGCGATACGCGATCGCGGTCGCCTGCGGCGCCTTGCCGGCGGGGTCATCATCCAGCGAGTCCATGAAATCGCGCTGGCGCGCATGGATCGCCTTGCGCACGTCGAACTCGAAGCCGAACAGGGCATCCCAGCGCTCGCCGGAACTGCCACCGACCACCTGCGCGCGCTGGTTGTCACCCCCGCCCTGCTGGGTGCCGCCGGCCCGCACGTTCACGTCCACGCCCTCAAAGCGGTCCTTGAGGATGATGTTGACCACACCGGCGATGGCATCGGAGCCGTACACCGCCGACGCACCGGCCGCCAGCACCTCGATGCGCTCGATCAGCGCACTGGGGATGTTGGCCAGGTTGACCACGTTCACCGAGCCCTCGTAGGCCAGCGGATAGTCGGCCTGGCGGCGGCCGTTGACCAGCACCAGCGTGCGGTTCGGGCCCAGCCCGCGCAGGTTGATGGTGTTGGCGGCCGGGGTGAAGGTATTGCCGAAGTCCTCGCCCTGCACGTTGCCGGTGTTCTCGGTCAGCGCGCTCAGCGCATCGAAGGCATTGCGGTAGCCCTGCGCGTCGATCTGCTCGCGGCTGATCACCGTCACCGGCGAGGGCCCCTCGACACTGGCGCGCGGAATGCGCGAGCCGGTGACCTTCACTTCCTGCAATGTGGTGGGCGCGCTTTCCTGCGCGAAGGCCGGCAGCGAAACCAGCATCAGGGACGACAGTGCGAGCACCAGCGGACGCGGGCGCAGCGCCTTGGGGGAGGCGGACATGGGCTTCCTGGGGGGAGTTGGGCGGGTGGTAGCGGGAGCGGCCTGTGGGGCACATAACGATCCCGTAACGAAAGTGTCCTGAATGGGTGGTTTCAACGGAAATGACCAGGCCTGATGGCCTTATGCCTGAACCGAATCAGTCCCCCGGCGCCGCTCACCGCATTTTTGCAATGTTTTGAATGGTGCCGGGGGGCGGGCGCGGCCATCGTGCCGGGGATGATGATCCCGTATCCCACCCCGCTTCTCCCCCCGTTGCGGCCGGTGCTGCGCCGTCACCTGCTGCAGCTGCAGGCCGCACCGGTCACCCTGCGCCCGTTCCAGCGTACCGACCTGCCGCGCTGGCGCCTGTTCGATGATCGCCGCCGGCGCGGCCGACGCCATCCGGCGGGTATCGACGAGGAAGCCCGCTTCCTGGCCCACATGCACCGCTCGCGGCTGGAGCAGGACAACGATCAGCTGATGCTGGGGGTATTCCATGACGAGCACGGCACAGTACTGGACCAGTTGCATGTCCGCCTGCAGTGCTTGCAGACGCGCTGCGCCGAGCTGTTGTCGCTGCAGCATTGGCACCCGCACGCGGATGCAGCGCTGCGGGCGCTGTGCCCGTTCCTTTTCGAGGATGTGGGTGTGCACCGCCTGTTCGTGATGCTGCCACCGGACTGCAGCAGCCCGTTCGCCACTGCACTGCACGCCTTCGGCTTCGAACAGGAAGGGCTGCTGCGCGACCATCACCTGGATCTGGACGGTTGGCAGGATCGCCAGCTGCTGGCGCTGACCGCGCCGGTCTGGCGCAGCCGCCAGCCCCCCCAGGGTTAGCGGACCCGCTCCAGCGATGCACCTGCGCCGGTCAGCACTGCGCAGGCGTGGTCCTGCAGCTCTTCAGCGCTGGCCTCGTTACCGGTGCCGGGGTCCACACGGGTGGCCAGCAGGATGAAGCCGGGGCCACCCTGCACGGGTTCCCGGCCGGCCACCACCAGGCTCCACTGGCCCACGTCGCCCACGCCGGCGAGGTCATAGGCCAGCAGATTGAGCGGATTGGCGGTCAGTTCCGCGCCCGGCAACAGGCGGGCCTGGTACTGATGACCACGCAGCGGCACCGGCAGCGGTGCCCAGCGGCTGCCCAGGGCAGCGGCATGCGCGTCCAACGCCTGCAGCACGTCGGCACGCAGGCAATCCACGTGGATGTGCAGCTGGTGCTGCGAACGGCCGTGCGGCGAGTTCAACGCCAGGCTCGCGACGTTGCGCGGCAGCGGTTGCCGCAAGGCCTGCTCGGTGTGGCTGCGCGCCTGCCAGGCCGCAGCGAAGTAGTTCGGTGCACCGCGCTGGTACAGGCTGCGGCTCTCGATACCGCTGACCTTGTCCAGCGGCATCAGCAGGAACTGGTAGTCGCCGTGCGCGTCCTTGACCAGCACATCGCGGCGGTCTGCGGCCGGCTCCACCCGCAGGCAGTCACCCCGCGGCCCTCCAGCGCCACGGCAGTCACGCTCGATCAACCGCCACAGCGCATCGGCATGAGCCGGTGGCGGCGGCGCGCTTGCACAGGCAGACAAGAGCAGAAGGGACGGCAGCAGGAAGGGGCGCAGGGACACGGAAACAACTCACGGAACAGGCACGGCACACAGCGCCGCGCTGCATTCTAGCCAGTGCGCTGCTGCAATCAGTAGGTGCCGAACGGCACTTCAACCACGATCGGTGCCCCGCCCTCGCCCGCCTGCAGGCTGTAGCGGTCCAGCGCACCATCGTCATCAGCATGCGGCTGGCGTTGGAAATGCAGCGGATAGCGAATGTCTCCCAGGCGGACGGCGCTGCCGTCGGCCTCCAGCGCGGCACCTTCGGGAATAAGCAGCCCGCCCAGGTCGCTGTAGGCGCCCGGCACGTCGGCGAAGCTGTAGTCGGCCAGTTCGTCCACCCGTTGCATCGCATAGACGTGCGGCACATAGGGACGTACCGGGCTGCGGCCATTGCTCAGGTCGGTCACCCAGGCCTGCGGCAGGTGGTACTGCTCACGCAGCGCGGCCACCCCCAGCGAGGGGCTGGCCACCTGCAGGCAGCACACCGTCCGCTTGCCTTCACGGTCGAGGATAGCGAAACGGTCGCCACGGGTCGCCGCCTGCGGCAGCATGGCAAAGGCCAGATTACGCTGCGCAGGCTCGTAGCCCGCTTCGGTCTGCAGGTTGCGCCAGGCGCCGAACACCGGGATTTCGACCGCCGCAGGTTCCGGATCGGCAGCGGAGGCGGCAGACGCCACGCCCAGCAACGACAGCGACAGCGTCAGCGCCGTCATCGTCTTGTTCTTGCCGCGGAAACTGCCTGACGTCATACCGTACCCAACACCTGCGCCGGAAGGGCCCGGCCTGCCTGCTGGCGTACTGCCAGCCATTGCTCCCACTATGCAATGACCACGCTGTGCCGGCAATGACCGGATCGCTGACGCCTTTCGCACGCCCGGTGCTATCGTTCCCGTCATCTTCCCATGCGCAGGAGCGCTCGCATGTCCGCATTCCGTCTGTCCCTGTTGCTGCCAGCCTCTGCCCTGCTGCTGTCGGCCTGCGTCAGCACCCCTGGCCCGGAAGTCAAAGGCAGCGGCCGCTGCGACGCCAGCCAGCTGGGCTGGGCGATCGGCCAGCCGGCCAATGAGCCCAACATCCGCCGCCTGTCCCGCGAGAGTGGTGCCGGCCTGGTCAACCCGATCGGCCCCAGCACCATCACCACCAAGGACATCCGCCAGGACCGCCTGCGCGTGTTCGTGGACAAGGACAACGTCATCACCGCCACCCGCTGCGAGTAAGCGCCGCCTCAGTTTTTGTGGAGCCGAGCCCACGCTCGGCTGCTCTGCGGCCGGGCCACGCGAGAACCCGAGTCGAGCATGGCTCGACTCTACACTTCAGGGTTCGGTATAGCCGGCGCAGTCCGGCAGCGCCTGGTCCGGGTGGAACATGCCCTCGCGGAAGTGGAACAACCGCGTGTAGGTACACACAGGGTCCTGTTCGGTGCGCAGATCCTGCTTCTTCAGCGGCCCCTTGGCCAGCGAATCCTCGAAGCGCGAAACACCGGCCGGGAACCGGGTCGCCACGGTCTGGTAGCGCAGCACCGGCATACCCTCGGCAGCCGTGTCCAGCGCCAGCTTCGCCGAGAAGCCGTATTCGTCGTGGCAGGCACCTGCACGCTGCTTGCTGTCCTGCTCGCTGAAACAGGCGCGGATCATCGCATTGCCCAGCCATGGCACGGTCAGCACGTCGTCGTCCACCTGGATGTCGTCCTGCAGGTGGCGCACGCGTGCCAGCTGCAGCGTGGACGCGTCGGCACCTCCACCGGAGTACATGGTGCTGAACGTGACGATGCCACCCACCAGCACATTCTGGCGGGCGCGCTGCTGCGGGTCGGTCACCGGTTCATCGCTGCCCACGCCAGGGGCCAGCCGCACGATCCATGGCCACAGCGACAGCTCGCTTTCCTGCGGCACGTCGATGCTGACGTGGTAGGTGTGCGGCTTGCCCCGGCCCTGCACCTTCTCAAGCACTTCCAGCACGCTCGGCCGGTCACCCTCCTCGGCAACCGGTTGCACGCGCATGCACCAGTTGCCGTCCCGCGTGCAGTCATAAAGCCCCGACGGTCCAGTCTCACTCGCGATCAGCACCTGTCCCAGCGGCTCCATCACATTGCCGGCGGTATCGCGCTGCTGCGGCAGGATCGCGGACTGGGCCAGCGCCAGCAGCGGGGTCGCCAGCCATGCGACGCCCATGGTCGTGCGGGCAACGATGATGGGCATTGAGGAGATTCCTGCTCGTGGGATCCAGATGGTAACCGCTGCCGTTGTAGAGTCGAGCCATGCTCGACTGCTGTCTGTCGGAAAGAGCAGCCGAGCATAGGCTCGGCTCTACAGCAAAGCCAGTTTGTATCCGTCAATGCCCACTACAGTCGCAGCCACCCCACCCCTTGGCCTTCGAGGTCTGGCCGATGCCCGGGTTGAACGTATTGCTCGGGTCCAGCTGCCTGTAGAAGCCCGCCAGCGCAGGCTTGGCAGGGTACAGGTGGCCGACATTGTGCTCGGCCGGATACTCGGCGCCACGCTGGTCCAGCAGCGCCCACATCGCATGCTCGATCGCCATCGGGTCTTCACCTTTGCGCGCGATGTAGTCCTGGTGGAACACGTGGCACAGGAAGTGGCCGTAGTACAGCTTGTGCAGCAGGCGCGCGTCGATATCCGCCGGTAGCTGTTCGAACCAGTCGGCATCGTCACGTCGCAGCGCGATGTCCAGCGCGACGATGTCCTGCACCTGGTCACGATGCACTTCACGGTAGCGCACCGCGGCACCGGCCACGGCAAAGCGATGCAGGAACGCCTTGCGTCCCTCCTCCGCCGTGCAGTGGAAATAGCCGCCTTCGTGGCCGGCGAAGAAGCTGCGTAGCCAGGCCTCGGTTTCCGCAGCGTCCTGGGCAGAGACCTTCAGCAACAGGTGATGCTCGTAGCGCTGGCGGAACTCGCCCATGCGCTTGGGCAGGTGCGAGGGCAGCAGGCCCGTCAGCACCTGCATCACACGGTCGGTCACGCCGCGCAGGCCCAACCGCTCGAACCAGCCATCGACACGGCTCTTCAACGCGAACGCGGCGGGCACGCGGGAAGTGCCAAGGCGGTCGATCAGCAGGAAGCTGTCCTTGCCGTAGCGCTCGCCGATATCATAGGCATCGCGGTGGATGTACTCGCCGGCAATCGGCAGGCGCTCGAAGCCGGTCAGCAGCTGGCGCCGGATCGCGGTGAGGCTGTCGGTGCGGTTGCTGCCTATATAGAAGACCTCTGCAGCCTCTTTTTCGAAGGTGTCCAGGCGCACCGCGAACACTGCCAGCTTGCCGGCAGATCCCGCTGCCTCGAAGTGGCGGCTGGGGTCGGCATTGAAGCGTGCCGGGGTATCGGCATCGACCTTGCGCACTTCCTCGGCATAGCGTGAATCGGAAGCCGCACGGCCGTCGCCATTGCCCACGTCGGCGGCCGTGTAGTCACCGGCCTGCAGGCGCTGCAGGATCTGCTCGGGCGTATCACCCAGCGCGATGTCCAGATGATTGACCAGCTGCAGCTGGCCCTGCGCATCGACCTGCGCATATAGTGCCAGCTCGGTGTAGGCCGGGCCACGGCGAACCAGCGCACCGCCGGAGTTGTTGCAGATGCCGCCCAGCACCGAGGCACCGATGCAGGACGAGCCGATCACCGAATGCGGTTCGCGACCCAGCGGGGCCAGCGTCTGCTCCAGGCGGTCCAGCGTGGCACCGGGCAGGCACAGCACCTGGCGGCCTTCGTTCAACAACTGGATGCCGGTCAGGCGCAGCGTGCTGACCAGCACGATCGGCCGGCCATAGTCATCGCCGTCCGGGGTCGAGCCGCCGGTCAGGCCGGTGTTGGCCGCCTGCAGGATGATCGCCGCGCCGCCCTGCACCGCAGCCTGCAGCACGCGCCACAGTTCCAGCAGCGTACCCGGGCGCACTACGGCCAGCACCGGGCCATCGCCGAAGCGGTAGCCGCGACGGAAGCGGCGCGTGGCCTTGTCACCGGTCAGTACATGGCGACCGCCGACCGTATCGCGCAACTGCGCCAGCACCGCATCGTGGCCACTCATGGCAGGCTGGCCAGCGAATCGCGGCCGATGTCGGCGATGCGGCGCGCGCCGGTCAGCGTCATCGCCACGCGCATTTCCTTGGCGATCAGGTCCAGCAGGTTGGCCACCCCGGGTTCGCCCTGCGCAGCCAGCGCATAGACGAAGGCGCGACCCAGCAGCACGGTGTCGGCACCCAGCGCCAGCATGCGCACCACGTCCAGGCCGGTACGGATGCCCGAATCGGCGAGAATCTTCAGGTCGCCCTGCACCGCGTCGGCGATGGCCGGCAGTGCGCGTGCGGTGGACAGCACGCCGTCCAGCTGGCGGCCACCGTGGTTGGAGACCACGATGCCATCGGCACCGAACTTGACCGCATCACGCGCGTCATCCGGGTCGAGGATGCCCTTGATCACCATCGGCCCCTTCCAGAACTCGCGGATCCATTCCAGATCCTTCCATGAAATGGACGGATCGAAGTTGCTGCCCAGCCAGCCGATGTAGTCCTCCAGCCCGGTCGGGTTGCCACGGTAGGTGGAGATGTTGCCCAGGTCATGCGGGCGGCCGAACAGGCCCACGTCCCACGCCCAGTGCGGATGGGTGATGGCCTGGCCGATACGGCGCAGCGAGGCGTTCGGGCCGCTCATGCCGGAGTGCGCATCGCGGTAGCGCGCGCCCGGCACCGGCATGTCCACGGTGAACACCAGCGTGGTCACGCCCGCGGCCTGCGCCCGCTCCAGCGCGTTGCGCATGAAGCCACGGTCGCGAAGCACATACAGCTGGAACCACATCGGCCGCTGGATGGCCGGTGCCACTTCCTCGATCGGGCACACCGATACGGTGGACAGGGTGAACGGGATGCCGCGGCTGTCGGCCGCGCGCGCTGCCTGTACTTCACCGCGCCGGGCATACATGCCGGTCAGGCCGACCGGCGCCAGCGCCACCGGCATCGCCAGTCTTTCGCCGAACAGCTCGGTTTCCAGGCTCAGGTCGGACATGTTGCGCAGGATGCGCTGGCGCAGCGCGATGTCGGACAGGTCGGAAACGTTGCGCTTCAGCGTGTGCTCGGCATACGCGCCGCCATCGATGTAGTGGAACAGGAACGGCGGCAGCCGGCGCTGCGCTGCGGCACGGTAATCGGTGGAGGCGGAGATGATCATGGGGTCAACCGTGTGGGGAAGGCAGGCGCGAGGCCCGCGCACGCCGGGCTTCGTTGTCATCGAGGGTGCGCAGCGTGGTGTGCACGAATTCGAGGTGGGCATGCGCGGCGGCGCGCGCGCGTTCGGGGTCGCCCGCCAGCACCGCGTCCATCATCTCGCGGTGCTGGTCGGACAACGGCGAGAAGGTCCTCGCCGAGGTGTAGAGCTTTTCGCGGCTCTGCGAGATGTTGGTCTGCAGCAGTTCGAACAGCCCGCGCATCACCTGCAGCAGCACCAGGTTGTGCGAGGCCTCGGCGATGGACAGGTGGAAGGCCGCGTCGGCCTCCGCCTCGCCGGTGGGGTCGTCCTTGCCGTGCGCGTCCATCATGGTCTGGAAGGCCTGTGCGATGCGCGCGCGGTCCTCGTCGGTGGCACGCAGCGCCGCATGCCAGGCGGTGGCACCTTCCAGCGCGTGGCGGATCTCCAGCACGTCGAAGCGGTATTCCGGGTCGCCCTGGAACAGCGGCAGGTACGGCGCCAGCGGTTCATCCAGCGCCTGCCGCGCGCGTGCCGCAGGCTCGGCCACGTAGGTGCCGCCACCGACCCGTGCGGTCAGCAGGCCCTGGCTGGCCAGCTGCGCGATGGCTTCGCGCAGCGCGGTGCGCGAGACCCCCAGCTGCACCGCCAGGGTGCGCTCGGCCGGCAGCCGGTCGCCCGGCCGCAGCTGTTGTTCCTGCACCAGGCCGCGCAGCTGCGCAGCCACCTTGTCCGAAATACGTTGCGTGCTCATGGCGCCATTGTGGCCCGAAGCGCGCAGCGGGTGGTCGGCCAGCCGCGCATGGCTCAAGGAATCATCCAGGTCAGCCAGTAAGCCTGGGCCAGGGTGATCAGGCCGACCATCGTGGTGAAGATCAGGCTGTGCTTGACCGTGAAGCGGAACAGATCCGATTCCTTGCCGGCCAGGCCGACCGCCGCGCAGGCAATGGCGATCGACTGCGGCGAGATCATCTTGCCGGTGACACCACCGGTGGTGTTGGCCGCTACCAGCAGCACGTCGGACACGCCGATCTGCTGTGCGGTGGTGGCCTGCAGTGCCGAGAACAAGGCATTGGACGAGGTGTCCGAGCCGGTCAGGAACACGCCCAGCCAGCCCAGAAACGGTGAGAAGAACGGGAACGCGTCGCCGGTGTGCGCCAGTGCCAGCGCCAGCGTCGCCGACAGGCCCGAATAGTTGGCGATGAAGGCGAAGGCGAGCACCATGCCGATCGAGTAGATCGGCATGCGCAGCTCACGCACGGTTTCGCCGAAGGTGCGCAGCGCCGAACGGGCCGGCATGCGCAGCGCGATGATCGCGATCACCGCAGCGAGGATGATCGAGGTACCGGTGGCCGAGAACCAGTCGAACTTGTAGACGGCTTCGTAGCTCAACGGTGCATCCACGATCGGCGGCATCTTCTGCACCATCTGGTCCAGGCCCGGCACCGGGATCTTGAGTACCCAGCTTTCCAGCGGGCCATCCGCCGCGAACAGCGACTTGAACGGCTTGATGCTCCACAGCGTGACCATCGCGGTGAGGATCAGGAACGGCGACCACGCCTTGGCGATCTGGCCAACGCTGTAGCGGGGGGCTTCCAGTGCCTGTGCGGCCGCCTCGGCGCTGGTTTCGGTATCGAAGCGGAAGATCCGCACCGGCTTCCAGCGGCGCAGGAACAGGGTCAGGCACACCAGCGACGCCAGCGACGCGGTGATGTCCGGCAGTTCCGGGCCGATGAAGTTGGAGGTCAGGTACTGCGCGATGGCGAACGAGCCACCCGCAACCAGCACCGCCGGCCACGTTTCCCTGATGCCGCGCCAGCCATCCATGATCGCCATGATCCAGAACAGCACGATGATGGTCAGGAACGGCAGCTGGCGGCCGGCCATCTGGCCGATCTCGAATGCATCCAGACCGGTGACCTGCCCGGCCACGATGATCGGAATGCCCATCGCGCCGAACGCCACCGGCGCGGTGTTGACGATCAGGCACAGGCCGGCGGCATACAGCGGCTTGAAGCCCAGCCCGACCAGCAACGCTGCGGTGATCGCCACCGGCGCACCGAAACCGGCCGCGCCTTCGAGGAAGGCGCCAAAGGCGAAGCCGACCATCAGCATCTGCAGGCGCTGGTCTTCGGTCACCGACAGGATCGAAGCGCGGATGATGTCGAACTGCCCGGTCTTGACCGAAACTTTGTAGAGGAACACCGCACCGATGATGATCCAGGCAATAGGCCACAGGCCGTAGACGAAGCCGAAACCGGCCGCGCCCAGCGCCTGGGCCAACGGCATGCGGTAAAACAACAGCGCCACACCAAGCGCGATGGCCACGGTGATCGTGCCGGCGAGCCAGCCCTTCATGCGCAGCACGGCCAGGGCAACGAAGAAGAACGCGATCGGCAGCAGCGCGATCAGGCTGGACAACCACAGGTTGCCGGCGGGGTCGTACAGGTGTTGCCAGGGCTGCATGAAGATTCTCGACTGGGAACGGAGGAGCCCACCGCAAGCGGTGGGTCGCCGTGGCCGTCGATCATTGGTATTACCATTGATGATTTCGATCAGACCACTTGTAGCAGATTTAACCGCCACTCCGACGATGAGCCTATTAGACCATAGGGCTAGCCGTCATATTGGTCCGACCATTACAAACGTCATGGTAGTGCCGGCCGCTGGCCGGCAACGCGACCTTCCCTACGAAATCCGCTTCTCCAACCGCCGCATCACCGCCAGCACCAGCACGCACAGCACGCTCACCCCGATGGCGATCACGTACTTGCTGATCCCCACCGCAATCCCGATCGCCGCCGCCATGATCAGCGAACTGGCCGTGGTCAAGCCGCTGACCTGGTCCTCGCGTGAGCCGCGCAGAATGGTGCCAGCGGCCACGAAGCCGACGCAGGCCACCACCGCTTCAATCAGGCGTACCGGATCGACCTGCAACAGGTCGCGGTAACGCTCCTGCTGGAAATGTTCGGCCACCGAGTCGCCGAGACCGACGATCAACGCGGCGGCCCCGGCGATCAACATGTGCGTTCGCAGGCCGGCGGCGTGCTTGCCCATTTCCCGCTCGACACCGAGCACACCGCCGAACAGCATCGCTGCGGCTACGCGCAGCAGGATCGAGACATCCTGGGTAAGTTCCATGGGAAAGCTCCGGAATTTCCCTGAGCGTCGCGTGGAATGCGTGGCACAGAGGTGAAGGCCACCCCACAGTGCGTTCACCCGGTAGCGCCGGGCGATGCCCGGCGACCCCGTAACCCGCGTTCAGCGCATCACTGCGCGAGGTAGCCACCATCGATGGCGTAGTACGTGCCGGTCGCGAACGAGGCATCGTCGCTGGCCAGCCAGGCTACCAATGCGGCCACTTCCTCCGGCGTACCCAGCCGCTTCAACGCGTGCCGCCCTTCCAGCGTGGCGCGCACCTTCGGGTCCATCTTCTCCAGCAGCGGTGTGCTGATGAAGCCCGGACCCACCGCGTTGACACGGATGCCGTCGCCCGCATGTTCCCACGCTGCGGTCTGGGTCAGCCCGACCACGCCGTGCTTGGCCGCCACGTACGCAGTGGAACCGGCATACCCCACCTGGCCCAGGATCGAGGCCATGTTGATGATGCTGCCGCCCGTGCCGGCCGCGCGCATGGCCTGGATCTGCGCACGCTGGCACAGGAACACGCTGGTGAGGTTGACATCGATCACGCGCTGCCAGCCATCAATCGGATAATCGCCGCTGCTGGCCGCCGGCCCGCTGATGCCGGCGTTGTTGACCGCCACGTGCAGGCCGTCGAGTTCCTTGATGGTGCGCTGCACCGCCGCCTCCACCGCTGCATCGTCGGTGACGTCCAGCGCGATGCCAATCGCCAGTGCACCGGCATCGCGCAACTGCGCCACGGTGGCATCCACCGCATCCTGCTTCAAGTCCCAGACCGAGATCCGCGCGCCGGACGCCGCCAGGGTCTGCGCCACGGCCAGACCAATGCCGGACACACCGCCGGTCACGATCGCGGTCTTGCCGGTGAGTTGGTAGTCAATCATCTGCGTTCTCCGTCAGTGGGGGTATCTAAGTGGCCTGCAACAGCCAACCGCCCCACCCTACGCGCGCGCCCGTGACGGCCAGGCTGACATCGCATCTTCAGGTGATCGTTCCAGCCATAAGACCTCAACTGAAGTTTATGTATGGAATTACGTACGGATATGCATGCAAAACGCCGGCGTATGTTCGGCGGCACTTTCACTTTGGCCGTAATCGCCAATCGTTTTGACCTTATTGAGGTCAAAAGCGCGCGAATCGCGGCGACAATGGGAAACACTTCCAGTTTCTTCGACACATCCAATTCAACCTGTGTTTGCGCAGAGCGATGTCCCGATATTTCACTTTTGCTGATTACCGCCACTTCGGCGAACGCCATGGCTACGACTACCGGATCGAAGGGAGTGAACTGCGCGACGACCAATGGGCAGGGCGTGGCGACGTCCACGAGCAGTCACTGCGCGGTGGCCTGGGCCTGATCGCCTCGGACGTGCACAACCGGTTCACCTACACGGCCACCGCTGTGCAAGGTGCCGGCCTGACCATCCGCCTGATGCTGCAGGGCGAAGTGGATGTCCAGTTTCCTCGTCGCAAGGGGTTCACGCTGCGCGCCGGCACAGGCATGACCACAAGTCACCATGAACCTGTTTCCATGGCCGGTCTGCATCCTGGTGGCAGCCACCTGCGCGGGGTCAGCTTGAGCGTACCGGCCGACCTGGACGTGGACATGCTGCGCCTGCCGGCACTGCAACGGGTCCTTCATTCCCCTCTGCAGTGCCGCCACTGGGCCATTCCGCATGCCTTGCTGCCAACGCTCGCCCAATTGTTCGACAGTCCCTGGCAGGACGACATCGATGCGCTGTGGCGCGAAGGCGTGGCCCTGCAGGTGTTGGCCGTCGGCCTCCAGGCCGAGGATATGCAGACCGAGCATGTACGCACACTGCGCGCCGGCCAGCGCGAGCGGCTGGAGCGCGTGCGTGCCTACCTGCATGACGACCCCAGCCATGCCCACAGCCTGATCGAACTGGCCCAGCTGGCCTGCATGAGTCCCAGTTCGCTGCGCCGCCACTTCGCACAGCAGTATGGAAGCTCGGTGTTCGACTATCTGCACGAACAGCGCATGCGCCACGCCGAACAGGGCCTGCGCGAGGACGGCTGGACAGTTGAACAGGCCGCTGCGGCCTGTGGTTACCGCCATCCCAGTAACTTCGCTGCGGCGTTCCGCAAGCGTTTCGGACTGGTGCCCAGCCGCTGGCGCACGGGCCCATCGAAGGTGGACTGAAGGCTGGTGCCCTGATAGGTGCCGACCTTGGTCGATCGGCATGCCATGGCCCAGCCCTGGCAGGTGTCGACCTTGGTCGACACGCTCCCGTGCCATCGCGGATGCCGGCCAGCGGCCGACACTACCGCCGTCGCTCGACCTCGATCAACATACCATGGCTCAACTCTGGTAGGTGTCGACCTTGGTCGACACTCGCTGAATGCGATTGCAATCACGGCGCCTCCCTGCCCATGTCGCCAATGCCACTTGTCGGCAAGGATGAGCTACGCCACGGTAGTACGATTGACTACTGGGGAGCTGCGTGGAAAACCGGGATCAACCAGGCATGCCGAGCTTCATCCGAATCCAAAGCCGATGGATACGCGAGGCCGGCGCGCATACGGACGATCTGCGTACACTGCAGGCGCATTGGGTCGAAGCTGCGATTCCCGAGGACTTCATGCAGCTCCTGCACTGGTCAAACGGCGGGCGCTGCGTGTTCCCTCATATTCATGTGGACCTATGGTCCATCGCCCGCATCATCGAGCTCAACGGCAGCTACCAGATCCGCCATTACCTTGGCGACTCCCTGATCGGCATTGGAACGGACGGTGGATCGACGCTCATTGCGCTCGATCTCTGCCCGCTCAGTCGCGGACAGATCGTCTCATTCGATCTGGGCGATCTCGATATCCGCCAAGGCAAGCACATCGCCGAATCTATTGCCGAACTCTTTCGTAAGTTCGACAGCGGGCTGCTGACGAGCGACAACCTTTATCCTTGAACATGGAAATGCCGGCCAACGGCCGGCACTACCACGTGCTGCCGGGCTATGCCCGGCGTCATCCTCTCCGCCTCAATACACCGGCAGATCGATGTAGCTGGCCTGCGCGGCGCTGTGCCACACGCGCTGCGTGGCCTTCTGGTAATCGCCCGGCTTGGCCAGGTAGATGTTCGGCACGTAGGTCTGCGGGTTGCGGTCGTACAACGGGAACAGGCTGGACTGCACCTGCACCATCACCCGGTGGCCCTTCTGGAACGTGTGGTTGGCGTTGGGCAGATCGAAGCGATACGGCAGCACCTGGTTGGCGGCCAGCGGCTTCGGATCGCTGAAGCTCTCGCGGTAGCGGCCACGGAAGATCGCCAGCGACACCGGCAACTCATAGCCCCCCATCTCCGGCGTGGACGCTTCCTGGTCCGGATACACATCGATCAACTTCACCACCCAGTCGCTGTCGGTGCCGCTGGTCGAGGCCTGCAGGTGCACCACCGGCGCGCCGCCGATGCGCAACGGCGCGGTCAGCGGTTCGGTGATGAAGGTCAGCACATCCGGACGACCATCGACAAAGCGCTGGTCCTTGACCAGCCAGGTGGTCCACATGTCGCGGTCACCGAAGCGGACCGGGCGCGGCACGAACGGCACCGGCTTGGCCGGGTCGGACACGTATTCCTCGAAGTCGCCCTCGCCCGCCGCCGGTGCCTGGAACGCCAGCTTGCCGCCGGCGCGCAGGAACAGCGGCTTGCTGCTGGCGGCACAGCCCTTGTCGCAGCTGCGCGGCCAACCCTTCAGGCGATCCCAGTGGTTCTCACCGGTGTTGTAGATCAGCACCGGTGGCGTATCGGCCTTCGGCGCGCCATCCACCAGGTACTGGTCGAAGAAGGGCTTGAGCACGTCGCGGCGGAACTGCAGCGCGGTATCGCCGTCGAACTTCAGCGCACCCAGTTCGCTGCCGCTGTAGTTCACCTGGCTGTGTCGCCACGGGCCCATCACCAGGTAATTGCGGTTGTTGCCGCTATCGCGTCCTTCCATCGCCTGGTAGGCGTGGTTGGCACCCCACATGTCCTCCTGGTCCCACAGGCCCTGCAGCCACATGGTCGGCACCTTCAGCGGTGTCTTTGCCATCACCGCGTCCAGCGCCTGGCCCTGCCAGAAGCCGTCGTAGGCCGGATGCTCGACCAGCTTCTTCCACCAGGTCAGCTGGTCCACACCGGTGAAGCGCGCGTAGTCGCCGGCCGAACCGATGCGCAGGAAGGTGCTGTAGTCGTCGTAGCCGAGGCTGGGCAGCGGCGTGCCCTTGCCGCGCTTCTCGGTCTGCATCGCGAAATAGTTGAAGTTGACCTGGCGGAACGCACCGTAGTTGAGCCAGTCGTCGCCCATCCAGCCATCGACCATCGGGCTCTGCGGCGCAGCCACCTTCAGTGCCGGATGCGGGTCGGTCAGCGCCATCACCACGGTGAAGCCCTCGTACGACGAGCCGAGCATGCCGACCTTGCCATTGCTCTCCGGTACGTTCTTCACCAGCCAGTCGATGGTGTCCCAAGCATCGGTGGAGTGGTCCACCTTGGTGTTGTTCAACGGCCCGCGCAGCGGCCGGGTCATCACGTAATCGCCTTCGGAGCCGTACTTGCCGCGGATGTCCTGGAACACGCGGATGTAACCGCCGTCGACGAACACCTCGTCGCCCTGCGGCAGCAGATCGCGCATGCGTGGCGAATCACTGCGGCTGGCGCGGCCAGCGGCATCGTAAGGTGTGCGGGTCAGCAGGATCGGCGCGTTGCGGGCGCCCTTGGGCACCACGATCACCGTATACAGCTTGGTGCCGTCACGCATCGGCACCATCACCACGCGCTTGTCGTAGTCACGACCGACATCAGGGGCAACGAAGGGCCTGCCGCTGATGTCCGGGGTCATCGGCGGGGTATCGGCGGCCAGCACGGTGCTGGACAGGCAAAGGGCAATGGCTACAGCGACGGCACGCACACGCATGGACAACCCCTCCCGGCAGGAAAGCCTCAAGCCTACTCCTGCCCCGGGCCGTGAAGTGTGTGCAGGCTTTGCATTCTGCGGTGGATGCGGGTAGGACTGATGGCACATGTGCCGCTACGTTTGCCGAC
This sequence comes from Stenotrophomonas sp. YJH_SMC_48-3, assembly GCF_059369375.1. NCBI lineage: Bacteria > Pseudomonadati > Pseudomonadota > Gammaproteobacteria > Lysobacterales > Lysobacteraceae > Stenotrophomonas > Stenotrophomonas sp. YJH_SMC_48-3. The sequence goes on along the minus strand of NZ_JCAFSQ010000004.1, from coordinate 268,115 downwards.
GACAGGTAGTGCCGGCCGCTGGCCGGCAACTTCATGATCCTGCGGCGCGTTACGACGGTTGCCGGCCAGCGGCCGGCACCACCGATCAATCTGCCGTTACCTCATGCAGCGCCAGCCAGCACCAGCGCCCCTGTTCTTGCCTCAGTACCGCCAGCGACTCCCGCCATGCGGGTGCGCCACCGTCGATCGAATGACCTTCGCGATAGCGCAGCACCGCCAGCGGTGATATCGCATCCACCGCCTGCACGGCTTCGATGGAAATCTGCAGCCCCGGCCGCGCGCCATGGCCACCCGCGAACAGCGCCTGCACGGCATTACGGTCCAGCCTACGCCCCGCGATGCCGACCATGCTGAAGTCTGCACAGAAGTGCGCCATCAGATCGTCCAGCGCATCGGCGCCGACATCGGCACGGAACCAGGCCTGCAGCTTGTCGTGCAGGTGGTGGATTTCATGTTCTGCGGTCGTAGCCATCAAGTGTTCTCCGGTTGCGAAAGGGTGATCCTCTGCGGCCGACGCAGCAACGCCATCGGCAACAGCGTCATTGCGGCGGCCAGACCCAGAGCCACGCTGGTGGCGCGTGCTGGCAGCCACTGCATGGCCAGCGCCAGCAACAGCGCAATGGCGGCAGTACCCAGGCAGAAACTGAGCTGACGGTTGAGGTTCCAAAGGGCACTGGCATCGCCCAGCGCTTCACCCTCCACGCCGTGGAAAGCCAACGTCTGCGCGGTGCTGCTGCACAGGCTGCCACCGGCGCCCATCAGTGAGAACAACAACGCAGCCAAGGTAAAGGCCGGCTGTGGCAGCAGCGCCATCAACAGCAGGCCGCTGGCCTGAAGCAGCATGCCCACGCGTAGTACCGTGGCCGGGCCGAAACGGGCCAGCAGGCGTTTGCTGGCAGTAATCGCCACGGCCGAGGCCAGCGCCCAGGGCAGCATCAACGCGCCGATGCGTGCCGCGCTGTAACCGGCCTGGTGCAGCTGCAGGGTACTGACCAGCTGGCTGCCGATGAACACACCGGGCACTGCCAGATAGACCACCATCGCCAGGCGCAGGCCCCGATGGGACAGCAGCGACCAGCGCAGCAGGGGCTGCGCCTGCTGCCGTGCATACCGCAGGTGGGCCGCCGCCAACAGCATTGCGATCAACAGCAGTACGGCACCGGCGGCCCGATGGCCGGGTTCACCCAGCCAGGTCAACGCCAGCAGCAGCGCGCCCAGCGCCAGCATCGCGGTGGACAGCGCATAGGCCTGCAGGCGCGGCGCACTGCGCGCGCCATCGGCTGGCATCCACGCCAGCACCAGTCCAATCGCCACCACCTCCAGCGGCAGGCTGGCCCAGAGCACGCCGCGCCAGGACAACCACTGCACCAGCAGCCCACCGAGCGCGGGCGCCAGTGCTGGTACCAGCAGCGCAACCAGCAGGATGCGGCGGGTCAGCGCGCCACGCTGGTCGGGCGTGCACTGCCGGTACGCTGCCGCCTGTGCCACCGGAATCAGCAGGCCACCGGCCAGGCCCTGCAGCAGGCGCCAGCCCAGCAGCCAGCCAATACCCGCTGCTGCGCCGGCCAGCGCAGCGGCAACCGCGAACAGCAGCAACGCCACCAGCAGCAGGCGACGCTCACCACAGCGCGCGGCCAGCCAGGGCGCCAGCGGGATCACCACGCTCAGGCCCAGCATGTAGGCGGTGCCCACCCAGGCCAGGGTGCTGATATCGGCGTGCAGCTCCGCTGCCAATACCGGATAGGCCACCGTGGCGATGAACATGTTGACCAGATCCAGAGCGAACACCAGCAGGAAGATCGCCTCATGGCGCAGGCGGGGAGACGGCATCGGCGGCGCTCCAACAGGGAAGCGGCCAGCATGCCGTGCGGGCCTTGTTGGAAAAACACGACAGCAACTGCAACACTGTCAAATCCACTTTGACAATGAATTGCCATGGTCAGCCTCGATCGCTTCGATATCTTCCGCGCCGTGGTCGAGGCCGGCAGCCTGACCGCTGCGGCTGATCGCCTCGGCCTCAGCCGCGCGGTGGTCAGCTTCAACCTGAAGCGGCTGGAGCAGGAGCTGGGCGTGACCCTGCTGTTGCGCAGTACCCGCCACCTGGCCCTGACCGAGGCCGGCGAACAGTTCCTGCAACACTGCGTGCAGGCACTGGATGCCGCACAGGCAGCCATCGATGCCGCGCGCCGCGACCAGCACCAGCTGCAGGGTGTGCTACGCCTGACCACCACGCCGGAGTACGCCCAGCTACGCTTGATTGCTGCGTTGGAGGCGTTTCGTGCGCGGCACCCGGCCCTGCAGCTGCACCTGTCGACCTCACCGGCACCGGCCGACCTGATTCCCGAGCGGTTCGACCTGGCAATCCGTCTTGGCCGCCTGCCGGATTCGGGCCTGCACGCCAGCGAACTGGAACGCCATCCACTGTGCCCCGTGGCGGCTCCGTCCCTACTGGCACGCCTGCCCTCTGCCGATGCTGCCGACGACCCCGTGCAGCTGGGCGCCCTGCCCCGCCTCGGTTACCCGCGCCTGGCCGACGTGCCGGTGATCGCGCCTGATGGCAGCGGCGCCCTGTTTGCCACCAACCCGGGCAACGCGGTGGTACGCGTGGATGGTGCCAGCAGCCTGCGCGCGTTCGCCCTGGCCGGCGCCGGGGTCACCGTTCTGCCACGCTGGCTGATCGAGGACGACCTGGCCCAGGACCGGCTGCGCCCGGTGCTGCGCCAGCACCGCTTCCCGCAGCAGAGCGTGTACGCGGTCTACCCGCACAGCACGCAGCCCTCGCCGAAGGTGCGGCAGCTGATCGATTTCCTGCGTGGGTGGTCTGAAAGCGGGCGCGGGTAGCCTCCTGCGGCCAATCGCCAGGCCGCAGTGAAGTTACAGAGGGTACGAGCTTCCACGAACATCGCCAACCCAGCTATCGAACAAACTCCCCGGTGTCAGATCGTCACTGTGTGAGAACTTTGGTTCATACGACATTTTCGCCCGCATCTCATTGCTCCCCACAACGTAGTGAATGCGGATCTCAGTAGGCATCTCAGCGCCGAACTCATTGCACTTTTCTTCAAGCGCATCTATTTCATCCAGCCCAGCATCAAGCACCCAAGCCAAGCTCTCATTCAACGAGTCATACATCCCACCTCCAGATTTTCGGACGTCATTCAGCTGTTCCTTCTCCACCACAGAACCGTTGAGTCTGTAGAAGAAATCAAACATTGAAATCCCATCTTCACTCGCAACGAAGATGAATACTTCGTCAGCCGTCGCACCGGCATAATCGAGCGCGAGTCGAACCATGCTCGCCTGAGCGTCTGAAACGTGTTCCTCAAAGATCTTGTTCATTGTTCGATCCTCGTAGCACTCGCTTGAATTGGCACTGATACTGAGTTGACCGAGTGAGTGCACTCCGTGCTGCTCGGCTCGAGATCACACCTGCTGCAGCCTTCGCTGGGCTGACGCCGCCACCATCTCGTCAGGGTCACCCGTTAGCAGCTCCAGGACCTCCCTGGATACCTTTGGATTGCAGGCGATTCGGTGACGGACGCTTGCATCGGAATCCCTTGCAAGGCGTGACATCAATGCTGGATCCAGCCGGCGCTTGCTCGCAATTTTCCAGCGGACATCTACGTCATCGCTGGCAGCCAACTGCTCGATGATGGCTAGGGGAATCGTTTTGTTTCCGGCAACGCAACGCGCCAGCTCCGGATAGGTCGACAGGATATCGCGCCACGTCTGATCGTCAGCGTGCCGCAAAGCGAACGAGGTATCCGACTCGTTTTCACACAACCGTTTGAATTCCCATGCGCTCGCGATCATTCGCTGGCCCTCCTGCGCCAGCCTTCCAGTATTGGCTGACCGGCAATTGACCTCCAGTGGCAGAAGCGACATGACTATCCGCCCCGGCGCCTGCTGTTCCATCGTCCGCCGGGCATGGCCCGGCGAGCGCAGCGGCACCCCACAAACAGAAACGGCCCCTTTCGGGGCCGTTCCTTCAAGCATCAACAACCCGCAGTATCAGCGCAGCACCTGCTCCACCAGCTGCACGTCCACGCTCTGCAGCGGCTCGGCCGCATTGCGCGACAGCTGCACCTGGTAGGTGCCGCCGTCGATCTTCCACTGGCGGGCCTGCGCATCGTAGTGCGCCAGCGTCTTCGGCTCGGCTTCGATGCGGATGCGGCGCTGTTCGCCCGGCTGCAGGGTCACCTTGTCATAGCCGATCAGGCGGATCGGCGTGGTGCTGCCGGCCGGCAGCTTCAGGTACAGCTGGGCCACGTCGGCACCGGCGCGCTTGCCGGTGTTGCGAATGTCCACGCTGGCGACCAGGCGCGAGCCTTCCACACTCACCTTGAGGTTTTCATAGGCGAACGAGGTGTAGGACAGGCCATGACCGAACGCGAAGGTGGGCTTCAGGCCCTTGGCCGCCATCCACTTGTAACCGACGTTGGCACCTTCGATATCGAAATCGAACACATCACCGAACGGCTTGGCCGGCTTGAAGCCGAGGCCGTCGATGTGCGGGCGCGGCAGCTGCGATTCGTCCATCACCCAGGTCACCGGCAGGCGGCCGGACGGATTGACCTGGCCGGTCAACAGCGCGGCAATGCCTTCGCCACCGCGGATGCCCGGGTACCAGGCCTGCAGCATCGCCGGCACCTGCGCCAGCCATGGCGTGCGCACCGGGCCATTGGTTTCCAGCACCAGCACGGTCTTCGGGTTGGCCTTGGCCACCGCCGAGATCAGCGCGTCCTGGTTGTCCGGCAGCTGCATGTCCGGCAGATCCACCGATTCGGCGGCCCACTGGGTGGCGAACACGATGGCCACATCCGCCTGCGCGGCCGCCTTGGCCGCGGCGGCGACGTTGGTGCCGTCCACGTACTCGATGGTCGCGTCCGGACGCGCTGCGCGCAGCGATTCCAGCGGCGAGGACGGGTGGAAGATCACCGGGCCCGGCCAGGTGGTCGGCAGCACGCCCGGCACCGCATTGGTGCCCTTGGCGGTCACGCCCACCATCGACGAACCACCGCCACCGATCACGCCCTTGTCGGCATGGCCGCCAATGATGACGATGCGCTTCACCGTGTCGGCCAGCGGCAGCAGGTTGCCTTCATTGCGCAGCAGCACGCTGCCCTCTTCCACCGTGCGCTGGGCGACGGCGAAGCCGGCCTCGGCATCCACCTTCTGGTGCTGCGGCGGGTTGTCGAAGTTGCCATGCAGGAACATCGTGCGCAGGATGCGCGCGACCATGTCATTCAGGCGCGCCTGCGGCACCACGCCGCCATGCACGGCCAGGCGCAGCGGCTCATCGAAGAACACCGCCGCGTCGAACACTTCACCGGCCGACTGCTGGTCCAGGCCGGCCAGCGCCGCCTTCGAGCCGCTGTGCACGCCGCCCCAGTCGGACATCACGAAGCCGGGGAACTTCCATTCCTGCTTCAGCACCTGGTTCATCAGGTAGCCGTTCTCGCAGCCGTAGGTACCATTGATCTTGTTGTACGAGCACATCGCCACGCCCGGGCGGCCGGCTTCGAGCGCGATCTCGAAGGCCAGCAGGTCCGACTCGTGCATGGCCTGTTCGCCGATGCGCACGTCGTGGAAGTTGCGCCGGGTCTCCATGTCGTTCAGCGCGAAGTGCTTCATCGAGGAGATCACGTGCTGGCTCTGCACGCCCTGGATCAGCGCGCCAACCATCGAGCCGGCCAGCAGCGGATCCTCACCGGCATATTCGAAGTTGCGGCCGTTGCGTGGGTCGCGCTGCAGGTTGACGCTGCCCGACAGCAGGATGTTGAAGCGCTGCTGCCATGCCTCGCGGCCCATGGTCGCGCCGCCGGCGAAGGCGACTTCGCGGTTCCAGCTGGAGGCGGTGGATGGGCCGGACGGCATTGCGGTGGCGAAATCGCCCGGGCGGATGCCGCCCGGATTGGTCACGCCGACACCGGCATCGGCCGACTGCTGCGACGGGATGCCCAGCCGCGGTACGCCCGGCACGAAGCCGGCCGAACCGACCGCACCTTCCGGCAGCGGGCCACCGTCTTTGCCCAGCCCGAAGTAGCTGTGCAGCATCTGGAACTTCTCATCCTCGGTCATCGCCTTCAGCAGCAGCGCAGCGCGCGCATCGGCGTTGAGGGCGGTGTCCATCCATGGCTTTTCGCCGTGCTTGTCGGCGGCATAGGCCAGTGTCAGCAGGGTGGCGCGCAGGGTGCTGCCCTCCATCTTGAACGGTGCGCTGCTGGCGGCCTGGAAGCCGTCGCTGAAATAGCTGGCATCGGCTTCCAGCGCCACACGCGCCGGATCGAAGCCTGCGGCCTTGGCCGATTCACCGGCCACTGCGCCGAGCAGCACCGCCGGGGCGCCCAACCGCGAACGGGTGACCAGCGCCGGCAGCTGCGCCGCACCTGCACCGGCATCGGTATAGACCGCCACGGTATGGCGGCCATCGTCCAAGCGCAGGTAGTTCAGGCCTGGCTGGTCGGGGCCGGATTCGGCGGCGATCGGCAGCCGGGTCAGCACGGCCTGGCCGCGCTGGGTCTGGCCGTCGTCCTTGCCGGCGGCAACGAAGCGGTATTCATAGCCCAGGCCGTCGGCCAGCACCTGCAGCGGATCGACCTGGCCGATGCCGCGCTGCACCTGGCGCACGCTCACCGCGTCCACCTTCAGGCTCTTCAGTTGCGCCGCCAGGGCCGGCATCGCCTCGGCGTTGGGCGCCTGTTCCAGGGTCAGCACAGTGAACGCGGCGGGGTCGGCCCAGGCCGGAGCGGCCAGTGCGGCAGACAGGGCCAGAGACAGTGCAAGCGGTTTTGTAAACGTTTTCATCGGCAGGCGTAATTCCGTTGCCAAGGCAATCGGTCCAGGGAAAGTGCCGCCGAAGGGTGCAGCGTTCATGCCGCGCAGGGGTTGCCGGGCAACGTCCCGCAGGCCGAAGGGCGGGCCGGTCTGCGCGCGGGACCCTCCTCCCGGCGTGACAACCTGCCTGCCCGGACCGCGCAGGGCGACCCAATCCTGTGAAGATTGTGCGAGGGCGTTCACACCTGTCAACAGGACCTAAGTCACAGAGGCAACCCGGCCAGCGGTTATCAGGCCATCACCGGCGGTCATCAGCAGGCCGCGTGGGGCTGCCGATAATGAGGTGTCACCGGCCCTGGACCCCGCCCATGAACATACACCGCGACTTCGACCATCTCTGGCGCGACCGCTGTGATACCTCCACCCAGCGCAGCCCACGCGTGCTGATCCGGGTATTCGTTGCCCCTGGCGAACTGGAGCGCAGCGTGGCGTTCTACGAGCAGTTGCAGGGTGTGGTGGCCGATGCGGGCTTCCCGTTTCCCGATGCCGGCCTACGCCTGGCGATGGTCGGTGCATTCCTGCTGATCGAAGGCAGCCAGGCGGCGCTGGCCCCGTTCACTTCGACCACGGGGACACTGCTGGTCGATGACGTTCGGCCCTATCACGACAAACTGGTCGCGGCTGGCGCCGAGATCATCTTCCCGTTGCAGGTGGTACCGACCGGGGCGGCGTTCAACGCGGTGCATCCCGATGGCACGGTGGTCGAGTACGTGCATCACCGGCCCGACCCGCACGGCCGGTGAGGGTGCGCACGGCCGGGCTGCGCCCGGCCCCCGCGGTAGTGCCGGCCGCTGGCCGGCAACCTCAGAAGCAACAGCCGAAGCAAAAGCGGGCTTCCTGTGCGATGGCGGGGTGGGTCCGGTTGCGGGGGGCGCTGCAAGTACGTCCATGTAAGCTCGATCGCCGCTTGCTCGTGTGCGCTGTCCTGCGCACACGGCAAGACCTGGGTTGGGCGTCCTGCCCAACCCGCCCGAGGCATGCCTCGGGCCCATGGCGCTCACGCCCTCCGCAACCGGACCCACGCCGCCTTCGACAATTCGTCGCAATCTGCAGTAGATCCACGCCATGCGTGGATGCTCTTCGTTTCATTGTCGAATTACTCGATTCCGATGGAGATTCATCCACGCATGGCGTGGATCTACAATCCCGTCATGTCTTCCCCCGCCCTGCCCTGGAACGGCACGTTGCTGCTGGATGCGCACGCCGCCGTACTGCACGGTCATGCCGGTGACAGCGCTTCGCATGCGCACTACGCCCATCAACTGCTGTTGAGCGACGGTACGTCCTGGCACATCGAGATCGATGGCGTGCAGCAGCAGGGCCAACGGCTATGGCTGCCTTCGTTCCAGCCGCACGCGATCCTGTCAGCGCCGGAAGCGGGCTGTACGGTGTTCCTTGAGCCGGCGCATGCCGATCCCGAACAGATCCAGCGGCACCTGCATGCGCTGCCGGGTAACGCGCTGGCGCTGCACGACTGGCTGCCACGGCTGAGCCGCCCGCAACCGCTGGACCGCCGCGTGCGGGCGGCACTGGCCCGTATCGCCCAGCACCTGCCTGGCCCGGTGCCGGCTGCCGACATCGCCAAAGCGGCGCACCTATCGACCAGCCAGCTGCACCGGCGCTTCCAGTCCGAGCTGGCAGTGACCTTGCGCGGCTGGGTGCTGTGGCAACGGCTACGCACTGCGCTCACGCATCATCTGAGCGGTCACAACCTGACCGACAGTGCGCATGCCGCTGGATTCGCCGATCTGGCCCATCTCTCGCGCAGCCTGCGCCGCATGTTCGGCATCGGTGCCGCGCAGCTGCAGGGCCTGCAGCTGCACGCGGCCTGACATGTTCAATCATTCGCGCCTGCGCAGGCCTTCCGGCAACTCCGGCACCTCGCCATGCGGCAGTTCGCGGAACGGCGCCAGCAGCTGCCCCGGATAATCGCGCGGATAGTCCGGTTGGCTGCCGATGCCGAGGTCGCGTTGCTGCAGCCGATAGCCCGGTGCATCGAAGGCGGTCCCCAACAGGTGATCCCATGCGGTCAGGAACAGGCCGAAGTTGACGTCGCCGGCGGTGCCGTAACGCATGTGGTGGAAGCGGTGCAGCGGCGCCCATGCCATCACCCGGCCCAGCACGCCGGGACGCATGTCCACGTTGGAGTGCTGCAGCAGCAGCTGGATGGCAATGGCGAAGGCCAGCACCGCAGCCACCGGCATCGGCAGGCCCAACAGCAGCAGCGGCAGTACGCCACCCACCGCTTCGGCCGCCTGGTGCAGCGGGTGTTTCATCAGCCCGTTGAAGCCGTACATGCGGGTGACGCTGTGGTGCACCGCATGCAGCCGCCACAACCAGCCGATGCGATGGCTGGCGTAGTGCACCAGGGTGATACCGAGATCAGCGCAGACGATGGCCAGCAGCGCCTGTAGCGCGAATGGCCACTGCAGAGGCCAGGCCTGCCATGGAATGATTGCCGCCAGCAGCGGCACCGCCGCGATCGACAGCAGGTTCAGGCTTTCATTGACCAGTGCATGCAGGGCGTCACGCAGGCTGTCGCCGTGGTCGTGATTGAACGCGGGGTCATACGGCCACGCGCGCTCGGCGGCGAACGAAACCGCAATGGCGGCCGCCAGCAAGGCCAGCAGCCACAGCGGGTCACCGTGGCAGTGGCCGATCCAGACGACGGCAGTGGCGACGAATCCAAGCAGGAACAGCGGGGCATACAGGCGGAGCATCCAGTGCTTCATGGGCAACCCGGAAAGTGAGGGGCCTGCATGCTGGCGTGGCGTGTGGATTGCTGGCTTGAACAAACGGCGCAACTCTGCGGGCACCACGCTTCCCACATCCACGCATGGCGTGGATCTACAATGGCGCCCTCATCGCGCCCGGGGCCGGCATGGATTCCTTCAACCTGATGCGTGCCTTCCGTCGCATCGTCGAACGCGGCGGGCTCGCTCGTGCCGCCGAAGACCTGGGCATGTCGCCGGCCGGGCTCAGCAAACAGCTGCGCACGCTGGAAGCGCATCTGGGCGTGGTACTGCTGCAGCGGACCACGCGGCGCATGAGCCTGACCGAGACCGGCCACGCCTATTACCGCGAATGCTGCCGCCTGCTCGACGAACTGGACGCATTGGAACGTGGCATCGCCGAACAGCGTGGCGAGGTGGCCGGGCGCCTGCGTGTCAATGCACCGCAGTCGTTCGCGCTGAGCACGCTGTCGCCGCTGCTGCCCCGCTTCCTGCAGCAGCATCCGCAGCTGTCGCTGGACCTGGTGATGGAAGACCGCCTGCTCGACGCGGTCGGCGAAGGTTTCGATGTGTCGCTGCGGCTGCGTGCCGAGCTGGATGATTCACGCCTGGTGGCGCGCCGGCTGGCGTCGCTGCAGCAGGTGCTGTGCGCGGCCCCGTCCTACCTGCGGCAGCATCCGGCACCGCAGGCGGTGAACGATCTGCAGGCGCACAGCGTGCTGGCCTACAGCCTGTCCGACTCCCCCGGCAGCTGGCCGTTGCTCGGCCCTGATGGCCAGGTGACGATCACCCTGCCAGCGCGCGTCACCGTCAACAACAGCCTGCTGCTGCGCGACCTGCTGGTGGCCGGCATGGGCATCGGCGCCCTGCCCTCGTTCCTGGCGGCACCCGCACTGGCCCGTGGCGAACTGCAGCAGGTGCTGCCCGACCACCGCTATCCGCCACGCTTCGTGCATGCGGTCTATCCCACGTCGCGCCATCTGCAACCCAAGGTGCGTGCCTTCATCGATTTCCTGCACGCCGAGCTGCCCGGCTGCGCTGGCCTGGATTCGTAACCGCCAGCGAAAACTGAGCTGCCCGCGGCGTGCTGTTTCGGCCACGCCGCGCTGCCTACTCTGCCGCCTCCCCTCTCACCGATGGCAGGCAGATGTCTTCCGTTCCTTCCCCCGCCACCGCCGCGCCGGTGGTCGATTTCTTCCACGACGTGGTCTGCGGCTGGTGCTTCGTGCTGGCCCCGCGCCTGCAGCAGGCCTGCGCCGAACTCGGCATCCAGGTACGCCACCGCAGCTTCGTGCTGCAGGACTCGCGCGCGCAGATGGTCGAAGTGTTCGGCTCGATGGAGCGCGCCAAGGCGATCATCCTGCGCCACTGGACCGACTGCGCCGCGCATGAAGACACCGCGCGCATCGATATCGAGGGCATGCGCGCACAGGACTTCGAGTATCCGTCCGGCTGGCTCGGCGCACTAGCCTGCCAGGCTGCCGGCATGCTCGGTGGCAACGACGCCCATGGCGCGATGTTTGATGCCGTGCAATGGGCGCACCTGCACCAGCACCGCAACATCGGCGACGCCGAAGTCCTGCTGGATATCGCCGAAGCGCTGGGCCACCCGCGTGGCGCCTTCGCTGACCACATGCGCAGCGACGCAGTAGCCCGGCGCGTGCAGGCCGACCGTGCCGAAGCCGCGACCCTCGGCATCCGCTCCATTCCCACCGTGATCGGCGGCAACGGCCTGCGCCTGCAGACCCTGCCGCTGCCACACCTGCGCCAGGCCCTGGCGCACCTGGTCGCGGCCTGAGCCGCGCCCCCCCACCCTGCAAGGAGACTCCCCATGACCCCACGTACCCTGGCCACCGCGCTGGCCCTGCTGCTGGCCGGCACCGCAGCTTCCACCACCGTATCCGCGCACGAACGCGTCCCCTCCGGCCAGCAGGTCGGCACCAGCCCCTGGGGGCCGAAGGACGAGATCGGCCGCCTCAACCTGATCACCGAGGCCTCGCGTGCGGCGATCCTGTCGCGGGTCAGCGGCGGCAAGGCCTATGACCTGGCCACCGAGTACTACGTCGGCATGCCCAGCTGGCAGGATGCCGGCGACCCGCACTACCAGTTCTGGATGACCCACACCCCGCGCGGCACGGTGATGGACGACCCGATGGGCGTGGGCGAGACCATGAACCTCACCCGCAGCTACACCGGCACCGCGTTCTCGATGTACAGCCACACCGGCACCCACATCGATGCGCTGAACCACTTCGGCATCCACGGGAAGATCTGGAACGGCTTCGAGGCCGACAAGCATCTCGGCGATCGTGGCTGGAATGTCACCGGCATCGAGAAGTTCCCGCCGCTGATCGCGCGTGGCGTGCTGATCGACGTGGCCGCCGCCAAGGGCGTGGACATGCTGCCGGACAGCTATCGCGTCACCCGCCAGGACCTGAAGGATGCGCTGGCACGCCAGAAGGTGAAACTGCAGCAGGGCGACGTGGTGCTGATCCGCACCGGCCGCATGCGCCTGTTCGAACAGCCCAGGGCCTACATGGCCAACCCGCCGGGCATGGGCCTGGATGCGGCACGCTTCCTGGTCGAGGACAGCGGCGCGATGATCGTCGGTGCCGACAACCTCAGCTTCGAGACCTTCCCCTCGGAGGTGTCCGACGACTACGTGCCGCTGCACACCTACCTGCTGGCCCAGCAGGGTGCGCCGATCATCGAGCTGGTGGCGCTGGACGAACTGGCCCGCGACAAGGTCTACGAATTCGCCTTCATCGGCGGCCCGCTGAAGATCCGCGGTGGCGATGCCGCGCCCCTGCGCCCGGTGGCGTTGCCGGTCCACCCGTAACCGCATCCTTTGGGTGCCGACCTTGGCCGGCACTCCTACCCCCTTCAGCAACCTGAAACCCGGCCCTCGGATTTCATTAGTAATTCTACTTACAACGCGAGTAGCATGTCTGGTCTCAGCCCCTGATACCGGCCCGTCGATACTCGCGCCATGCCCGCCGTTTCCGCCCGTTCCTGCCGTTTCCAGCCCACCCGGCGCCTCCCCGGGAGGATCGGCTGATGGGTGCGGTCGTTGCCCTCGACCGGCTGCTGGACGGGCGCCAGCTGTGGCGCGGCCCGGCCCGCCAGGGCCCAGCCAGCGACCATCTGGCCAGCGGCCATCCGGCACTGGATGCACGCCTGCCCGGCGGCGGCTGGCCGGCCAGCGGACTGTGCGAGGTGCTGCAGGCGGCGCCCGGCGTTGGCGAACTGGCGCTGGTATGGCCGGCACTGGCCAGGCTGAGCCAGCGCGACCGCCCGATCGTCCTGGTCGCTCCGCCCTACCGTCCGCATGCCCCGGCCTGGGCCGCCGCCGGGCTGGACCTGGGCCAGTTGCAGATCATCCACGCCGCGCCGAAGCAGGCACTGTGGGCCGCCGAACAGTGCCTGCGCTCTGCGGCCTGCGCGGCGGTACTGTGCTGGCCGCACCAGGCCGACGACCGTTCACTGCGCCGGCTGCAGGTGGCTGCCGACAGCGGCCAGTGCTTGGGCTTCGTGTTCCGCGAGGCGCAGGCCGCGCGCAATCCCTCCCCGGCCAGCCTGCGCCTGCAGCTCGACCACGGCCAGGTGCGGGTGCTGAAGTGCCGTGGCGGGTTGCCGCCGGCGCAGCCGTTGCCGCTGGCCATCGCCCACTGAGGACGCGCCATGCACTGGGCCTGCCTGTTGTTGCCGCAGCTGGCGCTGGACAGCGTGCTGCGCCTGCAGCCGGATCCGCAGCGGCCGCTGGTCCTGCTGCAGGGGCCGGCGCAGCGTCGCGTGCTGCGCGCGGTCAGCCCGTCGGCACGTGCAGCAGGGCTGCGCCCGGGCATGCTGCTTTCGGCTGCGCAGGTACTGGTGCAGGACATGCAGCTGCACGACTACGACCCGAGTGCCGAACAGCACACCCGGCAGCTGCTGGCCAGCTGGGCCTATGCCTACAGCTCGCAGGTCAGCCTCGATTTTCCGCATGCGCTGGTGCTGGAAATCGGTGCCAGCCGCGCCCTGTTCGGTGACTGGCTGACGATCCAGCAGCGCCTGCGCAACGAACTGCACGAACTCGGCTTCCGCCACCGCCTGGTGGCCGCGCCTACCCCACATGCCGCGCGCGTGCTGGCCAACGTCCACGATGGCCTCGGCCTTGATGCGCAGCAGCTGCCGGCGGCGCTGGCGCAGCTGCCCCTGGCACGTTGCGGCCTGCCCAGCGAGGCGGTGACCGTGCTTGGCCGTTCCGGCCTGCGCACGCTGGGGGCGGTGCTCAAGCTGCCGCGCGACAGCCTGGCCCGGCGCTTCGCCCCCGAGGTCCTGCAGCAGCTGGATGCATTGCGCGGGCTGCCCACCGCGCCATTGCGCTACTACCAGCCACCGGACCGTTTCGATGCGCGCATCGAATTCGAATACGAGATCGAATCCAGCCAGGCCCTGCTGTTCCCGCTGCGCCGCCTGCTGCTCGACCTGGCCGCCTTCCTGTGCTCGCGCGATGGCGGCGTGCAGCGCTTCGACCTGCATTTCGAGCATGACCTGTTGCCGGCCAGCGTGCTGACCATCGGCCTGTTGGCGCCCGAGCGCGATCCCACGCTGCTGTTCGAGATCGCACGCAACCGCATGGAAGCGTTCGCCCTGCCGGCCGGCAGCCGCGCACTGCGACTGCAGGCCGAACAGCTGCCGCCGTTCGTACCCGCCGCGCGTGACCTGTTCGATACCCGTCCGGCGCAGGCGATGCCGTGGAACCAGCTACGTGAGCGCCTGCGCGCGCGGCTCGGCGATGACGCCGTGCAGCCGCTGGCAGTGCAGGCCGACCATCGTCCCGAACGCGCCAGTGGCACCCAGCCACCGGCCAAGCCCCCGTCGTACTGGCCACTGCGCCCCGGCTGGTTGCTGGATGCGCCGCAACCGCTGCGTGATCCGAGGCTGCGCATCGTCACCGGACCGGAGCGGATCGAATCGGGCTGGTGGGACCAGGCCGACGCGCGCCGCGACTATTACGTGGTGGAAACCGCGCATGGCCAGCGCGGCTGGGCTTTCCGTGACCGCAACAATCCACATGCGCCGTGGATGCTGCACGGCTGGTTCGGCTGAGCCGCCATGCACAGCGAACTGCCCGGCTACGCCGAACTGCACTGCCTGTCGGCCTTCAGTTTCCAGCGCGGTGCTTCGATCGCCGAAGAGTTGTTCGCGCGCGCCGCGGGCCAAGGCTACCGCGCGTTGGCGATCACCGACGAATGCTCGCTGGCCGGCATCGTGCGCGCCTGGCAGGCAGCGAAGACACATGGCGTGGCACTGATCGTCGGCGCCGAATTCCAGGTCGAGGACGGGCCGAAGCTGGCCCTGCTGTGCACCGACCAGACCGCCTATGCCGGGCTGTGCCAGTTGATCACGACCTGTCGGCGGCGGGCTGCCAAGGGCGAGTACCGCTGCCTGCGCGACGATCTGCTCGGCCTGCCCGACGGTTTGTTGTGCCTGTGGCTGGACCGGCAGCCATCCGCCACCGATCTCGAGTTGCTGCGCACCGGCTTCGATGATCGGCTGTGGCTGGCGGTGGAACTGCACCGTGAACACGATGACGCACGCCGCCTGCAGCAGCTGCGGGCCTTCGGCGAACGCCACCGCCTGCCCCTGGTCGCCAGTGGCGATGTGCATATGCACGTGCGCCGCCGCCGTGCCCTGCAGGACACACTGACCGCGATCCGCCACCGCTGCAGCGTGGCCGAGGCCGGCTGGCGCCTGTTTCCCAATGGCGAGCGCCACCTGCGCCCGCGTACCGCGCTGGCCCAGCTGTATCCGCCCGAACTGCTGGCTGAAACCCTGCGCATCGCCGAACGCTGCCACTTCACCCTGGAACAGCTGCAGTACACCTATCCGCGTGAGCTGGTGCCCGAAGGACACGATCCGGACAGCTGGCTGCGCGTGCTGGTCGAGCGCGGCATCCGGTGGCGCTGGAAAGGCGGCATCGAAGCGAAGCAACGCACGCAGATCGAGCACGAACTGGCGCTGATCAAGCAGAAGAACTACGCCTCCTACTTCCTCACCGTGCAGGACATCGTGCGCTTTGCGCGCAGCCAGGACATCCTCTGCCAGGGCCGTGGCTCAGCGGCCAACTCAGCGGTGTGCTTCGTGCTGGGCGTGACCGAGATCGACCCGGCACGCAGCAACCTGCTGTTCGAGCGCTTCATTTCCGCCGAGCGCGACGAGCCGCCGGATATCGACATCGACTTCGAGCACGAGCGTCGCGAGGAGGTGCTGCAGTACGTGTTCAAGCGCTACGGCCGCGAGCGCGCCGCACTGACCGCGGTGGCGATCAGCTACCGTGGCCGCAGCGCGATCCGCGACGTGGCCCGCGCACTGGGCCTGCCGATGGACCAGGTCAACGAACTGGGCGCGGCCATGGACCACTGGGGCGGCAACATCCCATTGCCGGAAACCCTGCGCGAGCGCGGTTTCGATCCGGACACGCCGTTGATGCGGCGCCTGCTGGCGCTGACCGCCGAGCTGATCGACTTCCCGCGCCACCTGTCGCAGCATCCGGGCGGTTTCGTCATCTCCGAGCATCCGCTGTCGACCCTGGTGCCGGTGGAGAACGCGGCGATGGCCGATCGCACCGTCATCCAGTGGGACAAGGACGATCTGGATGCCACCGGCCTGATGAAGGTCGACTGCCTGGCATTGGGCATGCTTACGGCCATCCGCAAGTGCCTGGCGATGCTGAAACAGCATGGCCTGCACGAAGGGCGCATGGACGCCATCCCGCCCAAGGATGCAAAGACCTTCGACATGATCTGCGCCGCTGACACCATCGGCGTGTTCCAGATCGAATCGCGCGCGCAGATGGCGATGCTGCCGCGCATGCAGCCACGCACGTTCTATGACCTGGTGATCGAGGTGGCGATCGTGCGCCCTGGCCCGATCCAGGGCGACATGGTGCACCCCTATCTGGAGCGGCGCCGGATCCTGCGCGAACAAGGCCCGGACGCGTTGAACGACCCGGACAACCCGCTCTACCCACCGCAGCTGGAACGCGTGTTCGCACGCACGCTGGGCGTGCCGCTGTTCCAGGAACAGGTGATGCAGCTGGCGGTGGAAGCAGCCGGCTACACGCCTGGCCAGGCCGATGCCCTGCGCCGTTCGATGGCGGCGTGGAAGCGCCGTGGCGGTCTGGAACCGCATCGCGAGAAGCTGCTGGCCGGCATGCTGGAGAACGGCTTCAGCCGCGAATACGGCGAGCACCTGTTCGAGCAGATCAAGGGCTTCGGCGATTACGGCTTCCCGGAAAGCCACGCCGCCAGCTTCGCCCTGCTGACGTATAACAGCTGCTGGCTGAAATGCCATCATCCCGCCGCGTTCACCGCCAGCCTGATCAACAGCCAGCCGCTGGGTTTCTACAGCCCCGACCAGCTGCTGCAGGATGCACGCCGCCATGGCATCCGCGTGCTGCCGGTGGACGTGCGCCACAGCGATTGGGACTGCACGCTGGATTTCAGCAAGGGACCGGCGGCGATCCGGCTCGGCCTGCGCCTGATCGACGGCTGCAACGAACCCGTCGTGCAGGCCATCATGCGCGAACGTGCGCAGCGCCCGTTCGACGATGTGGGCGACCTGTGCCAGCGCACCGCACTGGACCGCCGCCAGCAGGGCCTGCTGGCCGATGCCGGGGCACTGCGCGGGCTAAGCGGCCATCGCCATCGTGCACGCTGGGATATCTCGGGCGTAGAGAACCGGCTGCCGCTGTTCGATCAGGCCCGCGCCACCGCCGAAGCGCGCGTGCCGCTGCCCCTGCCCAGCGCCTGGCAGGATATGCAGGCCGATTACCGCAGCACCGGCACCACCCTCGGCCGTCACCCGATCTCGTTCCTGCGCGCGCAGCTGCGTAGCCGTGGCTGCCTGGATGCCGCACAGCTGGCCGGGCACGGCCACGGCCGCCGTGTGCGCATCGCCGGACTGGTGCGCATGCGCCAGCGGCCACAGACCGCCAGCGGGGTGACTTTCCTCACCCTCGAGGACGAGACCGGCATGGTCAACGCCGTGGTCTGGCGGCACCTGGCCGATCGCCAGCACCGGGTGCTGGTCGATACCCAGCTGATGCAGATCGATGGTCGCCTGGAACGCGTCGATGGCGTCCAGCACGTCATCGTGCAACGCATGCACTGCCTGGATGAACTGCTGCAGGGACTGCGCAGCCACAGCCGCGATTTCCACTGACGATACACAACGTCACACAACGAACTGGCCATTGCCGGTCCGCATCCGCTATCGTCGGCACATCCAAGGAAGGACGACCCGATGCCCCGTGCGCTGCTGCTGACCACCCTGGTGGTCTCGACCCTCGCCCTGCTGGTTTCCGGCTGGACCGCCTGGAGCCTGCATCGCAGCCAATCGCCACAGCGCATCATCGAAGCACGCGGCCTGGTCATCCACGATGCAAGCGGCCAGCCGCGGGTGATCCTCGGCGCACCGGTCCCCGACCCGCTCAGCCAGGGCCGCAGCCAGGGGCCGCGCGCCACTGCGCTGTCCGGCCTGATCCTGCTCGGTCCCGACGGTTCCGAGCGCGGCGGTTATGGCACCAGCGACCGCGGCGGCGAAGCCCTGCTGACCCTGGACGATGCCACCGGCACCACCGAGGTGTTCAAGGTCGTCGCCAACCCGGACCGCGGCGCCAGCCTGATGGTCAAGCACCAGAACAACACCGGCGCCATGCTCACCTCCTGGCAGGGCAAGCCGGAGCTGATGTTCGTCGATGACAGTGGCCAGTCCTACTACGTGCGCCCGGGCGCCAACGCCGCGCCCTGATCTGCTTGTGTAGAGTCGAGCCATGCTCGACTGCTTCTATCAACAGCAGCCGAGCATGGCTCGGCTCTACAAAGGCGAAGCAACGTCGAGCATGGCTCGACGCTACAGAGCGAACACCGCCGCCAGGTCATCCGCCAGCTGCCGCAGCTGCGTTGCCCCCAGCGCAGCGCAGGTGATGCGCAGGCCATGCCCCGGCGCTGCCACCGCGAACACTTCGCCCGCGCGCACATGCCATCCGCGCGAAGCCAGGGCCAGCACCTGCGGATGGCTGTCGGCCTGCAACGGCAGCCACAGGTTCAATCCTTCCATCGGCAACGGTGTCGGCAGGCCACGCGCATGCAGCAACTCCTGCAGCGAGCGCAGGCGCTGCTGGTAACGCTCACCTGCCGAAGCGATCTTCGCCCGCTGCGTTGCCGACGACAGCACCGAGGTCGCCGCATCCTGCAGCAGGTGACTGACCCAGCCGGTGCCGGACGCCAATCGCAGCCGCAGCCGCATCGCGGTCTCTTCATCGCAGGCCAGCCAGGCCAGCCGCAGGTCCGGGCCGAGCGGTTTGGACAACGAACGCAGCAGCGCCCAGCGCCGGCCATCCAGCGGCAGCACCGAGTGATAGGCCTGCTGCGAGAGCAGCGCGTAGTGATCGTCGATCAACACCGCCACCTGCGGGTAGGCCGCCAACAACTGCCGCAACGCCCGCGCCCGCTTCGCATCCAGGCTGGCCCCGGTCGGGTTGTGTGCCCGCGGGGTCAGCAACACCGCGCGTGCACCGGCCTCCAGTGCCTGCCGCAGCGAATCGACCTGCATGCCATGCGCGTCCACCGCCACCGGCAACGGCGCGTGACCCACCGCGTTGAGCACGTTGAGGCTGCCGAGGAAGCACGGATCCTCCACCGCGATGCGATCCCCCGGCAGCAGCCACGCCGACAGCAGGCGTTCGATGCCATCGACCGCACCATGGGTCAGTTCCAGCGCATAGCCCTCCGGGCAGTCCGCATCCAGCGAGGCGCGTGCCAGCGCCTCCAACCTCGGTTCGACCGTGCCCACGCCATACAGCCGTGGTGCGGCCGGGGCCAGGCGCAGGTTCGGCAGCAGGCGTGGATCCGGGTTGCCACCGGCCAGGTCCTGCAGGGCCAGCCCGGGCGTACTGCCTTCACGCGCCAGCGGCGGCGGCAGGCCACGCACCACCGTGCCGCGGCGGCCCGCCGTGCTGGCCAGGCCCGCCGCATCCAGGCGCTTGTAGGCAGCAGCCACTGTGTTGCGGTTCACTCCCAGCTGCTCGGCCAGTTCACGCACCGGCGGCAACACGCTGCCGGCCTGCAGGCGGCCCTTGCCGATGCCGTCGCGGATGCTGTCGAAGATCGACTCGGCACTGTGCCCGGTGATTTTCATTTTGTCCTATGCCAAAATATCTCTTGTCCTGTGCCAGTGTATCCCACCCTGGCCGCCCTGCATTGGAGGTGCCCGCATGCCCCTTGCCGCCGCCGACTGGCCCGTCGCCCAGTCCGTTGAACAGATCGCCGCCAACCTGGTCAAGGTGCGCCAACGCATCGCCGATGCCTGCGCCCGCGTCGGCCGGGACCCGGCCAGCGTGCGCCTGCTGCCGGTCAGCAAGACCGTCGATGACGCCCGCATCCGCATGGCGGTAGCCGCAGGCTGCCACGAACTGGGCGAGAACAAGGTGCAGGAGGCACAACGCAAGGCTGAAACGATGGCCGACCTGGGCGTGCACTGGTCGGTGATCGGCCATCTGCAGACCAACAAGGCGCGCTACGTGGCGCGCTTTGCCAGCGAGTTCCAGGCGCTGGACAGCCTGCGCGTGGCCGAAGCACTGCAGCAGCGCCTGCAGCTGGAAGACCGCACGCTGGATGTGTTCGTGCAGGTCAACACCTCCGCCGAACCCAGCAAGTACGGCCTGGAACCCGCTGCCGTCGAGGCCTTTGTGCAGCAGCTTCCAGCGTTCGATCGCCTGCACGTGCGCGGCCTGATGACCCTGGCCATCTTCACCCCCGATGTCGAGCGCGTGCGCGCCTGCTTCGTGCGCCTGCGCGAACTGCGCGACCAGCTGCAGCGCACCGCCCCGCCCGGCCTCGACCTGTCGCAGCTGTCGATGGGCATGTCCGGTGATTTCGAAGTGGCCATCGAGGAAGGTGCCACCGTGGTCCGCGTCGGCCAGGCCATCTTCGGTGCCCGTGCCACCCCGGACAGTTTCTACTGGCCGAACAGCGGAGCACCGGCATGAAGCACGCGGTTGTCCTGCAACACGTTGCCTTTGAAGACCTTGGCACCCTGAAACCGTTGCTGCTGGCGCAGGGCTGGCAGCTGCACGTGCTGCAGGCCGGCGTCGATGTGCTCGATGGCGCCGAAACCGCCGATCTGCTGGTCGTGCTGGGCGGTCCCATCAGTGCCAATGACACAGGGACCTATCCCTTCGTCAACGACAGCATTGCCCTGCTGCAGCGCCGGCTGCAGCAGCAGCGGCCCACCCTCGGCATCTGCCTGGGTGCACAGCTGATGGCGCGGGCACTCGGTGCCAGTGTCGCTCCCTGTGGTGGCAAGGAAATCGGCTTTGCGCCACTGCTGCTGACCGATGAAGGCCAGCGTTCTCCGCTGCAGTCCCTGCAGGGCATTCCGGTACTGCATTGGCATGGTGAAGCGTTCGAACTTCCGGCCGGTGCACGCCGCCTGGCCAGCACGCCGGCCTGCCGTCACCAGGCATTCGCCATCGGCAGCCACGCACTGGCCCTGCAATGCCATCCGGAACTGGACGCCCGCCAGTTCGAGCGTTGGCTGATCGGCCACACGCTGGAGCTGGCCCAGGCCGGCATCGATCCCAACGACCTTCGCGCGCAGGCGCGTCGCTATGGCGCACCACTGGCTGCGGCCGCCACCGCGATGTTCGACCATTGGCTGCAGGACCTGCCGGAGACACCACAATGAACTACCGATTGCAGATCCACCGCGATGGTGCCCACTGGGGTCACTTCGACTGCAGCGGCCCCGATGCCCTGCAACGCATGGACGCCATCGCCGCACAGCTGCCTGCCGATCAGGGCTTCCAGCTGAAACGGCAGAAAGGGGTCAGCGAAGAGCGCATCCTGTCCAGCAATGCCGATGGCCTGCGCGTACTGGCTTCGCAGATCCAGTACCGCGACATCTGACCCGATGGTAGTGCCGGCCGCTGGCCGGCACCCGAATCTTCCGGCCAGCGGCCGGCACTACCCTGGCTGTTCGCCCGCGTGCGAAGCTTCACGGATGCTGACCCTGCAACGCGGCAGCCACCACGGACTGCTCATCGCCCCGCGCTGGCCTTCCACCCGCATCCAACTGGAAGAAGAGGTACTGCAACGCCTGCTCGACGCGCAGGCAATGCTGCCTGCCGGGCTGCGCCTGCTGCTCACTCGTGGCTTCGAACCCAGCCACAGCCGTCTCGGCGGCTTCCGCCGCGTGGTGCGACGGCTCGGCATTGCAGTGTTCCGCACCTGCTACCCGCAGCGCCGCGATGAGATCGATGCCATCTTCGGTACCAACGGCCACGACATTGATGGCCGTCATATCGATGTCTCACTGGTACTGCACGGCAAGCGGCTGCGGCTGCTGCCCCTGGGCGTGTTCACCCCACCGCGCTGGCAGGATCGTCGCATCGCCCATCATGCCGAAGCGGTCGCGCGGGTGAAGCGCAGCCTGCAGCATTGCGGCTTCGAACTGCATCGCAACCCCACCGAAGCCCTGCAGATCCACTGCGACTACCGCCCGCGCTGACGCTGCGGCGGCCCATGCGTACTGCGCCTCATGCTATAGATGCAAATGATTCTCTTTTGCTGTAAGGTGCAGCTGCTGCCCTTGCCGCCGCGGGCTGTTCCCTTTCCCAGTTGTCGCCCGCCCCGTGTCCACGCCTGTCGAACCGACGGATGTCGCGCAGCTGTGCGCAGCCCATTACCGGCCGCTGCACACCCATGTCCGCCGCAAACTCCCGCAACGCAGCGACGCTGATGACGTCGTCCAGGAAACCTGGCTGCGTGTCGTCAAAGTCGCCACCAGTGGCCTGCTGAGCAATGGCCGCGCCTATCTGTACCGCGTCGCCCACAACCTGATCGCCGATCACTACCGGCAACGCCAGCGCCGTCGCGAAGAGGTGCTGGATGACACGCAGTTGAATGCCATCGCCGATCCTGCGCCGCTGCCCGAGCAGCGACTGCTCGACGCCGAACAACTGCGCCACCTCGACGCGATCATCGCCGCGCTGCCACCACGCTCGCGCCAGGTGTTCCTGCTGGCCCGTGTGGAACAGTTGGCGCTGGCCGAGATCGGGCGCCAGCTGGGGATCAGCCGGCAGACCGCGCACGGCCATCTGCTGCGCGCCCTGGTCGCGTTGCAGCAGGTGCCGGGCGCATGAGCCAGGAGACCATTGCACGCGAAGCTGCACGCTGGTGGCTGGATGCGCACGACGGCGACCGCGATGAGAACGCGTTCGAGCAATGGTGCCGGGCCGATCCACGCCATGCGGCGCAGTACCTGCACCTGCAGGAGTTGTGGCAGGCCGGTGCGGCGACGCCCAGCCTGCAGCGGCAACAGCAGCGCAGGCAACGCCGTCGCCTGCGCGAAGCCGGCATTGCGGTTCTGTTGCTGTGCGCGCTGGGTCTCTACAGCCGCCATGCCTCGCCACCCGTGGCACAGGTACTGCGTACGGCCGCTGGCGAGATCCGCGAGGAAACTCTTCCGGATGGTTCGCATGTCCTGCTGTCACCTGGCAGCGAAGTGAAGGTGCGCATCGATGGGCAGCGCCGCCAGCTCCAGCTGCAGCACGGCCAGGCCTGGTTCCAGGTCGCCGCCGATGCCGACCGGCCCTTCCAGGTGCATACCCCACAGGGCACCGTCACTGCACTGGGGACCGCATTCGATCTTGCCGTGCAGGGCAACAGCAGTGTGGTCACCGTTACCGAGCATCGCGTGCGCGTGGACAGCGGCAACGTCAGCATGCTGGCCGACGACGGCGAGCAGCTGCGCTTCGATGGGCAGTCAACAGCCCATGCAACAACCACCGCCCCCGGAACACTGGCCTGGCGCGAGCGGCGCCTGCACTGGGCCTCGGCCCCGCTGGCCGACGTCACGCAGGGCCTGGACCGCTGGCACGGTGGGCACACGTGGGTCGTCGGCGAGCAGCTGCGCCAGCAGCCGGTCACCCTGCTTGGCAGTGCCGACGGTGCAGCCAGCAACCGCGACCAGTTGGCCACTCAGTTGCAGGTGCGCGTGCTGCACCTCGGCGCGGGGATACAGGTGTGGCTGCCGCCACGCCGGGAACGGCGTGATGGACCCTGACATCCGGCCTGCGGCTGCGTCTACCCAGGATGACGACGCTCTGCGTCAGCCCCTGGAGCCCCCGATGCTGTGCCCCCGCCCCCTTGTCCTCGCCCTGTCGCTGGCCTGCACCAGCGCCCTTCCGCTGCTGCCCGGCAGTGCCCACGCACAGACCGCCACACGCACCTACGATCTGCCCGCCCAGCCGCTGGCGGCCGCGCTGGACGCCTACAGCCGGCTGACCGGTGTCGACCTGGTGATAGGCGCGGCGCTGCCTGCCGGGCATTCGGCCCCTGCTCTGCGCGGTGACTTCGACGATGCGCAGGCCCTGTCGCGCCTGCTGGCAGGCAGCGGCCTGCGACCGCGCTTCGTCGATGCGCGCCGCGCCGCCCTGGAACCGGCGCCGGCTGAACGCGCCGATGGCAGCCGTCGCACCGGCCCGCTGCGGGTGCAGGGCACTACCGCGCACGGCCAGGCACCGGGGGGCGGCGCCAGCCAGTATGTACCGGCCACCCGCGATGGCTTTGCGCCCTCGGTCGGCAGCGAGCGCGTGGCGATGGCCGAACGCCAGGAAGGCAACAGCCTGCTGCGCTCGATGCCCGGCACCCACAGCTTCCATTCGCGCAGCCAGCCGGGCCTGCAGGTCAACATCCGCGGCATGACCGGTGCCGGCCGGGTCAACACCATGATCGACGGTGTCACCCAGACCTTCCGCAACAATGCCGGGCATGGTTCGGGCGGTCCGTTCGCCTATGTCGATCCCTTCCTGCTGGCCGGTGTGGACGTGCAGCGCGGTGCGGTCGCTGGCGGTGACGGCGCTGGTACGCTGGCCGGCAGTGCCAACTTCCGCACCCTGGATATCGACGATCTGCTGGGTGAGGGCCGTGACTGGGGCCTGCGCGCCGGCTATCGCCATGGCAACAACGGCTATGGCAGCGGCCGCACCTTCGCCGGTGCATGGCGCCACAGCGAAGAAGGTGGCGACCGTCAGTTCGGCCTGCTGGCCGCCGCCAGCAGCAGCCGCAGCAGCGAATACGCGACCGCGCGTGGGCAGAAGAACAGCGCCGACCCCGGCAGCCAGCAGCCCAGCAGCTGGCTGCTGAAAGCACGCCTGCAGCCCAGCGACCAGCATCGGCTCGACCTGAGCCACATGCGTTACGAAAACGACTTCTACCACAACTACCCGTGGCAGATTTCCGCGCGCAACCAGCGCGCCAGCTACCAGTACACGCCCTATTCGCCATGGATCGACCTGCGTGCGACCTTCGCGAGCAACAAGACCCGGCTGTTCTATCCGCCGGTGGAAGATTCAAGCTACATCGGCCGCCGCACCCACAGCAGCCTGAGCAGCTGGACCGTCGACAACACCAGTCGCTTCGACATCGGCGCACTGCAGGCGCGCTGGAACACCGGCATCAAGCACCAGTCGGACATCTATGTGGCCGATACGCCCATCCTGCGCGGTGCCAACCCGCAGGGTCGCAGCCAGCTGGACAGCGTGTTCAGCACGCTGGAACTGCAGTACGACATCTACGCGCTGACTGCCGGCCTGCGCCAGGACCGCTTCGGCATCCGTGGCCACATCCCGGTGTGCTCGGATGTACCCGGCCAGTGCGCGGAGATCAATGGCGGCGACATCGACGTGCGGCGCAGCGAGCGCGCACTCAGCCCGAGCCTGGCGGTTTCACTGCAGGCCACTGACTGGCTGCAGCTGTTCGCCGAGGTCTCGCGGACGTCGCGTCCGCCGCGCGTGCAGGAGATGTTCTTCGAGAAGATCCCGCTGGAAGGCATGAGTGATGCCGATGGCGTTGGCGCCAACCCGTTCCTGCGCCGTGAGCGATCGCGCAACCTGCAGTTCGGCGCCAACCTCAGCGCCTCCTCGCTGCTGGTCGACGGCGACCTGGCGCAGCTGCGGGTCACCCGCTTCGACAACCGCATCCGCGACTACATCAAGCCGCAGTACCTGCTGATCGTGCATCCGCCGGAAGTGCAACCGTTCGTGGTGCCGATCGACGGCGATCCGCAACTCACTGCCTGGACCGATGCACTGGACGTGGACGACTTCAGCACCACCACGCGCTGGATGAACCACCCCGGCGTGGTGCGCATGCGCGGTATCGAACTGGAAGCGCATTACGCCAGCGAGCACTACCACACCACGCTCAGCTGGACCCGCTCGCACACCAGTGCGCCGGCCATCGAGTTCGTCAACCTGGAAGACATCACCTCCCTGCCCGACCGCTACTGGACGCTGGACGTGGGCGGCCGCTGGTGGCAGCAGCGCGTGCAGGCCGGCCTGCGCGCCGAGTACTCCGGGCCGACCGAGGAAGGCTACGACTTCTTCCAGACCCGCAAGACCGGCGGCACCGGCGTGCTGCTGGACTTCTACGCGAGCTTCAAGCCCCAGGCCAACACCACGCTGTGGCTGAACATCGAAAACCTGCAGAACAAGGCCTATGACAACAATGCCTCGATCGACAGCATCTTCAGCCCGATCCTGGACCGCGGCAACGGCCGTGGCCGCACCGTTTCGATGGGCGTCAATGTGGCGTTCTAGCCGTCGCTGGCTGCCCGTATGCCTGCTCGCGCTGGCCGCGGTGGCTGGCGCGCAGCCGGTGCCCGGCACAGTGATCGACCTGGCCACTGGCCAGCACCTGGACGAAGCCGCATTCGTGACACGCGCGGCGGACGCCCAGCGGCTGTTGCTGGGTGAACGCCATGATCTCGCCGGAGACCACGCCGCCCAGCGCTGGCTGCTGCAGGCCCTGCAGCGGCAGCGCCCGCAAGGTTCACTGGTGCTGGAAATGATCGCCAGCCAGCGCCAGCCACGCCTGCAGCGGGTGCAGCGCTGGCTGGCCAAGGGCAACCAGGCCGAAGGTGCACGCCTGCGGGAACTGCTGGACTGGGATACGCGCTGGCCGTGGGCCGCGTATGGCGGGCTGGTACGGGAGGCTGCCGATGCAGGCACGCCGTTGTTCGGCGGAAACCTGTCGCGTGCCGAGGTCAACGCGCTGCTGACCTCGACCGAGGGCGTGCGATTCCCGGTGGCCGCTGCCCGCCAGCGCCTGTCGGCGGTGGTGCTGGCCCAGCACGCAGACGCGGCACCGATGCTGGAAGGGATGCTGGCCGTGCAACAGGCCCGCGATACGCGCATGGCGCGGGTGCTGCTCGATGCGCCCGCGCCAGCGCTGCTGGTAGCAGGTCGCTGGCATGTACTGCGCGGTACCGGGGTACCGGGCTACCTGTCACAGGATACGCCTGCGCTGGTGATCGCATTGGCTTCACCGGGTGAAACCGTCGATGCAGCTGATGCCGATCTGCTGTGGGTGCTGGACGATGAGTGAGCGTGGCCAACACTGGCAGGCGATCGCGATCACCGTCGTCCTGCATCTGCTGCCACTGCTGCTGTTGGTGCACTGGGTCGCGATGCCGCCATTGCTGCCGCCGCCCGAGCAGGACGTGCGCATCAGCCTGCGCCTGCTGGAACCGGCCACGCCGCCGCAACCGGTGGAGGAACGCCAGGCCGAGACCCCCAGCCAGGCGCAGCAGGCCCGCGCCTCGCAGCCCACGAAGTCGCCGCCGCCACCCAAGCCTACGGCGGCACGCGAGGGAGAGCTGGCCGCCAGCGAAACGGGTGGGACGGGCCGCCAGCCACTGCCAGTCGCCCCGCCTGCGGCCGCGACCGATGCAAGTCCCGCACCGGCATCGATCACGGCCGCGCCGCCCGCTCCAGACGCGCCACCGGCAGACTTCCAGGCCGGCGCCGCCAGCGACCAGTGGGAAGCCCGCCTGATGGCGCGGCTGGAGCGTTACCGCTACTACCCTGCCGCCGCGCGCTCGCGCCGGCAGCAGGGCACTGCGTGGGTCAGGGCCAGCATCGACCGCGAAGGTCGCCTGCTGGCGCTGCGGCTGGAGCAGTCCAGTGGCCAGCCGATGCTCGATGACGCCGCGCTGCAGACCTTCCGTCGCGCGCAGCCGCTGCCGCCCATTCCCGATGAACTGAAGGCACCGCAGGAGCTGGTGGTGCCGGTGGAGTACTACCTGCGCTAGGCGGCATAAGCCTCCGCCTCGATCTCGAACAGCATGCCGTCCAGCGCCAGCCGCGGCACCGGGATCAGCGTGCAGGTGGGCGCCGAGCGGTTCGGCCAGCGCCGCCGCACCTGATGGGCGATGATGCCCAGCCGGTCTTCGTCGTGGTCCACCACCAGGATGCGCAACCGTGCGACATCGGCCAGGCTTGCCTGCGCCGACCGCAGCGCGATCTCCAGGTTGTCCAGCGCTTGCCCGACCTGTTCCTCGAAACCGGGGGAGAGATGGCCATTGGCATCCTCACCGCCCTGCCCGGCAATATGGATCACCCGCGCGGGCAGGCGCACCACCGCCACGTGCGAGTAGCCGTTGGCCGAAGGATCGTAAAGCCCCGCAGGATTGAACAGTTCCAGCAGGCCATGGCCGAGGCCCGGGGTGGTCAACAGGTTCATGCCGCGCGCCTCGTGGGGGATGCGAGGCAGTCTGCGACCTCAACATTGGTTCAGGTCAAACAGATCCGGTGCAACAGACCGGTCCGCCACGCGCAACGATCGCGCCCACGTGTAGATCCCGGCTCACGTCCACGCCGGATCGGCAGTGAAATCGATGGTCAGCCAGAACGTGCTGCCCCGCGCATCCAGCCGCACGGCGATCTCGTCGCGCATCGCATCGACCTCCCCCACTGAACCGAGCGGCGTGGCCGGATCAGCCAGCACATGGATCTCGATGAAGCGCATCCGCCCCATCTTCGCCACGTGGCTGGTGAAACCGAGGTAGCCACGCTCGGCCACGAACGCCTGCATCACCTGCTGCACGCGCCGGTCCAGATCGTCCGGCGCAACCTGCAGCACTTCACGCATGGCCTTCCACGCGCTGCGCGCCGGGACCGGCAATACCGCCAGGCTGATCAACGCCAGCACGATCGAATCCAGATACGGCACCCAGTGGTGCCACTCACCACCATGCAGGGCCAAGGCCAGCACGAAGGCCAGCACCACCGCCAGGCTCATCAGCCCGCCGAGCAGCCAGCCACGCACATCCAGCCATAACAACGCCGAGCGCAGGCGCCGCGCACGCTGCGCGACGAACGCGGCCATCGCCAGGTTGCTGGCACTCAGCAATGCCGCCCACCACAGCGCGGGCCCGAATCTCACCTCGTGCCCGCCCGTGGTCAAGCCGATCACCGCGTTGGCCAGCGCGTACACGCAGGCCAGCGACAGGATCACCCCGCCCAGCGCCTCGACCATCGGCTCAAGATGCCAATAGCCGTACTGGAAGCGCGGGCTCTGCTCCCGCGCTACCAGCCGCAGTACCGACAGCGACACCAGGGTCAACGCAACGTCGACGAGGCTGTACACGCCGTCGAACAGGATGGCCTGCGATCCCACCAGCAGGCCACCGCTGAAGCCGACCACGCTGACCGCGATGGTGACCCCGATCGAGAACTTCAGGATGCGTTGCTCGCGCGCGGTATCCATCGTTCGCCGAAGGGCCGACCGTCGCCGGTCAGGCCTTCAGTACCTCCACCTTGTACGAGGTCACATCGCCGTCGTGCTCGATGATGAGCCCGTGCACGTCCGACTCGAAGCCGGGGAAGCGGGCATTCTGCTCACGGGCGATGCGCAGCGACTGGATGATCGGCTCATCGCTGTCGCCAAAGCGCTCGCCCGGCATGATGGTCGGGATGCCCGGCGGGTACGGAACCAGCATGGTCGCCGCAATACGGCCACTGATCTGCTCGATATCGACCCGCTCGATCTCGCCCTTCACCAGGTGGTTGTAGGCGTCGGCTGGGGTCATCACCGGTGTCGGCAGATCCACGTACATCTCGCGCATCACCTTGGCCACGGCGAATTCCTGGTTGAACGAATGAAGCGCGTCGCACAGGTCGCGCAGGCCCCAACCGGCGTACGCGTTCGGATAATCAGCCGCCAGCGTGGGCAGTGCCTGGCTCAGCGGCGCGTTGCGGTCATACAGTTCCTTGAATGCCATCAGTTCGGTGACCAGGGTGCTCCACTTGCCCTTGGTGATGCCCATCGAGAACAGGAACAGCA
The DNA here is from genome assembly GCF_059369375.1 of Stenotrophomonas sp. YJH_SMC_48-3. Classification (NCBI taxonomy): domain Bacteria; kingdom Pseudomonadati; phylum Pseudomonadota; class Gammaproteobacteria; order Lysobacterales; family Lysobacteraceae; genus Stenotrophomonas; species Stenotrophomonas sp. YJH_SMC_48-3. The sequence goes on along the minus strand of NZ_JCAFSQ010000004.1, from coordinate 238,372 downwards.
CCGAGTACAGGTTGGTCTTCTCCACGGTAATGCCGCGGCCCCACAGGAACTTGCTCAGCACCGCCGCAGGGATGCCCAGCTTGCCCATGCTGCCGTCCATCGCCAGGCCTGGGGTCAGCAGGGTCACCTTGATCGGGTCGATCAGCACATAGTCGTCGACCAGGTTCTCGAAGCCGTGCCAGTGTGCGTCCGGTTGCAGGTACCACTCTTCGCGCTTGGCCACCATCGGCGCCGGCGTATCGCCCTTGTCCAGACTGCGCTCGAGCCTGGTCGGCTGCCATACGCTGAACCACCAGTCGTCGCGCCCCAGGTCATCGCGGACATGCAGCATCGCGCGGCGGAAGGCAATCGCCTCGTCATGCATTTCCTGCACCAGCGAGCGGCCGGCATCGCCTTCCATCATCTTCGAGGCCACGTCACAGGCCGCGATCACCCCGTAATGCGGGCTGGTCGAGGTATGCATCATGAACGACTCGTTGAAGCGCTCGGCATCCAGGTTCCGTTGCGCCGAGTTGCGCACGTGGATCATCGACGCCTGCGAGAACGCCGCCAGCAGCTTGTGGGTGGAATGCGTGGTGAAGATGATCGCATCCTGCTCACGCGGCTTGCCCTTGGCCATGCCGTAGTGGTTCTCGTAGAAAGGATGGAACGCGGCGTAGGCGTACCAGGCTTCGTCGAAATGCAGGAAATCGACCGCGCTGCCGATTTCGTCGGCAATCTTCTCGGCGTTGTAGCACAGGCCGTCGTAGGTCGAGTTGGTCACCACCGCGATGCGCGGCTTGGAGCCAGCCTGATAGGCCTTGCTGGCCAGCGGATTGGCGGCGATGCGCTGCTGCAACGATTCCGGCGTGAACTGATCCAGGCTGATCGGGCCAATGATGCCGTGTGCATTGCGGCTGGGGGTGAAGTACACCGGTACCGCGCCGGTCATGATCAACGCATGCAGCAGCGACTTGTGGCAGTTGCGGTCGACGAACACCACGTCGCCGCGCGCCACCGTGCCATGCCAGACGATCTTGTTGGCGGTGGAGGTGCCATTGGTGACGAAGAAGGTATGGTCGGCACCGAAGTTGCGCGCCGCCTCTTCCTCGGCATCCTTGATCGGGCCGGTGTGATCCAGCAGTGAGCCCAGCTCCGGCACCGAGATCGACAGATCGCTGCGCAGGGTGTTCTCACCGTAGAACTGGTGGAATGCACGGCCCACCGGTGACTTGGTGAACGCCACACCACCGGCATGGCCCGGCGTGTGCCAGGAGTAGTTCGACTCGGCCGCATGGTGGATCAACGCCTTGAAGAACGGGGGCAGCAGGTTCTTCATGTAGTCTTCGGCCGCGCGCATCACCTGCCGCGAGATGAAGCTCTTGGTGTCTTCGAACAGGAAGATGAAGCCGTGGATGTATTTGAGCAGCTTGCTCGGCACTTTCTCGATGGTGCGGCGCTCGCCGTACAGGAACACCGGCAGGTTGGCGCGGCGCGCGCTCTGCTCGCGCAGGAAAGCGGTCAGGCGCTGGAACTCGCCATCCACCTCTTCACTGCCGTCGATCGAGATCAGCACCGCCGAGGCCGCCACGTAGGTGCGGGCGCCGGCCCGGGCATCATCCAGGTTCAGCCCGCACAGCACGCGCTGGTCATTGCTGCGCAGCTCTTCCACCAGCGCCCGGATCAGGATGCCGCCGATGCGCGGCGACTCGTAGTCGTTGTCGATGACAATGACCGGATAGTCCAGGGACTTGAAGTACACGTCGATTCTCCTTGTCGAACTCAGGAATGCCGGGCGCCGGCGCTGATGGCCGATGCCTCGCGGGCGCGCTGCCGCTGCTGGCGGCGCTCCTCGCTGAAGAAGGGATAGAACACGGTGATGAACAGCACGAACAGGAAGGCGTACTGCACGATGGTTCCCGACGAGCCGTAGATCGCCCACAGGCAGTACACGACGGTCAGGCTGGTGAGCGTCCAGAACGCACCGGTGTGGACCAGGGTGTGCGAGCGCTCGACCACGAAGTAGCAGGCCACGCACGAGTAGATGTAGGGCAGCAGGGTCAGCACCACCGCCGCCGACGTGATCACGTCGAACTGGGCCGATGCGGTTTCCGAGGTGGAGGTGACCAGCACTGCCAGGGTCATCAGCACGGCCACGATCAGCACGCCCTTGACCGGCACGTCGTCCTTGTTGGTCTTGCTGAAGATGCTCGGGAACAGGCCATCATCGGAGGCCGCCTTGGCACTCTGCGCGGTCAGCAGGATCCAGCCACCCAGCGAACCGGCCGCGCCGATGAACGCGCACAGGCTGACCAGTGCACCGCCCCAGCCGCCGACGGCCTTGGCCGCGGCCAACGCGAACGGTGCGTCGGACACCTGCAGTTCCGCGTTCGGCACCATGCCCATGATTACCGAGGAACTGGCGATGTAGGCAATGGCAGCCAGGAACACGCCGGCCAGCGTCGCGCGGGCGACGTTCTTCTCCGGATTTTCGACCACACCGGCAGTCACCGATGCAGACTCGACGCCGATGAAGGCCCACAGGGTCAGTGCCGCGGCGCTCGAGATCGCACCGAAGTTCGACTCGCCAGACACGTTGTAGGCGCCCTTGAAGATGTCGGCATCGAAGAAGAACCAGCCGAAAATTGCGATGCCCAGGATCGGCACCAACGCAAAGCTGGTGGTGACCGTCTGCACGCGGCTGACGAAGGCCGGGCCGATCACGTTGGCAAAGCTCAGTGCCCACACCAGCACCAGCACCGCGATGCAACGCACCAGTGGCTCGGACAGGATCGGGAAGAAATAGCTGAAATAGCCCACCGCCGCGATCGGGATGGCGACGTTGCCGATCCAGTTGGCGAACCAGTAGATGGTGTTGGTCTGGAAGCCCATGTACGGCCCGAACCAGTCGCGCGCGTAGGCATAGGGACCGCCCGCCTTTGGGGCGAGCTTGCCCAGCTTGGCAAACACGAAGGCCAGCAGCAGCGCACCGGCAGTGGTGATCAGCCAGCCCCAGATCGAGGCGGTACCGATCTTGGCCAGGCTGGACGGCAGCAGGAACACGCCTGAGCCCATCATGTTGCCGGCGACGAGGAAGGTGGCTCCGACCACCCCGATTTTCTTTGCTTCTGCCATGACGATCTCCGGTACTGGCATGAGCCCGGCAGCACCGGGCGTGGGGACGGTTGCGCTGGCTTACGACCGCTGGCGCCTATTTGATGAAGTTGTATTGCAGGCTGCCCTGCACCCGGACCGTGTCGCCGCGTGCGCCGCCCTGCTGTTCCAGGCGGCCGTACAGCAGCTCCATGCCCATCGTCCACGACGGCGCGGGGCTCCAGATCAGGTTGAATACGCCGTACCGGCTCTGCCGGAAGGCATCGGCCGCCAGTGCGGCATTCCGCTCCAGGGTCAACTGGCCGAAGATCAGGTTCGATCGCCACAGCTCGGACCAGTAGTGGGTATAGCCGACGAAGCCGCCGTGCAGGTCCAACGCGTCGAGGCGGCCATCGGCACCGACCACCGCGTCCAGCCCGGAGCCGGTCAGGTCGGCGGTATAGCGGCTGAGACCGCGCCCTCCCAGCGCACCGAACAACAGCAGGTCGCGCTCGCCCACCGACGCCGAGCCGCTCAACTGCACGCCGCCAGCCATGCGCCGGTCGCGCTCGTTGTCACCGTCGTATGCCAGGCTGCGTGCCACTGCGCCCAGTTGCAGGTGGCCCCAGTCGCGTTCCATGCGCGCAGTGACGGTCACGTCCGGCAGACGGTTCACTGCAGCGCGCTCTTCGCTGGCACCGGCAAGTTCGGTCTTCGGATCTTCGGCGGCGACGGTCAGAATGTTGCCCTTGCCCAGCGCAAAGCTGTGGTGGATGCCGGCCACCAGCAGATAGCCCGCGCCGCCTGGACCAGCGAAATCCAGCGTGTCGGGCAGGCTGTCCGGATCCATGAAACTGGAATAGCCATAGCCGGCATAGGTGTTGCCGAGCTGGCCATAGGCGTGACGCAGGCGGAATTCGTAGCCATCGCTGCTGCCGAAGAAGTCGTTTTCCAGGTAGAAGCGGAGGTTGCCGTGCGTGGTCGGGCGCCGCGCCTCGAAACTGAAGCGGGTCTGCTTGGCGTGGATGTTGAAGTTGGACACGTCACGGTGGCTGCCACCGACCGGCATCGACGAAGGAATGAACTGGTCCTCGTCACCGGCTGCGCGGGAATCCGCGATGGCATCCAACTTGGCATAGCCGCCGATGCGGATCACCGTATCAGTGCCGGGAATGGCAAAGAACCCCTTCAGATCGGGATCGGTCGGGCCCGCGGCACTGTCCGGACGCGATGCCGCCGTGGATGGATCGGCGACCGAATCGCGTTGTGGCAATACGGGCTGGGCGACACCCGGCACCTGGGTGGGATGGATCACCCCCGTCGTGGCCGCTGTGGGGGCGAAAGATAACGCTCCGGGCTTCGCCTGTGCCTGCGGCTGCGCCTGCACAGGCGCATGATCCCGCTGCTCCAGCCGATCCAACCGCTGCTGCATGCCTTCCAGCGCCTGGCGCATGGCGGCAATCTCACGCCGCAGTGCCTGCGCATCCTGCGCATCACCCTGTTGCGCGTACGCCGGCATGACCGCCAGTGCCCCGAGACATGCCAGATTCAGTACCGCCAAACGCATTGCATCCTCCCCGGACGAACACTCGCATCACGGTTCCGGAGCGCACGCATGCGCCGCCCTGGCCTCGCGTTGCCGTTGCTGGAAATGCGGGTACTGCGTCGACGACACCAGTCAGCCTGCACGCGGCAGACAACAGGACAATGACACTGCCCCGCCTCTATCCATGTCGCTTCCATCAAGGCCGCGCAGCCAGAGAGGTGGCGACCGCAGCAGTCTGGGTAACAATCAGGGAGTGAGAGTGTCGTGAATGGCTGTGCCGACCTGTCCGCATCCGGGCAGCCGCGGCGCGGCATCCATGGCGCATTGACGCTGTATTCCATGCGTCACAGGCTAGTCCGCCTGTCGTTTTTGGCCTTGATTGGAATCAAGGCGTGATGTTTGATCTCAGTCACGATTCAGCCGTGACGACGAACAGCCCATGCGCAAGCAGTTGTGTTCGCCTGGGGCCTGGAACGCAACAGGCCCGCACATCACCATGCGGGCCTGTGGTCGACATCATGATGCAGGCTCAGATCAGCGCGGGCCGAGCACCGTCTGCAGGTCATCCCCCTGCGGCAGACCGGCGCGGCGCTGCACCTGGCCCTGCGCATCCTGGAACAGGATACCCGGCGTGCCCTGGAACCCCATCTCGACCATCAGCACCTGGTTGGCGTCGAGCTTGCCCGCGATGTCGCGGCTGATGCTCGGCAGGGCCTTGATGCCGCCACGGTCGAACTGGTGCTCGTTCTGAAGCAGGGCCGCGCTCGGGTCACGCGCGGAGAGGATCGCTGCCGCCTTGGCCGGACTGTCCTCACGGATGACGCCGACCATGATGTGGCGCAGTTGTACCTTGCCTGCATCCACCCACGGACGCGCCGCCTCCCAGAATTTGTGGCAGTAAGGGCAATTGGCATCGCTGAAGGTGTAGACCACGCGTGGCGCATCGGCCTTGCCGTCAGGCACCCACGCGCTGGCTTCCAGCTTGCTCCACATCCTGGCGGACATCGGCGAGGCGACCAGCTTCTCAACCGCCTCTGCGGCTACATCATTGCCTTCCGCGTCGAACAGACTGCCGACCAGTACGTGCTTGCCATCGGCAGTGACATAGGCCGCCGCCGGCTGCTGGCCACCGACCACGCCAGCGAAGCCCCGCAGGCCTTCGGGGGCATCGAACTCGGCAACGACCTCGAAACCGTGCTTCTCGATGCCCTTCAGCACCGCAGGGCGGTCGCCCTTGTTGGCAGCAGCTGCGGCGCTCGCGGCCGGTGGCGCAGCGCTCTTGCCCGGCGGCATCTGTGCCTGGCTGCAGGCGGCCAATGCCAGCAGGACCGGCAGCAACAGCACCGCGGGGGCGGCGCGCAGGGAAGTCGACAACATGGGAACTCCGTAGTGAGATGCCCGCGCAGGCTACCGCAGCCGACGCAGTTTGTGTTCAAGACCGGCTGCCGTCAGTTCGCCGAGGTGCAGCTCTCGCAGGCGCCCTTCCGCGTCGAAGAACAGGGTCGAGGGATAGGCCTGCACGCCCAGCGCCGTAGAAGCCGCAGCGTCGCCGTCCAGCAATACGTTGTCCAGCATAAGGCGTTCGCGCGCAACAAAACCCTGGACCTCGTCGAGGGTTTCACCCTGATTGAGGAACACGAACTGCACCTCCGCATGCGCCTCCTGCGCGGCTGCCAATACCGGCATCTCGCGTCGGCAGGGACCACACCAGCTGGCCCAGAGGTTCAACACCAGTGGCTTGCCACGGAACTGCTGCAGATCAACCCTGCCCCCCTCCAGGTCAGCAACCTGCACTGCTGGCAGGGGCATCTGCCGCGCCTGCCATGCGGACAGCAGTTGGCTGCCACCCGCCCACAGCAGCACCCCTGCCAACGACGCGCCCAGCACGGGCATGCGTAACGCCCGCCACGGGCGTAGTCGCCACAGCCCCCATGCCAATCCCGCAACCAGGACGATCACCAGGTGATAACCGCCATCGGCAATCTGCAGAATGCCCCACGGCGCCTCGCGGTACAGCGTGAAGTTCAAGGCTACGAAACTGATGCGGCCGCACAGCAGGCCGACCAGCAACATGTCCAGAACCATGCTGGGTGCAGAAGGCAGCGGCATGCCGTCCTTCCTGCGTGACCACAGGCGAGCCACAGCCATCGCCAGCAAAACGCACGCGAGAATCAACACCACCGGCATCGGCACCGGCCCAACGCTCGACATCAAACCACCTGTTCAATCGTCCACTGACTGCATGGTCGAAGTGTCGCGCCCCGGTTGCAAGCGCGACGATGTTGGCGCCGTCAGGCCGCGCTTCGCCCGTGTTGCATCACCGACGGCGATTGCAGCCCACGCAGGCTGCCCGCCACCGATGGCATCAACGGCCGCTCACGGCGCTTGCTGTTGACGTGACGCCGATAGTTGGCTGGCGTCATGCCCACGATGCGTAGAAACAACCTGCGGAAAGCACTCTGGTCAGCGTAGCCGACGCCCCAGGCCACCTCGTCGATGCCTGCTCCCTGCTGCAACAGGGTCTGGGCCTTGGCGATGCGCAGCCGTTGGCAGTATTCGATCGGCCGCAGGCCGGTGGCCTTGAGGAACCGCCGCTGCAGCGTGCGCGGCTCCAGCCCGGAAACCTCGCAGATCGCGGCAAGCGTGGCGCCGCGTGCGGCCGTGGTGTGCAGCCAGCGCTGCGCCTTCAACACATCACGATCGCCATGTGCGAAGTTGGCACTGAAGCGTTCAAGATCCTGCTGGATCGTGGCGGGCACGGTGATGCCCAGTTGCTGCGCGACCGCGCTGGCCACGCCCTGCCCATGCAGCCGGTACAGCAGGCGCAGCCCCAGGAAGCGCCAGGCCTGGACCCCACCGACCGTCAGCAGGTCGCCGTCATCCACCAGTGCCCGCTCGCTCGGCACCCAGCTCGCTGCCTGCGCCAGCAGGCCTGGATGGCGCCCCAGATCGGGGCCACTGACCGTGCGTCCCGCCAGCAACCCTGCCCGTGCGAGCACGCTGACGCCATCACTGGCAGCGGCCAGCAGGCTGCCGCCGTCGTAGTGTGCGCGCAGCCAGTCCAGCAGGACCTCGTCCGCGCGCAGGCACGCGCCGGCACTGATCTGGCCGGGAACCGCAATCACGGCCGGAATGGCCGCATCAAGCATTTCCGCACCGGCAATACGATGCACACCGGTCTGGCTGGCCGGCACGATCCAGCGGGTGACCAGCACCCGCTTGAACGGCCGACGCTGCTGCTGGGCCAGGCGATTGGCAACGTGCGCCATTTCGGCCAGAACGGAGGCGGCGGACGGATCACCTCCGGGGTACTCGACCACCGCGATCTCGACGAATCCTTCGTTCCTGAATCCTTCCACAGCCCCTCCTCGCTTCGTTGCAGGCCATCGAACGGCCGGTTCAGGCGAAGGGTAGGAACTGGGCCAGCGGCGGGGCTATGAAGAAAGTTGCAAAGTGCCCTGAATGCGCGCCCCCGGACCCAGCCTTGACTCTCGACCAGACTCCATCCTTCAAAATGACCGGCAGCATCCGCAGGAATCCGCCATGAACATTGGACAACTGGCCCGCCAGGCGGGCGTGCCGATCGATACGGTGCGCTACTACGAACGGCAGCAGCTGCTGCCGACCGCTGCCCGCTCGGCGGGCGGTTACCGCATCTTCGGTGAGCAGGACCTGCGCCGGCTGCGATTCATCCGCCGCGCCAAGGCACTGGGCTTCAGCCTGGAAGAGATCGGCGATCTGCTCGCACTGAGCGATCACCACTCACAGGACATGGCCAGCGTGCGCGATACCGCGCAGGCACGCCTGCAGGACATCTCACAGCGAATGACGGAGCTGCAACGCATGCACACCGCACTTTCGCAGCTGGTCGACGCCTGCCCCGGCCACGGCACCCTGGATCAGTGCCCAATCCTGGCGGCGCTGACCGACGGCGCCGACTGAGTACGTGTGATCGTCGTTCCCTTCGCAACGCGCGTGAAGAAAAGTGCAACAAATGCTTGCCAACCCTCTGGGGCAAGGCTATTATTTCGCTCCTCAGCGACGTGGGGCCATAGCTCAGCTGGGAGAGCGCCTGCATGGCATGCAGGAGGTCAGCGGTTCGATCCCGCTTGGCTCCACCAATCTTTCGGCATTAGGCCGTCGAAAGGTCGCTAAAGAACATTGATGAGAATTGCGTCCCCATCGTCTAGAGGCCTAGGACATCACCCTTTCACGGTGGCGACCGGGGTTCGAATCCCCGTGGGGACGCCACTCATCACGAACAACGAGGACCCGGCCGATAACCGGGTCTTTTTTGTTCACCGCCTACCGGCATTCAGGTTGTGGCGTTGCGGTTCCCCTGCCCTTGGTGGCAAAGGTTGAACCGGGACGAAAAAAAGTTCGAAAAAAGCTTCCACAAACGTGAACACGCAGGTATGATAGGCGGCTCGGTAACACGGGGCCATAGCTCAGCTGGGAGAGCGCCTGCATGGCATGCAGGAGGTCAGCGGTTCGATCCCGCTTGGCTCCACCACTTTCGACATTAGGCCGTCGAAAGTTCTACAACTTGAAGTTTTTCGTGCGTCCCCATCGTCTAGAGGCCTAGGACATCACCCTTTCACGGTGGCGACCGGGGTTCGAATCCCCGTGGGGACGCCAGTTTCAAAACGGACTCTGCTCCTGGCAGATATCCAGAGTTTCATGGGGCCATAGCTCAGCTGGGAGAGCGCCTGCATGGCATGCAGGAGGTCAGCGGTTCGATCCCGCTTGGCTCCACCACTTCGACATTAGGCCGTCGAAGGATCTACAACTTGAAGTTTTCGTGCGTCCCCATCGTCTAGAGGCCTAGGACATCACCCTTTCACGGTGGCGACCGGGGTTCGAATCCCCGTGGGGACGCCAATTCTTGAAAACCCCGGCTTCGGCCGGGGTTTTTCTTTGCCCGCGATCTGCCATCAAACCGCCCTGCGCGTAGATGGCTTCACCCCGCCCACGGCTCAGAACCGCCGATACATCCCGATCGATGCCGGTGCAGTCGGTTCGAAACCAAACTGCGCATACAGCCGATGCGCCTCGCCATCGGCCAGCAGGCTGACGTACGCCGACGGCGGCAGGTTGGCCTGCATCCAGCCGTCCAGCCGCCGCATCACTTCCTTGCCCAGGCCCTGCCCCTGCAAACGCGGCAGCACCGCGATATCACAGACCTGCAGGTGGCAGCCGCCATCGCCGACGATACGGCCCATCGCCACAAGTTCTGCACCCTGGTAAGCGCACACGCCGAACAACGTATTGGGCAGCGCGCGGGCGGCTGCTTCGCGGGACTTGGCGCTGAGGCCTGCGAGCACGCGCAACTGGCAGTAGTCCTCGACCGTGGGTACGGCTTCGCGGAACTGGCAGGTGATGGAACCATTCATGCGGCATCTCCGGATGGGTCGGGCTATCCTGCCGCATCCACGTCGCAGCCGCTGCGACCCAGGCCCAAAGAGTCCCATGTGCTATTCCGCCCTGATCCGCGCTGACTACGCCAAGCTGGTACGCGAGTTCGGCGCCATCCTGTCGCTGGAGGACTTCGCCGAGCTGTACGCACACGATCCGGGCAAGAAGCGGCCGAAGACCCCGAAGGCGATGGATGACGGATTCGCCGGTGCGCGTACCGAACAGGGGCGGGACATCGTGGCGAAGATCCAGCAATGGCATGCGCAGGAGCAACAGGCACTGGAGGCCGAACTGGCCCGGCAACGCGAACGACGCGATATTGCCCATGCCACGCTGGCCACCCGGCCCACGCAGAAGGCGCGCAACGACCTGCGCGTGGCCGGCAACCGCATCGAGCGCGCACAGGCCCGGCTGGAAGACCTGCATCGGGTGCAGCTGCTGCCGCGTGACAACCGCATTTTCCCCGGCACCTACGCACCGGTGATGGTCAGCGAGAACGGCCAGCGCGTGATCAGGCCGATGCGCTACCAGTGCCGGCTGCCGGACAAGCCGGCGCGCAACGACGTGCTTTACCCCGGCACCTACAATGCGCGGCGCGACAGCCTGGAAGGTTACTGGCGGGGTGCGTTCGGACTGCGCCATGGCGTGGTGGTGGTACAGGCGTTCTACGAGCACGTGCCCCGCCACGCCATCGCCGGCCGCACCCTCGGTGCCGACGAAAAGGAACAGGACGTGGTGCTCGAATTCCGTCCCGATCCGCCCCGCGACCTGCTGCTGGCCTGCCTCTGGGCAGAATGGGAAGGACCGGAAGGCCGCCTGCTGTCGTTTGCCACGATCACCGACGCACCGCCCAGCGACGTCGCCGCTGCCGGGCATGACCGCGGCGTAGTGCCGATCCGCAAGGAACACCTCGACGCCTGGCTCAACCCCGAACCGGATGACCTGGCGCGCCAGTACCGCATCCTCGACGACCGCGAGGAGATCCGTTACGTGTACGAGGAAGCGGGCTGAGCGCCGGACGCAATTGAAAAACCCCGCCTGGGCGGGGTTCCTGGATCAGGGGTTGCCGCCGAACTTCGCAGACGCGAGCATTCAGCCGTCGGCAGTATCCCCCTGCCGGTCCGTGGCGGACGGCTCAGGCCTTGACGCTGGAGCGACCCACCGCTCGCGCCAGCGCGCGTGACAGATCAGCCGACAGGTACGGCTTGACCAGCAGCAGGCCGGCCAACATCGGCGCCGGCAGCTGCTCGGCCAGCATCCCGGTGGCCAGCACGAACGGAATGCCACGCGATGAAAGCGCTGCAGCCACCGGCTCACTGGTCTCGTTGCGGGCCAGCCGGTAATCCAGCAGGGCCACGTCAGGAGTGCTCTGCTCCAGCAGCCGCAGGGCCTCGGACACACTCGCTGCGAGGCCAACCACGACCGCACCGGCATGCACCAGCTGCATCTGCAGCAGGGCCGCGCTCATTTCGTCGTTCTCGACCACCAGCACCCTCAGGTCCTGCAACACTGTCATCGGCTACCGCTCCTGGAGGCAATTGCACGCTGGGAGTATAGCTATCAAGAGGCCAATGCCGACAGAAACCGCCCTCATAGGCCCTCCTACTATGCATCGCCTGCCGACCTCGGTTACACTCGCACGCTGCCTGCCGGTGTGGCGGAATGGTATACGCAGCTGACTCAAAATCAGCCGGGGGTGACCCCATGAAGGTTCGAGTCCTTTCACCGGCACCACTGCATCAAAGGCCAGGTCCATGACCTGGCCTTTTGCATTCCCCGGGTCCGAGCGCCGACACTGGCAGGCATGCCCCAGCATGTCCTGCCCACGCTTGCCGACAGCCTTCCCGCGCGCTTGCGCATCCTGCTGGCGTCCGATGCCGCCGCCTGGTCCCACTACCTCTCGCTGCCAGGCGTGATCGAGCACACCAGCTGGGGCGACGTTTCCGAACAGGCGCTGGCGCAGCAGATCACCCGCTATCTGGCTGATGCATCCGATCAGCGCTGGGCGCTGGTGGACGCCGACGACCAGCTGATCGGCACCGTCGGCCTGAACGGCATCGACCCACGGCATGGCCGCGGCGAACTCGCCTATGACCTTGACCCACGCTGGCAGGGACAGGGACTGGCCACGCATGCGGCGCGAGCGGTACTCGACTGGGCGCACGGCACCTGTGGGCTGGTTCGCGTCCAGGCGACCGTTCTGGACAGCAATGCCCGCTCGATCGCCCTGCTGGAACGCCTCGGCATGCAGCGCGAGGGGTTGCTGAGCGCCTATCGCCATGTGCGGGGACAGCCCCGCGACTTCTGGATGTATGCCCATATCGAAGACGCTGTGTCATCCCGCTGAAATTCGAATGTGACGTCCAGCAAGGTTTCAAATAGACCGGGCGCACACTTTTCTTGCCAGCCTCACCTACTTCTGCCTATCGTGATCCCAGCCGGATCTGGGGGCGGGGGAATGCATGACGTTGCGTGCGGCACTGTTTTTCATGGTCGCGCACGCGCTCGTCATTGCCTTGATCGGCCCGCAGGACCCGATTGGCTCCTACCTGATGCTGATCACCGCGCCGCTTCTGGCCGCCATGGCCTGCGTGCGGCGCGCGCGCGACAGCCAGGCGGCCTGCAAATGGCGAACGCTGGGCGCTGCCGTCGGCCTGTTCTCTCTGGCCTTGCTGGCCCTGCTGTATCGCAATGTGGCCGGCCTCGGCCCTGCGCAGATGACCGTATCGTCGCTGATCCTGTACGTGTTCTACCGGATCCCTCTGACCTACGTGGCTGCCAGCCCGGGCGGCGGCAACCGCGGTATCCGTGCGGTGGACCTGATGATCATCGCGCTGCTTTGGCTGCTGTACTTCGAGCATACGCGGGCAATGGCGCACCTGAACACCGCCTTGTGGACGCAGTGCCTGCACACCATGAGCAACGTGCAGAACAGCCTGGTGTTCTGCTTCGCGCTGATCCGCTTCCTTGCCGAGGACAATGCCGACCGCCGCGACTTCTTCCGCACGTTGACGATCTACGCGCTGAGCTACTTCCTGCTGGCGTTCTACATCAACACCTGGCAGCCGCAGGTACCCGAGGGTGGCTGGGGGGACCTGCTGATCAGCGGATTGTTCGTGCTGCTGGCGATGCTGGCCGGCAGCACGCACCGCCCGCCGGCGGAGGCTGTGCCGCGCAGCCTCCGTCGCATCGTCGATGCCGGCGTGCCGCTGATGCTGCCGTTGCTGCTGATGATGGTGGCTCTGCTGGTGGCACGCCTGCAGCCGGCCCTGGCCACAGTGGGGTTCATCGGCGCCATGCTCGGCTATGCCCTGCGCAGCGTACTGACCCAGGTGCAGATCCAGCGCGAGCGCGACGAACTGGCGCTGCTGGCCCGGCGCGATCCGTTGACCGGTCTGGGCAACCGGCGCAATTTCGATGAATCGCTCGGCAGCGCGCACGGCCGCGCCCGTCGCCAGGGCGTGGGGCTGGCGGTGCTGATGATCGACATCGATCACTTCAAGCGACTCAACGACACCTACGGCCACCCGGAAGGCGATCGCCGCCTGCAGGCGGTCGCCGCAATCCTCGATGGCTGCCTGCAACGCGGTGATGACCTCCTGGCCCGCTACGGGGGCGAGGAGTTCATCGCCGCCCTGCCCGCGCCCGACGCCGCCCATGCCCTGAGCCTGGGCGAGCGCCTGCGCGCCGCCGTGGAAGCCGCCGCCCTGCCCGCCACCGAGGCCCACGTGACCATCAGCATCGGCGTGGCCTGGCAGGCTGCGCATGAGGCGGGCGACCCGCGCGGCCTGGTCGAGCGGGCCGACCAAGCCCTGTACCAGGCCAAGCATGCCGGCCGCAACTGCGTGCATGCTGCCCCGGCCATCGAGGCCGGGGAACAACACGCCAATCGGCGCGCCTAGACCGCGCGCAGCACCGCCCCACCGTGCAGGTGCCCGGCCCCGCCCTGCACCCGGAAGCTGGCCACCGTCTGCAGCAGCTGCGCCGACTGCTCTTCCATGCTGCGCGCTGCGGCCGAGGCTTCCTCGACCAGCGCGGCGTTCTGCTGGGTGCCCTGGTCGATCAGATCGACGGCATGGTTCATCTGCTGGATGTCGTCGCTCTGCTGCTGCGCGGCCGTGCTGATCTCGGACATCAGATCACTGACACGGCGCACATTGACCACGATCTCGTCCATGGTGCGTCCGGCGCTCTCAACCTGCGCGGTACCGGCGCCGACATTGGCCACCGACGCATCGATCAGCTGCTTGATCTCCTTCGCGGCACTGGCCGAGCGCTGCGACAGTTCGCGGATCTCGGTGGCGACCACGGCGAAGCCACGCCCGTGTTCGCCCGCACGCGCTGCTTCCACCGCCGCGTTCAACGCAAGGATGTTGGTCTGGAAAGCAATGCCGTCGATCACCCCGATGATGTCGACGATGCGCCGCGATGAGGCATTGATCACCGCCATCGTCTCGACCACCTCATGCACCACATTGCCGCCCCGCGCGGCGACATCGGCTGCCCCACCGGCCAGCTGGCTGGCCTGGCGGGCATTGGTTGCGGTGCGCTGCACCGTCTCGGCAAGACCCTTCATCGACACCGCAGTCTCCTCCAGCGAGGCCGCCTGCTGCTCGGTGCGCTGCGACAGGTCGCTGTTGCCCTGCGCGATTTCAGTCGCACCCACGGCGATGGTGTCGGCCGCGAACTTGATCTGGCCGATGATCGCGGCCATCGCCTCGACCAGCGAATTCACGCCTTCGCACAACTCGGCAATCGGCCCGCTCTTGTCGGCGGTGGCTACGCGCTGGGTCAGGTCACCCAGCTTGGCGGCAGCCACCACCTCTCGGGTCTGCGCCACGGCGCGCTGCATGGCCTGGTTCTCGTGCACCTGCGCGGTGATGTCGGCGGCATACTTCACGACCTTGAACGGCTTTCCGTTGAGGTCGAGGATGGGGTTGTAGGAAGCCTGGATCCAGACCTCGCGCCCGTCCTTGCCCAGGCGCCGATACTGGCCCGCATCATATTCGCCGCGCCCAAGTTTCTCCCAGAACTGGCGATATTCCACGCTGCTGCGATGCCCGGGCTCGACAAACAACGAATGGTGCTGCCCGCGCACTTCGTCCAGGCTGTAGCCGGTCACCGCCAGGAATTTGTCATTGGCCGACAGGATGCGGCCATCCATGCTGAACTCGATCACCGCCTGAGACTTGGCGATCGCCGCAAGTTGCCCCGCCGAGTCGGCCGCCTGCAGCTTCTGCTGGGTGATGTCGGTCGCGAACTTGACCACCTTGTAGGGCCGCCCCTGCCGATCCAGCACCGGGTTGTACGAGGCCTGGATCCAGATCTCGCGCTGGCCCTTGCCGAACCGGCGGTACTGCCCGGCGTCGTATTCGCCGCGCCCCAAGCGCGCCCAGAAGTCGCGGTACTCGGCGCTGCGCGCCTGCTCGGGGTCGACGAACAGGGAATGATGCCTGCCCTGGATCTCCTCCAGCCGGTACCCCATCGCCTGCAGGAAATTGTCATTGGCCTGCAGGATGGTTCCGTCGAGCGCGAACTCGATGACGGCCTGCACGCGATGCAGCGCGGCCACCTGCGCTTCCAGCTCGGTGCGGTCGGTCACCGCCTTCTCTGTGCGGGTGCGTTGCTGTGGCGCCAGTACGCCAAGCAGCGCACGCCACGGCGACCAACGGGTATGCAGCTCGGCCGGCGCCTGCGCGCCCGCCGTGAAGCCTGGAATGAGCATTGTCTGATCCTCGGTGTCCGGTAAGCGGTTGTGACCCGACGGGCGGGATGCCCGGCGGCAACATCAGTTGCCAGGGACTACAGGTGCCAACCGGCACCTCTCGAGCGACTGCCAAGAACGTCTGCTGCGGCTGCGATCGGGATCTGGAAGCGGCGGAACACACTGCGCGGACCGCCCATCGGGGGCAGTCTGGGGTCCTGCGGCGGGTAACTGGAGCGGGATCCAGAGGGAGTATCGGCGATGCCGTCGGCCGCTTTAGCGGCATTCCGCGACGTCCGTCGCAACTCCGTCCATTACAGGCGGAATGCGGTGGACGATTGCCGTGTACTTCACACCTTTCTCACGTGCCTCCGCCTTCACACCGAGGCATTGGGCCAATGAACGGCTGGACCGGATCCGTTCCGCCACCGGTTGGCGGAACGCTGTACAGCGCAGGCGCCGGGAGGCAGCCGACCACATCGCCCACAGAAGGATGCAGCTCAAGGAAAAAAGGTTTACATGACCGATGCGGGGTTCGCCCGCAGGGGAAAACGACCAGCATGAAGGTCCCGCAGGATGCTCATCTACATGGAGATCGCATGTCCCCTCGCTTTGCCAGCCTTCTTCTCCTGGCCCTATGCAGCAGCAATGCGCTGGCCACCGGCATCGCCTATCGACCGGCCTTCCACCCGGACCAGCTGAAGGGACCGCCCGCAGGACGCCCGAACGAAGTGCTGGTGCTGGGCAGCCCACACCTGTCCAGCCTGCCGGAGACCTTCACGCCGGCGATGCTGGAACCTCTGCTGCAGCGCCTGGAAGCCTGGCGGCCCACCGCGATCGCAGTGGAGAACCTGTCCGGCCTGCAGTGTGACTTCATGCGCCGCAATCCGGCCCGATACGCGGAGAGCGTCGCGGACTACTGCGTCGACCCGGCACCGGCGCAGGCCGCCACCGGTCTGGACGTGCCCAGCGCCAACGTGGAAATGGAACGCCTGCTTGCAGATTGGCCCAAGGCGCCAAGCGCTGCCCAGCGACGTCGCTTGGCCGCAGTCTTCCTGGCTGCGGGCGAGAGCAGCTCGGCAGTCGTCCAATGGCTGCGGCTGCCCCGGGAAGAGCGCCGTGCGGCCGACAGCCTGACTCCGGAGCTGGTGCAATTCCTCGACACGCGCATGACCCGCCGCAACGAGGCCGTCTTGGTGGCCGGCGTGCTTGCCGCACGCCTCGGACTGGAGCGCCTGTGGTCGGTGGACGACCACACTGCGGATTCGCCCACACCGGAATCGCGGCAGAAGGCCTACGCTGCCGCCATACGCGGCGCCTGGGACAACGCCTTCGTCAAAGCACGCAGGGCGGCTGATGAACGGCTCGAAGCCAATCTTGTTCAACCGGAAGGATTGTTCGCGATGTATCGCGCCTACAACGCACCCGAGACCGCGATGGTGGCGTTCAACAGCGACTTCGGCGCGACGCTTGTCGAACCCTCACCGGAAGGCTTCGGCCGCAACTACCTGGGCTACTGGGAAACCCGTAACCTGCGCATGGTCGCCAACATGCGCGACGTGCTCGGCCAGCATCCAGGCACCCGCATGCTGACCATCGTCGGCGCGTCACACAAGGGCTATTACGAGGCTTACCTCAACCTGATGCATGACGTGCAGCTGGTCAGTTCGGATGAAGTACTGCGCTGACGCAACTGCGCATGGGGGATGCGATAACCATCCACCGCATCACTCCACCGCGTTCCTGCCCGCCCGCCACAGCATGATGCTGGCGGCACCGATGCAGGACAGCGTGAACACCAGCAAGGCGACCGCGCCGCCCTGCAGCACCGGCAGCAGGGCCTGCGCGTGCAGGTCGCCGCGCAGCTGTTCCGCACGCAGGCAGGCGGCCAGGGCCAGGCACCAGCCGACCATTGCCGGGGCGTAGGCACGCAGCGTCACCGGGTTGCAGACATTCATGGGACCACCTGTAGGAGGGGAAGTACGCGGAGTATTCGCGCACGCCCTCTCACAGGTTGAGATCAGCCCTCGGTCGGATCGATGTCGCCGCCCGGCAGCTCACTCGCCTCGCCCTGTACCTGCACGTTGTTGCGGCCCATTGCCTTGGCCCGGTAGCACTGGGCATCGGCCGCCGCCACGGCCTGGTCGACGCTCATCCCGCCCGTCAAGGGCGCGATGCCGATGCTGGCGCCCACATGCAGGCGGTCCTGGTCCCACGGAATCGACAGCGACGCCAGGGTGTGCAGCAGCTCGCCGCCAATGCGCGCTGCACGACGCGGCGTGCAACCGGACAGGATCACCGCGAACTCATCGCCACCCAGCCGCGCCACCACATCCGAATCCCGCACGCCGTGGCGCAGCACGCTGGCCACCGCCCACAGCACGGCGTCACCGGCCAGATGGCCCCAGGTGTCGTTGACCGGCTTGAAGCGGTCCAGGTCGATGTACATCAGCGAGGCGGCCTGGCCGGTACGCTCCACGCGGGTGATCGCCTGCTGCAGATGCACCTCGAAGCCACGACGGTTGCTCAGCTCGGTCAGCGGATCGATCTCGGCCAGGTGGCGGGCTTCGCGCTGCCGCGCCCGCTGCTGGGTGTCGTCGCGCAGCACCCACACCGCGCCGCGCACATGGCCCTCGTCATCGCGCAGCCAGGCGCGGGTCAGATCGACCGGGATCGTGGCCGTGCCCAGGCGCAGCAGAAGGTCAGCATGCAGGTCCACCGCATTGCTTTCCGGGTCCAGCAGCACGGATACATCAAGCACCGAGCCGGGCGCGTATTCGGTGGTCAGCGCCAGTACGTCCTGCACGTTGTGCCCTGCCAGCGACAGCGCGCCATCACCGGCGAGGGTGCGGACAGCAGCGGCGTTGGCGTAATCGATACGACCGTCCAGACTGACGCTGAGCACCAGATCGGCCACGGCATCGAGGGTGATGCGGCTGCGCTGCTCGCTCTCGAACAGGCGCTGTTCGCTGCTGCGCTGGGCGCTGATGTCCTGGATCTGCGACACGAAATGCAACGGCTCGCCATGCTCGTTGCGCACCAGCGAGACCGACAGCCGCGCCCAGATCACCTTGCCGTCGCGATCGAGATAGCGCTTTTCCAGGTGATAGTGACTGCGCCGCCCGGCCAGCAGATCCTGCACCAGGGCCAGGTCGGCCTGCAGGTCATCGGGGTGGGTCAGGCGTTGGAAATCAACCTGCAGCAGTTCCTCGCGGGGGTAGCCCAGGATCCGGCACAGGGCGTCATTGACGTCCAGCCAGCGCCCCTCCAGCGACACCAGCGCCATGCCCAGCGCCGCCGACGTGAACGCACCGGCGAATTTCTCCGCCGCCAGGCGTGCTTCGGCACGTGCCTGCAGGATCTCGGTGATGTCGATGGACATGCCGACGTAGCCGATGCGAGCGCCGCCGGCACCATCCATGCGGCTGATCGACAGGCGCACCTGGCGTGGCTGGCCGTCCTTGCGCCGCAATGTCCATTGCCTTGAATAGGTCTGCGCATCGGCACGGGCGCTGAGGGCTTCAAACGCGCCCGGCAGGCGTCCGTCCGCAGCCGCCAGCGGGCGCAGCCATGCCGCCAACTCGTCCGGATCGTGGAAATCACCCAGTCGCCGCTGTCCGACCACTTCCTCCGCGCTGTATCCCAGCAGACGTTGCGCACCGGTATTGAACAGGGTAATGGTGCCTTCGGTATCGGTCGCGATCACCGCCACCTCGTCGGACGCATCGACCACGGCCTGCAGCCGCTGCCGGCTTTCGGCGGCGTCCTGCCGCGCCTGCTGCAGCTCGGTCACGTCGGCATGCGCACCGGCCATCCACAGCGGTCGTCCCTGCCCATCCCATTCGAACACGCGGCCACGGTCGTGGATCCATATCCACTGGCCGTTCTTGTGGCGCATGCGGAGCAGGCAGACATAGTTGTCGCTGCGGCCTTCAAAATGATCCTCAAGTGCCGCGTCGGACAGGACGATGTCATCGGGATGGACCAGCTTCAGGAACGTCTTCTGGCACACCGGCTCCAGCTCTTCCAGGCGATAACCGACGATCTCCGCCCAGCGCGCATTGACCCGCATCTCGCCGGTCTGCACGTTCCACTCCCAGGTGCCGGCGGCGGTGCCGTCAATGATCATCGCCAGGCGACGACGCTCTTCGGCCAGCGCCTGCAGGCGCCGCTCCAGCAACCCGTTGCCGTTGGTTCCCTGGCCGGCCATCAACCCGTACCCCGGCCCGCACAGGGAGGCAGCGGCCGCAGCGCGACGCTGCAGACCTCAACGAAGACGACGGGTCCTGCTGGCGTCATGGCCCTCCCCAGCAACAGCGGGGTGGCCGGACGCCTCCCCTCAAGCGCAAGTGTGCGCAATCACGGGGAAAATCGACAAGTCCCCCGCCACGAATCAAGCGTGACGGGGAACACGGTCCTCAACTGCGCTTGGCGCGAGCGAAGGCCTCGGCCAGGGCGTTGTTGGCCGGGGGCGCGGACGCGGCGGGACGGCCGCCATTGCCCTGGCCCCGGTTCGGCCCGCGGTTCTGGCCGCCTGCATCGCGGCGCGGACCCTGCCCATGGCCGCGCTCATCACGCTGGCCCGGGCGGCTGGTGGCTTGGCCGGGGGTATCATCCAGGCGCCGGGTCAGGGCGATGCGCTTGCGCGCCACGTCCACCTCCAGCACCTTCACCTTGACGATATCGCCGGCCTTGACCACGTCGCGCGGGTCCTTCACGAACGTATCGGACAGGGCCGAAATGTGGATCAGGCCATCCTGGTGCACACCGATATCGACGAAGGCACCAAAGGCCGCCACGTTGCTTACCACACCCTCGAGCACCATGCCCTCGCGCAGATCCTTGATGTCCTCGACACCCTCGGCGAAGCGTGCCGCCTTGAACTCGGGGCGTGGGTCTCGGCCCGGCTTCTCCAGTTCCTTGAGGATGTCACGCACGGTCGGCACGCCGAAGGTGGCATCGGTGAACTGCTCGGCCTTCAGGCCACGCAGGAAGCTGCCATCACCGATCAGCGCCTTGATCGGGCGCGCGGTGCTGGCCACGATGCGCTCGACCACCGGGTAGGCCTCGGGGTGTACCGCCGAAGCATCCAGCGGCTCATCACCGTCGGCAATGCGCAGGAAGCCCGCGCACTGTTCAAAGGTCTTCTCGCCCAGGCGCGCCACCTTCAGCAGGTCCTTGCGGCGCTTGAACGGGCCGTTCGCATCACGGTGGCGCACGATGTTCTCGGCCACCGTGGCCGACAGGCCGGACACCCGCGACAACAGTGCAGCCGAAGCGGTGTTCACGTACACGCCCACCGCGTTCACGCAGTCCTCCACGCGGGCATCCAGCGCGCGCGCCAGACGGTACTGGTCCACATCGTGCTGGTACTGGCCGACACCGATGGCCTTGGGTTCGATCTTCACCAGTTCGGCCAGCGGGTCCTGCAGGCGGCGGGCGATCGACACCGCCCCACGTAGCGACACGTCCAGCTCCGGGAACTCCCTGGCCGCGAACTCGGACGCCGAGTACACCGACGCGCCGGCCTCGCTGACCACCACCTTCTGCAGCTTCGGGTTGCCAGCGGCCTTGATCGCTTCGCCGGCCAGCTTGTCGGTTTCGCGGCTGGCGGTGCCGTTGCCGATCGCGATCAGTTCCACGTTGTGCTTGGCGCACAGCTGCTTGATCGTCTGCAGCGACTGCTCCCACTGGCGGCGCGGCTCGTGCGGGTAGATGGTGTCGGTGGCCACCAGCTTGCCGGTGGCATCGACCACGGCGATCTTGCAGCCGGTGCGGATGCCCGGGTCCAGTCCGAGCACGGTCTTCGGGCCGGCGGGTGCCGCCAGCAACAGATCCTTCAGGTTGTCGCCGAACACCGCGATGGCCTCGGCTTCGGCCTTCTCGCGGGCCTGGTTGAACAGGTCCAGCAGCAGGTGCGTGTGCAGCTTGGCGCGCCAGGTGAGCCGGCAGGCGTCCAGCAGCCAGCGGTCGGCGGCGCGGCCCTGGTCGGCGATGCCGGCCCTGCGCGCCACGCGCCCTTCGGCGTACTGGTGGCCGGCCTCGGCATCACTGCCGGGGTCCAGCTCCAGGAACAGGATCTCCTCGCGGCGCGCACGGAACAGCGCCAGCAACCGGTGCGAGGGAATCTTCGCCAACGACTCGGCGTGATCGAAGTAATCGCGGTACTTGGCGCCTTCGGTTTCCTTGCCCTCGGCCACGCGCGCGCGGATCACGCCGGTTTCGCCCAGCCAGGTGCGCAGTTCGCCGACCAGCGCGGCGTCTTCACCCCAGCGCTCCATCAGGATCGCGCGCGCACCTTCCAGCGCAACCTTGGTGTCGGCCACGCCTTTGTCGGCATTGACGAAGCTGGCCGCAAAGCTCTGCGGGTCCTGCGTCGGGTCGGCCAGCAGGCCATCGGCCAGCGGCTCCAGCCCCGCCTCGCGGGCGATCTGGGCGCGGGTACGGCGCTTGGGCTTGTACGGCAGGTACAGGTCTTCCAGACGGCTCTTGGTATCGGCGGCCAGGATGTCGTTGCGCAGTTCGTCGCTGAGCTTGCCCTGTTCGCCGATGCTGGCCAGCACCGCTGCGCGACGGTCCTCCAGCTCGCGCAGGTAGGTCAGGCGCACTTCCAGGTTGCGCAGCTGGGTGTCGTCCAGGCCGCCGGTCACTTCCTTGCGGTAGCGCGCGATGAACGGAACGCTGGCGCCCTCGTCGAGCAGGCCGACGGCGGCGCGCACCTGGGCGGACTGGGCACCGATCTCGTCGGCGATGGTCTGGGCGATCTGCTGGGCGAGCGCGCTCTGGGCGTTCTTGGCGTCGTGCATTGCTTCAGGTCTGTGCCGCATTACGGGAAGACCCCATTCTGGCAACCCGCGACGGAGCCGGACAAGGCATTGACAGGGCGCAAGGTTCAGCGGCGTAGCCGGATTGGACGCCGGCATCCTGGCAAAGCGCGGGCCCGGACTGGCCCTGGGCTGGGATGCCGGCGCGGGCGCGCGATGGTGGGCGCGCCCTGCCGCGTGTTACGAAGGTCAGCGGTAGTGGCGGGCGGCGCGCTGCATGACGATCTCGTCACGCATGCCTTCCAGGGCCATCAGGCGGACCTTGCCGACACCCTGCAGTTCCATGAACCGCTCCGTGTAGAACTCCGGCCCCAGCGCGGTGTCGGCGCGGGATTTGCTGAAGCCGTAGGGCACCACGCCCTTCTCGCCATCCTTGCTACCACCGACATAAAGAACGATTGCCATGTGATGTATTCCTCCAAATTGCTACTGCGTACTGCACTCGATGAGCGATGCTGCGAGCTCATCGAGGGAGAGCTTACCGCGTCGAACCTGACTGGAACGTCACGAAGGCTAATGACGATCGGTTGCACGCAGATGACGGCGGGATCGCAGCAGAATGCTTACGGATCTTTAACTTTCGGCTAACGAATCAGTACGGGATTCCCGCCAACGGCGCAGCCCCTCGTGGCTTGGTCGCGAAGTGCGTTTCATGTGATTGGTCAGGGCGGGATGGGGTCGCGGGACACGCCGTAAACCCATCCATGGGGGCTCGATGGCGCCATCCATGGCGCCAACGGTCCCGCGACCTCATCCCGCCCTGCCCCTGACAGGTTCCGTGCGCGTCCAACCACGGAAAAGAAAAAAAAAGACCAAAAGCAAAAGCGGCCTGGCCGGCTCGCTTTTTGTAGAGCCGAGCCCATGCTCGGCTGCTTTCAGGCCAGTCCGCGAAGCCGAGCGCAGGCTCGGCTCTACACGAGCAAGCGAAGCGCGCGACCCGCTTCTGCTGTTCTTTTTCTTTTCCGTGGCTTGGCGCACACGGGAACTGTCAGCGGCCGGGTGGGTGGGGCTGGCGGGGTATCCGCGGCATGGGTCGGGCGCATGCGCCCGACGGGTTGGGCAGGACGCCCAACCCCGGTCTTGCCGTGTGCGCAGGACAGCGCACACGTGCAAGCCGCGGCTAAGCCCCCATGGATGGGTTCACGGCGTCCCCGCCGGCCCCCACCCACCCGGCCAGCCCCCAGGAAGCAGGCATTCCGCGACCAAGCCACGAGGGGCTGCGCCGTTGGCTGGAAACTACGGCCACCAGCCACGCCCGAACCGGGCGAAATGATCGGCCGCCCGTTCAAACGGGTTGCGCGCACTCACCCCGCCGCACAGCAGGTATACCGGCAGGTACAGCGGGCCCAGCACCATGTACTGGTACACGTGCGCACGTTCGTGATCATCCAGCCGGATCAGCGGTTCCACGCCCCACCCCGCCTGATGCGCATAGGTGCGGCAGGAAATGCCCAGGTCATGGCCGGTATGCAGGATCACGTTCCCCAGCGTGATCGCCCCGCCTGGCCCCCACGGCCAGCGGTCGAACACCAGCGCACAGTCGCGCGCGCTCCAACGCAATGACGCGCCGCCGAGCATACCGGCCAGGCCGCCAATCAGGCCGAGCAGCGAATTGGGCAACGTCCATGCTGCGCCCAGCATCTGCAGCGCACGCAGCCACAGCGGCCAGGGTCGAGCGGCCGTGTTCAATCGGCCTCGTTCGGCATCAGCAGCCACAGGATCAGGTAGATCAGAATGCCGGGGAAGGCGGCCGAGCCAATCGATATCAGCACGAACACGATCCGCACCAGCGTGGGGTTCCAGCCGAAGCGGTGGGCGATGCCGCCCATCACGCCGGCAATCATGCGGTCGTTCAATGAACGCGACAGCGTGCGCGGCGTGGTGTTCATGGCGGTTCTCCTGGGCTGCGGGAAAAAGCAGTCGAGCATGGCTCGACTCTACACCGCCCCCCATGTCTACGGCGTGCGGTGGCGCAGGGCCTGCAGGCGTGCGCCGAACCAGGTGGCTGCGGTCTGTTCAGGCTGACCCGGGCACTGGATGCGGTAAGGCTTGCCGCTCATGCTGCTCTGGCTGGCGGCGCGCTCGATGAACTGCTCGGCGCTGTCCACCATGTCCTTCTTCAGCAGGTAGTCGTACTTGCGCTGCAGATGGGCGCGCGCATCGCTGCCGTCGTACCAGCTGCCATTGCGCTGGAACCGGCACTGCGAGCCGTCCAGGCTGGCGATCAACTGGGCGATCTCCCGCCGTGCATCCGCACTGGGTGCGGCCTGGGCAAGTGGCGCTGCCAGCAGTACCGCAAGAATCAACAAAATCCGGTACGTCATCATCCCTCCAAGTCAGTCGAGCAGGGCCCGACTCTACAGGTCGCGCGCCTTCAGCCAGCCATCGATCGTGGCCGGCACTTCGCGCTGCGCGCGGCCGGACACGTAGATACCAATATGGCCACCGCGGAAACTGGACTCGGTGTAGTCATCCGTACCCAGGCGCCCGCGCATCGCGCGCGAAGCATCCGGTGGCACCAGATGGTCCTGTTCTGCATAGATGTTCAGCACCGGCAGCGTCACCTGCGACAGATCCACCGCTTCCTCGCCGATCCGCACCGTGCCGTTCATCAATCCGTTGCCCTGGTAGAACTGCTTGATGAAGTCGCGGAACGCCTCGCCCGCCAGATCCGGTGAATCGAAGATCCACTTCTCCATGCGCAGGAAGTCCTCCAGCGCGGCCTTGTCATCGAGGATGTCGAGCAGGCCCACGTACTTCTGCACATTGAGGCGGAATGGCTTGAGCATCAGGTAGCTGGCATTCATCAGGTCGGCCGGGATGTTGCCCAGCGTATCCACCAGCAGGTCCACATCCACCTGCCGCGCCCAGTGCGAGAGCATGTTGTCGGCCGTCTGGAAATCGACCGGGGTGACCATGGTGATCAGCTTGCCCAGCTTCTGCCGGCGCAACGCGGCGTAGCAGAGTGCGAACACGCCGCCTTGGCAGATACCCAGCAGGTCGACCGGGCCACCACTGCGCGCACGCAGCGCATCGACGGCACCATCGATGTAGCGCAGCAGGTAGTCCTCCAGGGTCTGGAAGCGCTCCGAGCGATCCGGGTAGCCCCAGTCCAGCACGTACACGTCCTGGCCCAGCGCCAGCAGCTTCTGCACCAGCGAACGGTCGGCCTGCAGGTCGACCATGTACGGACGGTTGACCAGCGCGTAGACGATCAGCAGCGGCGTACGCCGGGTCGGTGACTGTTCGCCGACGAAGCGGTACAGCACCACCTTGCCGTCGCGCCAGACTTCCTCACGCGCGGTCACGCCATAGTCCACGTCTTCCACCTGCGGCAGCAGCTTCAGCCCTTCCATCAGCTTGCGCTGCATGGCCAGGGTTTCCTGCATCAGGTCATCGGCGTTGAAGCCCAGCGGCCCCTTCATCGGTCACGCGTCCGAGTGGAAGTGCGAGGTGCGGCCTTTTTCGCTGACGCCTTTTTCGCAGCCGCCTTCTTTGCCGGCGCGGCCTTCTTCGCGGCCTTGCGCGCGGCAGGCTTCACTTTTGCCGGCGCCGGCTGCGCAACCGGATCGACCGCAGCGGTTCCGGCCTGCACTGCCACCTGCGCCTGCAGGCGGCGCAGGCTGCGCTCCAGCTCGGCGATGCGGCGGTGTGCGGCATCCATCTCGCTGCGGGTCGGCAGGCCGATACGTTCACTCATCTGTTCCACCTCGCGCTGCAGGCCGGCGCGCAGACGCATCTGCGCGTTGCCCAGCGAGGCGTACACCTGCTGGAACGGTTCGGACATGGCGACCTTGGCGTAGGCCTCCTCGGCCACTTCGATCCACAGGTCGAACATCGCGCGGGCGCTGGTCAGCTGGCTGCCCGGCTGTTCGTGCTCGGCCAGGCGCTGCTCGAACAACGCAAAGGCCTCGTCCAGTGCCCGCTTGATCTGATCGACATAGGCGCGCGAATGCTGCTGGTATTCCTCCTGCGCACGCAGCAGGGCCTGCCAACGCGCCTGGTGCTCGCGGCCGGGGCCGAATGCCGGGCTCTGCAGCCACGGGCCCGCCTGCAGCTGGAACTGCTGCAGCCATGCGGCGAACTCCGGAACCGCGGCGCCGGCGTGGGTGCTGCCACGGGCGCCCTGCAGCATCCATTGCAGCATGCCGTCGCCCTGCCCCTGCACCGCCTCGCGCCAGGCCTGGGCGACGTCGGCACTGCTGGCGTCGCGGCCGGCAAACCGTGCGGCGACTTCCTGCATGGTGCCGTACCAGCTGCCCGCCTGTTCGCGGAACCGGCGCACGGCATCTTCCGGCGCGCCGGGCGCCTGTTCGGGCAGCAATTGGCCCCACCAGTCAAACAACCGTTGCCAGCTGCCGGGGTCGTCACCGGCAGGTGCAGCGGGCGCGCCCGCATGGCGCAGAGCATCACCCCAGGCGCCGAAGTACTGCCGGGCCAGCGTCTCGAAATCGCTGCTGCCGGCATCGTGGGCCGAGCTGGTCATCGCAGGCCTCCGCAGGGCTGGCTCATGGCTTGGGGATACGCAGGGTCTTGCTGATCATCAGCGACCCGGACAGGGCGAACAACAGCACCATCGGGTGCAGCTGCCACGGTCCGATCTGCCACTGGCCGAACCAGATGTTCTGGCCGATGGCATCGGTACCGGCGGCGATCGCCAGCACGATCACCAGCACCAGGCTGGTCGGGATAGGGGTGCCTTCAAAATACGTGACCTTGCCCTCGTCGCCGGTCATTGCCTCGGCGGTGACGTTGTAGCGCGCCAGGCGGCTGACGCCACAGCAGACGAAATAGCTCAGCACCAGCCAGTCCCAGCCGCCCTGCATGCCACATGCATAGGCCAGCGCCGCCGGCGCGACGCCGAACGAGATCACGTCGGACAGCGAATCCAGCTCGCGCCCCAGGGTGGAGCTGGACTTGCGCCAGCGCGCGATGCGGCCGTCGAGGGCGTCGAAGATGAAGGCCAGCGGTATCAGCGCCATGCCGAACAGCAGGTAGCCGCGCTCGCCGTCCTGCAGGAAGCGCATTGCGGCAAACACCGCACCGGTGCCGCAGAAAGCATTGGCCAAGGTGAACCAGTCGGCCAGCTGGAATTCGCGCAGCATCGAGAAGTGACGTTTCATGGGGTCTCACGGAGCATCGAGGCCCACAGGTTACCGCGAGCGCCGCTGCCGGCGACAGCGCCGGCAGGCCGCGGCCTTCACTGCTCCCTCACGCACCCTCACCGGCGGTGAATTTTTCGCCACCCATCTTGACAGCCTAGGGGGGTGGAGCCTGTCGCGGCTTATCCACAAAGTTGCCCACGCGTAATCCACACCCCCTGTGGACAACCAGATCTCACCGACTGCGACGGTGGACATTTCCTCATCACCCTGACGCGGGGTTTCCCTACTTCCCAAGCCGCAAGGTCAGCGCTATGGTCATCGGCGGACCCGCCGCCGCCACGTCCGAATCTCTTCGATGGACGACGACGATGCTGGATGCTTCCACCCTGGCCGCGCAGCTGCGGCAGCCCCATGGCGACGCCGCACTGGCGGTGGCCGACTCGATGAACCGCAGCAACAGCGCCCTGAACCTGGCCGCGATCGGGCTGCTGGCGGTGGCGGCCGGCGAACGCATCCTGGAGATCGGCCCCGGCAATGCGGCCTTCGCGCCCCAGCTGTTGCAAGCGCCGGGCAGCCAGTACCTGGGCGTTGAACTGTCCGCCGCCATGGTCGAGGCCGGCAACCGGCGGCTGGCCAGTGCCGGCCTGGGCGACCGGGCCGCGATGCGGCTTGGCGATGCCCATGCGCTGCCGGTGGACGAGGCATCCGTGGATGCCGCACTGGCGGTCAACACCCTGTACTTCTGGCCCAACTTGGCCCCGGTGCTGGACGAGCTTGCGCGCGTACTGCGCCGGGGAGGGCGGCTGTGCCTGGCGTTCGGCGATGCGGCCTTCATGCGCAGCCTGCCGTTTGCCGCCGATTTCCAGCTGCACGAACTGGACGCAGTTGAGCTGGCGATGCGCGTGTCGGGATTCAACATCTCGGCCTGGCGCAGCCATCGCGAAACTGCTGCCGGCAATGACGGGCAGACGCGGGAGAAGCATTTCCACCTGCTGCTGGCGCATCGGCGCTGATTGCCGCCGGGCATGGCCCGGCGCTACCCGACCCGCATCGGCGTGGATTTTCGCCGGATGCGATCCGACCGAGCGGTGGAGCCGGCCGCTGGTCGGCTGCCCCGGCAATGGCGCTGCGGTCAGGCCGCCGCCGGCAACCGGCTGCGCCACCTCGCGAAACACATCATCTGCAACACCAGCATCGCCACCAGTCCCAGCGGCCACGCCCACCACAGGCCGGTCAGCCCGTGCCGCGCCTGCAGCCACATCGCCAGTGGCAGCTCCAGCAGCAACACCGCTGTCATGCCCAGCAACGCCGGCAGCAGCACAGTCCCGC
This sequence comes from Stenotrophomonas sp. YJH_SMC_48-3, assembly GCF_059369375.1. Taxonomy (NCBI): domain Bacteria; kingdom Pseudomonadati; phylum Pseudomonadota; class Gammaproteobacteria; order Lysobacterales; family Lysobacteraceae; genus Stenotrophomonas; species Stenotrophomonas sp. YJH_SMC_48-3. The sequence continues at coordinate 209,377 of NZ_JCAFSQ010000004.1, read as the reverse complement.
TGCCGCGCATCACGCCGACCAGCACCGTGGTGCCGCCCATCGCCAGCACGCCCCACACCACCGTGCGCAGCTGAAGTGCGGCCAGTTCGCGCACCTCCGGCGCCGCCAGGATCAGGCCGGTCAGCCACGGCGCCAGCGCCATCACCAGCAGCACCACGACCGTCAGCATCGCCAGGCCCAGCAGCACCCCGGTGCGGGCAATGGCGGGCAATCGTGCCGCACGTCCTGCCCCCATCGCATGCGCGGCGAGGATGGTGGCGGTGATGCCCAGCGACATGGCCGGCAGCTGCACCCAGCTCATCAACTGGTTGACCGCACCGTAGGCCGCCGTGGCGGTGTAGCCATAGCGGTTGATCCAGCCGAGCAACACGATCTCGGCAATGGCCAGGCTGAGCATCTGCAGCGAGGACGGCACGCCGATGCGCAGCATCGAACGAATGATCGCGCCATCGAAACGGATGGCCCGCAGCAGCTCATGGCCGGGTGCCAGCGGATGCCCCAGGCGATGCCAGCTCCACAGCAACCAGACCAACGCCAGCAGCGAGGCAAATGCTGCCGACACCGCGGCACTGGCCGCGCCCAGCTGCGGCAGGCCGCCCCAGCCGAGGATCAGCAGTGGCGTGCACAGCAGGCCGAGCACGGTCGCCAGCAGCAGCGCGTGCAGCGGCGTCTTTGCATCACCCACCGCGCGGCTCACGGCCGTTGCCAGCCACAGCAGGAAGAACACCGGCGCACTCAGCAGCAGCACCCGCGCATAGACGATGGCCTCGCCGAGGACCGGCGCCGGCGTCCCCAGTGCCGCCAGCATCTGCGGCGCGAACACGCCGCCCACGCCCATCACCAGCAGCGACAACAGCAGGGCAAGCGCCACCGCACTGCCAGCCACCGCGCGCACCTGCTGCGGCCGACCCGCGCCCCAGGCGTGCCCGATCAGCACCATCGCGCCGGTCGCCAGGCCCATCACCAGGGCCAGCAGCAGGAAGAAGACCGGGAAGAACGCAGCGGCCACGGCCACCGCCTGGGTACCGAGCAGATGGCCGAGGTAGATGTTGTCCAGCGTGCCTGCGGCCAGCTGCAGCGCATTGGTCAGCAGCATCGGCAGCAGCAGGGCCAGGTAGGTGCGCCACAGAGGCGGCGCGACCAGGGGCGTGGGATGTACAGGGGAGTTCATGGGGTTCTCTGGGCAAGGCGCTACCCTGCCCGGCGTTTCCACCAGCAAAGCAAGCACAAGGGACCGGGCCGTGGCCCGCGATCAGGTGGCGCCGCCGCTCAACGACGGCGCGATGGATCAGCCGTCAGCGCTGTCGAACGCCAGACGCAGGGCGTGGTCGCGCACATCCCTGGGCCAGGAATGCAGCACCGCTTCCAGGCCCGCACGGTCGTGCGCGAACAGCACGCGGATGGCCTCCTCGAAGCCCGGCAGGTCGCCGGCGATGGTCTGCAGGAAGTGATAGGCGCGTTCGGCATCGCGACGCCGGCGGTCCTTGTCCGCACCGGCGCGGCTGGCCGTCTCCACCAGTTTTCGCAATGCCACCGAGGCGCCGCCCGGCTGCTCGGCCAGCCAGGCCCAATGGCGCGGCAGCAAGGTCACTTCACGGGCGACCACGCCCAGCTTGGGGCGGCCACGGCCACGCGGGGTCGCAGCGTCTTCGGCAGTGATTTCGGCATCCGCCTCGTCAGAGGGGGGAAACGCTTCGGTTACCCGCGCCAGCAGTTCCTCGTCACTGCCGCGCGTATCGAAATCGCGGGTGCGACCGGTGGCGTTGTCGAACACCAGCAATGGTCCGGCAGCGTTGTCGGCGCGCAGCCGCTTGAGCGCCAGTGCCGCCACTTCCGGGCTGCCGCAGGCAACAAGGCGATGGCCGTCGAAACAACTGAAAGGAGGGAGTCGGGACGCAGGCATGGCAATGGCATCAGAGGTGATGCGCGAATATTGCCCGGGTAATTTATGACTGTCAATATTGCCCGGGTATTAATCGACCAAAAGAGCGTGCCAACCCAGATTGGCACTCCCCGGAATGGTTGGCACCTCCCCGATTCACCGGGTCACAGCCGGCTGTAGGACCAACTGACCATGCGCCCGTCCTTGTACGGCATCACGCCGTGGAACGGGCGCGGGTCGGCGTCGAACACCAGCGGCAGGAAGTTGCGGTCGCCCTCCCACATCGGCAGCGTGTCCAGCTTGTCCAGGTCTACCCACTCCAGCGTACCTTCGTGGTTGCCGCCGTGCGGGGTACCTTCGAAGCTGTCGATGACGAACACGAAGCCCAGCCAGTCTTCGCCGTGCTTGCCGAAACCGGGCCAGCTGAGAGTGCCGCGCAGGCGCATGCCGGTGCAGTCGATGCCGGCTTCCTCGGCAATCTCGCGGCGCATGCTGGCCGCCACGTCCTCGTCCGCTTCGATCTTGCCACCCAGGCCGTTGTACTTGCCGAGGTGATGGTCACCGGGGCGCGTATTGCGATGGATCATCAGCACCTGGCGACGATCGGGCGACAGCACATAGCCCAGGGTGGCGACGATCGGGGTGTACGGCATGGGGCGGCATCCAGCGGCAGGTCAGCCCTGGATTATGGCCGATCAGCGCACCAGCGACAGGCGGCGCTCGGCAGGCGCACCGGCGCCATCGGGGTCACGGCGCAGCGTTGCGACGCCGTGGCCGCGCTCGGCCAAGTATTCCAGCCACTTGCCGAGGAAGGTGTTCATCCGCATGCGATGACTGATCAGCTCCGCCGGCGGCGGGTACAGCCCCATGGTGTCCTGCCAGCGGCGGCCGACGTAGCAGTGGGTGGTCTCGGCCTGGCGCGCGTCACGGTACAGGCGAACATAGGCCGATGGATCAGGCTCGCCAGTGACCGGGTCGGCCAGGTCGTAGGTCAGCCGCAGTTCCACCGTGTAGCGGTGGCACTCGATCACGTCCAGGCGAACGTCCAGGCCATCGCCGACCGAGGAGACGTAGCTGCCCGTCATCAGTCCAGCCGGTTCGAACAGGCGCACCAGATGGCGGTAGTTCTCCGCGTACAGGCCCATGAGCCAGCTCAGCCGGCTCAGGCGGGGAATGCGTTCGGTACGGGGCAAGGCTCGGGCCATGGGTCGATCCTACACGTTGGTGCTTCAACGTGGGGGCGGGATCACCCCGACCAAAGGGGCTCGGTATCGACCAACGGTCGATACCCACCGTGCAGGAGGGTCGATGCCCCAGCGCAGGAGGGTCATCACCCCGGAGGTAGGCCACGACCGTTGGTCGTGGCGCACGGATCAATACAGCTCGCGCTGCAGCCCCAATGTGGCCAGCACCTTGCTGGAAATCTCCTCGATCGAGGTATGCGTGGTGCTCAGGGTCGGAATCCGCTCCATGCGGAACATGGTCTCGGCCGCGGCCACCTCGCGCTTGCAGGTGTCCAGGTTGGCGTAGCGCGAGTTCGGGCGGCGCTCCTGGCGGATCTGCTGCAGGCGGTCCGGGTCGATGGTCAACCCGAAAAGCTTGCGCCGGTAGTTGCGCAGGCGCGGCGGCAGGCGGTCGCTTTCCAGGTCCTCGTCGGTCAACGGGTAGTTGGCCGCGCGCACCCCGTAATGCAGGGCCAGGTAGATGCAGGTGGGCGTCTTGCCGGCGCGCGACACCGCCACCAGGATCACGTCGGCATCGTCGTAGTTCACCGCAATGCCATCGTCATGGGTCAGGGCGAAGTTCATCGCGTTGATGCGGCGGTGGTAGGTATCGAAATCGACCATGCCGTGGGCCTGGCCGACCCGGGCCAGGCGCGGGCTGGCCAGTTCACGCTCCAGGGGCTCGATGAACGGCGCGAACACATCCAGCATCAGCGCCCCGCTGTCGGCCAGGATCAGGCTCAGGCTCTGGTCCACGCAGGAGTTCACCACGATCGGCCGGACCTGGTAGCGCTCACCTGCCGCCTGGATCCGGGCGCAGGCTTCACGCGCTTTTTCGGGGTCGTCGACAAACGACATTCGGTCGGTAATGAAGCTGAATCCGGAGAACTGGGTCAGCAGGCTATGCCCAATGGTTTCAGCGGTGATACCGGTTCCATCGGAAACGTAGAACACCGGACGGATGGTCGACATGCGCGCTTTTACCCCCTACGAAGCTTAAAAAGGCCGCCAGCACAAGCTTGTGCCGACGGTGCTCTGCCCGGCATCATATCGGCTTCTTCCTACGGACGCGGCCACTCAGCCCGCCTCGGGCGATGGCCAAACGGAGCATCGCGCTTGAACGAGAACATCCTGTGGTTGCACGAACTGCGTCTGGCCGATCTGGCCCGCGTAGGCGGCAAGAATTCGTCCCTGGGCGAGATGATCGGCAACCTGGCCGGTCTGGGCGTTTCGGTGCCGGGCGGTTATGCCACCACCGCTGAAGCCTTCAAGGACTTCATCGCGCACAACGACCTGTCCAAGCGCATCTTCGACAGGCTGGCCACGCTGGACGTCGAGGACGTCAATGCGCTGACCGCCGCCGGCAAGGAAATCCGCGGCTGGGTAATCGACGCCCCGCTGCAGCCGCAGCTGGACCAGGACATCCGCACCGCCTACGCCAAGCTGAGCGCCGAGAATGGCGGCGGCGACGTTGCCGTGGCCGTGCGTTCGTCTGCCACCGCCGAGGATCTGCCGGATGCGTCCTTCGCCGGCCAGCAGGAAACCTTCCTCAACGTGACCGGTGCCGACGACGTCGTGCACAAGGTCAAGGAAGTGTTCGCCTCGCTGTACAACGACCGCGCCATCGCCTACCGCGTGCACCACGGTTTCAAGCATGAGGACGTGTTCCTGTCCGCCGGCGTGCAGCTGATGGTGCGTTCGGGCGTCGGCTCCTCCGGCGTGCTGTTCACCCTGGACACCGAGTCCGGCTTCCGCGACGTGGTGTTCGTCACCTCCTCGTTCGGCCTGGGCGAGATGGTCGTGCAGGGCGCGGTCAATCCGGACGAATACTACGTCTACAAGCCCACCCTGCAGGCCGGCAAGCCGGCGATCCTGCGCCGCTCGCTCGGCAGCAAGGCGATCCGCATGGTGTATTCGGATGTCCCCGGTGAGCGCGTCCGTATTGAAGACACTCCGGCCGAACTCCGCACCACCTTCTCGATCAGCGACGAGGACGTGCAGGAACTGGCCAAGCAGGCGCTGGTCATCGAAAAGCACTACGGCCGCCCGATGGACATCGAGTGGGCCAAGGACGGTGTCAGCGGCAAGCTGTTCATCGTGCAGGCGCGCCCGGAAACGGTGAAGTCGCGCAGCCACGCCACCCAGATCGAGCGCTTCGCGCTGACCGAGAAGGGCGGCAAGGTACTGGCCGAGGGCCGTGCCGTCGGCGCCAAGATCGGTTCGGGCGTGGCCCGCGTGGTGAAGACGCTGGACGACATGAACCGCGTGCAGCCGGGCGACGTGCTGATCGCCGACATGACCGATCCCGATTGGGAACCGGTGATGAAGCGCGCCTCGGCCATCGTCACCAACCGCGGTGGCCGCACCTGCCACGCCGCGATCATCGCGCGCGAGCTGGGCGTGCCAGCCGTGGTCGGTTCGGGCAACGCCACCCAGGTCATCGAGGATGGCCAGCTGGTCACCGTCAGCTGCGCTGAAGGCGATACCGGCTTCATCTACGAAGGCAAGCTCGGCTTCGAACGCACCACGACCGATCTGGGCAACATGCCGCCGGCCCCGCTGAAGATCATGATGAACGTGGCCAACCCGGAACGTGCCTTCGACTTCGGCCAGCTGCCGAACGCCGGCATCGGCCTGGCCCGCCTGGAAATGATCATCGCCAGCCACATCGGCATCCATCCGAACGCGCTGCTGGAATACGACCGCCAGGACGCGGCAACGAAGAAGAAGATCGACGAGAAGATCGCCGGCTACGGTGATCCGGTCAGCTTCTACGTGGACCGCCTGGCCGAAGGCATCGCCACCCTCACCGCCTCGGTTGCACCGAACCCGGTGATCGTGCGCCTGTCGGACTTCAAGTCCAACGAGTACGCCAACCTGATCGGCGGCAGCAACTACGAGCCGCACGAAGAGAACCCGATGATCGGCTTCCGCGGCGCCAGCCGTTACGTCGACCCGAGCTTCTCGGCCGCCTTCGCGCTGGAGTGCAGGGCCGTGCTGCGCGTGCGCAACGAAATGGGCCTGGACAACCTGTGGGTCATGATTCCGTTCGTGCGCACCCTGGAAGAAGGCCGCAAGGTCGTCGAGGTGCTGGAACAGAACGGCCTGAAGCAGGGCGAGAACGGCCTGAAGATCATCATGATGTGCGAAGTGCCGTCCAACGCACTGCTCGCCGATGAGTTCCTGGAGATCTTCGACGGCTTCTCGATCGGCTCCAACGACCTGACCCAGCTGAGCCTGGGCCTGGACCGCGACTCGTCGATCGTCGCGCACCTGTTCGACGAGCGTAACCCGGCAGTGAAGAAGCTGCTGTCGATGGCGATCAAGGCCGCACGCGCCAAGGGCAAGTACGTCGGCATCTGCGGCCAGGGCCCGTCCGATCACCCGGATCTGGCCGAATGGCTGATGCAGGAAGGCATCGAGTCGGTGTCGCTGAACCCGGACACCGTGGTTGATACCTGGCTGCGCCTGGCCAAGCTGAAGGCCAACGGCTGATGCCGTGATGGGCTGACGTCGCTTTCATCGACGTCCGCCCATACTGCTGCTGCACGCAAGCCCCGCCTCTGCGGGGCTTGCTGTTTCTGGCGTCCGCGCACGCCCTGCCCCACGCAGACATCGCTACGCAACAAAGGACTTCCGCATGATCGCCGCCGCACCTCCCACCCCCGCCCCCGCCGCAACGCCCTGGTTCCACTCGCTCAACTGGGAGCGCCTGCTGGAAACCTACGGTGTGCCGTTACTGGCCGCCATCGTGGTGCTGCTGGTGGGCCTGTGGGTGGCGCGTCGCCTGTCCAACGCGATGCCGCGCGCCACAGCGCGCATGGGCGTGGACCCGATGCTGGGCAGCTTCCTGCGCAACGTGGTGTACGCCGCATCGCTGGTGATCGTGGTGGTGCTGGCCATCGGCACGCTGGGCGTGCAGATCACGCCGCTGCTGGCCGTGCTCGGCACCGCCGGCCTGGCCGTTGGCCTTGCCCTGAAGGATTCGCTGTCCAACATCGCCTCGGGCGTGATGCTGGTGACACTGCGGCCGTTCCGCGTCGGCGACGTGGTCACCGTTGCCGGACAGACCGGCACGGTGCGCGAAGTGCGCATTTTCCAGACCGTCATCACCGGTGCCGACAACCAGCACACCACCATTCCGAACACGCTGATCACCGCCGCGCCGATCATCAACCTGACCGCCGAGCCGACCCGCCGCGTCGAACTGGTAATCGGCATCGGCTACGAGGACAACATCCAGCTGGCACGCGACACCGCGCTGGCGCTGATGAAGGCGGACCCGCGCGTGCTGCAGACGCCGGCACCGGACGTGGTGGTGTACGAGTTGGGGGCGCATGCGATCAACCTCGGCATCCGCTGCTACGTGAAGTCGGCCGACTGGTTCGGCACCAAGGTCACGCTGCTGGAGCAGCTGAAGCTGGGCTATGACAAGGCCGGCATCAACATTCCGTATCCGCAGCAGGACATGCACCTGTACCTGCATGGCAAGGATGGCGGCGTGGTCGAGGCGGACGCGCTGGTGCGCGACAAGCCCTGATCCATCCCCGGGCTGCCGGCCGGCGGCCGGCACTACCCCCGCCGCCTGACTGAAATGCCGGCCAGCGGCCGGCACTACCCCCTCGCCGCCTGACTGGAATGCCGGCCAGCGGCCAGCACTATCCCTCGCCTCCCGGTAGTGCCGGCCGCTGGCCGGCAGCCTTCAGGATCAGGCCGCGACGCTCTCTTCCAACGTCGGGTAATCGGTGAAGCCGACCGCGCCACCGCCAAAGAACGTCGCACGATCCGGCGGATTCAGTTCCGCCCCCAGTCGCAGGCGCTCAGGCAGGTCCGGGTTTGCAATGAACGGCCGGCCGAAGCCGATCAGGTCAGCCCAGCCTTCCGCCAGTGCCTGCTCGGCGCGCTCGGCGGTGTACTTGCCGGCGTAGATCAGCGTACCCGGGTAGACCATGCGCAGCGCCTGCTTGAACGCCACCGGCATCGGCGGTGCATCGTCCCAGTCGGCCTCGGCAATGTGCAGGTAGCCCACCCCCATCTCACCGAGCAGGTGTGCGGCAGCCAGATAGGTCGCCTGCGGCGTATCGTCCACCGCCCCCTGCAGCGTAGTCAGCGGCGCCAGGCGCACGCCGACGCGATCACCACCGACCACCGCAACCACCGCCTGCACCACCTCGCGCAGGAACCGCAGGCGGTTCTGCAACGCGCCGCCATAGCCGTCGGTGCGCTGGTTGGCCTGCGAGTCGATGAACTGGTTGATCAGGTAGCCATTGGCACCGTGCAACTCCACGCCATCGAAACCTGCATCCAGCGCGTTGCGCGCGGCCTGGGCGTAGTCGGCGACGATGCCCGGAATCTCGTCTTCGCGCAGCGCGCGCGGCATCGAATGCTGGATCATTTCGCCCACCCCGGCTTCGGGACCTGCCCCGCTCGGGTCGACGAACACCTTCACGCCTTCCGCCAACAACGCCGACGACGACACCGGGGCGGCGCCGCCCGGCTGCAGCGCCACATGCGAAACCCGGCCGACGTGCCACAGCTGGGCGTAGATGCGGCCACCGGCGGCGTGCACGGCATCGGTCACCCGGCGCCAGCCCTTAACCTGTTCCGGGCTATGGATGCCCGGCGTCCAGGCATAGCCCTGGCCCTGCGGGCTGATCTGGGTGCCTTCGCTGACAATCAGGCCGGCACCGGCACGCTGCGCGTAGTAGGTCGCCATCTCGGCGGTAGCAACATTGCCGGCAGCCGCACGCGAGCGGGTCATCGGCGGCATCACGATGCGGTTGGGCAGGGTCAGCGGGCCCAGACGGTGGGAGGTGAACAACATGGCGGACATCTCTTGCGGGGGGAGTGCCGCAAAGAATGGGGATGGCGCCCGCCAGGCAACAGGCACGCACTGGCAAAACAGTTGTTCCCCCACGGCAAGGATCACCCGGTACGAGGGCTCATCCACGCATGGCGTGGATCTACTCCACCCTTGGCTCGATCTTTACCGCACCGTGTGCCACGCGGTCATAGCAGGTGCGCACCACATCTTCCCCGTACTTCAACTCCAGCCGGCGCACGATGAAGTGGCCGCGCGCCATGTCCTGGTAGTAGTCGGTGAACATGGTATTCAGCGTTGCACCGGCGGCAGCACCGACGATCGGCACCGCCTGTGCGGCGAATTTCTCGGTGACCACCACGCCGAAGCGCGCTGCCACCTTTTCCACCATCTTCGCCAGCAGCTTGCCGGCTTCCTTCGGCGCCACACCCAGGGTCAGGTCGCGGCCGGTCACCACCCGCCCGGCCAGCTCGGCCGAGAGATGGCGCATCACATCGGTCGTGAAGCCGCGGGCCAAGTAATAGCCCGTCTCGCTGGCGTCATCACGCGGCGAGTTGCCGCCCAGCGCGAATACCTCAAGGCACGCCTGGCGGGTGCTGAAGTCGGACAGGTCAAACCCCTCGCTGCGGGCCACGTCGGCCACCGCACGCATCATGATCGTGGTCGACACCGGCAACTCGATGAGCAAGGCGGCAAAGCCGAAGGCGCCGCCGACCGCACCGGAGGTGGCTGCCGCCAGTTTGTGCCAGCGGGTGGACGCCACCTTGCCGGGGGTATTGTCCATGCTCCACAGCGCGGCCTGTGCCGATTTGCTCAGCGCTGCCTGCACCGCACCGTGGATGCGGTTGGAGACCGAACTGGGCAGCGCCTTCACTGCGAACTCCAGCGGCGTGCCGACCAGGTTGGCCATGCGCGCGGTCAGGGTCGGCGCTTCCAGCAGCGCCACCGCCCGCTGCAGGTCGGACCAGTCGCGGGCGTCGTGGACAATGTCGCGGGGAAGCAGGATCGGCTCGTTCATGGGGCCGATCTTAGCGCCCGGTAGTTGAACGCTTCGTCGCGGGTCACGACAGAGGGGTCAGAGCCCTTTCCGCGGGAAAGGGATCCGACCCCGACGCCTTGCCGGCCAGCGGCCGGCACTACCAGTTCGCGTGTCATCCGGTAGCGCCGGGCCATGCCCGGCGTTGTTGTTCAGGCCGTGGGCAGGCCCGACAGCGCGCCCATGAACTGGCGGTAGTGGCGGAGCTCGGCGATTGAATCGTGTACATCGCTCAGCGCGGTATGGTTGCTGTTCTTGCCGACGCCAGCGGCCACGCTCGGCGCCCAGCGCTTGGCCAGTTCCTTCACGGTGGACACGTCCAGGTTGCGGTAGTGGAAGTACTTCTCCAGCCGCGGCATCTGGCGGTGCAGGAAGCGGCGATCCTGGCAGATCGAGTTGCCGCACATCGGCGAAAGGCCGGCCGGGATCCACTGCGCCAGGAAGTTCACCGTCTGCGCTTCGGCCTGGCCCAGGGTGGTGGTGCTGTCCACCACGCGCTGCCACAGGCCCGAGCGACGGTGCTGGTTGCGGTTCCACTCGTCCATCGCTTCCAGCGTTTCCAGCGGGTGATGGATGGCGAACTCCGGGCCCTCGGCCAGCACATTGAGCTGGGCATCGGTCACCACCGTGGCGATCTCGATGATCGAATCGTTATCGGTATCCAACCCGGTCATTTCCAGGTCGATCCAGATCAGTCGCTCGTTGGCCGCGCCGGTGTCCGCCATTGTGTCGCCTCGTTGCTGGGCAGGCGCGCGGCCTACCGGTAAGGGAAAGAGGCGCCCATCATACCCTTTCGCCTCTCAGCCCTCGCCGGCGTGGTCTTCCAGCAGCAACGGCGGCTTGCCACGCTTGGCGCGGAAATAATTGGTCAGGCGCATGCTGGCCTCCTTGGCCAGCACCCCACCATGGATCTCCACCCGGTGGTTGTGGCGGGCATCGCCGAGCAGGTCGAACACGCTGCCGCAGGCGCCGGTCTTGGGGTCGCTGGCGCCGTAGACCAAGCGGGCAACGCGTGCATGCACGATCGCCATCGCACACATTGCGCACGGTTCCAGGGTCACGTACAGGGTGCTGCCGAGCAGCCGATGATTGGCCAGCCGCGTGCCACCGGCCCGCATGGCCACGATCTCGGCATGCGCGCTGGGATCGTGCGAGGCGATGTTGAGGTTCCAGCCCTCGCCCAGCAGCTGTCCATCGGCGCCCACCAGTACCGCACCGACCGGAATCTCATCGAACTCGCGTTGCGCGCGCTCGGCCAGGGCCAGCGCGTGGCGCATCCAGCGTTCATCGGCATCGTGCACCGGTACACCCAGGGCATCGGTCATGGCGGTTCTCGCGTGTGTGCAGGGCCAGGATGGCCGCCGGGGCCGCATTGTACGCCCGCGGCCGTGCAGGCGCCGCTAGCGTGCGTCGAAGCGCTCGCGGGCGGCGTCCAGTGCCTGGAAGTTGTGCTCGGCCCAACGGTCCAGAGCGGACAGCGTGTCAACCAGGCCACGCGCGACTTCGGTCAGCCGGTACTCCACATGCAGTGGCTTTTTGCCCAGCTCACACCGCTCGACCAGGCCATTGCGCTCCAGCTGCCGCAGGGTCTGGGTCAACACCTTCTGCGAGATGCCTTCGATCTTCCGCAGCAGCGCGCCATTGCGCAGCGGCCCCTGCGCCAGTGCCGGCAACAGCAGCATCACCCACTTGCCGGAGATCAGCGCCAGCGCATCACGTGCCGAACAATCGGCGGCATAGACATCGCCCGGACAGGCCATGGTTACCTCAAGGTGCGTAATTGCCGGGGCACTCCGGCATCGCGAGGATGGTCGCACACTCCACCAACACCTCGCCCCATGCGCGCCCTGATCCTGCTTGCCCATCCCGAACCCCGCTCGTTCAACGCCTACCTGGCCGCGCAGGCCGCCGAACAGCTGCGCCATGACGCCCTGCAGGTGGACGTGGTCGACCTGTATGCGGAAGGCTTCGATCCGCTGGAAGCGGCCTGGCACCATCCACGGCGCCTGCAGCCCGAGCGCTTCGATGCCCAGCGCGAACAACGCCACAGCGCCGAACTGGAGCAGTTACCCGCCGATGTGCGACGTCACCTGCACCTGCTGCGGGTCGCAGACCTGGTAATCCTGCAGTTCCCGCTGTGGTGGTTCGCGGCGCCAGCCATCCTCAAGGGCTGGCTGGACCGCGTGCTGGTATATGGGCCGATGTACAACAGCCGTCAGCGCCACGAACATGGCGTGATGCAGGGCAAGCGTGCATTGCTGAGCGTCACCACCGGTTCATCGGCACGGGCATGCGCGGTGGACGGCCGCGAAGGCGACACCCGATTGCTGCTGTGGCCGTTGATGTACAGCCTGCGCTACGTCGGCTTCGAGGTGATGGAGCCATGCGTGGTGCATGGCGTGCGTTCCGGGCTTGCAGCGGAACGCGTGCAGGCCCACGACGAAGCACTGGTTGCAGCCACCCTCTCCTACCGCGAGCGACTGACGCACTGGCGGCAGTGGCCGATCGTGCCCTTCAACGACAGCGATGACTTCGAGGATGGGGTGGTGCTGCGCGCGGACGCGATCGCGCACAGCCCCTTCATCCGCCACCGCGACGCGGGATGAATCTTCGCCTGCAGGCGCTACCGGAAAGCCTCATACTTCGCACTCTTCCGAAGCACCTTGGCGAACCCATGACCACCCTCCGCCCCTCCCGCGCCGACGACGGCGCCGCTCTTGTCGACCTCTGGCGCCGCGCCGTCGACGCCACCCACGACTTCCTCAGTGCCGAAGACCGCCAGGCCATCGATGCCGAAGTCGCCGGTTTCCTGCCGCAAGCGCCGATGACCGTTGCTGTCGATGCGCAGGATCGGCCGCTGGGCTTCATGCTGATCGATGGCACGCACATGGAAGCGCTGTTCATCGATCCGGACGCACGTGGCACCGGCATCGGCCGGCAACTGCTGCAGCACGCTCTGACCCAGCATCCGCAGCTGAGTACCGACGTCAACGAACAGAACGCACAGGCCGTCGGCTTTTACCTGCGCATGGGCTTCGTCGAAACCGGACGTTCACCGCTGGATTCGCAGGGCCGCCCGTATCCGCTGATCCATCTCCGGTACGAGGGCTGAGATCAGCCCCGGCGGCGGGAGTCAATCCACGGGCGGGGCGCTTGCCTCGAATGCCGCTGAGTAGCGCACTTCGCCCTGCGCGATCGGCGGCACCAGGGAGAGGGCCTGGAAGTACGCTGCTGGAACACCCGGCAGTACCAGGCCCGGTTCGGCATGGAACCCGAATCGCCCGTAGTAGGACGGCTCCCCCAGCACGACGCAGCCCTGCGCGCCCTGCCCACGCAATGCGTCGAGCGCCGCGTGCATCAGCGCTGCGCCAATGCCCTGCCCCTGGCATCCGGGCAGCACCGAGATGGGTCCCACGCCAAACCAGCCGGTGCTGCCATCGCTTATCGTCACCGGCGACAGGGCGATGTGCCCGACGACCTGCCCGTCCTTCTCGGCGACCAGCGAAAGACTCAGCTCTCCACGCGAACGCAGCGCATCGACAATGAACTGCTCGGTGTGGCTGCTGTGCGGCGCATCACGGAAGGCCGCCTCAGTGAGTGCGTGGATGCTTGCCCGGTCTTTACTGGACTCAGGCCGAATTGTGTAATTCATGGCGCCCGTCTCTGTGATGGAAATGTGAATTATTGATTTGAATCACACATCTGCAGAAGAGCCTGCGTCGCGCGCAGCGCCAGCGGAAACACCGGATCGCCCACGGCGCAGGCGATACGCCCGAGGTAGCACCCGCCGGCGCGTCAAAAACATGGCGCGCCGGGTGGCAATGGCTTGCCGACACGCTCCATAATCGGAAAACCTGTCATCCAGGAATGATATATGGACATGGACGCGCCATGCAGGACCGGGCCATGGATGTAGCACAGCGCGAACACAGGGGACGGCCGTTGTTGGCGTTGATCGCGCTATTGCCGCTGGCCGCGTGCTCACCTTATGCCGATGCCGAGCGCGACGTTGCTGCGGGTGGACGCGGCCTGGCCAGGCTCAACCCGGCGCCGAAGCAGGCCTACGAACTGGTGCTGACACTGAAGGACGCGCCGGGCCCGTTCGCGATCGTGGAGGGCGTGGCCCAGTATGACGTCAGCAACTACGAAGACTGCGGGCGGATACTGCCTGCAACAGGCACTGCGGGCCGCATCACCAGCCAAGAGCCCGTCACCCTGCACAAGGTCAGCGAGAACGAGTACCGCGGCACGTTCCACCTGGACCGCATGCTGGATGAGGACTACTACGGGCGCGGCGCCTGCGTTTGGACGCTGACGGGCGTCGGTGCGATGTTGCGCGCCACGACCAGCAAGGCGGATACGCGATTCCTGACGTTCGTCGACAAGAAGCGCATGGAGAACGACTCGCCTCTGACGCTTTATTACCCGAACCTTGTCTATCCGCGCGCCGACACTGTCGCCAATTTTGGTGCCAGTGGCGAGGAAGCTCCGTCGGGGTACAGCGAAGATCTGCGCGACGCGCTGTTCTCAACCACCACCACTGTGCAGAAGCTCACGCCATGAGCTGCCAGTGCCTCATTCACCCCTATCCCCAAGGAGGCCGACATTGCGCCACAAGATGATTCCGTGCCTTGCTCTGCTTCTGTTGACCGCCTGCCATCCGGAGACCGCCATGAACCAGGAACGTGCCGCTGCTGAAGCCGATGTCGCCCAGGGTGGGCGCGGCCTCGCCAAGCTCAACCCCAGCCCGCGCAAGGCCTATGAACTGGTGCTGCGCCTGAAGGACGCCCCGGGTGATTTCGCTGTGGTTGAAGGCGTGGCCCAGTACGACGTCACCAACGAAGACCAGTGCGGCCACATCGAGCCGGCCACCGGCACGGCTGCTCGCATCACCAGCCAGGAGCCGGTGGAACTGCGCAAGGTCGCTGATGGCGAGTACCGCGGCACGCTGTATGTGGACCGCATGCTGGACGAAGACTACTACGGCCGCGGCGTGTGCCATTGGGAGTTCACTGGCGCTGGGGCGATGTTGAAGGCGACGGGCGCTGAAGAAGAGACCCGCTTCCTGACTTTCGTCAAGGCCGAACCGCTGACTGAAGGCAAGACCCACACGCTTTACTATCCGGACGCAGCCTATCCGCGGGCACCGCTTGCTGCCAACTACCCAGCCACCGGCAAGGCGGATCCGGCTGACTACGTTGCTGAACTTCAGGGCAAGTTGTTCACGATGAGTCTCAGCGCCAGCGAGGTCACCCAATGACCATCAGCACGCAGGATTATGCGGCGCTTTCCGACGATGCCTACAAGGATCGCGCTGTCGGTCGGAGGCGTCCGGGGGAAGAAGAGCTCGTCACGATCAATGGGCATGAATACAAGATTCTCGATCACGTCAATAATCGGCTCAATGGTTACCAAGGCACGGTTTATCAGCGAGCCGACACCAATGAGATCGTGGTCGCTCATCGCGGGACCGAGCAGATAGCTCGTGATGCCATCCTGACCGACGGCGGCATGGTCGTCGCCCGCACCAATGTGCAGGCCCCCGATGCCATCGCTTTGACCAAGAGCGCGCTGGACTACGCAAAGCAGGAAGCTGCATTTGGAGGCCGTGCACCTGAAGTCACCGTCACCGGCCACTCTCTCGGTGGCGCGCTGGCCCAGATCACCTCGCACCATTTCAACGTCAAGGGCGAGACCTTCAACGCCTATGGCGCGGTCAGCCTCAGCTACCGCATCCCGGAAGGCGGCAACACCATGATCAACCATGTCATGGCCTCCGATCCGGTCAGCTCTGCCTCGCCGCACTTCGGCCAAGTGCGCATCTACGCCAAGCCGGATGAGATCAAGACACTCGCCGCAAACGGCTTCAGCAATCACTCGTTGCGCGCCCTTATCCCGGACAGCCCGCTCGTCGCAGCAGGCAGCTCGTTCGGCGCGCACAAGCTGGGCAACTTCCTCGGCGACGGCTCGGTGCTGAAACACCCGGAAACGCAGAAGCTGGCAAAAGACAACGCCAGGATGATCGAGGAGTACCGCGACGACGTTGAATCACTGCGCCGTGGTGTCACCCGCGCGGCGCGCGGCATTCCGGGCGGCGCGGTCGATCTGTACGACCATATCCGCGGCCCGCTGCAGCCCGGTGAGCCGGCACGCCGCGAAGCGGAGAAGAACGGCCATCACACCAGCATGCTGCGCATGGACGATCCCAACCATGTGGGCAACCCGCTGTTCAACGACGCGATCCGTGGCGTGCACGCGCAGGACGTCCGCGTCGGCCGGGTACCGGACGTAATGAGCACGCAGCTGGCCGGCAGCCTGGCCGCCGAAATGCACGCAGCAGGCGGCAAGCGCATCGACGAAGTGGTCATGAATGCTGATGCCTCGCGCAGCTTCGCCGTGCAGGGCCAGGGCGGCGACCCGGCCCACCTTCGCGTATCGGTAGATACGGCAGTGGCGATGAACACCCCGCTGGAACAGAGCAGCCAGCGCATCGACCAGCAGGCCGCAGGCCAGCGCGTTGCGCTGGAGCGCGATCAGCAGCTGGAGCAGCAACAGAACCAGACCCGCAGCCTGCAGGCCTGATGCGCCGCGGGAGCCGGTCAGCCCGGCTTCCGCATCACTTCGAAACTCCGACTCAGGGGCTGGACGCTGCCATTGGCACGGATGCTCCGGCAGTCACGAACGGATCCGGGCCCGAATCCGGGAATCCGCCGCAGGCACGATCGCCGGGGGCCACCGGATCACAGGGCCACAGGGCGCGTGCGACCTTCTCACGCAGCTCGAAGCGATCCCCAGTCCAGACCACGAACGCGATGTGCTCGCGGTTCCAGTCGCTGTAGGCGCGCGGACCGCCCTTCTGCGCCGTTTCCGGGTATTGCACGAACCAGCGCATCGCCGGGCCGTACTGCAACTTGCTGTGGTCCAGATTGAGCCGGCCCTCACGCGACAGCTGTCGCGCACGGTCGGCGTCCGTCACCGGCGGCGTGGCCGGCAACGCATCGGCGGTCACATCCCTCGGCGCCGCGTCCCCGCGGACTTGGTACACACGCTGGGCCACATGAGCCTCGCGGCATTCACCCGCTGGCACGCGGACCGGCTCCGCGCCGTACTCATCGCGGTTGGCGACCTGGTCGCTGCAGGTGAACGGTGCTGACACCAGATAGAACGTGCTGTCGGCGTCGCGCCCTTCCAGCGAACGCACCCAGATGTCGCCCATCCGAACGATGAAGTCCGGGCGTTGGCCATAGCCCGGCACAGCCTTGAACCAGGCCTTCTGCCGCACCTCGCGCTCGCGCCAGCTGCGCGGCAGGTGGATGTCCTGCACGGGCAGCGCGACCAGCAACGCGGCCAGATGCGCCGGCATGGTGCCCTGGCAGGCGCCAATCAGCAGGTCGCCCTGGGTCGCCAGCCGCCCGGCCAGATCCACCGGGCAGCGGGCACCGAGCGCCCGCTCGGTCGCCTGCTCTGGCGGCAACGGCACGATGGCCAAGGCGGGTGGCGCGGGAGCTACCGCCGGGACGGCTGGCTCGACGACGGCAGGCGGTGCAGCCACAGGCGCCGCCGCTGCGGGCGCAACGGGCGCAGGCGCCGGGTCCGCAGCCGGCGCCGGCTGCGCGTCCACCACGGGTGCCGCAGGGGGTGTCACAGCAACCGGTACTTCGGGAGCCGGCGTCACGACAACGGCGTCGGCCACCGCGGGCGCTGTAACGGGCGCCGCCCCTGCAGGCGCGTCAAAGGCCGCCTCGGCAGCGGGGGGCGTCTCCACGAGGGGTGCTGCGGCCTCCTGAGCCTGTGCCGACGCTGCGGCGAGTCCAAGTGACAGCAGCCAGAGTGGCGGCAGGCGGCGCGCGGATGCATTGCAGCGGGCAGCAGCGTGCCGGGCATTCGAGGTAACGATTCGCATGTGGTGTCCTTACGATTGGGTTTCCATGTCGGCGCCACAGGGCGCCACGCGTCGTACGTAAAGCGCCTGCAGGCACCCTGCCCGCCGGCATCAAGTGCTACAGGGATCGAGAGCGCTGCTCCTGCTCGTGGGCGAGCGCGGCCGCGGGGTCCTGCTGGGCGACACTGGCGGCCAACTGCTGGCTGCTCTGCGCCAGCGGCTGCTGCGCCGCCTGTTCGCGCTCGACCGAAGCGCGCAGCATGGCCGGGTCACCCAGCGCGCCCTGCACGGCAAACAACGTGCGGCCGTCGTTGCCAGCCAGGAGATGATCGATGCGCGACATCCCCGCCTTCTGCGCGCTCAGCGCCAGTGCGCCGGCAGCATTGTCCAGTTCCTGCACGCTGCGCAGACCGCTTTGCGGCCCCATCTGCTGCAGGTGCTGGCGCGCTCCCGAGAACAGCGTGTATCCCGGCTCGCCCGGTTGCGACATGTCGCGTCCCGTTGCCTGCTGGGCCGGCGCCCCGACTTCGCCCCGCTCCAGCCGCGCCATCACATCTGGCGTCAGCTTCTGCTGCCACACCTCGAATCGCTGCTGGCGGGCCTCGATGCCGTTCAGGCCACCATTGATCGCGCGCGTCGCTTCGCGCACGTCCTCGCGCGCCGCTTCCGGCACCCGCGTCTGCCACTGCCACACGGCAATGCGGCCTGCGTGCTCGGGCTGCGCGGCCAGTTCCGGGTGATTCACCAGGTCCAGATCCAGCGCTTTGCCGGCACGCTCGTAATTCTCCTTGCCGACCAACGGCAGATAGCCGCGGCCGTGGTACTTCAATGCGTCGCCGGGCACATCATTGCCCATGCGTCCGCCGTACATCAGCTCAGCCAGGTTTTCCGGGCGGCCACGCAGCGCTTCCTGGCGGGCGCTCTCCAACGCAGCCTTGCCATTGCGCCACGCAGCTTCCACCGGGATCTGCGAGATGCCCCGGGTGAAGTTGAAACTCTCGTTGAGACGGCTCAAGCCACGGGATTCATGCCCGGCCTGCGCCATGAAGTTGGCCAGTTCCCGGGACGAAGTCATGCCGGCCTCCGTGGCCTGCCGCAACAGCAACGACTCCCTATCCTGCGACACGGTGAAACTCCTGCTCGATCATCGTTGGATACTCCCGCCTCCTCACCGGCATGGCACTCAGGGCAAGCTCACGTCGGCGACGACGGAAGGGTCGAAATCCTCGAATCGCACCCGGCCAAGCTCGGCCGCGGAGAAATCGCGCGTGTGGGTCGCTTCGGTTTCGGTGTCCACCACCTTGCGCTGCACGCCATGCACCCAGCACGCCTGCTCGGCAGGTGCATACCGGAAGGTGTAGACGCTGCTCCAGCGTTCGCGGCTGCCGCCGTTGGTGATCACGCTGAACGCGCCGTCTTCAATCGTCACGTAGGCGAAGGGGTCACCGGCCATGCCACCGCGCGTTGAGCACGGCACCAGCTTGTCGTTGCGTGCCGCCAGCTGCCAGCGGCCCGTGGCATCGCCCAGCAGCAACAGCAGGACCCGGTTCGGTCCGTGCTCGCCGGGCAACAAGCCCTCCGGAGGAGGTTGGTCGATCACCAGGAGCTGGTCCTGGAAACCATTGCCGGTCAGATCGCCGCGTACAGCTTCCAGCAGGTTCGCGCCGGACGGAACGAACGCCAGGGCATTGTCCATGTGCGTGCCACTCCCCTTCTCCATCCCCTGCAACTCCTTCAATCCCGTCTTGCCAGTTCCCGAGCGGAGGCCGGAAACGGGGCGATGCCCCGCACGTGCCCGGCGGCCGCCATGGCGGATGATAGCCCCGA
This sequence comes from Stenotrophomonas sp. YJH_SMC_48-3, assembly GCF_059369375.1. Classification (NCBI taxonomy): domain Bacteria; kingdom Pseudomonadati; phylum Pseudomonadota; class Gammaproteobacteria; order Lysobacterales; family Lysobacteraceae; genus Stenotrophomonas; species Stenotrophomonas sp. YJH_SMC_48-3. Next base: position 189,706 of record NZ_JCAFSQ010000004.1, on the reverse strand, counting down.
GCCCACGGCAACCGCGATGGTGGCAAGCGTCACCCGCACCGCGGGGGGACACAGTCCTCATGGACGGAAAAGCTCCTGCGTTCGATGGCACCGGCGCGTCGGGATTTTGACGCGCACGCAGCTTACTTCGAGGAGGCAGCGCTCGTCGAAGGGGGCTTGGGATGAAAAGCGCACTTGATCACAGAATGAGTGCGGTTAACGTGAATGGATGCCTACTTGGAGATGACGGCAGCGCTGATCAGGCACTTAACACTCGTGCAGACGCAAGCGGAACGGGTGCAGCGAACACGGATCAGGTGAACGAACCCACCCGAATACAAGCACCATTGCGGCGCTCGGGATCCGTCATTCGCAATGAGAATTTCCAAAAAATTGAAAACACTACGGCCGGTCCAACGAAACAACCGGGGCGCTAGCCCGGCGCTATCCTCGCTTCACTTCCGCACATACTCAGGAGCTGAGCACGCGGTGTACACGACGTGGCATCCCTGCCCCCCATCCCTTATACAAAGACGAGTTGCCAATTGAATTGCTTCATCGACAGTCGCCTTTCCACCAAAGCTGGTGCCGCCGGAACCCGAACTGGGGACCACCGCAGCAACGCACTGATTCTCGTAGGAAAAAGAAGTTCGACAGGCACGACCACCTGAGTGCCGGCATTGCATCACAGCCTCTGCCTCTGCCTCAGACTTACTACGCTTCCCGATAGACACTCCGGACGCGCCCTCAGGAGAAACAGAGATCGCGCCCCACGTTTCGATCCACTTCCCTTCGGGTTGCGGCGTCTTGAGCGAGCCGTCACCCGCCCCAGGGATCGGAGCGCATCCTTGGACACCTTGCCCGCCAATAGGATACTGCCCCGGAGGGCACCCGCCCTCCGCGAACGCTGCCGACTGGAAGACTGCGGCCAACAAAAGGCCCAGGATCACCCGCCAACTACGTAGAAGCGTAAACCTCCAAGACATCGCGCCTCCTGCCTGTATTCGACTGCACTGCTACCCATCTGCAAATATGCCATGAAGCTGCCCAAGGCGCCCTAGACGAACATGGCCGCCATTGGCGACAGTCAGATAGTGTTCGCTAGGATCGAGCCCATGTCGCGCTACTGCTGCCCGGACCTACTCAGATGTGAGCGCAGCACCCGCCACGTCAATTGCTGGGGCCAAATTTGTCGCTGCTGAACGCCTGATCATACCGAGAATCTCCCAACATCAAGAGTAGAGTTCTTCTTAGTTGATGGGCGCAAAAAAAACAGCCCGCTCAACGGCGGGCCATTCTATCGCCGCATCACGAGAAAAATGCGGGCAATTACTCAAAACTTCTCAAACTCCGGCTCGGTGCAATTGGACATGACAACTTCACATGTCTCTTTGGACGCAGCACGACATTGCGCCAAGGATAGGCCTTCCGCCTCCTCCTTTGTGGCTGCAGCAGAGTAGAAAGTCCCCCCGGTTCCCGCATTCGAGACAGCCGCCGTCGCGCATTGATTCTTATAGGTGAACTTCACTCGGCAATCCCGACCGCCTGCATCAGAGCAGGATCTCACCGCCGCGCTTCCCGCATCCGCCTTCTTCCTCCACCCACTTGCCGCTCCTGCGATTCCGGAAGGCGCGGCGGCAAATGCTCCCCAAGTCTTGATCCACCGTCCCGTTGGACGCGGGCTTTCCGCTCCTGATCCACCAGCAGGAATCGGCGCACATCCGCCGGCACCCCGCCCGCCAATCGGATACTGGCCTGGAGGACACCTTCCTTCCGCCCAAGCCAGGTCGGACGTAAGTGCTAGAACTACCGCTAGACTCGCCGCGAACCTATACATGACCTTCGAACCCCTGATGACGTTCGAAATCCCCCAACATCCGAAGGAAAGCTTTTCACCTGTCATCCAGAGCCAAATCCCGAAGAATCCACTATCAGCTAGCCATTCGCAGCCGGTACAGTCACCCGTGCTCCGCCAATCCGCAGAACGCAGGAAACTACGAAAGAGTGGCCACGATTGACAATGCGCAAGAATCTAAATCAACGCATCAACATCAAGCCAACTCTCTGAATTTCCGGCCCATTTACGCAAGCCCTGGATGCACCTTCAAGCTCCAGGCGACTCCGACGCAACCAATCAATCGACTTAAGAGAATCGACGAACTTGCATCGCTAGAACTTACGGAAAACAGGTTCAGAACAGTCTGCGTAAAAGACCCTGCACTTCTTTCCACTGGGATCTACGCAACCTTCACCCGCCAAGGAGATCGCTTGCCTTTTCTTTGGAGCCTTACCAACTGCGGATTTAGCCCCCGAGCCACCTGAAGAAGGAATCAACCACGCGACGCACTGATTTGAGTAAGAGACAGTAACCTTGCAGTCCGTGGCTCCTCCACCACCACAGCGCCTCACAGCCTCGGCAGCGGCGGCTTCTGCGGAATTCATTCCGGAGGCCATTCCTACCTCAGAAGTAGCTTCGGACGCAGCGATTGCTCCCCACGTACTTAACCATTCCCCCGTCGGCGTTGGAGGAAGTAGCGGCAGCTGATCCGAGCCACCGCTGTCGCCACCAGGAATCGGAGCACAGCCTCTGGCCCCTTGCCCTCCTATCGGGTAGAACCCTGGCGGACAACTACCGCCTTCGGCAAGTGCGGACACAGGAGCCAGCAGCACCCCAAAGAAAAGGAGCAAAGAAAGCAGCTTCATCGTTTTCACCTCTTGCATCCAGTACCCTACCCATTCAGCAACTGCCGTGACATAGCTCACCGAACTGCGGCGTTACCAAGCGACCCCGGCGTATGTACCGAGTTGCTAGTACCCGGCGCGATTTTCGGGATCGTAAGGCTCTGGCTACTCACGGATTCCTCTGAATTGGTTGGAGCTGCCGGCTTGTAACTACCCGGCGGCTGTCCGCTCGGTCCCGGCGCCTGTGCCACCGGGCTGCCACCTATCTGCGAATATGCCATGAAGCTGCCCAAGGTGCCCTGGAAGAACATGGCCGCCATTGGGGGCGCAGTCAGAATCAAGGTCGTCAGAATCAGGCCCATGCCGCCCTGCTGCATCGCCTGACTGGTCATACCGTCGCTGGAAGCCCCGTCAAGCAGGAACCTGTTCACCAGCGCCGTCGCCCAGAACGAGGAAGACACGCGGATCACCATATCCAATGCAATGGACACCATTGCCGACAGCACCGCCATCGAGAACATGGTCCCGATTCCGCAGAAGAACCATCGCTGGAACAACTGTTTGTCCTGATCGAACAATAGATAGAGTACTAACTTCACCCCATGCCAATGAAATCAGCATTGCAGCTATAAGCCAGCAGGCAAATGAATTTCAGACCGAAGCTTGCTCTCCAAGAGCTCTCGACACTCTCACGCAGACTAAACCTGTGAACAGCGACACCCAGCCTTAGTGCAAAGTAGACCTCTCAAGCGAAAAATAGAAGCGGCCCACTTCTCAGCAGGCCACCCCCTAAAACAACAAACAAAATGTCATTACTCACAACATCAACCCAACGCCAGGATTAACATCAGCGGAAGGGCTTAAACTCAGACATGCTGCAGGCAGAGTAGATAACAGTACAACTGCGACCCTTACCCTCGGACTCACAACGGCGCACTGATTCCACCTTCGCATCTTCTTCATTAGGTGATCGATACGCCACAGTTTTCACGTCGACGAGGGGTACTGAACCAATCACCGGGCCAGCTAGCGCGGCGCATTGATTGTGATACTCAAGAATAACTTTACACTTCTGCCCCCCCATGCGCTGACATTCAGAAAGCGCGAGGGACCTAGCTTCTCTCTTTGTTTTTTTAACCTCCGCCACACCAATCGCCAAATTCTGGCCGACTTGATGGTCTGTGTCTTGCGCCAAAGCACCCCACCGGGTTTCCCATTTACCGGTCGGCATGGGGCCACTGCTCTCACCACCAGCTTGACCACCGGGAATTGGCGCACAACCTCCTACACCCTGACCTCCCACGGGGTACTGCCCTGGGGGGCAACGTCCTTCTGCCAACGCCACATTAGAAATAACGAGCAGCAAAAGCACGACAATGCACTTCATACGCACACCTTTATCATTCGACACTGTCAATCCACGCTCAGGCGCCAGCCTGCCCATACTTTCCAGTATCTTGCTTGACCTCACCTGAGCGCCCGATACCGTAACCAGAAGTCGCGCCATGGCCGGAACTGACCGATGGAGCACTGGAATGATCCTTTGTCTGGGCCGGCGCATAGTAGCTACCCGGCGGCTGCCCACTCGGTCCCGGTGCCTGAGCCACAGGGCTACCACCTATCTGCGAATATGCCATGAAGCTACCCAAGGTACCCTGGAAGAACATGGCCGCCATTGGGGGCGCAGTCAGAATCAAGGTCGTCAGAATCAGGCCCATGCCGCCCTGCTGCATCGCCTGACTGGTCATACCGTCGCTGGAAGCTCCGTCAAGCAGGAACCTGTTCACCAGCGCCGTCGCCCAGAACGAGGAAGACACACGGATCACCATATCCAATGCAATGGACACCATTGCCGACAGCACCGCCATCGAGAACATGGTCCCGATTCCGTAGAAAAGCCATCGCTGGAACAATTGTTTGGTCTGATCGAACAACAGACAGAGGATGAACAGTGGGCCGAAACCGATGAACAACGCCATCGCGACCTCATAGAGCAACAGCATCGAGCCAGCAGTCACCGCCGGGCCGCCCGTACCCAAGCCGATGAACCACATGGCTCGTGTCTTGTCTTCCTGCAGCCCCGGGTCATTCAGGATCTTGATTCCATCCACACTGGACAGCGCAACCTGCATCCAGGCCAAGCTCTTGTCGATCTGCTCCTCGGGCTTCTGATCCTTCCCGGTAACGACATGGGTGATGAGACCCTTCACGTCCTCGGTCAGGAATTCATGAAGATCCCGGCCAAACATGCCCATGCTTGTCGCTACAGCCACGATAAGTGCGGCGCGCGCCATGTTGGTCACCAAGATCATCATCGAATCGCGGCTGCGTCCGGTGACGATACGATAGCCCTGAATGAGGACCCACAAGGTCATGAGGGTCAGCGCCATTCCGCCCACCCACGCCATCATGTTGTCCATGACGTCGAAGCCGAACTTGCCGATTCGCTCCCGCAGATAGTCCAGGATGAGCTTGAAGAAAACGAAGTCGCCGACCGACTGGACGCGCGCCACGTGCCCCATCAAATCCTGGAATCCGCCCGAAAAATCAAAGTTGGCAATCGACCTGATCGTCATACCCACATTCCCTTGGTGATACCGCTATCGCTTGAGGCGCCCCGTAGGGACTCGAACCTCAGGTGCTTCATTCCACGCATCAGTCGATGGACAACGCCGTCTTCAGCGCTGCTGTCTTGACCAGGTCACTGATGACGGTCTTGGTTGGATCGCCCTTGAGCGCAGACTGGGCGACGACCTTCTGATTGGCCTCCATCACATCGATGTAGGCGTCGTATGCCTTGATCCGGGCTTCAAAGTTCTTGATCGTTGCGTTCATTTCGTTCGCAGTACGCATCGAGTCGTTCGCCACTGCGTTCATGTCACCGAGCCGATTGCTACCAAAACGCAACTGCGCGATGTCATCCATGCTCTTCAGGAACGCAGGCCCGGTCGTCTGCATGAAGTAAACCGCATCGTTGTATTTGCGATTCTGCATCATGCGGATGTTCACGCAGATCTGCGTCTGCTGGCTCTTCCAGTCGCCCTTTGAATTGAAAATGATGTTGGGCAGCATGTCCTTCAAATCTGCGCCGGTGCCACAGGTTTCAGCGACCAGGTACTTGGGCGAAACGGGCGTCAGCTGTGCAGCGGAAGGAAGACCGAAGTTGTTGACGATACCCTGCACCTGAACCAGCATCTCGCCATACTCCTTGATGGTCTGGTTCCAGTCCTGAAGCCACTGTGTATTTTCTCTGACGAACTGGGTCTTCTCCTGCACCTTGGACTGCAGGGTATTGAACTGGTTCCAGATGTGCTGCATCAGCGCTGGACCGGTTTCCTGCACCGGACCAAATGCCCCAGCGTTGGTGGCAGACAGCGCCAAGGCAACACCCAGCACCTTGGCCACCGGCTTGAGTACCTTGCGGGCGCTGGCCCGACGCTTGACGATGTTCATGGCAAAACTCCTGTTGTTCAGATTGACATCCACTTGCCTGTCTCCTGCTTGCGCTGCCATCAAGCAGCGTCGGAACGGGGTTCCTTCCCCGAACCCTTCCGGTTCTTGTAGAAATCTTCCAACCACTGTTCCGGCGTGAGCTCGTCCACGGTGATCCGATTGCGGACTGCAGCGGTCTGCAACACCCGATGCATGATGTCGATGTTGTCGGTCGAGGCCGAGATCACCGACAGGATGTCGTCCATCCCACGCAGGTTGAGCTGGCAGACGCTGGACGCATGGCCCTGCTTGACCAGGAAGCAGCGCGAGCGCTCGTCCAAGGCGGTGACCACCCTGAACTCGGCCTCGGTCAGCTTCAGGCCATCCATGTAGTCGCTCTTGCTGGCATTCGGGTTCGGCAGCAGGATCAGCGTGGCGGTCTGTTCAATCAGGGCGGCAGAGATATCACTCTTCAGCGCGTCCTCCGGGCTCTGCGTCGCGAAGATGCCCAGACCGTTCTGCTTACGGATGGTCTTCTGCTTGTTCTTGGCGAATTCCTTCAGGCCACCCTCGCCGTCCAGGATCTTCCAGAATTCGTCCATCACGTAGATCAGCGGACGACCATCGATCAGCGACTCCAGGCGGTGCAGCAGGTAATTGATGACCGGCACGCGTACTTCGGGGTTGTCAATGATGTCGGTGTAGTCGAAGCCGATGATGTTGGCCTTGCTCAGATCAACGGTGTCGACCGGATTGTCGAACACCCAGCCCAGCGAATTGCCCGAGGTCCAGCGGCGCATGCGCGCGTAGAGCCCATCGTCGCCCATGTTGGGCAGGCTCTTCTGGAAGTTGGTCATGCTGCGCAGGTGCATCGGCGTATCGAGCATGCTTTCCACTGCGCGGTAGATGTCCTCTTCCTCGCGGGCGCTGTACTCACGCTTGCCGGCCAGCACCTTGATCAGGTCGGCCAGGAACTGCACGTTGGCTTCATTGTTCTCGCACTGGAACGGGTTGAAGCCGGTCGGCGCGCCGTTCTCCAGGGCCAGATAGTTGCCACCGCAGGCACGGACGAAGATCTCCGCACCCCGATCCTTGTCGAAGAAGAAGATGGTCGGCGACGGCTCGTACTTCTGCACCTGGCTGAGCAGGAAGTTGATCAGCGCGGTCTTACCGGTACCGGACTTGCCGATCACCATGGTGTTGGCGATCGCCTTCTCGCCCAGCGAGTTCTCCGACGGATGGGTCGCGTGGAAATTGAAATAGTACGGCTGGCCGTTGGTAGTCTGCAGCGTGGTGACGCAGTCGCCCCACGGGTTATTGTGCTGCTTGCCGGTCGCGAAGTTGTGCAGCGGCGACAGGCCCAGGAAGTTCAGCGAGCTGACATTGGCCAGGCGGGTGCGATAGCGCCAGTTGGCCGGCAGCTGCGAATAGAAGGACGAGGTGACCGCCAGGTCTTCCTTGGTCGACACGAAACCCGCATTGGACAGCTCGGCGCGCGTCGTGGCCACGTTCTGCGACAGTTTGGCCTGGCTGTCGCCGTAGACCGTCATGATGAAGTGGTACTCGCCCAGCACGAAATTACCCGACGACAGCTGGTCCATCGCCTGGTCCAGCTCGACGATCTGGCTGACTGCCTTGTCACCGGAGGAGATCATCATGCCCTTGGTGCGGTCGAGCACCTTGAGCGCGTCCTGGCGCCCCATCGGGCTGAACGAATGGGTGATGACGTACTCGTAGTCCAGGTACTTCAGGCCGTTGAGGATGCCCGGGTAAGTCCCCTCGGCATACTCCTTGATGTTCAGGATGGCGCCGAAGTGGTTGGCACCATTGGGGGTATTGATGACGAAGTCACCGGTCTTGGACGAGAACATGTGCCGGCTGACCGGCAGGTAGTCCTTGATGGGTGCCGACAGCACCGGGACCGGCTCGTCAATGCGATTGATCAGGTAGCCGAACAGCTCCAGCGTTTCAGAGAACACCACGCCGTTCTTTGCCTCGTACATTCCCAGGCGGTACGGCGCATAGTCGCGGATGACGGCCTCGACGTTGCCGGCCAGCTCCATCAACTTTTCTACTGCCTGCTCCTGCTCGGCGCGCAGCTTGTCCACGTTCGCCGACTTCTCGACGAAGCGCTTACCCGCCACCACGGGGCGGTAGATCATGGTCAGGTACAGCTCGTTCTGCATGATGCGCTGTGAGGACAACATGCCCATGTATTGATCGGACACATCCTGGTTGAAGCGCTGCTTGTAGTTGCTCTTGCCCTTCAGGGTGCGGCGACGACGGATGTCATGCACCCAGAACGCCACGTTCACGAAATCGGGTGCCCGCAGCGTCTGCAGCAGGCGGTTGAACGTGTTGTGGCGATGCTCAAGCTCCCACTCCTCACGGCCGACGAACGGCAGCCCTTCCAGATGCCAGGTCAGCAGGTAATCGCCGCCCGTGGTCTTGACCACGTTCGGGGCGACGTGCGACGACAATGGAATGAACTCACTGATGGAGGTGTCAGGGCTGAACATACGACTGCTTCCAAAGAGGTAGTGCCAAGGAGTTACAAAAGACCCGACGGGCGCGGACGCCCGCCAGGCCGGATCCGGACCTCAATCCATTCGGGCCGGCTTGTCGCGGTAATGGTTGGGGTTGAACACCCACATGCCATCGTGTTCCTGCACGTTGCGGACTTTCAGCTTGAACATCAGGCGCAGGCCCAACAGGCGGAAGATCATTTCGTCACGCTTGGCCATCTGCCGCATGATGAAGACCGCCACCGGAATGGTGAGCAGGAACCAGAAGTTCGTGTACATGCTGAGCAGCAGCAACCCGCCTGCCACCATGAAGAATGGCAGGTAGGGCACGCCCAGGAACATTGCTGGGCGCGTGCAGCCGCGGAACACGACGTTCTTATGCACTGTAGTACTGGATCGCGTTGTTGATCAGGTAGTAGGTGCTGCTGCCGCCACCGCACTTGCCGTCGCTGCCGTCACCCAGCAGCATGCGCGCGATCTGGCCCGCAGCGCCGATCAGCACGCCGCCGATCAGGATCGGTGCAACGTCGGCGATGCGCTTGTGCGCGAAGGCGATCTGATAACCGGCGAAGATCACCGCGATGGTGACCACGGCGATCGAGGCGATGTTCAGCAGGCCGTTGATGTTGTTGAAGAAGCCGCACACCTTCTTGTCGGTGCCGCCGAAGTCGACGGCACCGTTGGCGAAGACCTGCGGGGCGAACATGGCGCCGACGAAAACCGTGGCCATCAGCAGGGTCTTCAGCGTGCGCTGGGCCTGGACGAGGTCGAGATTGGATCGCTTCATGGATTGATTTCCTTGTTGATGGACTAACACAACTGAATCGGCCAGCCGGGGGACTGGCCGCACCACGACTTCGTCAGAACACGAAGGCCGCATCCCCTGCGGGAATCTGCTGCACCGGTGCGGTCTGCACCGGCGCGTTGTACGAATTGTCGGCACCCGCCACAGGCTGGTTCCGCTCGCTCCAGGGCCGCAGCATCACGGGCCCCTCATTGGTGGCACCGGCAGCGCCCGGCAACTGCTGCGGCATGGCCATCGCCTGCGCAGCACGCTGTTTAGGCAGCTGCTGCGGCATGCCACCGGCCTGTTGCTGGGGATAGGTGGCCTCTTGGTTGGGCTGCGCCTGGGGCTGCATCATCCTGTCCACTGAACCCAGCACCACCTTGGACAGCGCCTGGTCGGCGAGATTCAGCAGACTGCCCCGCGCCATCGCACCGGTGGACGGGTACACGACATAGGCGCGTGCGGGATCTTCCGACGGCACGTACACCGGGCCATTGGACTGTGCAACGATGCGCGCCTGCGCCGGCGAAGCGAGCTGCGGATGATGCTCGACCTTCACTGCACGGCGCTCACCGCGACTGACCACGTCGATCGGTGCGACACCATTGCTGGCGACCTGCTGGCCGCGGCGGATCGAGTCGTAGATCTTCTGCACGTAGCCGTGACGGAAGCCGGTCTCGAAATTGCCCGAGTAGTAACAGCTGAACGACTTGCCCCAGTCACCACCGGAGCGCTTGTAGCACTCGGCGAGAATGCGCGAACCGGCCTGCAGGTTCGGGCACTGCTGGAAGGCCTTCTCGTAGGAATCCAGCCCGTATTTGCCCAGGTTGTAGCGATTGACCTGGGCCAACCCGATCGAGAAGTTGTAGCCCTTCTCTTCCAGCATGCGCACCGTCGCCAGCGCTTCATCCAACGCCTTGGGCTGACGCACCAGTGCACCGCCGACCACGCCGATGGCATACGGGTTGCGCGACGACTCCACGTTGATGACGTGTTGCATCACGTCCATCGAGACGGCCATTTCCGGGCACGCCATCATTTCCAGTCCTGGCAGCATTGGTCAGCCCTCCTGCCCCTGGGCACGCCCAGGATTGAAGTCGATGCCGGTGATGTAGCGCGAGCCGGCATGCGCCTTGATATGCACGACGATGTCGATGGTCATCATCAACAACCGCTTGATCACGTTGAACTCCAGGCCCGAACCTTCGGCTGAAGCCTTCACCATCAGCGCCAGCTGGTCCCAGGTCTGCTCCGGGCTGCCGGCATGGCAGCTGGTGATCGAGCCCGGGTGGCCGGACGCGCAGTTGCGGATGAAGTAGAACGCTTCGTCACCGCGCAGCTCGGCCAGGATGATGCGTTCGGGCTTCATGCGCAGGCAGGCTTCCATGCAGCTCTTGGCCGTCACATTGCTGGTGCTCTGCCCGCCCTTGGAATACAACAGGTGCACCACGTTGGGCTGGGTCAGGAACAGCTCGCGTGCGTCCTCGATGGTGACCAGGCGCTCGTTGTCCGGGATATGGTTGACCAGCGCCTTCATGAAGGTGGTCTTGCCGCTGCCGGTCGCGCCGGATACCACGATGTTCTTGCGGTACATCACCGCACGCCGGAAGAACTCGGCGTACTCTCGCGAATGACGCAGCTCCAGCAGCTCGCGATCCTGCTCGCTGATGCTGCCATCGCTTTCCAGAATCTGGTTGAAGAAGCCGTCTTCGTGATACTGCGTGAGCGACTTGGTGTGCTTGGAAGGCAAACGGATGGTGATCGACACCTTCCCCGCGTCACAGGCCGGCGGAATCACGAACTGCGCACGCTGGCCGGTGGGGAACGTGAGCGACACCACCGGATCGGCATCGGTGATGCGCTGGCCGGTGTTGCTCTCGTTCACCACTGCCGTGCAGAACTGCCGGGCCCGCTCGAACGTCAGGCTCGGCACGTCCACCCGCTGCCACCCCGCCCGGGTTTCCAGGTACAGCTCGCCGGGACGGTTGATGCAGATTTCCGTCACTTCCGGAGAAGTCATGTACTCGGCGATGCCCAGCACTTCGTACTGATAGCGCAGGAAATCGCTGGAGACGAGGGCGAGGGGGGACACTTCGGCGTCCATGATCGTTCGTTGGGTTACCGGCGGGGGTTCAGCACGTTGGTGAAGTCAACGTCCTTTGCAACGTAGACGTTCACGATCGTGCCCTGGTTGATGGTGACGGTCGGCGGACGACGCTGGCTCAGCGATTCATTGGCCAAGCGCTCCATGGTGCGTGCGGTGGCGCTCTCATAGGGCGACTGGATGGTCATGCCGTTATTCGCCACGGTAGTGGTTTCCGGGCCATGCTCTGCAGCGGCGTACTTGAACGCATCCGCCAGCAGACTGATCATCAGCGCCGAGGCGATACGGCTGCCCCAGTGCGCGCTGTACTGGCCCGGATGCCCGGCGCCGCCCAGCTGATCCACGCCCGGACTGGACATGGCCACGTCGATACCATTCGGCGTAGTGATGCGATCCCAGATCACTTCCACCCGCTTGCCGGTGGGACCGCCGCCATAGGCGCCATAGATCTTGGAGCCCTTCGGCAGCAGAAGATTGCGGCCGTTGATCGAGTACACCGGTTCGGTCAGCAGGCACGAAGTGTAGCCCGCGATATCGGTGATGATGCGGGTTTCCAGCACGCAACGCAGGTAGGTACCCCGCACCAGCAGCGCATCGGGACTGCGGATGTAGCTGGCATTGGACACGTCATCAACATCGGGGCCGCGACGAACCCGGGCCGGCGCTGCATTCTGCTGTCCACCCATCATCTGGGCCTGGAGGCGAAGGGTACGGGTCAGCTCGTCTTCCTGGCCCCCCTGCCCATCACCGCCCGCGCTGTCGCCAGCACCAACGAAGCCGTTCCCCGACGCTCCCATCCGGCGCTCGGCGAGCGTCGGACCCCGCGGGGCTTCGCGCTCGCTCATGCTGAAGGCCGGTTCTGCGCGAGTAGGCCCGGACGGCGGCGGCGGCAGCATCGGAATCGGGTCAACGGGCTGCATCGCCTGGGACGGAACCGGATCCGTCTGCACAGCGTCCGGCAGCGTCGGCGTGGACACACGCGCGACTTCCGGCACCTTCTGTGCAGCGTCCTTGTCATCCTGGCCCTTGCGGAACAGCAGGAAGCCCATGGCCACCAACAGCAACACGATGCCACCGAGGAACAGCAGCGCCTTCCGGTTCAGCCGCTGCTCTTCGGCCGAGCGCAGCTGCGGCGCGGCCGCGTCCAGATCCGGCGCCGGCTCGGCCTGGGCCGTGCCGAAGTAGGGATTTGACGGCGCGTCCGCGGCACCCTGTGCGCCGTACGGGCTCTGGCTCTCGTCGCGTCCATTGTTCGGGTCGTTTCCGGGAGTGTTCTGCTGGCTCATTTCTTCACGTTCCTTCGCAGGCCGACGACGAAGTCGCCGTGGCGGATGACCAGGTACGGGTAGGTCCCGTGCACGATCAGCGTATTGCCTTCAACCGTGGTGTTGACCACGAAGTCTTCACCGTATTCCGTTTCGCGACCAAACACGGCCGGGAAGATGCCGGTCTTGTACTCCGGCGAGTTCGGCAGTTTCAGATAGGTGAAACGGCCATCGTCATAGGCGTTGACCGGGATCAGCCACCCCATCTTCTTCGCCTTGCTGGTCGAATAGGAGTAGTTGAAGTTGTACTGGCGGTCCTTGGCCAGTTCCGAGCTCAACAGCGGTTTGGCCTCTTCCTCCACCGCTTCCTGGGCGACACCGAACACGGTGTCGTTGGGATAGACGAAGGCGATCTTGTACTGCACGCCTGCACGACGGGCCTGCTCCAGCTGGCGCCAGTCGGTGGCCACCACCTTCAGTTCGAAGATGTAGGAATGGGTCTCGGTGCGCACCATCATGTTGGTATCGACGTCGACGTTCTTCGGCTTGAGGTAGAACACGTTCTCGCGACGGGTCAGTTCCCAGCCGCTGCTGAAGCCGGTGCTGTAGTCGAGGATCTTCTCGTTCGGGCTCAACTCGATCTGGGTGGTCAGGCCCAGGCCGGTGCGAACCGGATAGATGCGGTCCTTCTCGTACTCGTAGTGGTCAACCGCCTGCGCCATCGCCGCTGCTGAGAACAGCAACGACAACATCGACAGCAGCGCCAGCGCGCTTCCCCTGATATTTCGACTACTCATCGGTTGCTTGCTCCATCAGCAGTTCCGGTGGAATTGTTCTGCGCCGGCCTCATGGCCGGCTGTCCGGGCATGGCCTGCCCCGGCATTGCTTGCCCCTGCACCGGCTGACCCGGCATCGGTTGGCCCTGTACAGGCTGTCCCGGCATTGCCTGGCCCGGTACCTGGCCGTTGGCTGGCACCGCGACCGGCTGGCCGGTGGCCGGGTCGATCATGGTGGCTGCGGCCGGATTGTTGGGATCGTAGACACCCTGTGCCTGCTGCGCCGCCTGTGCGGCCTGCTGCGCCTGCGCCTGCATGGCACCGTCATCCGGCACCGGCACGCCACGCGAATAGTCGTTGTCGACGCGGTACTCGGTGACCTGGAACGCCAGCGGATTGAGGATGCGATCCTGTTCGGACAACGCCAGGTTCTGGTTGTACTCGAAGCGCATCGTCACCAGCTGGTTGTCCAGGTAGGTAGAGACGCCGGTGCGCTTGTCCAGCAGGCTGCGCTGGATGCGCACCGAAGCGCCGCGGAAGCTGCCGTTCGGCTCGGCACCCAATGGCGTGATGCTGAGGATCTTGACCCGGATGGCGCGCTCGCGACCGTACATCACGAACGGGTTCTGCGGATTGTTGCCGGCATAGCGGACACGCATGGACTGCGCCACCGGATCGGTGGACATCACGAACACCAGTTCCCAGTCACGCAGGCCCATCACCGCCGAGTCATACGATTCGCGCGCGAGCACGTACTGGGCGACGTTGCTGCGATTGATCGCTTCGTTGGTGGTGATCGTCTCGCCCTGGAAGGTGCCACTCAACCGCGCGACGGTCGCCGTACCCGTGTAGGCATCGGCCATCACCAGGAACGGCACCTTCTCCTTCAGCGGCAGCATGTAGTAGTAGCCGCCCGCCAGTGCGAGCGACATCAGCAATGAGCCTGTGGCGACCCACCATGCACGCCGCTCGCTGCGGCGTGCCATGTCGGCCACGGTGATCTCGTAGCTGACCGCCTTGGCGACCGACTGCTCGACCTTGGGGCTATTGCCGGGATCCTTCTTGCGGAACATGGATTCTTCCGTACTGCTGAAACATCAATGGGCGTGGCACCCCTGCGACAGGCGCGGGGAGCGGCACGTTCGATGATTTCTAGGTGGACTCAGGTGCCGCTGTTGGAATCAGCGCCCTGCGCCGACGCGGTCGGCGTCGAGCCAGCGCTCTGCACAACGATCTGGTTGCCAACGATGGAGACCGAGATACCCTGCGCCGAATAGGCCGATGTCAGATCGATCACGGCCTGCTGCGCGTTGGTCGTATCGATCTTCGAGACCGCGCCATACAGGGTGAAATCCGAGCTGAGGCGGTAGTCCAGCCTGCGCCCGGAATCCTTGGCCCAGCGCTCGAGCATGGCTTTGAGCGTGCCATCCATCGGCGAGGCCTGGTAGACGTAGCTGGAGTACAGCGGAATTTCGGTCGTTGTCGCAGCAAAGCGGTTGACCGGCTTCCAGCGGCCTCCGAAATCGGGAGCGGACTTGGTGGCGCAACCGGCCACCATCAACGCCGCCACTGCGGCGATGGACATTTTCGCGATAAACGCCTGATTCATACGGGCTTCACTTTGACGTACGAAAAAGCAGTCCCGAGCATTGGTCCCCTGGTCGTCCGGCGCTGCATCGCGCACGCCGGAATCAGAGGGATGCGCTGCGTGCGGCACACCCACTCCGGCTCCCCTGCAGCCAACGGCTGCCAACCAAGTTGCGGGGCCGCCGGACATAGCCGACAACCCACCCGCATACCTCACCAACGTCGAAACCATCCTTGTTTCCATGGCACAAACTCCTGGCCACCCTACTGCCACATCTTTGACATCCAGCACACATTTCTGGACGACAGACATAGGGTCGCACAACCACGCGTCAATTCCATGTCAGACAAGTCTGAAAATCTATGAACAGATGCCGAATTCTTGACTTACCTCACGTTTTCACTTCAGTGAATATGAATCCAAGTCACAAATTTAGCGTCGTGAATTAGACGTTAAGCATCGGAACATCGACCTTCGGCAGCAGTCTGGACGTGAAATAGCGATCCTTGTAATAGCGGATCTTGTCGCATTTCACCGGATGCGGTATGCCTTCGTAGAGGAACACTTCCTTGTCGGGCCCCATCGCCTTCAGCTCCTGCGGCAGCATCAGTGCACGCCGCTCTTCGGTGAAGTTGTGGGTCTTCTCTCTGGCATGCGTGACGTTCTTCTTGCGCACCGTGGTGTAGCCCAGCATGTCCGAATAGTCGTTGGCATCCTGCTGCTCACGCGGCGCGTACAGGATCTGCAGGGCATGGTTGGTGATGATCGTGCGCGAGACTTCGCGGCCGTATGTGGCATCGAGCTGGGCCATGCTCTGGATGATCGGCAGCAGGCGGATGTTGTAGCCAGCCATGTAGGACACCGCCGAGGCGATGATCTCGACTTTGCCGATCGAGGTGAATTCGTCCATCAGCAGCAGGCACTGGTACTTCAGGTCCGGGTTGGACCTGGGCAGTTCCTTGGTATTGAGGTTGATCAGCTGGCTGAAGAACAGGTTGATGATCAGCCGGCTCTCGGCCAGCTTGTTCGGCTGGATGCCGATGTAGATGGTCATCTTCTTCTTGCGGACGTCGGTCAGCAGGAAATCGTTGCTGCTGGTGGCCTTGTCCAGCACCGGGTTGATCCAGGGGTTCAGCGGCTCCTTGAAGGTGCCCAGGATCGAGGCGAAGGTCTCGTCCGCCTGCGACAGCATGTTGGCGAAGGCCGAACGTGCGTTGGCACTGAGGAACGGCCGCTCCGACAGGGTCTTGAGGTACTTCTTCAGGTCGGTCCCGTCGCCGGAGGACAACCGGTACACTGCGCCGAGCGTGGGCGTGCCGGCGCCCCCCGGGAAACCGCTGCTGCGCTCGTCGTCCCAGTTCTCGAACAGGTACAGGGTGAAGGCCATGAACGCGTTGCGCGCCTGGCTGACCCAGAACTTCTGGTCCTCGGCCCCATCCGGATACAGCATCGCAGCGATGCTCATCAGGTCCGAGACGCGAAACGCCGGATCGTCGGAGACGTAGCTGAGCGGATTCCAGCGATGCGTGCGCCGGTCCTCGGCGAAAGGATTGAATAGGTAGATTTCCTGACCCTGGCTGGCGCGCCAGCCGCTGGTCAGGTCGAAGTTTTCCTGCTTGATGTCCAGCACCACCAGCGATTCGCCGTACTCCAGCAGGTTCGGGATGACCACGCCCACGCCTTTGCCCGAGCGGGTGGGCGCGGCCAGGATGACGAACTGCTGGCCATCCAGGCGCACCAGCTTGCCACCATGGCTGCCGACCACGATGCTCTGGCCGGTCTTCTTGAACATGCCATGCCTGGCCAGGTCGGCGCCGGTGGCAAAGCGTGCATCGCCGTGCAGCGAGCGCTTGTCCTTCTTCAGCAGCAGCACCAGGCCGGTCACCACCAATACCAGCAACGGCAGGCCGAAGCCCACGTAGCCGGCCCATCGGATCTTGCCAACGAAGGGCGCGACCTGTGGCTGGTCCAGCGCGTTGAAGTACTGGTAGTAGGTGTTCCAGGTGAACAGCTTGGTATCCAGGCCCAGGAACAGCAGCGTCAGGTAGCCGGAAAACACGAAACCAAGCAGCAGGGTCGCCAGCGTGATGATGGCGATGAGCAGATACTTCTTACTGGGCAACACCCGAATCCTCCATGATGCGCACGAGGGCGCGACGGCCTAGCGGCGGCGCCAGCGCGACGCCTTTTTCCGCAGGTGATTTTCGTTCTCCAGCCCGGGCTCTTCGCCCTCTTCACGCACCCGTTGCAACAGCAACTGGCGCGCTTCGGCCAGCGATACCAGGTCGGTCAGACGATCCCCATCGTCGGCGACGACCGCATGGCCGACCACATCGCCCGGAGCGTACACCGGCTCGTGGGACACCGCTACCAGCTGGTAGCGGCCACGGGTTTCCAGCACATGCCTGAATTCCTGCATCGAACTCCTCCTCCTCGGGGCGACGCCGCGCCCCTGCCCAGCCATCATGCCCATCGCAGTGTCATCGCCGCATCGACAACCGCTCCTGCTTTTGCGCGAAACTGCGCGCCGATATCCAAGGAGACCGATATGGACTGGGTAGCACTTGCCCGCACCCTCGCCACCGAGGTGCACGCCGGCCAGATGGACAAGGCCGGCCAGCCTTACATCGGCCATGTGGCACGGGTGGCGGCTGCGGTGCGCGGCGACGATGACGCCGAAGTGGTGGCGTGGCTGCATGATGTGGCCGAGGACTGCCCAGCGTTTGCCGCACGCATCGAGGCATTCCCCGCCCCGCTGCGCGAGGCGGTGCACCTGCTCAAGCGCGCCGCGGCCCCCGACGCGGACAGCTACTACGCGCGCATTGCCGCCCACCGCTGGCACTGAAGGTGAAGCGGGCCGATCTGGATGACAGCGCCGATCCGCAGCGCCTGGCGATGCTCGACGCGGCGACGGCCGGGCGCCTGCGCTGCAAGTGCGCGCACGCCCGGGCAGCGCTGGGCATCTGACCAGGCCGCACGGACAGCGGGGGGCGGCGTGTCACTGATCGAACGCTGATTTAGCTGAGCGCTGCTGCCCTTGTTGCGGTGCAGCAGTACAATGGGGGGCTCCCCCGCCCTGTCGCGCCCCCCCGCATGAGCCCCACCTCTTCCCTGGCTGCGCGGCTGACGCCCCGTCAGCGCACCCTGATCATCCTCGCCCTGTCTCTGGGTGGCTTCGCCATCGGGACCAGCGAGTTCGCCAGCATGGGCCTGATGCTGGAGATCAGTCGCGGCTTGTCGATCTCCGAAACGCAGGTCGGTCACCTGATCAGCGCCTATGCCATCGGCGTTGTCGTCGGCGCGCCGATCCTCGCCTTCGTGGGTGCCAGCTTCCCGCGCCGCAAGCTCTTGTTGGCGCTGATGGGCTTCTACGCGGTGGGCAACCTCGCCAGCGCGCTGGCACCCAATTACGGCACCATGCTGGCGGCACGCTTCGTCGCCGGCCTCCCGCATGGCGCCTACTTCGGCGTTGCGATGCTGGTCGCTGCGGCGATCAGCCCTGCCGGCCAGCGCGGCCAGGCGATGTCGCGGGTGCTGCTGGGCCTGTCGATCGCAATCCTGGTCGGCAACCCGCTGACCACCTGGCTGGGCCAGCAGCTGAGCTGGCGCACCGCCTTTGCCCTGGTCAGCGTGCTGGCCATCGCCACCGTGGCGATGATCGCCCGCTTCCTGCTGCCGGATCCGGACGAGGTGCGCACCTCGCCGATGCGCGAACTGCGCGCCTTCAACACGTCCCAGGTGTGGCTGGCGTTGGCGATCGGCGCAGTCGGCTTCGCTGGCATGTTCTGCGTGTTCACTTACCTGGCTCCGACCCTGGTGCAGGTCACCGGCGTGGCCGAATCGTGGATGCCGCTGGCGGTGGGCGTGTTCGGCATCGGCGCGATCATCGGCAACATCGCCGGTGGCTGGCTGGTGGACAGGTTCCACTTCAAGGCCGCCGCCGTGGTCCTGCTGTGGTCGATCCTGATGCTGCTGCTGTATCCGCTGGCCGCGCAGTCCGTGTGGACGATCGGCCCGATGATCATCACCGTCGGCACCATGGGCGCGCTGGCGGCAGTGCTGCAGACCCGCCTGATGGACGTGGCCGGTGAAGCACAGACGCTGGCGGCCGCCTCCAACCACGCCGCGTTCAATACCGCCAATGCGCTCGGCCCCTGGCTGGGCGGCATGGCGATCAGCGCCGGCTTCAGCCCGGCCAGCACCGGCTATGTCGGTGCGGCCACTGCCATTGGCGGCCTGCTGCTGTGGTGCGTGGCGGTGTCACTGGACAGGAAGCGTAAGGCCGCCGTCGCCGGCAGCCACTGAAGAACCGGCATTCACAGGCAAGTGGATGCCAGCGCCTTGACCAGCACGGCGCTTCGTACCGGCAGCACCTGCAATCTGCCGAGGGGTGTTCCACCAAGGATGCTCGACCACGCGCTTCGAGTGCAATGAACACATTTCGTGGATGTGCCTTTGGGCAAAGTGCAGCCGACGCCCCCTCGGCCTGCACCGGACCCGCAATGCGCCACCACCGCGTTCCTGCCCACCACGATGCCATTGCCTTGCAGGCCGGCATGCTGGGCAGTGTGCTGGGCGTGGCGCTGTTCAAGGCCATCGCGTTATCTGCATTGGCGGCCGGATCGGTGATGGCCATCGGGCTGTGGCTGGTGGCCTGCGCGCTGCTGGCTGCATGGGCGCTGGCCGCCTATCTGGCGTGCCTGGCGCTGAGCCGGCGTGTGTTCGTGCTGATGCTGGTGCTGTGCACGGTACTGATGATCTGCATCGCCTGATCCGGCAGGGCGGGACTTCTTCTGTCGCCTTCATTGTCCTGCGGGACCCGCTGCAACAAGGGCGTGGAGTGTGATCAAGCGAGCGCGACGGCTGTGAAAAGCCGTGGGACCTGATTGGAAAGGATCCCTGAAAAGGAACCGCTCCCCATTGCCGCGCCTGTCTTGACCGTGTCCATGCATCTGGCTGACTGCGCCATCACGGCCAACGCGCGACGATGCGATCTCCCAACCTCCCTGCCCTGTCGAGATCCAGATGCCGGACACTGCCCATCCTGTCATTCGCGCATTCGAGGCCGTGTTCGATCTGTCCGGCGGCGTGCAGCGCATCACTGCGCTCACTGTTACCTGCCGGCATTGCTCCTCGACCAGTTCGGCCAGCGAAGACAATCTGGTTCACCTTCCGGGTGGAGCACTGTTCCGCTGCGACGAGTGCGGCTGCCACCAACCGGTCAGCCACGCCAGGCTGTCGGATTGGCAACCGACCTCGTTGCTGGGCATCTGAGGGCCGGCTCATGGGCATGACGGCGCAACAGCGGGAGATCCTGGAGGCAATCGCCGCTGCGCAACCGGTGCGCGGCGACGCGGCGACGTGGGCAGTCAACGCGGGTTTGGCGGTACAGGCGGAAGACGGGGATATCGATCTCACCGACGCCGGCCGCGACGCCCTCGCCGCGCGGACCGCACGTGAGGACTAGACGCGGCGATCAAGCCGCCTTCGCGACCTTCCGCCAGGGGCAGAGTCCGCGGGCGTAGTGAGCAGCGCGCGGCGGTCCCGATCGCGGCAACCTGCAGGAC
Organism: Stenotrophomonas sp. YJH_SMC_48-3; assembly: GCF_059369375.1. NCBI lineage: Bacteria > Pseudomonadati > Pseudomonadota > Gammaproteobacteria > Lysobacterales > Lysobacteraceae > Stenotrophomonas > Stenotrophomonas sp. YJH_SMC_48-3. The sequence continues at coordinate 169,001 of NZ_JCAFSQ010000004.1, read as the reverse complement.
AGAGGTGCAACGCTGCCCCGTCAACCGAAGTGGTGATGCCCTTCATGCCGGTGATGTGCAGGGCGCCATGACATCCACTCGGCTATGCTGCGCCACCTTCCTGCGCCAATGGCGGCCATGCATCCTTTTCCCCTGCCCGTCTCGGCGCCTGAGCAGCTCGCCTACCGACTGCTGCAGGACAGCGACTGGGCCCGCTCGGCCAATGCTGCCAGCGCCCCCGCCGAGCTTCGCACGTTGCTGGCAATGATCCTGGATTCGCCCGAACCCCTGTGGCTCGCCTGGGGCAAGGAAGACAAGGCCTTCTTCTTCAATGATGCCTACCTGCCGATGCTGGGGGAAAAGCTGCACGGCGCGATGGGCAATCGCCTGGAGGATGTCTGGGCCGACGTATGGCCGGACGTGGTGCAGGCGGTCAACGATGCCTTTGCCGGCACCAGCCGCAGCTTCAAGAACCTGCCCCTGATGATGGACCGCGACGGCACGCTGCGCGAAACGTTCTGGACGTTCTCCTATTCGCCGCTGCGCGTCGGCTGTGGCAGTGTGGCGGGCATCCTGTGCGTGGTGAGCGAGCAGACCGAACGGGTGATCGAGCGCGACCTGCACAGCCGCCAGGTCGCGGCGATCACCGAGCAGGCGCGGGAGGCCCACCTGGAACTGGTCCGCGCCCGCGAGCAGCTGCGGCAATCGCAGAAGCTGGAAGCGATCGGCCAGCTCACCGGCGGGGTGGCCCACGACTTCAACAACCTGCTGCAGGTCATCACCGGTTCGGTGGACATGCTCCTGCACACGTGGCCGGCAGACGACTCCCGGCGCCGGTACATCCAGGCCATTGCAACAGCGTCGGACCGCGCCACCAAGCTGACCGCGCAGCTGCTGGCCTTCTCGCGTCGCCAGAGCCTATCGCCGGAGGTCTTCGATCTCTGCGAAAGCGTGCACGCGCTCTCGGACATCATCACCACGGTTCTGGGCGCGCGCATCCAGGTGTCGTTGACGTTGCCCGGTACGCCGCTGCCGGTGCTGCTGGACCGCACCCAGCTGGACACCGCATTGATCAACATCGCGGTCAATGCCCGCGATGCGATCGACGGGCACGGCAGGGTGACCATCGAAGTGGAGCAGGTCACTGCGGTGCCTTCGGTGCGCTTCGCCGCCCCGATGAAGGGCGACTTTGCTGCCATCAGTGTCACCGATACCGGCGCAGGCATCGACCCTGCAGTGGTCGACCGCATCTTCGAGCCCTTCTTCACCACCAAGAGCGTCGGTGCCGGGACCGGGCTCGGTCTCAGCCAGGTGTTCGGTTTCGTCAAGCAGTCAGAAGGCGAAGTGGACGTGCAGAGCCAGGCCGGCGCCGGGACCCGCTTCACGCTGTACCTGCCGTTGGCGCAGGCACGAAAAACGACGGAACGGCCGGCGGCGCAACCGGGCCTGCAGCATGGTCATGGCGTCTGCGTGCTGGTGGTGGAAGACAACGTCGACGTGGCCGAATTTGCGGTCGGCGCCCTGCGCGAGCTCGAGTACAGCGTGGTCCTTGCGCGTAATGCGGACGAGGCCCTGGCCGAGCTGGAACGGGATGCCTCGCGCTTCCACGTGGTGTTCAGCGACGTCGTGATGCCGGGCATGAACGGCCTGGATCTGGCCCGCACCATCCGCGACCGCCTGCCAGAGCTCCCCGTCATCCTCACCAGCGGCTACAGCGAGTTGCTTGCCCGGGATCCGGGCCACGGCTTTACCCTGCTGCGCAAGCCTTACTCGTTGAAGCAGCTGGCCTCGGTAATGACCGAGGCCGCGCGCCGCGCGCAGGCCGTGGTGGCATCGCCCTAGCGGGCGCGTTGCTGAAGCAAACCGAATCCGCGTTCCAGTGAGGAGTCCAGCGCGGACGCTTTGCCGCCGACCTCGCACCGCTGATGGCACGTGCGGGGCCGCACCGGTGTGCGGGTGGCTTTGCCGGGCACACCGTACACCCACCCGAGCCTGCGTCCACAGCGCACCAGGGGGGATGGGCCACGAACCTTTGCAAATGCTAATCTTTCTCATTTGCAGCCCATCCTGACTCCCTCATGCCCCTTCCCGCCCTTCTGAAGAACGCGCTCTGCGCGGCGCTGTCCCTTTCCCTGGCGACGCCTGCATTGGCCTCCCAAGCCCCAGCCGACGCCCCGAAGGATCTGGACAAGGTCGAAGTCCGCGGCCGCGCGCAGACGCTATACCGCGCCAACGATGCCGCTGTCGGCACTCGCACTGACACGCCTCTGGAACTGGTCCCTCAGTCGATCCAGGTCGTGCCGCGCGAGCTGATCGACGACCAGGCCGCGCGTCAGGTCACCGACCTGTATCGCAGCATCAGCGGCATCAGCTTCTTCAGCTATGCCGGCGTTACCTTGCGCGGTTTCCGCCAGGAAAACGTGCTCTACGACGGTCTGCGCGGTGATCCCTATGCAGGCTTCTCGGTACCGCAGCTGTTCAACATCGAACGCGTGGAAGTGCTGAAGGGTCCGGCCGGTGCGCTGTACGGCGGTGGTGACGCGGGCGGTGTCATCAACTATGTGACGCGCAAGCCCAAGGCGCGCGCCGAACACCGCATCGAGCTGCAGGCAGGCGACAAGGACTTCCGCGCCGGGTCGATCGAAGGCACCGGCCCCTTGAATGCCAGCGGCAGCATTCGCTATCGCGCCGGCCTCTATGCCGACAGCGAGCAGGGCGTACGCTGGAATGCCGACAGCGAAAGCGTGATCGGCGACGCCTCGCTGGCCTTCGACGTTGGCCAGACCGGCGAGCTGGTGCTGCAGTTCACCGACATCACCCAGAACCTGGGCGGCAACCGGCTCCGGGGCGTCCCAGTGAACGATGCCGGCACCTTCCTGACCGACCGGCGATGGAACCACAACGAGGCCAGTGATTTCCTCGACATGCGCGCCAGGGTGGCGCTGGCGCAGTATCGCTTCGCACCGCTCGATACGCTGGACGTGGATATTGCTGCGCGCTGGTTCAGCAACAACGAGCACCAGATGTACCACGAACCGATGGGGCTGATCGACCGTGACCGCGATGGCGTGGCCGAGTGGATGACGCGCCAGCTGCGCAACCAGATCCGCGACAACGAGGCGTTCACCGCCAGCGGCAATGCCGTATGGCGGATCAACACCGGCCGTATCGAACACAAGGTGCTGTTCGGCGCCGACGTCTACCAGCTCGACGCCGACTTCACCGCGCAGACCGCCAACAGTGCCGACCTGGCACGCGGCGCCGGTCCGGTGCGCGGCATCGATCTGTTCAACCCGGTCTATGGCGCCAGCACCTGGCACGACTACAACCTGGTCGCCCTGCCCTGGCGCAGCACCGCCACCCGCAACAAGCGTTACGGTGGCTATCTGCAGGATGAGCTGGCACTGGGCACGCGTTGGCATGTGCTGGCCGGACTGCGTTGGGATGGTTTCCAGGACGACGATCGCATCACTGGCGGCAGCGTGGATGGCAACGACCTCAGCTGGCGGCTGGGCAGTACCTTTACCGTCCGGGACGGCGTGAACCTGTATGCCAACATCGCCAGCGGGTTCGTGCCGCAGAGTGCCGCCAACCAGAATCCGGCAGCCGGTGGGCCCTTCGACGCTGAGCGCAGCAGGCAATGGGAAATCGGCCTGAAATCCCTGCTGGCCGACCGTGTGACCCTGAACATGGCGGCCTACCGCATCGACCGCAGCAAGATCGTGCAGGCCACCGGCGAAGTGCGGGACGGCGTGAACCAGCTGGCCGCGCTGGGCCTGGTACGCAGCACGGGCATGGAACTGGACCTGCTGGCCGACGTGACCGAGCGCTGGGTGGTGAACCTGACCTACGCCTACAACGACGCACGGGTGAAGGATGCCGGCCCGAACGGCATCACCAATGCCTCCGGAGACCGCTTCGCGAATGCGCCACGCAACAAGCTCGGCCTGTGGACGCGCTACGACCTGCCGTCGATCAATTCGGCCATTGGCTTCGGCGCCGACCATGTGGGCCAGCGTGTCAGCCTGGATGGGCAGACGGTCAAGGCTTACACGGCGTTCGACATGAGCTGGAAGACCACGTGGAAGCAGTGGCAGTTCCAGGCCAACGTCAAGAACCTGTTCGACAAGGTGTACGCGGCCAGCGGCTTCATCGAGCGCAACGGGCATTTCCCGGGCGAGCCGCGACGGGTGTATGTGCAGGCGGCCTACCGCTTCTGAGCCATTGATCCGGTCCCCCTTTTGGGAATTCAGGCGAGCCGCGGGCGGGCCGCGCATGCGCCCCCGATTCAGGTATGCTTTCGCGCGTTCAGCCACACCAGCAGGTCGCCGGCGGCAAAGCACGCGGTGCAGCACGGACGTTGCGGACGAGCACGACACACACCATGGATGTTTCAGCGTAACCACAGGGGAAAATGGATGAAGAAGTTTCTGTTCGCAGCGATCCTCGCTGTGTCGCTGGTGGGCTGCACCACCAATCCGCCGCTCAATTTCTCGGTGCCGAACGTCGGGGTCAGCAGCAAGAAGATCGACGGTGAGCTGAAGTCGCTGACGGTCACACTGGCACGCCCGGACGAGGCCAAAGGCAAGATCCCGGCGCAGGCCCAGCACGAAGTGCCGCAGATGTGGCAGAACGCGCTGACCGAAGCACTGAACAAGATGGCGGTGTTCCGCGACGATGCACCGGTGAAGCTGAGCCTGTCGGTGAAGATCCTGGCCATTGACATTCCCAGTTTCGGGGCATCGATGACCACAAAGACGATCGCCCGTTATGAGCTGATCGATCGTGCCACCGGCAGCATCGTCTACACCCAGGACGTCAGCGCTTCCGGCGAGGTGCCGTTCAACTATGCATTTGCCGGTGTCATTCGCGCTCGCGAATCCATCAGCCGCTCGGCGCAGAACAACATCGCCCAGTTCCTGCAGGCGCTGGAGACCGTGAACATCACCAAGCCGATGTTCCCCAACAAGCAGGAAGCGCCGTGAGACGCCCGTTGCTGACCGCTTCGGTGGCGGCAATGCTGACGGCCTGCGCACCCAACGTGCGCACCGACAGTTACTCCATCGGCTCGGTGGGACAGGTCAACCGCACGGTGGGCGGTACGGTCATCAGCGTTCGCGCGGTCAGTATCGACGGTTCGCAGGGAGGCGGAGCCGTTGCCGGCGCTGCGGCTGGCGGGGTGGCCGGCTCCACCATCGGCGGCAGCGACCAGGCAGCGGCCATCGGCGCCATTGGCGGCCTGGTGGCAGGCGCGATTGCCGGTGCGGCCTCTGAACGCGCACTCTCCCAGGCCAAGGGCCTGGAGTACGTGGTGCAGACGGAGAACGGCAATCTGATGACCGTTGTGCAGGGCCCGGACCCGGTGTTCAGCACCGGCACGCGGGTCTTGGTGCTGTATGGATCCCCCTCGCGGATCATTGCCGATCCGCGTCAACCGAAAGCTGCTCCGTAGTACCCGTGGTGCCCCTCCTGCCAGGGGCATCGCTCCAGCCGCTACGGGTGGTGTCATTCAACCCATCCGTATTGCGTGTAAGCGCGAGCGCATCCGGCCGGAATGCGCCGCCGCAGTGGAACCGGAAGTGTCTTCAACCCTGGCAATCGCCTTCCGTACTTCCATGGCCGCGATAGGTTTCTCCCCACTCGCGCATGGCCAGCAGCACCGGCACCAGCGTGCGGCCGAACTCGGACAGCTCGTATTCCACCTTCGGCGGCACTTCCGGGTATACGTGGCGGATCACAACGCCATCTGCTTCCAGTTCACGCAGCTGACTGGTGAGCATGGACTGGGTGGCATTGGGCACCCGCCGGGTCAGCTCCATGAAACGCCGCTTGCCGGTCATCAGGTGAAACAGAATGATCGGCTTCCACACGCCACCGATGACCGACAGCGTGACTTCCACCGCGCAACCACTCTTGCCGTCCCACCGTTTGCTACGCATGCATACTCCGGAAAACCATAGTACCTACGGAAAATCGTCGTTCTTGTTGCGATAGAGGCGCGAGCCTAGCATGGCCCCATCCCATGAATGTGAGGCCATCCATGACGTTCAAAGCACTGCTGACCCGCAAGACGAACAACCAGCTTTCGACCGAGCTGGTCGATTTCGACGAGGCCGACCTGATGGACGGCGACGTCCTGGTACAGGTCGAGTACTCCACGCTCAACTACAAGGATGCGCTTGCCCTCACCGGCAAGAGTCCGATCATCCGGACGTTTCCGCTCATTCCCGGCATCGATCTGGCAGGCGTGGTGCTGGAATCCAGCAGGGCCGACTTCACGCCAGGCGATCGCGTCGTGCTCAATGGCTGGGACCTGAGCATGGGCCACCACGGCGGCCTGGCCCAGCGCGCGCGCGTGCGGGGCGAGTGGCTCAACCGGATTCCCGACAACCTGACAACCCGCGACGCCATGGCCATCGGCACCGCTGGCTACACCGCGATGCTGTGCGTGCTGGCCCTGGAACATGCCGGGGTGGCGCCTGCACAGGGCGATGTGCTGGTCACCGGCGCCAACGGCGGCGTCGGCTCGATCGCGGTGGCGATCCTCTCGAAGCTGGGCTACCGCGTGGTGGCCGCCACCGGGCGACCGGAGCACGCCGACTATCTGCACAACCTGGGTGCGGCCGAGATCATCGATCGTGCGCAGCTTTCGGAGCCGCGCGAGCGGCCGGTGAGTGCCGAGCGCTGGGCCGGCGTGGTGGATGTGGTCGGCGGCACCACGCTGGTCAATGCCATCGCCGAAACGAAGTACCGCGGTGCCGTGGCCGCCTGTGGCCTGGCCCAGAGCGATGCGCTGCACGGCTCGGTGCTGCCCTTCATCCTGCGCAATGTGACCCTTGCCGGCATCGATTCGGTGAATGCGCCACAAGAGGTTCGCCAGCGCGCCTGGGATCGGCTCGCGACCGACCTGGATCCGCGGAAGCTGGAAAGCACCGTGCAGCAGATCGGCCTGGCAGAGGTGCTGGATGTCTATGAGCAGATCATCCCCGGCAAGGTGCGCGGCCGCACCGTCGTGGATGTGAACGCCTGACGCCTGTCGCGCTGGCGAGGGTGCAATGCCATCGCTGGCTCGCGTGTGCGAGTGACCGGAAACGCAGCGTGCCATGCCAAGCCGCCTTATCATGGGTCGGCAAGGGCGCTTTACGCCCGGTGACGTACGCAAGGCAGTATCTGGATGTCTATGGAATGGCGCCCCTCGGGCTGGGGCCAGCGTGTGACCCGCTCGCCGGACTGGCAGTTGCGGCTGGATGGCGAACAGGTCGCGCTTTTGATCGACGGCAGGCAGTACCGCCAGCATGTAGCGAACGAACACAGCGTGCGGGTCGTTCGCGGCGTACTCTGGTCCCGGGTCGAACTGACGACCGAGCGCGGTGAAGCACTGTCCGTGGATGGGCTGCCCAACAGCCAGGGCTCCCGGCTTGCCGCTGCCGTGCAGCACGTGCTTTTCGCGCGCTCCAGGCGGGGGCGCAAGGCACTGTTTGAGCACGTTCTGGCGCAGATCCAGGCGTGGCTGGCCGAGGCAGATGCGCTTGCCGACCGAGGTACTACCGGACGCCGCTGGATCACGCACGAACAGCAGCAGGCGTTGCTGGCCGACCGCCCCGCCCTGCCCCTGCCGCCCGCCAAGCTGGAGCAGCTGTTCCTCGACGAGGAGCTGCACGACGACCTGCACGCGCCCGGCCACCGCATCGCGCTGGACGCACTGCACGACTGGCAGCTGGATTGGCCCGCCGTGTGGGCGGACGCCAATGAGGCAATGGCGACCCGCGAACTGGGTCTGGCCAAGCCCTTCCTGGACCGGGTCGAGAGCAGGCCGCTGACCGAGGAGCAGGCTCGCGCCGTCATCTGCTTCGACAACCGCGTGCAGGTCGTGGCCGCGGCCGGCTCCGGGAAGACCTCCACGATGGTCGCCAAGGCCGCGTATGCCATTGATCGCGGCTTTGTCGAACCCGAACGGATCGTGATGCTCGCCTTCAACAAGGATGCCGCCCAGGAGCTGCAGGAGCGCGCACAGCGATGCTTCAGCCGGCTCGGCATGGGCGACACCGTAGTGGAGGCCCGGACCTTTCACGCCCTGGGCCTGTCCATCATCGCCAAGGCCACGGGGCGCAAGCCGGATATCCCGGAATGGGCGGTCGACGCGGCGCTGGGCTTCAACAAGCTGGCCGACCTGGTGGACGACCTGAAGGATCGCTCGACCCACTTCCGCACCCAGTGGGACATGTTCCGCCTGGTGTTCGGGCGCGACCTGCCGCCATTCGGCGCGGAAATGGAGGCCGATGGCTACGACCGCGATGGCACGCCCTACATCCGCACACTGCAGGGCGAGCGGGTAAAGAGCCTGGAAGAGTGCGTGATCGCCAACTGGCTGTTCTACAACGGCGTGGCGTATGACTACGAGCGGCGCTACGAGTTCGATACCGCGACGGATACCCATCGCCAGTATCGCCCGGACTTCTACTATCCGGACGCCCGGCTCTGTCACGAGCACTTTGCGCTGGATGCCGATGGCCAGCCGCCGAAGCACTTTCCCAACTACAACGAAGGGATGCACTGGAAGCGGCCGCAGCATGCGGCACGCGGCACCGCAGTGGTCGAAACGACGTCGTTCGGCCTGCGCAGTGGACTGGCCCTGCAGGATCTGGCCGAGCGGCTGGGTGCGTCTGGTGTCGAACTCGACCCGAACCCGGATCGCGAGCTGCCTGACCAGGGTGCCAGGCCGATGCCCGATGCCGACCTGATCGGCTTGATGCGGACCTTCATTGCGCACGCCAAGAGCAACTGCCTGACGCTGGACGATATGGCAGCGCGCCTGCGGCAGATGCCTGAGGATCAGTTCAAGGAACGCTACCGGCGCTTCCTGGAGATCGCCGGGCCGGTTTTCCAGGCCTGGGACGATGCACTGGCTGACGAGCGCAGCATTGATTTCGAAGACATGCTCAACATGGCCGCCGGGCTGCTGGAACAGGGCCACTATGAATCACCCTACGAACTGGTGATGGCCGACGAATTCCAGGACGCTTCGCGCGCCCGTGCGCGCCTCTGCCGTGCGCTGGTCAGCCAACCGGGCCGCCATCTGTTTGCGGTGGGCGATGACTGGCAGTCGATCAATCGCTTCGCTGGCGCCGACGTTTCGGTGATGACCGGTTTCCGCGAGTGGATGGGGCATGGCCAGGTGCTGAAACTGGAGCAGACGTTCCGCTGCCCGCAGGCACTGTGTGATGTTTCCAGCCGCTTCATCAGCCGCAACCCCGCGCAGATGGCCAAGAAGGTCCGCTCTGCTGCGCCGGCAGTCGGCCCGGTGCTGCAGGCGTTCCAGATGAACCGGCGTGAGGAGGTGCAGGATGGCGTTCGCCAGTACCTTTCGAAGCTGCACCAGCAACTGTTGTCAGGCGCGGTGGCGCAGGGCCGCAATGGACGCGTGACGGTCTTTGTTCTGGGGCGGTATCGCGCGGATCGCGCCGCGGTGCCTTCGGATTGGAAGACGGCCTTTGGCAGCACGATGGACGTCGAGTTCCTGACCGCCCATCGATCGAAGGGGCGCGAGGCGGACTACGTGATCCTGCCGGGCATGATCAACCGCAGCTTCCCGAGCCTGCGTGCGGATGACCCGGTGCTTTCGCTGGCAATGCCGGACGGGGATACCTATCCACTGAGCGAAGAACGGCGGTTGTTCTATGTCGCGCTCACGCGTGCGCGGCGGTCGGTTGCGATGTTCACCCTGCAGGGCAAGCACTCGCCATTCCTGGATGAGCTGGTGAAGGACGGAGCAGTGGAAGTGACCGCGATTTCAGGTGCGGCCATTTCGGAAGAGCGCTGCCCAGCGTGCAAGGTTGGCGTGTTCGTGGACCGCAATGGGCCGCATGGGGCCTTCCGGTCGTGCTCCAGCTATCCGTTGTGCCACAACAAGCCGAAGGATGGGCGTCGCGGGTAGAGAAGCTTGAGAAAACAAGAAGGCCCCTGTCGCCAGGGGCCTTGTGGAATCCTGGCGGAGAGAGTGGGATTCGAACCCACGGAAGGTTTGACCCTTCGCCGGTTTTCAAGACCGGTGCCTTAAACCGCTCGGCCATCTCTCCAATCGGGTCCCGGTCGCCCGGGCAGCGGCATATTCTCGCACGTGAAGGCCATTTGCCCAAGACCACCTTGCCCCTGCCCTTCGCATCCGGCACGGTGGGGCCTCCACTTCACTCGGAGCCCCCATGGCCCACCTCGACCTGGCCAACCTGCGCACCACCCTGCTGGACGACACCCAGCTGGCCGCACTGGCCCTGCACCGCACCTTCGCCGGCCATCTGCCGGTCAGCAGCGGGCATCTGGTGGTCTGCGATCCGCTTGTCCAGGCCGAAGCACCAGCGCTGGCCGACTACACCGCCCCGCTGGGCCGGCATCCGGTCGAAATCATCGTGCACAGCGGCCGTCCGGCGCTGGCCGTGGTCTGGTTCAAGCCCCGCGAAGCCCTCACTGCGTCTGCCCTGCACTGGCAGATGGCGCGCTGGACCACGCAGGACCTGACCGGCCTGGATGAGGACAGCTTCATCGGCTACCCGGTCGACGCCGGCATCGGCTGCTTCATGGATACCGACACCCAACAGGCACTGCTGGCGCTGATCGAACGGGCCGATGGCGACGAAGAGAATGAATGGTCGGATGCACTGATCGACCACGATGGCCTGGACGAAGGCGCCGAGTACCGCCCCTGGGGCGAGGACTCGCCGCACGGCCTGGTGGTCTTCACCAGCGGCTGGGGCGACGGTGTCTATCCCAGCTACTGGGCGCTGGATACGTCCGGCATTCCGGTCGCCCTGGTCACCGATTTCCTGTGCATCGAGGGTGGCGATGGGCGCGACGAGCGCGAGATTGCCGACCAGGCCTATCGCGACAACCTGCCAGCTGCAGAAGCCGAGGCGCTGGCACGACTGGTGGCTGCCGTCGAACGAGACGACACGGAGGCATTGCAGGACCTGCTGAAGGATGCGCCGCAGCGCGCCAACCAGATCGAACCGGGCTGCGGCGGTACCGCCGTGTACGAGGCGATCCGCCTGGACCGCCCGCAGGCATTGCGGGTGCTGCTACGGGGCGGCGAGCTACCGGCGATGCCCGAGCGCCTGCACATGAGCAAGGTGACCGGCTATCTGGACTACGCGCGGTTCCTGAAGAAGCCACGCAGCGCAGAGTTGATGGCGGTGCTGGAAGCGCCGGTCGTTGCGGCCGAACCGCCACCGGCCGCAGCGCGACGCCGCAGTTTCTGGGACCGGCTGTTCGGCCGGAACTGATCAGCTGGAAAACAGCAACGCCGGGCATGGCCCGGCGCTACCGTTCAGCTCTCTCAGCCGGCATCCACCGCCAGCGCACCCAGTGCACTGGCCTTGATCCGCTCCTTGGCCTTTTCACAGGCGCCACCGCAATCCAGGCGCGAGGCCTCCAGCTGCGGCGGCAGATGCTCGGCCAGGAAGTCGATGAACACGCGCACCGCCGGCAGCAGGCCGCGGCGCGAGGCGAACACGGCGTGGCACACGCCCTGCGGCAGCGACCAGTCCGGTAGCACCACTTCCAGCTCGCCGTTGCGCACGGCGTCGGCGCACACGGTTTCCGGCAGCATGGTGATGCCGAAACCGTCCTTCACCATGCTCTGCAGCAGCGGGAAGTCGAAGCCGGCCACGCGCGGCTGCAGGTCGACCCGGCGCACTTCGCCTTCCGGGCCATGCAGTTCCCAGCGCTGGCGGGCTTCGTCTTCACTGATGCTGAGGGTGACGTGCTGGGTCAGCTCTTCCGGGTCCTTGGGGCGGCCGGCGCGGTCCAGGTATTTCGGGCTGGCCACCAGCAGTTCCTGCACCTGGCCGAAGCTGCGCATCACCAGGCTGCCGTCGTCGTCCAGGCGCGAACGCACGCGCAGGGCCACGTCGTAGCCTTCGTTGATGATGTCCACGCGGCGGTTGCTGATGTTCAGCTGCAGCCGCACCTTCGGGTACTGCTCAAGGAACTTGGGCAGCAGCTTGGGCAGCTGCATCTGCGCCAGTGACACCGGCACGCTGGCGCGCACCACGCCGCGCGGCTCCGCGCTGAGGCGGTCCACCACTTCGCGGGCGGCCTGGGCCTCGGCCAGCATCGTCTGCGCATGGCGATGGACGCTGGTGCCGACATCGGTGACCGCGAAACGGCGGGTGGAGCGCTGCAGCAGGCGTACGCCCAGGTCGGTTTCCAGCTGGCTGATGCGGCGGCTCAGGCGCGACTTGGGAATACCCAGTGCGCGCTCGGCGGCGGCGAATCCGCCGTGGTCGACCACCATCGCGAAGTAGTACAGGTCATTCAGGTCATGCATACCCGAGTTCCATATCTAGAACAATACGTGGCATTCAACCACCTTTATTCCGCCTTTGCAACAACCTATCGTTCTCTCTGTCGGCGGGGCCACCCCGCCCCTTCCTCCCAGAACACAGGTGACTGCCATGAAGCTTCTGCATCTCGACGCCAGCGTGCTTGGCGACAACTCCGTCTCGCGCCAGCTGTCGGCCGCCGTGGTCGCCCGCCTCGCCAGCCAGATCCACGGCTTGCAGGTCGATTATCGCGATCTTGACGCCAATCCGGTACCGCATCTGCGCAGCAGCTCGCTGGCCAGGACCGACGCCGCTGAAGCGACCGATGCTGAACAGGTGATGCAGCAGTTTCTGGAGGCCGACATCGTGGTGATCGGCGCGCCGATGTACAACTTCAGCATTCCGTCCACGCTGAAGGCCTGGATCGACCGCGTGGCCGTGGCCGGCCGCACCTTCAAGTACACCGAGAACGGCCCGGTGGGCCTGGCCGGTGGCAAGCGGGTGATCATCGCCAGCAGCCGCGGCGGCATCTACACCGACTCGCCGGCCGACTTCCAGGAGCCGTTCCTGCGCCAGGTGTTCGCCTTCATGGGCATCAACGAGGTCGAGTTCGTGCGCGCCGAGGGCATCGCCTACTCGCCGCAGCACCGTGAAGACGCCATTGCCGGTGCGCTGGCGGCGCTGCCGTCGCACGAAGCGGCCGAAGCCGTAGCTGCATAACGCGTCCCAGCGTTCGGCGCCCCTCTCTCCTCGTCTGGGCGCTGAACGCGGGCCGGGATCCCCTCCCCCATCCCGGCCCACCCTGGCGGCCCCGCTTTGCGGGGCCGTTTTTTTGTGGGCGCGTTAGGCTGGGGCCATGGACTACACCGTGACGGCTGCGCACCGCAGCGAATTTCCGCACCCGATCACCCTGCGCCGTGGCCAGGCGCTGGTGGTGGGCGAACGTTATGAAGGCCCGGAGGGCTGGGAAGACTGGTTCCTGTGCGAGGCCAAGGGGCAGCAGCCCGGTTTCGTGCCGGCGCCGGTGATCGGTCGCAATGCGCAGGGTGACGCCTATGCCACGGAGGATTACTGCGCGCGGGAGTTGGATGTGGATCCGGGGCAGCTGCTGCGAGGAATGCGCACGCTCAATGGATGGGCATGGTGCGTGCCGGAGACCGGCGAACCGGGATGGGTGCCGCTGGAGAAGCTGAGGGCAGCAGAAACCCGGTAGCGCCCGAGCCTATGCTCGGGCGGCGGCGCGAAGCGCCGATAATCAATGCGGCCCGCGAGGGGCAGGAGCAGCCGAGCATAGGCTCGGCTCTACATGGATCTGTAGCGTCCGAGCCTAAGCTTCGGGCGGCGGCGCGAATCGCCGGCTGTCAGGCGATGGTTTCCAGGCCACCCATGTACGGGCGCAGGGCCTCCGGCACGGTGATGCTGCCATCGGCGTTCTGGTAGTTCTCCATCACCGCGATCATCGCGCGGCCGACGGCCACGCCCGAGCCATTCAGCGTGTGCGCCAGCTCCGGCTTGCCGGTGGCCGGGTTGCGCCAGCGCGCCTGCATGCGGCGGGCCTGGAAATCACCACAGTTCGAGCACGAGGAAATCTCGCGGTAGGTTTCCTGCGACGGCAGCCAGACTTCCAGGTCGTAGGTCTTGATGGCCGAGAAGCCCATGTCGCCGGTGCACAGCAGCACCTTGCGGTACGGCAGGCCCAGCTTTTCCAGCACCACTTCAGCGCAGCGGGTCATGCGCTGGTGTTCGGCATCGCTCTCTTCCGGGCGACAGATCGAGACCAGCTCGACCTTCTCGAACTGGTGCTGGCGGATCATGCCGCGCACGTCGCGCCCGCCGCTGCCGGCCTCGGCACGGAAGCACATCGAGTGGGCGGTCATGCGCAACGGCAGGCGCTCGGCATCGACGATCTCGTCGCGCACGATGTTGGTCAGCGGCACTTCCGAGGTCGGGATCAGGTAGCGCGTGGAATCGCCCACGGCGGTCTTGAACAGGTCGTCCTCGAACTTCGGCAGCTGGCTGGTGCCGCGCAGCGAATCGGCGTTGACCAGCAGCGGCACGTTGGTTTCCTCATAACCGTGCTCGCCGGTATGCAGGTCGACCATGAACTGGGCCAGCGCACGGTGCAGGCGCGCGATCGGGCCGCGCAGCACGGTGAAGCGCGAGCCGGACAGCTTGGCCGCAGTCTCGCCGTCCAGCCAGCCGTTGCGGGCGCCCAGTTCGACGTGGTCGAGCACCTTGAAATCGAACTGGCGCGGGGTTCCCCAGCGCGCCTGCTCGACGTTGTCGTTCTCGTCAGCACCGGCCGGCACGTCATCGGCCGGCAGGTTCGGAATGCCCATCGAGATCGCTTCGATCTTCTCGCGCAGTTCGTCCAGCGCCACTTCCGAGGCCTTCAACTCGTCGGCGAAGGCAGCAACCTCGGCCATGATGGCCGAAACGTCCTCGCCCTTGGCCTTGGCCTGGCCGATGGCCTTGGAACGGCTGTTGCGCAGGCTCTGCAGTTCCTGGGTACGTACCTGGATGCGCTTGCGATCAGTCTCCAGGGCCTCCAGGGCAGACACGTCGAGCTCGAAGCCGCGGCTGGTGCGCAGGCGTTCAGCGAGGTCGGCGGGCTGGTGGCGGAGCAGGGCTGGATCAAGCATGGCAGGTGTCGTGGTGGGTATCAGGAACGGGATTATCGCTTGTTATACGGATTTCTGCCGCCCGGTTCATTCCCGCCGTGGCAGAATCGAGCCATTCCGTACTGGTCCGGTCCATGTCTGCACCCCGCTCGTCGTCCGCCAAGTCGTTCACTGTGCATATCCCGCGCAACGCCCTGAAGATCGCCGGCATCGCCTTCGGCGTGGGCGTACTGCTGTTCGTGCTGGTCTGGCTGACCGGCCGCGACAAGGAGTTCTTCCGCGCCGACCCGGCCGCGCAGACCCCGCAGGAAACCGCCCAGGTCGAGCCCCTCCCGGAACCGTTGGCCGCTGCGGCCGGTTCCAGCGACATGCCCGATGCCAAGCCGGCCCCGGTCGAGGAAGAAGCGCCGAAGCTGGTCGAAACCGCCCCGCCACCGCCCGCCCCGATCGCTGAAGCAGCCCCGGCCGCGCCGGGCCCTGCGCCGGCGGCCACCGGCAACAGCCAGCCGATGCCGATTGCCGGTCAGTCGCCGCCACCGTCCTATCCCGCCGCCGCCCTGCGCGCCGGTGAAACCGGCACCGTGGTGGTACGCGTGGATGTAGACGCCACCGGCTATCCGAACAACGCCACGGTGATCCAGCGCAGCGGTTCACGCGACCTCGACCGTGCCGCGACCGACGCCGTGCGCCGTTGGCGATTCACTCCGGCCCAGAGCAACGGCCAGGCCGTGCCTGGCAGCATTGAAGTGCCGTTCGACTTCAAGACGCAGTAACTGAACGCTCCCCAGCAGGCAAGCTGAACCCTGCCGGTGATGTTGACGCAACGCTGACACTTTCCGTCTGTGGCTCGGGCAACACTGCCCATGTCGTCCATTGACGGAAGGAGTTTGCGATGGCTGTCACCACCCACGAAGACCTTTATTCGCCGCGGTTGCAGCGGGACTCAAGCGTACAGCACAAGAACGCGTCGCCCTGGATGTGGATCGCACTGATCGTGGCGATGTTTGCTGCCGCCCTGCTCTGGCTGCGTCATTCCAGCCAGGAAGAGGTGGCACCTGCGCCGATCGGCGAGCGCATGCTGCCGGCCCCCGAGCAGGCGGCGGTGACGGACGCAGCGACGCCTGCCGCGCGCCAGGCAACCCCGGCTACTGCTTCGCGGAAGGCCGCGCCGGTAGTGCGCAATCGTGAAGCCCGCCCGCTGGCCAGCAACCGCATGCCCACCTACCCCGCCGCCGCGCTGCGTAGCGGCGTGCAGGGCAGCGTGATCGCCAGCCTGAATGTGGATACCCGCGGCAATGTCGCCAACGCTGCGATCGTCTCGCGCAGCGGCGAGCGCAGTCGCGATCTGGATCGTGCGGTGCTCAGCACCGTGCAGAACTGGAAGTTCCAACCCGCGGTGCAGGATGGCCGCGCAGTAGCCAGCGTGGTGCGGGTCCCGGTGGATTTCCGTACCGAGCAGCGTTGATCGCGGACGAGGGGTTCGTGATGTTTAGACGGAGGCTTCGGCCTCCGTCCTTTTATGCGGAAAGCGTGCCAACCAAGGTTGGCACCTACCGGGAGATGTGAGCGTGCCAACCAAGATTGGCACCTGCCGGGCAATGCGATCCGCCGGGCATGGCCCGGTGCGCGCGATGCCGATCAGGCCAGGTTGAACCCGGCGCTGCGGGCCAGACCATCGAAGTCCGGGAAGGACGTGGCGACGTTGGCGATATCGTTGATCCGCACTTCGCCATCGCTGATCTGGCCGGCAATGGCGAATGCCATGGCGATGCGGTGGTCACCGTGGCTTTCGATGGTGCCGCTGCCCAGGCGCACACCGCCGTGCAGGGTGGCCCCATCCTCGGTCTCGTCCACCTGCATGCCCAGCGCGCGCAGGCCGGTGGCCATCGCCGCAAGGCGATCGGATTCCTTCACCCGCAGCTCGGCGGCGCCACTGACCACGGTCCGGCCTTCGGCGGCTGCAGCCGCCACGAACAGCGCCGGGAACTCGTCGATCATGTCCGGCACCAACGCTTCCGGAATGCGCGCGCCCTTGAGCGGCGCGTAGCGCACTACCAGGTCCGCCACCGGCTCACCGCCCTGCTCGGCCGGATTCTCTTCGGTGATGTCCGCCCCCATCAGGCGCAGCGCGTGCAGCAGGCCAGTGCGGCGCGGGTTCAGGCCGACCTGCTTCAGGCGCAGCTGTGAACCAGGAATGATGCTGGCGGCCACCAGGTAGAACGCCGCAGACGAGAAGTCGGCCGGCACCACGATGTCCGTGGCGCGCAGGCGCTGGCCGCCACGCAGGCGGGCCTTGCCCGGTGAAAATTCGATGTCCACGCCGAACGCCGACAGCATGCGCTCGGTGTAGTCACGGGTCGGATGCGGTTCCAGCACGCTGGTTTCGCCCTGCGCGTACAGGCCGGCCAGCAGCACTGCGGACTTGATCTGTGCGCTGGCCACCGGCGAGGCGAAGTCGATGCCGTGCAGCGACTGGCCGCCATGCACATGCAACGGCGGCGTGCCGTCATCCTGGGTGTCGATCTTCGCGCCCATCTGCGACAGCGGGCCAGTGACGCGGCGCATCGGGCGGCCCGACAACGATTCATCGCCGATCAGCGTGCAGTCGAACGCTTGGCCCGCCAGCAACCCGGCCAGCAGGCGCATGCCGGTGCCGGCATTGCCGCAGTCCAGCGGTGCATCCGGCGCTTTCAGGCCGTCGATGCCGACGCCGTGCACGATGCGCTGCGACGGGCTGGGGGTTTCGATGTGCACGCCGAGCTGGCTGAAGATGCGCGCCGTGGCGCGGGTGTCTTCGCCTTCCAGGAAGCCCTCGATATGCGAGGTGCCATCGGCCAGCGCGGCGAACATCACCGAGCGATGCGAGACCGACTTGTCGCCGGGAATGGTCAGGCTGCCCTGCAGGGGCTGGCCCTTGCGGGCGATCCAGTGTTGCGCGTTGCTCATCGTTCGATAATTCCGTAAACGCCGGCAGCCCGCCGGCGATGCATCAGGGGGTGGCGGCCGGGGCCGCCCAAGCAGCACTCAGGGCACGGCCACAGGATAGGAGCCCAGCACCTTGATCTGCGCCGAGTGCGCTTCAAGTTCGGCCAGCGCCGCCTGCATCGGCGCGTCGTCGATGTGGCCGGCCAGGTCGATGAAGAAGCCGTACTCCCACTTGCCATGGTGCGACGGCCGCGACTCGATGCGGTTCATGCTGATGCCGTGGCGGGCGAACGGGCTGAGCACGTCGAACAGCGCACCGGGCTTGTCATGGATGAACACCAGCACCGAGGTGCGGTCGTGGCCGGAGGTCGGGAAGATGTTGCGGCCCACCACCAGGAAGCGGGTGGTGTTGTCGGCATCGTTCTGGATCGGCTTGGTGACCACCTTCTTCAGGCCGTACACGTGGCCGGCACTCTCGCCGCCGATGGCCGCCGCGTCGTCGGCGTTGCGCGCACGGCGCGCACCCTCGGCGTTGCTCGACACCGGAATCTTCTCGGCCTTCGGCAGGTTGGCGCGCAGCCACGCCGAGGTCTGCATGAACGACTGCGGATGTGCGTAGATGCGCTCGATGTCCTCGATGCGGCCGCTGCGCGACATCAGGTACTGCTGCACGCGCAGTTCCACTTCGCCGCAGATCTTCAGGTTGGAGGTCAGGAACATGTCCAGGGTGATCTGGATGGTGCCCTGCCCCGAGTTCTCCACCGGCACCACGCCGAAATCGGCGTTGCCCGCTTCCACTTCCTGGAACACTTCCTCGATGCTGGCCATCGGCAGGCCCAGCGCGGAGCGGCCGAAGTGCTTGAGCACGGCCTGCTGGCTGAAGGTACCTTCCGGGCCCAGGTAGCCGATTTTCAGCGGCTCCTGCTGGGCCAGGCAGGCCGACATGATCTCGCGGTAGACGTGCACCAGCAGCTCATCGCTGAGCGGGCCTTCGTTGCGATCCACCACCATGCGCAGCACCTGCGCTTCGCGCTCGGGGCGGTAGTAGTCGACGGCGGCGGCGAGCTTGCCCTTGGCCTTGCCGACCTGATGGGCGAAGCGCGCGCGCTCGGCGATCAGGCTCTGGATGTCGCGGTCGATCTGGTCGATCTTCGAGCGCACATCGGCCAGCGCCAGCGGCGCCAGGGTGGGTGCCGGGTTCGAGGCGGCCTTGGCCTTGCCCTTCGCCTTGGCGGGCGCACTGTCCTTGGCCGGTTCGGCCTTCTTCGGCGCCTTCTTGCTGGATTTGCTGCTTGCCATCGGAATTCCTTGTTGCGGGGCCCGCACCCGACGGTGCGCGCCGTTCATTGCTCAGCCGTGACGCTGCTGGAAATCGGCCATGAAGGCGACCAGCGCCTCGGCCCCGGCCAGCGGCATGGCGTTGTACAGCGAGGCACGGATGCCACCGACGACCTTGTGGCCCTTCAGCGCCAGCAGGCCGGCCGCCTTGGCCTCGGCCACGAAGCGGGCATCGAGGTCGGCGTTGGGCAGGAAGAACGGGATGTTCATCCGCGAACGGGCCGCATGTGCAACTTCATTGCGGTAGAAGCCGCCGGAGCCGTCGATGGCTCTGTACACCAGCGCGGCCTTGGCGGCATTGCGCCTGGCGAACTCGGCCACGCCGCCCTCGGCCAGCATCCACTTGAACACCAGGCCGGCCAGGTACCAGTTCCAGGTCGGCGGGGTGTTGAGCATCGAATCGCGGGCGACATGCGAACGGTAATCGAAGATGTCCGCGCGCGGCTGGCCACTGCGCTCGAGCAGGTCGCGGCGGATGATCATCACCGCGATGCCGACCGGGCCCAGGTTCTTCTGGGCACCGGCATAGATCACGCCGTAGCGGCGCACGTCCAGCGGCTCGCTGGCGATGGACGAGCTGAAGTCGGCGATCAGCGGAACGTTGCCGGTATCGGGCACATCACGGAACTCGACGCCGTGGATGGTCTCGTTGGCGGTGATGTGCACGTAGGCGGCATCGGGCGACAGCTGCCAGTCGGCACGCGCCGGCAGCGTGCGGTAGCCGTTGGCCTCGCTGCTGGCGGCGATGTTGACGTCGACGTAGACACCGGCCTGCTTGACCGCGGTCTTGCCCCAGTGGCCACTGACCACGTAGTCGGCACGCTGGCCCGGGGCGGCGAAATTGAGCGGGATCAGCGCCTGCTGGGTGGTGGCGCCACCGGACAGGAACAGCACCGCATAGTCGTCGGGGATGTCGAGCAGGCGACGCAGATCGGCTTCGGCCTCGGCGGCCACGGACATGAATTCCGCGCCGCGATGGCTCATTTCCACGATCGAAGCACCGGACCCGTGCCAGTCCAGCATTTCCGCCTGCGCTTGGCGCAGGACCGATTCCGGCAAGGTTGCAGGGCCGGCACTGAAGTTGAACGCGCGCGTCATGTCACACCTGTGGGGCAAGACCCCTAGTATGCCGCAGTGCACCAGCCTTGCGGCCTTGTGGCGCAAGGGAAATTTGGTTTCATTGGAATCCATTGGCCGCCCGCATGGCGCCGGTAGTCGCCGACCTTGGTCGGCGTACGCCGTCAGCCGTCATTCCCGCCGAAGGAGCGTGCCGACCAAGGTCGGCACCTACCGGAAGCGGGTGGACACACGCCACGTGGGTAGCGTCGGGCCATGCCCGGCCGATACGGGGTCAGCGCGCGCCGAACCAGAGCAGCAGGCTGAGCAGCGCGGCCAGCAGCAGCGCACTGACCAGCAGCCACGGCCAGCGCCGGACCTTGCGCGGCACGGCCGGCAGCACCGGCGCCTGCTCGGCGTCCTGGCTGGACTCGTCTTCATCCGGCAGCGGGCGCCGGCGCGGGTCATGCGGCACTTCCAGCACAAACCGGTGCTGGCCATCAAACACCACCTGGTCGCCGGCCTGCAGCCAGCAATGGCGCACGGCCACGCCATTGACGCAGGTGCCGTCGGCACTGCCCAGATCGCGCAGCAGCACGCGATCACCATGCACTTCCACGCGGGCGTGTCGTTCGGCGAAGGCCGGATCGTCAATAGCGATGTCAGCGTCGCCGCCGCGGCCGATCAGGCGGGCCCGCGACAGGGTGAAGCTGCGGCCGTGGTGCAGGCCGCCAACTCCGCGCAACAGCCGCTGCTGCTCGTCGCTGCCTTCCTCGTTCTTCGGCGCAGGCGCCTGCAGCAGGCTCTCGACTTCACCTTGCAGGACCATCTCCACGCCGTCCACATACACCGCATCGCCCGCACGCAGCAGCGCCATGCGCCGCACCGGTCGACCGTTCACATGAATGCCGCGGATCCCGTTGCCGACCTGCAGCCACAGGCCGCGATCATCCAGGCAGAACTGCGCCAGCAACAGGGCACCATGGCCGGCATCGCCGAGCCGCACACTGCCGTTGGCCTGGCGCACGATGCGTTGCACCCCGGGCCGCAGCGGCTGGTCGGGCTGTTGTTGTTGGCTGAAGTGAACAAGCAGGTTCTGCACGCGGCGCAGCCTAGCAGGTTGGTCGCCAACGAAGAAGAACCCAGGATGAGTGCTTGGCGCGGAGGCCCTCGATGCGCACAATGCTCGCCCTCATTGATCATCCCCGCCCTGCGCCAGGAGCCTGCATGTCCACCATCGATGTCCGCCACGCCCACGGCCTGCCCGACGCGCAGGCGCGCGCCGCGATCGAGCAGGTCGCCGCCAAGCTGTCCGAGCGCTTCGGCCTGAAGTCGTCGTGGACCGCCGATGTACTGAACTTCTCCGGCAGCGGCGTGGACGGCGCGATCGAACTGCAGCCAGGCGCCGTGCGCGTGACGGCCAAGCTGGGCTTCCTGCTGTCGGCGATGAAGGGCATGGTCGAAGGCGAGATACAGCGCGTTCTGAAGGAAAAGCTGGGCTGAACCCCGGCCGCGGCCATCACGGCCGTGCAACGCCACGGCGCGCTACTCTCGGGGCAGGCCCAACTCCCACGGGAACTGCGATGAACCACTACGAGAACGACGACCGCCGCAACGACGACGCCTCTTTCGGTGACCAGGCCGAGCGCTTTTCGCGCAAGCTGAGTGACTCGGCGCAGCAGGTGTGGCTGGCCGGTCTTGGCGCTCTCGGCCGTGCACAGGCCGAAGGCAGCCGCTTCTTTGACGGCCTGGTGAAGGAAGGCGAAGCCTGGGAAGCCCGCCGCCGTGAGCGCAGCAGCGAACAGGGCCCGGGCTGGCGTGATAACGTCGAGAGCTCGCTGGACGGAGCCCGCGAGAAGGCCTCGGGCACCTGGAACAAGGTCGAGAAGGCCTTTGATGACCAGGTGCAGGGCGTGCTCAAGCGGTTGCATGTACCCACCGCCGACGAAGTGACGGCGCTCGAAGCCCGCATCGATGCCCTGCACGCGCGCCTGGCCAGGCTGGAAAACCGGGCAGCGTCGGGTACCGACGCCCCTGCTCCGGGCAGCCATCAGTCGCCAGGCGGCCTGCCCTGACCGGCTCATTGTTGCAATGCAATAAACTTTGATTGACAATCGCGAGCAACCCGCCAATCGCTTCGGCTGCCGTTTGTTCCCTCCCCTCACGGCTTCAGGATTGGCGGGTTTTTCGTGCCTGCTGTATTCCGAACTGGGCGTTCCATCACGCTTCCTGTCAGGAA
Source organism: Stenotrophomonas sp. YJH_SMC_48-3 (assembly GCF_059369375.1). Taxonomy (NCBI): domain Bacteria; kingdom Pseudomonadati; phylum Pseudomonadota; class Gammaproteobacteria; order Lysobacterales; family Lysobacteraceae; genus Stenotrophomonas; species Stenotrophomonas sp. YJH_SMC_48-3. Next base: position 146,529 of record NZ_JCAFSQ010000004.1, on the reverse strand, counting down.
CCTCCTGACCCGGCCAGGTACCGCGACCTTTACACTGTCGTTCTCCGCTTTCGCCCCTTCCGCCCTACTCCTGCATGCTCCCCTGGATCCTGGCCCTGCTGTCGGCCCTGCTTACCTGTTCCCTGGCTGTTGTCTATCTGTGGTGGATCAAGCGGCGGCAGAAGGAGATGCAACTCGGCCTGCAGGCCCTGGCCGGCATGCACTGGCGCGAGTTCTCGGTACTGGTCAAGCGCATGCTGCGCGAACAGCGCGGCCTGCGTGAACTGAATGACCCGGCGGAGGAATCCCGCGAGCCGAGCAGCGACTTCCTGCTCAGCGACGGCCCCAACCAGTGGCTGGTGTCCTGCAAGCATGGCCTTGCCTACCGTATCGGCACCGCCGCAGTGAACGAGCTGGGGGCTGCTGCGCGCCTGGCCGGCGCCAAGGGCGGCGTGCTGCTGACCGAAGGCCGGATGGAACGCGACGGGCGCAGCGCTGCCGAGAAGCAGGCGGTAGAAGTACTGGACGGTCCGCGCCTGTGGCCGTTGCTGCAGCCCTACCTGCCGGCAGAAATCGAAACCCGTGTGCGCGCCAGCGCCCGCCATGAAGCCCTGCGCCGGATCGCCATTGCCGCGCTCGGCGCGGTCACGCTGGGCCTGCTGGTGGGATTGAGCCTGCAAGGCTTGCATGTGCAGGACACCCCGCCTGTTGCCGAGGTGGCGGACACCCCCGCGCCGGTTGCGCCTGCGGTTGAAGCGGCGCCCGAACCGGCGCCGGCCCCCGCCACCACGCCGCCGGCCGCTGCGCCTGCACCGGCCACGCCCTCAGCCGACGCGCGCAGCAACCCCAACCCGGATGCCGCCACGCTGGAGCGTTTCCAGGCCGATCTGTCCCGCGCCTTGGCCGGCAAGCCCGGTATCGCCAGCGGGGTCTGGCTGACCCGGCAGACGCTGGCGATCAACCGCACGGGCGAGCTGGACGCGGTGTGGCCGCAGGTCTGCGAGGAAGTGCTGCACTACCCCGCCCTGCGCAACGTGCGCATCCAGCTCAACGCCCGCCCCGGCGTGGATGAGCCGGTGCGCTGGCGCCAATGCGCCACGTACTGATGGGGCCGCATCCACGCGTGGCGTGGATTTACTGAACCCCGATGCGCGACCCCTTGGTAGATCCACGCCACGCGTGGATGCCTTTGCAGAGTTGAGCCACACGCGAACAGCAGCCGAGCATCGGCTCGGCGCCACATGGCGCCAGCTCAGCCCAATGCCGCGAGATGGGCGATGTAACTGGAGCGCGATTCACCCGCCGCTCTGGCCTGCGCATCCAGCCTCGCCAGGATCCGGCGTGGCAGGCTGATATTGACCCGCTCGATGGTATCGTCCAGCAGAGCCGGATCAATGCAGATGTACGCAAGAATCCAACGGATGTCCTTGGATGCCTCGGCGGCGATCTTCTGCGGCGCGGAAGGTGTCGGAATCGAGCGCCCCTCATCCAGGGCCGCATCAATCCAGGCGAGTGCAGCTTCCTCGGCAGCGCTGAGCGCATCATAAAGCGTGTTGGCCGCCGAGAAGCACCCCGGCAGATCTGGAACGACCACACCCCACGCGGTGCGCTCATCGCCCGCCTCGATCAAGACTGGATATCGCATGGGCCCTCCTGCGTCAGTCCTGCGAGCTTCCGCAACGCCTGCACCAGCCCTTTCCCCGGATCCTTCCTTTGCGTGAGGAACGGTGATGATGTGAGGGTGCTGCGGGTGCACGAATACATGATGGGATCCGCGGATCCGGCGACAGATCCAACCTGCCGCTTCCAGATCCCGGATGAGGTCCCTGCTCTTCACGCAGGACGATACACATCGTACACACGCCCCGACAGAGTTCGAGGCGACGTCGTTCCGGCCCAGTAGATCCAGCCACGCGTGGATGGAATCCCTATCGCGCGCCCGGCGCGAAGCGCGCGACCAGGTCCCAGGCATCCCCCAGGAACACCTGGCGCACGCGGGTGATCGGCTGTTCGCCACGCCAGGTCAGGCGTTCGATCACCAGGCAGGCGGTACCGGGCTTCACGTCCAGCAGCCTGGCGGTGGCGGTATCTGCCCCCCAGGCACTGATGCGGTGCTGGGCGCGGGTCCACGACACGTTCTGCAGCAGCCAGCTGCCCGGCGCGGTGGTACTGAAATCGACGTCCAGCACCTCGGGCACGCCGACGGGGCTGATCAGGCGATGCTCAAGTGCCAGCGGACGGCCATCGGCCAGGTGCAGGCAACGCATCGCCAGCAGGTTCTCCTGCCCAGCCAGCTCGACTTCACCAGCATTGCCGGGATCGGCCAGGCGCAGTTCCCGTTGCAGCAGGCGATAGGCGTACTGATGGCCGCGCGAGCCCACCTCCATCGCGATATCGGGAATCTCCAGCGCCACCTGTTCCAGGTGCGGCGGCTGCCGCGCCACGAATGAACCGGCGCGACGGCGGCGCTCGATCATGCCGCTCTCGGCCAGTGCAGTCAGCACCTTGTTCACGGTCATCCGCGAGCAGCCGTACTGCTCCATCAGCTCGTGCTCGTATGGAATCCGGAAGCCCGGCGCCCACTCTCCACTGAGGATGCGGCTTTCCAGATCGCTGCGGATACGCTGGTTGAGCGTGGCGGACTTGCTGGCCTTCACGTAATGGGGTCTCGGTAGCGGGAGGCGATCAGCCCAGCACGCCGCGCAGGGCGGCGGCGAAGGCGGTGGTGATCGCCTCGCGCTGCAGGTGGCGGCCCTCGGCCACGCATTGGCGGCCATGGCGCCAGACCGATCGCAGCGCGCCATTACGTGCGGCGAACACCCAGCTGTCAAGCCATGCGTCGTCCTGTCGCGCCCGCAGCGCCGGGTGCGCGGCGTCCAGTTCGACCAGGTCGGCACTGGCACCGATCTGCAGGCCAGCGGCCACGCCCAGGGCTTGTGCGCCACCGTGCAGGGCGCCTTCAAACAGGAAGCGACCGGTGCTGCGGGTGGCATCCGGGGCCAGCACATTGCGCCCGCGCAGGGTCAGGCGTTGGCCGTACTCAAGCAGGCGCAGTTCTTCGGCCGCATCGATCAGCACATTGGAATCGGAACCGACACCGAAGCGACCGCCCTCGCGCGAGAACGCCTGCATCGGGAACAGGCCGTCGCCCAGGTTGGCCTCGGTGATCGGGCACAGACCGGCCACGGCCTGGCTGGCGGCGATGGCCGCGCGCTCGTCATCGGTGATGTGGGTGGCATGCACCAGGCACCAGCGCGCATCCACCGGCGCGTGGTCGTACAGCCACTGCACCGGGCGCTGGCCGCTCCAGGCCAGGCAGGCCTCGACTTCGCGCACCTGCTCGGCGATATGGATGTGCACCGGGCCATCGGTGAGCGGCAGCAACGCACTCAGTTCTTCGCCGGTGACCGCGCGCAGGCTGTGCGGGGCGATGCCGAGCACCGCGTCAGGCAGCGTGGCCAATGCCGGCTTTGCGGCATCCAGCAGCTGCGCGAAGCCGTCCACGTCGTGGATCAGGCGTCGCTGCGCGGGGTTCGGCGGTGCCCCGCCGAAATCGGCATGGGCATAGAACACCGGCAGCAGGGTCAGGCCGATACCGGTCTGGTCGGCGGCGGCGGCAATCCGTGCACTCATCTCGGCACGATTGGCATAGGCGCGGCCGTCGGAATCGTGGTGCAGGTAATGGAACTCGCCGACGCGAGTGAAGCCGCCTTCCAGCATTTCCATATAGGCCTGGGCGGCGATGGCCTGCACCGCGTCCGGGCGCAGATGGGCCAGGAAGCGGTACATCAGCTCGCGCCAGCTCCAGAAGCTGTCACCGTCACCGCCGCCGATCTCGGTCAGGCCGGCCATGCCACGCTGAAACGCGTGGCTGTGCAGGTTGGGCAGGCCCGGCACCAAGATGCCGACGCGGGTGTCGCCGTGCTGGGCGCCCTGCCCCGTACCGATCGCCGCAATACGACCGTCCTGCACCTGCAGGCGGACATCACGGGCCCAGCCGTCGGCCAGCAGGGCATGGGCGGCATGGAAGCAGTGCGGGGAACGCGAATCGGACATGGCTGGACAACCCGAAATGGACGCCTATATTGTATAGACATATACGCACAGCCGCGTTGTGGATGCCATGCACGTCGATACCCTCTGGTCCAACGTCCACCTGATCACCCTCGACGGCGAGGGCCTGGGTGTCATCCGCGATGGCGTACTGGCCTGCGCCGACGGCCGCATCATCCACGTCGGCCGGGCCGGCAGCGATGCCCACCTGCAGCCGACCACCCGCATCGATGGCGAAGGCCGCTGGATTTCGCCAGGCCTGATCGACTGCCACACCCACCTGGTCTACGCCGGCAACCGCGCCAACGAATTCGAGCAGCGCCTGCAGGGCGTCAGCTATGCCGAGATCGCCCGTGCCGGCGGCGGCATCGTCTCCACCGTGCGCGCCACCCGCGCCGCGACGCCGGAACAGCTGGCCCGCGAAAGCCGGCCACGGTTGCTGGCGATGCGCGCCGAGGGCGTAACCACCCTCGAGATCAAGTCCGGCTACGGCCTGACCCTGGCCGACGAACGCAAGCAACTGCAGGTTGCGCGCGCGCTGGGCGAGCAATGCCGGGTCAACGTGGTCACCACCTTCCTTGGCGCGCACGCGACTCCGCCGGGCCGCGAGGCACAGGAATACATCGACGAGGTGTGCGAGGTGATGATTCCGGCCATCGCCGCCGAAGGCCTGGCCGAAGCGGTGGACGTGTTCTGCGAGAACATCGCGTTCTCGCCCGCGCAGGCGCGGCAGGTGTTCGAGGCCGCCCGCGCGAACGGACTGGCGGTGAAGATCCACGCCGAACAGCTGAGCAACCAGCACGGTGCCGAACTGGCGGCCAGCTTCGGTGCACTGTCGGCCGACCATATCGAACATCTGGACGATGCCGGGATCGCCGCGATGGCCGCTGCCGGTACCGTCGCCGTACTGCTGCCCGGTGCTTTCTATTTCACCCGCGATACCACCCTGCCGCCGATCGCCGCGCTGCGTGCGGCCGGCGTGCCGCTGGCGCTGGCCACCGACAGCAACCCGGGCACTTCGCCGCTGACCAGCCCGCTGCTGGCGATGAACATGGGTGCCACCCTGTTCCGCCTGACCGTGGATGAGTGCATCGCCGGCTTCACCCGTGAAGCGGCGCGCGCACTGGGCCACGGCGAGCGCATCGGCCGCCTGGCCGTGGGCCTGGACTGCGACCTGGCGATCTGGGACATCGATGCGCCCGCCGACCTGGTCTATCGCATTGGATTCAACCCGCTGCACGCGCGCGTGGTGCGCGGGCAGCCCGACCTGCCTGCCTCCTGGAGCAACGCATGAGCAACACCCTGGTTCTTCGCCCCGGCCATGTCACTCTCGCCCAGTGGCGGCAGGTCTATCGCGGTGCACCGCTTGCACTGGATCCGGCCGCGCTGCCGGTAGTGCGCGCCAGTGCTGCTGCAGTCGCCGCCATCGTCGCCAAGGGTGCGCCGGTGTATGGCATCAACACCGGCTTCGGCAAGCTGGCCAGCGTGCGCATCGAGCGCGAAGACCTGGCCACCCTGCAGCGCAATATCGTGCTCTCGCACGCTGCTGGCGTGGGCGAACCGATGCCGGCCAACGTGGTGCGGTTGATGATGGCGCTGAAGCTGGTCAGCCTGGCGCAAGGCGCATCGGGCATTCGCGAGGAAACCCTGCTGCTGCTCGAAGCGATGCTGGTCAAGGGCGTGTTGCCCGTGGTGCCGGCACAAGGCTCGGTGGGTGCTTCCGGCGATCTGGCACCGCTTTCGCACCTGGCCAGCGTGATGCTGGGCGTGGGCGAAGCCTACATCGGTGACGAACGCCTGCCCGCAACCGACGCGCTGGCGCGTGCTGGCCTGCAGCCGATCGAACTGGGCGCGAAGGAAGGCCTGGCGCTGCTCAACGGCACCCAGTTCTCCACCGCCTATGCGCTGGCCGGCCTGTTCGAAATCGAAACCGTGTTCCAGGCGGCATTGGTCACCGGCGCGTTGTCGGTGGAAGCGGCCAAGGGTTCGGACACGCCGTTCGATCCGCGCATCCATGCCATCCGTGGCCAGCGCGGGCAGATCGCCACCGCCGCCACCCTGCGCACGCTGATGCACGGCTCAGGCATCCGCGAATCGCACCGCGACAACGACGTGCGCGTGCAGGACCCGTACTGCCTGCGCTGCCAGCCGCAGGTGATGGGGGCGGCGCTGGATATCCTGCGCCAGGCCGCGACCACGCTGGAAATCGAAGCCAACGGCGTGTCCGACAATCCACTGGTGTTCACCGATACCGGCGAAGCGTTGTCCGGTGGCAACTTCCACGCCGAGCCGGTAGCCTTCGCCGCCGACATGCTGGCGATGGCGGTGTGCGAGATCGGTTCGATCAGCGAGCGCCGCCTGGCGATGCTGGTGGACCCGGCGCTGTCCGGCCTGCCGGCGTTCCTGACCCCGCGCCCGGGCCTGAATTCCGGCTTCATGATTCCGCAGGTGACCGCCGCCGCGCTGGTCTCAGAGAACAAGCAGCGCGCCTACCCGGCCAGTGTTGATTCGATCCCGACCTCGGCCAACCAGGAAGACCACGTGTCGATGGCCGCGCACGGTGCGCGGCGCCTGATGCAGATGGCCGAGAACGCGGCCAACGTGATCGGCATCGAACTGCTGGCCGCGGCGCAGGGCTGCGACTTCCATGCGCCGCTGCGCTCCAGTGCCGCGCTGGAAACCGTGCGCGCCGCCCTGCGCGCGCAGGTGCCGACGCTGGAAGAAGACCGCTACTTCCATCCGGACATGGTGACAGCCACGAATCTGGTGCGCAGTGGCGCGCTGGCGCAGGGCCTGACCGACCTGCTGCCAACCGTGGAACCCCACGCATGAATACCCGTCCCGAATGGCTGACGGTGCACGAAGGCGACGCCCCCCTCATCGTCAGCTTCCCGCATACCGGCAGCGAGCTGCCGCACGACCTGATCGGCGACTACCACTCGCCGTGGCTGGCGCGCCGCGATGCCGACTGGTGGGTGCACGAGCTGTACGACTTCGTGCGCGGCATGGGCGCGACCACGGTGCGCTCGGCGATCTCACGTTCGGTGATCGACCTCAACCGCGATCCCAGCGGTGTGTCGCTGTACCCGGGCCAGAACACCACCGGCCTGTGCCCGCTGACCACCTTCGACAACCAGCCGCTGTACCACGCGGGCCGCGAGCCGGATGACGCCGAGATCGCGCGGCGCCGCGACACATATTTCCTGCCCTACCACGATGCGCTGGCCGCACAGATCACCCGCCTGCGCGCGCAGCACGGTACGGTGGTGGTGTACGACGCGCATTCGATCCGCTCGCATATTCCGCACCTGTTCGATGGCGAGCTGCCGCAGTTCAACCTCGGTACCGCCGGGCCGTCCGGCGCACCCGACACGTCCTGCGACAACGGCTTGAGCGATGTTGTGGAAAACCTGCTGAAGATCAGCGGCATGAGCCAGGTGCGCAACGGCCGCTTCAAGGGCGGCTGGATCACCCGCCACTACAGCAACATCGCCGGCGGCGTGCACAGCCTGCAGATGGAACTTGCCTGCCGCGGCTACATGCACGAGCCGCTGCCCGACCAGGTAGACGAACACAGCTGGCCCACCCCGCTCGACCCCGCCCACGCCGCACCGCTGCGCCACACCCTGGCGCAGGTGCTCAACGCCTGCCTTGAATTCGCTACGAACCGGAGCGCCGCATGACCCGCAACGACCCGTCCCGCACCATTGCCGCGCCGACCGGCACCACGCTCAACGCCAAAAGCTGGCTGACCGAAGCGCCGCTGCGCATGCTGATGAACAACCTGCACCCGGACGTGGCCGAGCGGCCGCAGGAGCTGGTGGTGTACGGCGGCATCGGCCGCGCCGCGCGTGACTGGGAGAGCTTCGATGCCATCGTCGAAACGCTCAAGCGCCTGGACGACGACCAGACTCTGCTGGTGCAGTCCGGCAAGCCGGTGGGCGTGTTCCGCACCCACGCCGATGCACCGCGCGTGCTGATCGCCAATTCCAACCTGGTGCCGCGCTGGGCCAACTGGGACCACTTCAACGAGCTGGATAAGAAGGGCCTGGCCATGTACGGCCAGATGACCGCCGGCAGCTGGATCTACATCGGTGCGCAGGGCATCGTGCAGGGCACCTACGAGACGTTCGTGGAAATGGGGCGCCAGCATTTCGGCGGCGACCTGACCGGGAAGTGGCTGTTCACCGGTGGCCTCGGCGGCATGGGTGGTGCACAGCCGCTGGCTGCCGTGATGGCCGGCGCCTCCTGCCTGGCCGTCGAGTGCCGCAAGAGCAGCATCGACATGCGCCTGCGCACCGGCTATCTGGATACCTGGACCGACAATCTGGACGAAGCCCTGCGCCTGATCGACGAGTCGTGCAAGGCCGGTACGCCGAAGTCGGTGGGCCTGCTCGGCAACGTCGCCGACGTGCTGGCTGAACTGCTCAAGCGCGGCGTGAAGCCGGACCTGCTGACCGACCAGACCTCCGCGCATGACCCGGTGAACGGCTACCTGCCGCAGGGCTGGACGGTCGAGCAGTGGGATGAAAAGCGTGTCTCCGCCCCCAAGGAAGTGGAAAAGGCTGCGCGTGCCTCGATGGCCAACCACATCCGCGCCATGCTCGGCTTCCACGCGCTGGGCGTGCCGACCGTGGACTACGGCAACAACCTGCGGCAGATGGCGCTGGAAGAAGGCGTGGCCAATGCCTTCGACTTCCCCGGTTTCGTGCCGGCCTACATCCGCCCGTTGTTCTGCCGTGGCATCGGCCCGTTCCGTTGGGCGGCGCTGAGCGGCGACCCGGAAGACATCGCCAGGACCGATGCCAAGGTGAAGGAACTGATTCCGGACAACCCGCACCTGCACCGCTGGCTGGACATGGCGGCCGAGAAGATCAAGTTCCAGGGCCTGCCGGCACGCATCTGCTGGGTCGGCCTGGGTGACCGCGACCGCCTGGGCCTGGCCTTCAACGAGATGGTGGCCAACGGCGAACTGAAGGCGCCGGTGGTGATCGGCCGTGACCACCTGGACAGTGGCAGCGTCGCCTCGCCGAACCGCGAAACCGAAGCGATGGCCGACGGCTCCGACGCGGTCTCCGACTGGCCGCTGCTGAACGCCCTGCTCAACACCGCCAGTGGCGCGACCTGGGTGTCGCTGCACCACGGTGGCGGCGTCGGCATGGGCTTCTCGCAGCACGCCGGCATGGTGATCGTCTGCGACGGCACCGAGGCGGCCGCCAAGCGGATTGGCCGCGTGCTGTGGAACGACCCGGCCACCGGCGTGATGCGCCATGCCGATGCGGGGTATGAAATCGCGATCGACTGCGCGAAGGAAAAGGGACTGGATCTGCCGGGGATCCTGGGCTGATCAAGGTCTGGGTAGTGCCGGCCGCTGGCCGGCACCGCCCATGCATTGCCCGTGCCGCCGGCCGCCGTCCGCTCCCCCCTGGTGCGGGGACGCTCTGGTAGATGCCGACCTTGGTCGGCGCTCACTCCGCTACATCAGTGCCGAAGCGACCACCGATGCCTTTGCTCGAATACTGTCCGACGTATCAGCCTTGAGCGCTTCGATCAAGGAGACGACTTCTGCTGCACCCTTCGTCGAGGCCATGCTCTTCAAGTAAGCAATCAACATATTTCTGTGTAGATCACTATTAAGCAATCTGCAGACGAAAGTCTCCAACCATTCTGGTGCCACGCGACGCATGTACGGAGCTGATTGGACAAGCGCGGAAACCATGCTGTCGCCGTCACTTGCCTCGACAAGATGAAGAAGGCCCCACATGACTTCATGATGCGGAGTGTCATCGGCGAACATCGAGAAGAGAACTCCCAGCTCCCGACCGGAGAACTCCAGACCTGATAGCGCCTGAACCGTCCGGTCAAATGTGGCAACCTCTTCTGAAGTAAGCATTCGCGAAGCCCGCAGCAGCTCGTCCAGAAGTTGGTCTTTCATCACAGCTTCGTTGGCGGAACCTGGCATTACTTGCACCGGTGCATCAGCGGAGTAGTATCCCACTGAACCAACAGCAGCAAGAGATCGGCACGCCCGGCTCACTCCTCATCGTCAGGCGATTCGCAGTCTTCAACAATGGATGGGATCCACTTCGATTCGTCGTCTACTGGCTGCGGCAATCGCCCTTCAAGCCACTCAAGCACCTCATCAGGCTTGATGCCGGGTAGCGTCGATTCGATGCGCCAGCCCAGATACCAGCATGCTGGACCATTGAGATAGGGCGGTGGCGCCGTGGGCAGGAAACGAGTGGGGAGAAGCTCAGACACAGAAAGCGTGTTGAGCACATACGCCAACTCCTGCACCGCGCTCCACGCCAGCGGGTGCTCCAAGGCAAGCGAAAAGCCGACAGACCAAGTTCCATCGTCGCAGCGCTGCCAGTGGATGGGCTCGGACATCGCAGGAATCTTCTGCAGGTATGCCACCAGTTTTTTGAATTCACGGGGCTTGGCCATTATTTGCTTCCAGTTGCGGGCGACCGCAGATTTACTCGATCCGGCAGTCACAGTGTTACGAGGTGGCGACGTGGTCAACAGACCTTCAATGGACAGGTCTATCCGGCTGGGGCCTGATCCAAGATCGCCGCGCTCCGGTCCGACGTTGTATCTGAAGGCCCCGCGCGCCAGAAGGGGCAATCGCGACAGACCTGCTACCAAAGGCTTCCGCCTTGCTTCATCCCTGCTCACCTATGTGCCTGAGTGGAACAAAGATCCGGCCTGACTTGACCCGCTCTTCCGTCGTGACCAACATGCGCCATCACCGCTGATGGATCACCGCGATGTACCGCACGCTCGCTGCCGCATTGCTCTGCACGCTATGGGTGATTCCGCCTGCTTCGGCGCGTGACGTCCCCACCGCTCTCTCTACCCGGCTCGACGCCCAACTGCAGGCCAACCGCGAACGCTACGGCATCGCCGGCCAAGCCGTACTGGTCGCTCACAACAGTCAGGTGCTGTACCAGGGCGCCAGCGGTGAACGTGATCCCGCTACCCATGCGCCCGCCACCGTCGAGACCATCTTCGCCGCGCAGTCGATGGCCAAGCTGCTGACCAGCACGCTGGTGATGCAACTGGTCGATCAGGGCAAGGTGGATCTTGATGCGCCGGCCAGCCGCTATGTGCCGGACCTGCCGACCGCATGGCAGGCGATCCACGTACGCGACTTTCTCAACCACAGCTCGGGCATCGGCGAGTACTACGATCGTGTCGACAACCGTTGGGTCAGCAAGGGCTACCCTGGGGTAGCCCCTGACCTTGGCGCTGCACTGAAGGTGGCCGGCGCGGCACCGATGCAGTCCGCCACCGGCAGCCGCGTGCAGTACACCCAGGCGAACTACCTGGTGCTGACGGCGTTGCTGGAAGCGCACTATCGCAAGCCCTACCCGGCCATCGCACGCGAACGCATCCTGCAGCCTTTGAAGATGGCCAGCACCTCGTGGGGTGTCACCAGCGTGCCAGCCACGCGCGCGGCGGTGCCGTACATCGGCAAGGACGGCCAACTGCAGCCGGCCAATGAAGACCCTTGGCCGGACTACGGCTGGGGCCATGCCGACCTGCAGACCACCGTGGGCGACATGAACCGCTTCCTGCAAGCACTGGCCACCGGCAAGCTGGTGCGCACGGCGACCTTGGAAGAACTCTGGCAGCCGCAGAAACTGAGCGGTGGCGGCAGCAATTTCTTCTCCACCGGCTGGGACACCACCCGCAGTGACGGCTACACCCAGGTCGGCCATGATGGCGGCACCCGTGTACGTACGCGATTGGCCTACAAGGGCACGCTGGCCAGCGGCTACTGGGTATTCGTTTACCTGACCAACGGCAGCGCCCGCAATGTCTGGTCGAGCACGCTGGTGGAAAGCACGATGGCGGTGGCCGCGCCGCAGGAGTTTCCGCATGCGGTACTGTCCGAGCGGCTGATCGCGTATGCGCTGGACGATGACGCAGGCGCTGCCCAGGCGATACGCAGCTGGTTGCGCGATGACAACCGGGTGACGGGCAGCGAGCTGGAACGTGCGATCAACGCCAGTGGCTATGCCATCCGCGAGAGCCTTGGTGCACGCAGGGCGTTGAAGGTATTCGCCCTCAACACCGAGCTGTATCCGGATTCGGCCAATGTGTGGGACAGCCTGGCCGAGTGTCATGCGGCATTGGGCGAGAAGGAAGCAGCTGATCAGTTCTACGCAAAGTCGAAGACGCTGACGAAACCCTCGCCATAAACCCTGCTGTAGAGCCGAGCCCATGCTCGGCTGCTCTTCGTCGCGATGGCAGACAACCGGCGCTGCGCGATTAGCCGAGCGCGGGCTCGGCTCTACAGGAACGCGGCGGGCGGCCATACGCCGCCGATGGGTGACGTGGCGCCGTCGACCTGTTAACTTGCGCGCAACTTTCGTGGTTTACAGCATTCCCGCATGTCGCTCTCGTTGTACCGCCCCACCCGATCACCGCTGGTCCTGGCCGTTTCCCTCGGCCTAGCTTCCACCGCCGCTGCGGCCCCACAGGCCACCACGCTGGATGCCGTGCACGTCACCGCTGCCACTGATGCCAGTGCCCAGGCGCGCGAGGCATTGAAGCGTGTACCCGGCGCCAGCAACGTCATCGACGTGGCCAAGGCCGACAGCCGCCTTTCCAGCAGCGCCGATGTGCTGGCCTACCAGCCCGGCATCAGCGCGCAGTCGCCGGGCAACGAGGGCACCAGGATCTCGATCCGCGGTTCGGGCATCAACCGGGGCCCCGGCGCGCATGCCTCAGGCATTGCGGTGTCGATCGACGGCCTGCCACTGACCGGCCCGGGCGGCACGCCCTACGAGCTGCTGGAACCGCTGTGGTTGTCGCGCGTGGAAGTGCTCCGCGGCGCCAACGGCTTCGAACGCGGCGCGCTCGCGTTGGGCGGCGCCATCGACTACGTCAGCCGCAGCGGACGTGATTCGGCGGGCGTGCAGCTGCACTACGAAGCCGGCAGCCGTGGCTACCAGAAGCGCGGCATCAGTTGGGGCGGCGCCAGTGGTGATGTCGACTACTTCCTGGCTTACACCGATACCGAGTTCGATGGTTATCAGCGCCATGCGCGCGGCGACGGCAAGGGCGCGATGGCCAACATCGGCTGGCAGATCACGCCCGACCTGCAGACACGTTTCTTCGTGCGCTACCGCGAAACCAATCACGAAACGCCCGGTCGCTTGACCCGCGATCAGATCCGCAACGATCCGCATGCGGCAAACGCGGCCAACCTGGCCATCGATGCGCGCCGCCCGCAGCCGGGCAGTACCTGGGTGGGCAATGTCACCACGCTGCAGATCGACGAGGATTCTTCGCTGCAGGCCGGGCTGGTCTACCACACGTACCCGATGGACTTGAACGAGAGCCTGTACCGCCAGCAGCTGGACTACGCCAACCTCAACGCCACGCTGGACTACCACCACCGCCACCGGCTGTTCGGCCTGGACAGCCAAACCACGATCGGTCTGCGCGTCACCCACGATCTGGACGCCGATGTGCGCGAGTCGCTGCGCTTTGCCAGCAACGGCTATGCCGCCGGTACGCGCACGCGTGACTTCCGCCACCACGGCACCGACAGCACGCTGCACGTCGGCAATACCCTCACCTTCAACGACCGCCTGCGCATGCAGACCGGGCTGGCACTGATCAGCACCCGCCGCGACGTGCAGGTGACCTGGCCGAGCAGCGGCGGCCGCCTGCGCGACCACGACTGGGACTACGCGCCGCGACTGGGCTTCACCTGGCAGCACAGCGCGCAGACGCAGTGGTTCGGCAACCTCAGCCGCTCGGTGGAGGCGCCGCACCCGTGGTCGATGATCTGGGGCTCGAACCAGTACTTCGGGCCAGGCAATGGCCCGTCCAGCGGCCGCCAGCGCGCGCCGGTGCCGATGCAGAACCAGACCGCCACCACGCTGGAACTGGGCGCGCGCGGTGACGCGGCGCTGGGTCGCTGGGAACTGACCGGCTACTACGCCCACGTGAACCATGAATTGTTGAGCGTGGAGCTGCAGCCGGTACCGAACCTGTTCATCGCAGAGAACAACGCCAGCCCCACCGTGCACCGTGGCATCGAAGCCGGATTGGACAGCACACTGTGGCGGGCCGCGCCGGGGCGCCTGTCGTTGCGCCAGGCGTACACCTTCAGTGATTTCGGTTACCGCCACGATGCGCGCTTCGGCAGCAACCGCCTGCCGGGCCTGCCGCGCCACAGCTACCAGGCCGAGCTGCGCTTCGATCATGCCTCCGGCCTGTACGCCGCGCTGAACAGCGAATACGCCTCGCGCATCGCGGTGGACTACGCCAACAGCTACTGGGCCGATAGCCACGTGATCTTCGGCAGCCGCATCGGCTACGAGGCACCCGGTGGTCGCTGGCAGGCCTGGGCGGAGATGCGCAACATCGGCAACCGCCACTACGCGGCCACGGTCACGCCGGGCTACGACGACGCCGGCAAGGATGTCGCGCGCTCGACGCCAGGCGAAGGCCGTGGCGTCTATGCGGGCGTGCACTGGCGCTTTGACTGATGGCCGCAGGCGGCGCCGGGTCTGACCCGGCGCCGTCGTTCCAGGGTCAGCCGATACGCCAGGCCGGCAGGCGTTCGCTGCGCTTCCAGATGGAAGGCGCGAAACCAATCAACACCAGCGCCGCCAGCCACTTCGGTGAGGTAGTGAGCAGTGTCGAGGTGAGCGAGCCACCGACGGGGGCGGCCATTTCCTGCCACGGGTTGTAGCCCAGGTAGACGACGCTGCCAGCCCACCACAACAACGCCAGGCCGATGCCCACCAGCAACAGAGCCAGCGTGCGGCAGGTCCAGCGCTGCGACGTGCTGCCCCATTCCCGCGACGCTGCGATCAGCAGACCCACCACCAGCAGCGACACTAATGCAACCAGCCCGATATCGACTTTGGGCCCGATGCGTTCATAGCTGCAGGCGCGGCATTGCGCCTCTTCCGTGGCAGTGGCGGCTTCGGCGCCATCGGCCTGCCCGGCTGCGGGCTGCGCCAGCGCTGCAAACGGCATCAGTACCGCCAGCAGTGCCACCATGATCCAACGAAACAACGTCCTGTTCCTGCGTGCAGCGACATCCATGCGCTTGTCCTTGTCAGGGTTGGTTGAAGCCGGGCCACGTTCCGAGGCCCCCGGCGGATAATAGCGCAGAGTCGGGCAGGATCGAAAACTGCGCGTGCCTCTACGGCTTGGGGAGTACCAGGGGCGGACGGGCGCTGGCCGATCGTCGGCCTGGTATGGGCCATGCCGGGCTACGGCATGCGATTGGCAGCTTCAGCGGGCTGGCGCCGGAATGCCCGGCTGCTTCACGCCGGCCGCGCCTTGGTCACCGCCTCGATGCGATGGCCCTCGGGGTCGACCACGAACGCGGCGTAGTAGAAGTCACCGTAATCGGGGCGCAGTCCGGGCGCTCCATTGTCAGCGCCTCCGTTGGCGATGGCTGCTGCGTGGAAGGCATCCACCGCCGCTGCGGACGCTGCAGCGAACGCCAGGTGGAAGCCGGGGCCCGGCGCTGCGGCGTCATCACGCAGCTTCAGGCACAACGCGTCTTCATCATCGGCCACCCCATAGCCGATCGCGGTCTCGTCCTCGAACACCCGGCGGTACCCGAGTGCGGCGAGCGCGGCGTCATAAAAGCGGCCTGCGATATCAAGGTCACGAACGCCGAGGGAAAGGTGGTGCAACATGCGGACATCCTTGCCGGGCACGCAGTAGCGCGTTTGGGTGCATTCTAGCGCTCAGGTGGCGCGGCGGCCTTCAGCAACTGCGCTGCGACCTGGTCGAACGGGGCGATGTCCTGCAGTGCGCGGCACATCGCCACGGCGCCTTCCACGCTGGCGATCACCAGGCTGGCCAACCCATCCGCCACAGCAGGTTGGTGGCCGTCGGCAATGAAGGCTGCGGCCAGATGCCCCTGCCAGCGCATGAACACCTCTGCGGCGGCCGCGCGCGGTTGGCTGGGAACCGCCTCGACCGGTTCCTCGACCGCGGCGGCCAGCACCGGGCAGCCGGCGCGGAACCCGGAGCGCAGCAGGCGCTCGCGCCACATTGCCAGAAACTGCTGCAGACCCTGCACCGCCCCGCCCTTCAGCAACTCCACCAGCAGCGCTTCCACCTTGTCGCCAGCCATGTGAGTGGCACGCGCCAGCAGCTCCTGCTTGCCGCCGGGAAAATGGTGGTAGGTCGAGCCCAATGGGGCCTCGGCCAGCTTGGTCACCTCACGGATGCTGGTGGCATTGAGGCCTACCCGCGCCAGCATCAGTGCTGCGGCATCAATCACCCGTTGCGGGGCATCAGAGGGTCGTGGACTCACGGCGATCGCCTTGCTAAGACAGTCGTCATAGATTAGCGTACCGGCCGTTCTATAACAGTCGTCATAGCCATGAATCTCTGGTTCCGCCTGCTCCATCTGCTGCTTTGCAGCCTGTCCCGGCCGAAGCTGGAGGCCCCGTTCGGGGTCTCGCGCCTGCAGCTCCGTGTGCTGCCCAACGATCTGGACAGCAACCTGCACATGACCAACGGCCGCTACTGGAACATCTTCGATCTGGGCCGGCTGGACCTGATCCTGCGCATGGGCCTGGGGCGGGTGGCGCTGCGCGAGAAGTGGGCGCCGATTGTTGGTGCCGGCACCATCCAGTTCCGCCGCGAACTCAAGCCGTTCCAGCGCTTCACCCTGGAAACGCGCCTGGTGGGCTGGGTCGGCTCGCGCGGCATCATGGAGCAGCGCGTGCTGATCGGGCCCGAGCAGAAGATCGCCACACGTGCGCTGCTGGTCACCGGCATCTACGACCGTCGCGCGCGCCAGTTCCTGGGCATGCCGAAGATGATGGAAGCGATCGGCGTGGTCGCCCCACCGTCGCCGTCGCTCAGTGCAGCCGCCGAGGCGCTGCTGGCGGCCGATGCGGCGTTGAAGCAGGACGATGCCTGAGGCACGTCACCCTACGTTCGGCATGTTCTTGGTCACGCAATGGATGCCACCTCCGCCGCCGGCGATCGCATCGATATCCACCTGTTCGATCACGCGGCCGGGATACATGTCCTCCAGCAGTTCACGGCAGTAGCCATCGGCTGCGTCGTCACCGAACTGCGGCGCAACCACCGCGCCGTTGATCGGCAGGTAGTTGATATAGCCCGTCGCCAGATCGTCGTTGTCGCGGGTATGCACGTTGTCGCGCCCGTCCAGCGGCGGCGGCAGCGTGTGCACCTGCAGACGACGGCCATCGGCATCGGTGGCGACGCGCAGAATCTCCAGGTGCTCGCGGGTCAGATCGTAGTCGTAGGACTGCGGATCGTCGTCCAGATTGGCGATCACCACGCCCGGACGCACGAAGCGCGCATAGAAATCCACGTGTGCGTCAGTGATGTCCTCGCCGGCGATGCCGGGCAGCCAGATCACCTTGCGCAGGCCGAGGTGGTGCATCAGCTCGGCCTCGATATCCGCGCGCGACCAGCCGGGATTGCGATTGCGGTTCACCCAGCAGCTTTCGGTGAGGATGGCCGTGCCATGGCCATCGACTTCGATGCCGCCACCCTCGCCCACCAGATCGCTTTCCAGCAGCGTGGCACCGGTCACCTGCGCCAGCCACGGTGCCACCGCACCATCGTTGCGCGCGCTCTGCTTGCCGCCCCAGCCATTGAAGTTGAAGTCGACCAGCCCCAGTCCGCCCTGGCCATCGGTGACGAAGCAACCGCCGTAATCGCGCACCCAGATGTCATCCAGCGGCGCCTCGAGGAACTCGATGTTGTCGCGGCCGCAGCGGTCCTGCGCCTGCTTCCGCTGCGCCGGCCGGCACAGCACACTAACGGGCTGGTGGCGGGCGATGGTGCGGGCCAGGCGTGCCACGGCGGTGTTCACCGCATCGGCCTGCGCGCCCCACACCCGCGGTTGCGCGGCGAAGGCCAGGAAAACGCGTTCCTGCGGCCCGTGCTCGTCCGGCATGCGCCAGATACCCGCACCCGGCCCCGCTGCGGATACGCGCGTCGGCAGCCCCGCCAGCCCGAGGGCGGCCAGGCCGCCAAGGCCAGCGGCGCCCGCCAGCTGGGTGAGGAAGCGACGACGGCTGCTCATGACGGGCTCCAGGGCCGGTGTGGGATGGACCTATGCTGCGCTTGCGTATCGATAAGAACAAACGATAGATTCAGCCATCAATTGAACAGTTTTACTTATCTGAAATGCTGAAGCATTGGCCACCGCTGAACGCGCTGCGTGGTTTCGAGGCCGCCGCCCGCCTGGGTAGTTTCCACAGGGCGGCCGAGGAACTGCATCTGACCAGTCGGCCATCAGCCAGCAGATCCGGGGCCTGGAAGCCTCGCTGCAGCAGCCGTTGTTCTTCCGGCAGGGCCGCAGCGTCACCCTCACCGACGCCGGCATCGACCTGCTGGAAACCACCCAGTCCCTGCTGCGGCAGCTGGCCAGCGGCATCCGCCGGCTCGATCAGTACTGCAAGCCGAATCAACTGATCGTCAACACCAGTCCAGCCTTTGCCCGGCATTGGCTGGTGCCGCGCCTGGCCAGCTTCCACCGCCTGCATCCCGACGCCGACCTGTGGCTGCTGACCAGCGAGGAGGCACCGGATATGACCACGCAGACGCTGGACGTGGCGGTACGCGATGACCTCGACTCACAGGCGCAGTGCCAGCATCGCGTGCTGCTGCAGGATCGCCTCTTTCCGGCCTGCCATCCGGCCCTGCTCGCCACGCCTGTGCACGAACGCCTCACCCTGCATGGCGAGCGCGAAATGGACTGGAGCCAGTGGCAGGTGCAGGGGGGCGCCGATGTCGGCCAGCGCCGCGAAGGCATGAACTTCTCCGAACCCGGGCAGCTGCTGGATGCTGCCTGCCAAGGGCTGGGTATCGCCCTGGTCAGCGAGCTGCTGGCGGCACGCGCCTGCGATCAGGGGCTGCTGCAGCCGCTGGATGAGGCACGCGTGCGCGGCCCGCGCTGGAGCTGGCTGGTGCATGAGGACAGCGCAGCCGATCCGCTGGTGATCAGTTTCTGTAAGTGGCTGCTGGCAACAATGTCGCTCAAGTAGTACCCCGCCACCTGTAAGCACAGACTTCACGCGACTTTAGATTGCATCCTTCAGAACACGCTTCAATCTGCGCGAGTGCGATTCAACCGCTTTCCAATTCCAATCCCTCACGGGAGGAAGATCGATTCCACCGCGCTCTCTGGCGAAGGCGCCGCGTTCGGACATGCGATAGATACTTGCCAAGCTACTGGCGTCTTGATTCACCGGCAGAAAAACGTGTATTAGCCCCCATCCTGCAACGCTCGAGCGCATCTTCCCGCGATCTGGCCCCTTGGTCAGCTCAAATTCTCGGATGGTGACGTCACCGTCCATATCGGGATATCTCACTCCGACAAAAACCGCTCCTCCTTTTACCTGCCGGAGCAATTCCGCGTAGCTGCATAGATCCTCTGCGCTACCGAATCGCTGGAGGGTCTCGCCCGGTGTGGAGTAGATTTCGGTAACCAACGACGGTGCGCGCTTGAAAATTGCGCGCGCCACAATCTCTACTACCGTGAGCGAAACAGCACCCATCGTCCCTCCCGATCCAAATCAGCCATTCTGCAGCAAACAAGCGCCAGCCATTGCGGCGTATGCGTCAGTGTCTGACGTTCCAGCCTGACTATCGTGCTCCAGCATTCATGTCCTTGAGAGCTCGGCCAATCGCCGCCTCGGCCAACGGCGCCATCACCGCATAGCCCTTCGCCGTGGGATGCACGCCATCCTCGGCCAGCTGCGGATCGAGCCCTCCGGCGGCATTGGCCATCGGCGTGTGGTAGTCCAGATAGACCAGCTGCTGTGCATCGGCATGGCGCTTCAACGCCGTGTTCAGCGCACGCACCTTGGGCGCAGGCGCGATCCCGGGCATCCATGGGTAATCGCTGACTGGCAGCACCGATGCCAGCACCACGGCGATGCCATGTGCACGCGCCAGGTCCACCATCGCGTGCAGGTTGTCTTCGATCATCGCCTGCGTGGATGGACCGGTGTTGCCTGCAATATCGTTGGTACCGGCCAGGATCACCACCACCTGTGGCTTCAGCGCCAGCACGTCTTGCGGGAAGCGCACCAGCATCTGTGCCGTGGTCTGGCCGCTGATACCGCGGTTGAGCCAGCCCTTGCCGGGGAAGAAAGCCGCGCTGCCTTCCCTGCCCCAGCCTTCGGTGATGGAGTCGCCGAAGAAGACCACGCGTGGCTGGCCCGGCGCCGCCGCGGGCAGTCGCGCGTTGGCATCACGATAGTGCTGCAGCTGCGGAAAATCGGCCAGGCGCTGCTGCATGAAACGAACCTCGTCTGGGCGCAACTGGTCGATGGGCGTCTGCAGCAGCGGATTGACTGCGACGACTTCGGCGGCACCCAGCGGAGAAGCCAACGCGAGGCCCAACGTCACGACGGTTGCAGCGGCAAGCTCAACAGGTCCACGCATGCGGGTACTCCTGAAATCATCTTGCGCAGTCTAACGCCCTGCCCTGTGCTCAGCGTGCAGCCGTACGCGCCGCTACACCCGTGACTTTCGCCGGCATCCACATGCCGGGCGTCCAGCCACTGGCAGCCAGGATCGGCTTCGGGTTGTCCTGCTGGATCAGCGCACGCACCGCATCACGCTTGTCCTTGGCCTGCAGGTAGTAGGCTTTGGCGATGCGGTAGCCCACCCAGTAGCCCAGGTCATAGGGCTCCTGCGAGCCCGGCTTGTAGTTGTACAGCCATGGCGACAGATCGGTGCTGTCCAGATCCAGCGCGAAGGCGCTTTCGATATGCACTTCCCGGCCACGGGTCCAGGCCGCGTGACGCCCATTGCCGACGTTGCCGGAAATCAGTTCGGCGATGAACTCGGCGATGCCCTCGCCCAGCGAAACACGCAGCACTGTCGCGCGCGGGTCACCCGGCTCGAAGTCGATCAGGCCGGTCTGCTGGATGTGCACGTATTCGTGTGCGATCACATGCACGAAGCGGTCCTGCACATTGGGATTCATGAAATCGGCTGCGCACAGCGCTTCCAGGCCGATGATCACCCCGCTTTTCGAGGTCAGCCCGACCGGACGGCCACGGCCCACCGCGATGGTCACCGGCGGAAACGCGGCCTGTGGGTAGATCGCCTGCAGGTTGGAAAACACCTGCGTCAGGCGTTGCTTCACCGCTGGCAGTTCGGCCAGGCAGCTTCGTCCCTGCGCATACAGTTCCGGCTGCTTGGCGATGGACTCGGCAATGCGCTCGGGGGTGACCCGGCGCACCTTCGCCAGTTCGGCCAGGCCCGCCGAACCCTCGGCCAGGTATCCACGCAGCTGCGCAACGCTGGGCTTGCCGCCAGCGCTGTCATAAAGTGCATAGAAACGGCTGACATCCTCGGTGAGGATCTGCGGCCCTGCCGGTACCGCTGCGGTGGCCACGCCTACCGCCCCGGCACAGGCCAGGGCCAACAGGCCGCGCAGGATCATGAACATCGCTCCGTCCTTGGTGGAGTGCATGCGAAGCGCGCAATCTATCACTCCGCCCGGCCCACTGCAGCAGGCGGATGCGGGCGCACCGGCGCTGTGCCAGACTCGCTTCGGCACCTGCCATGGAAGATGGAGCACCGCACGATGATGATCGTTCCCGCGTACTGGGCCGAAGCCCGCCTGCAGGCCCGTTTCCGTGGCCGGCCGGTGGTGGTGCGCCGCTTCGGCTGGTCCGACGAAGGCCCTGCAGAGGCGCAGGTGCACGCCGACCGCCGCGCCAACGAAGCCCTCAATGCCATCCTCGCCGGGCAGGCGCTGCCGCGCCGCGAAGTGCGCAGCAACTACGGCGTGGAGGGCGTGCCGATCCGCGAGCAGATCGTGCAGCGCGACGGCGACGTCATCATCACCCGCAACAGCTATGGCGCACTGTGCCTCAACAGCCCGGACGTGCTGTTCGCCGACATCGACCATGCGCAGCCACCGGCGGGTTGCGTGATGCCCGCTGTCATCGCCGCAGCGCTGCTGTTTGCTGGCGCTATCGTCGGCACCCTGCTGTGGCACTGGCTGGTGGGACTGGTATTGGGCGTGGCGGCCGTAGTGCTGGTGAATGCCGCGATGCTGATGCAGCGCAGGCGGCGGCTGGCCGCCGCCGGTGGCGCCGAAGGTGTGGCGCTGCAGCGGGTCGCGGCCTTCAGCGAACAGCATCCGGACTGGCATCTGCGCGCCTACCGCACGCCAGCCGGACTACGCGTGCTGGTCATGCATGCCACGTTCTCGCCCGAGGACGAGCAACTGCAGGCCTTCTTCAAGGCGCTGGGTACCGACGCCCTGTACGCGCGCATGTGCCGGCTGCAGCATTGCTTCCGTGCGCGACTGACACCGAAGCCCTGGCGCGTCGGCCTGAAATACCGCATCCGCCCACCGGTGGCCGCGTGGTCAGCCGAACAGGCCAACAACCCGGACCGTCTGGCCTGGATTGCCGAATACGAAAAGAAGAGCGCTGGCTTTGCCGCGTGCACCTACCTGCGCAGTTTCGGTGATACCGCGCGCATCCATGCCAAGGCCGAGCACGTGCGTGCGCTGCACGACCGCCTGTCGCACGCGCAGGACCGTCTGCCGCTGGCGTGAGCGCAGCAGGCGCTCAATCAGCGCCCTGTACGAACGGCTGCCCTGCCAGGGTAGTGCCCAGCCGCATCGCGACCTGCTGCCCGCCCTTTTCGAAGGTTGTTGCGCATTGCTTGGCGCCCTTCTGGCATCCAACTTCCGGAAAGCCCTCGAGTGACTCAGGCGCGCCCTGGACCGGACTCGCCTGCCACCCTGCCGCATCCATCAAGCGCTTGGCCTTGGCATAAGGCATGCCGGCAACAATGCCCAGCTGCGCCAGTTCGGAGGGGAGTGATTGCGCATGCAGGATCGGCGTCATCACCAGCGCCAACACTGCGGCTATACGTTTGGACTTCATTGGTGAAACCCCTGGCAGACAGCAACAGGCCTGCAGCGTATCGCAGCTTCCGCACGCCATTGCACCCGCATCACATACGGTTACGCGATCGCAACGGCCAATGACACGAGGTCACCCTGGGGCACCATCCGGTTCGCTTCGCGCGCGGCCGGCGCATTGCTGGCCGAGTCGAGGACCGCGGAAAGCGCGTCCGGCTCGCTGCGCACCGCGTACATCACCCGGGTGCCGGTCAGCAGCAGGCTGTCGCCTGTTCAGCGACCGCGCTGGCGCTCGATTTCCGCGTGCAGTACCTGCAGCTGCGCCAGGTACTGCTGGAAGAGGCCCAGATCCTCCTCGACCAGGCGTGGCCAGTCGGGCTTCGCATTCAGCAACTGCTCGACCTGCTGCTGCGGCGGGCGATCAAACCCTTCGCCCAGGACGGCCAGGTAGCGCTCCCTGAATCCCTCCGGATCCTGCTGGTCCTGTGCGAAGAGCTGCACCGCAATCAATCCGGCATACAGGTAATTGGCCAGGTAAAGCGGATCCTCATACATCAGCCGCTTGGATACCCAGGTGCTGCGCAGCTCGGGATACTGCTCCGATGCGCCGCCATACCGGCCCAGTACCTTCACCGTCATCGCATCAAGCGCGTCTGCGTTGCCAACCTCATCGGCGGCCACTTGCTGATAGATGGACTGTTCCAGATCGGCCTCTTCAGACGATACGAACAGCTGCAGGATGATGTCATCGAGCAACGACTTCAGGTAATACGCCTTGGCACGTGGATCGCTGGCCTGCCGATAGAGCTGATCGCGGAACTTCAGTTCGTTGTAGATGGCGAAGGCCTCGGTCAACCACTTGTTGCCGTTGCGCTGGAACGAGGATGCGCCACCGCGCTGCATCCACTGCCCATGCATGGCATGGCCGGCTTCGTGAGCGATCTGGACATCCCCCTCCAGATCGCCCTGTCGATGACCAACGAACAGCAGCGAAGGCGCGCCAGGGGCGCTGATCGAAAACGCATCCATCGCGCGCCGCCCTGCCGATCCACCCAGATCCATGTGTCCGCCCGCAGGATCGAGCAGCCCGCGCAGCCCTGTCACGTAGTCCGGCCCCAGCACCTGCATCGATGCCGCTGCCGCATCACGCAATTGCGCCAGGTCAAGCGGCGGAGGGATATAGCCCGCATCAGGCAGGCCCATGTCCCAGATCCTTGGGGAGGCCTGGCCCATGCGCTCAAGATGGGTCAACTGCATCTGTTGATAGTTGCGTCGCAGCGGCGCGTGGCGCGCTACTGCCGCCAGTGTCGCGTCGACGGCGGCCTGATCCAGGCCCATGTGCCGGTAGCTGCGGTCAGGCGCAGTTCCATCGCCCTGCAGTTCCGACGCTTGCTCGTTGAGGCGGACCAGGCCCAGCAGCACCGTTGCCATTTCGCGGCGCCGCGACGCCATTCCCTGCCAGTAAGCACGCCATGCCGCTTCGCGCAGTGAACGGTCCGGCAGGCGGGAAAGGGCTCGCGCATCGGTGCGGCTGTCAAACGTGCCGCCTTCATGTTCGAAGCGCGCAAAGGGCGCCGATTGCAGCAGCTGCCGGTGCAGTCGCCCGAAGCTGTCCAGCGCCGGGTCGGCCAACGTGTCGACCGCATCCACCAGCGCG
Organism: Stenotrophomonas sp. YJH_SMC_48-3; assembly: GCF_059369375.1. Taxonomy (NCBI): domain Bacteria; kingdom Pseudomonadati; phylum Pseudomonadota; class Gammaproteobacteria; order Lysobacterales; family Lysobacteraceae; genus Stenotrophomonas; species Stenotrophomonas sp. YJH_SMC_48-3. The sequence goes on along the minus strand of NZ_JCAFSQ010000004.1, from coordinate 121,960 downwards.
GCATTGGCCGGCTGCACACCCTCCCGCAACGCCCGTTCACGCAGGTCGGCATGCGGCTCGATCCAGGCAGCCTGCGCGGGCGCATCACGTAATGCCTGCTTGGCAATCGCCGCGATGCGTCCACATGTGCCGGCCACTTCGCCCTGGGTGTTGGCCAGCCGGGCATCATCAGCATTGCGCGCTGCCTGAAGATGCAGGTAGCCATGGTGCCGGAGGCACTCGCCATACAGCTGCTCGGCCTGCTGGAACCGCACGTCTGGCGGCGCCTGAAGGGCCTTGAGGGCATCGGTGCTGCGCTCGAGGTTCTGCCATGCCTCACGTTCAAGGGAGGCGCTGCCAAAGTAGCTGCGGTCATCTGCCCGCAGAGCCTGCGCTTCCACTCCGTGTGTCATCCCGGCCAACAGCGTCGCGATGACAAAAGTGATGGCGCGCATTCCATTGCGATGCATCGATGTCTCCTGGTCCGTTTCCATTCCCAGCTTAGCAGCCCGGGTGGCCCCGCATGCCGCATGGCAGGTGGCTTCCCGATTCCCGATTGCGCATCCGGATCCAGGCCGTCTGCCCACTCACATCCCGAGACAGAAAGGCCACCCGGAGGTGGCCTTTCTGTTCCCTTACTTGGCGTTCTTCACGTAGGTGTCGAACCAGTTCAGCATTTCCGCCACCAGCTGCTCGTTCGATTCCAATGCGGTGTACCAGTGCGGTTCGTTCGGCAGCATCACCAGGCGGGTGGTGCCGCCGTTGCCGCGGATCGCCTGGTACAGCTTGCGCGACTGGAACGGCTCGGTGCCCGGGTTGGCGTCGTCCTCGCCGTGGACCAGCAGCAGCGGCAGCTTGATCTTGTCGGCATAGAAGAACGGCGAGGCCTTCAGGTACACGTCCTGCGCCTGCCAGACCGAGCGGCGTTCGTTCTGGAAGCCGAACGGGGTAAAGGTCTTGTTGTACGAACCGCTGGTCGCCACGCCGGCCTTGAACAGGTTGGTGTGCGCAATCAGGTTGGCGGTCATCAGGCCACCATGGCTGTGACCGGTCACGCCGATGCGGTTGCGGTCGACCACGCCCATGTCCACGGCCTTGTCCACCGCCGCCTTGGCGTCGGCTTCCAGCTGCTCCAGGTAGGTGTCGTAGGCGTTCTTCGGGTCACCCACGATCGGGAACGAGGCGTTGTCGATGATCGCGTAGCCGGCCAGCAGCATCAGGCGGTACGGCTGCAGGCGGGTGAAGGTCTGCTGCGAACCGGACACCTGGCCGGCCTGCGCGGCATTGGCGAAGTCGGCCGGGTACGCATACAGGATCGCCGGCACGCGCTGGCCTTCCTTGTAGCCCGGCGGCGTGTACAGGGTGAACGACAGGTCCACGCCGTCGGCACGCTTGTAGGTCACCAGCTGCTTCTTGATCTGGCGCACCTCCGGGGTCGGGTCGACCAGCTTGGTCAGCGCGGTCGCGGTGGACGCGAACTGCGCCTCGCCGGTCTTCGCATCAGCCACTGCCTCACCCTGCTGGCGGATGAAGGCGTTCGGAGGATCGATCACCGACTGGTGCCAGGTCAGGTAGCGCCCCGGCGTGTTGCTGAAACCGAGGAACTGTTCGTAGGCATCGGCACTGCTGCGGAACAGGCGCTCGCTCTTCAGCGTGCCCAGGTCCAGGCGGTCCAGGAACGGACGGTCGCCCTGCGGCGACGCGCCACGGCCGCTGAGGAACACATGGTTGCCCTCACGGCGCACGACCTGCGCGCCATTCGGCAGGCGGGTGAAGACCAGGTTGCCGGGATTGCCGTACAGCTCATCGCTGGACATGTCCCACAGCAGGCGGCCTTCCTTCTTCGGCTGGTCCACATCGACGATGCGGGTCTGCATCCAGTGGCGGTTCTCGTCGTTCTCGAACTGGAACGCCACGGCCGGATCGGCAGTCCATGCGAAGCCCTCAAATCGCTGCGCGGTACGGGTGATTTCGGTCGGCTTGCCGTTGAACGGGGCCTTCAGCATCAGCACGCGGTCGCGGTGCGGCACGTTGACCTTCCAGTTGCCCTTGTCCAGCGCTTCGGCATAGACCAGGGTGGCCGGATCGGTGGCACGCCAGTCGAAACCGCGCGGGCCCTCCGGTACGCCGTGCACCGGCACGCGGTCGGCCAGCGGCAGGCTGGCAATCGGCGTGGATTTGCCGCTGGCGATATCCAGCACGGCCACGTCGTTGGCGAAACGCTGGTAGGTCACCGCATGCGAATACGGTGCCTTGATCGATTCGGTCAGCACGTGCACGCCATCGGGCGCGGCGCTGACTTCGTTGAACAGCGCCGGTTGCCCGACCGGGCGCACGCTGTTGGCGACGGTATCGACCACGGCCAGCTGCGAGGCGCCGTAATAAGCGAACAGCTTCTCGTCATGGACGCTGGTCAGCGTGTCGCGGGCTTCGTAGGTGCTGCTTTCGCCGCTGCTGCCCAGCGACTCCTGCGCGTCCGGACCGGTCGGCACGCCGCCATTGGACGGCGCCGGGCCCTGGTTGGCCGGCACCAGCTTCACCAGCAGGTTCTGGCTGCCGCCCAGCCACTGCACGGTATAGCCGAAAATCGGGTTCAGCTGCACGTTCGGCACCTGCTTCACCTGGCCGGTGGCCGCATCGCCCACCCACAGCTGCACGCTGGTATCGACCGCATTCTGGAAGGCGAAGTGGCTGCCATCGGCCGACCACAACGCGCCGGTGGCGCAGCCCTGCGGCAGGTTGACCTTGGTCTCCTTGCCGCTGCCGATGTCGACCAGGGTGAAGTCGGCCACGCAGGCCGGAATGCCGTAGCCACCGGGGGTGTCATGGCGACTGCGGTTCTTCGGCTCCAGGCGCACGCCGGCCAGCTTCAGATACGGCTGGGCGACACGGCTGATCGAAGGGTAGGTCTGCGCGGTGGTCAGCAGCAGGCGCTGGCCGCCCGGGGCCACGTTCGGCGCCGGCGGCGGCGGTGCCTTCAACACCTTGAGCAGGTGTTCCGGCGGCTTCGCGTAATCGGCAAGCGCCGGGCCAGCGGCCAGCAGGCCGACGGTGGCAACGGCAACGGCCGCCGCCAGAGAGGTTCGACGGATGAGCATCCTTATCCCCTGGGTGTGAATGGGTACCCGGAATCGGGCATGAACCCGAATCTAGCACCGCAGGGGTTGTCGTGAATGGGCCGGAAGGGCTAGTGGCCGGATGGGGCAAAGTGCAGCCCCGGCAGGTGCCGCGGAACTGCCGGCACCTGCCGGGCGTGGCCTGGCACTACTGCTGCGCGTGCAGGTCCCAGGTGGCCAGGTAATCGGGATCGACCACGATCATGCCGCTGGTGCGCATGCGGTATTCCCCAGGCTCGGCTGGCTGGTACTGGTCCAGCATCGGCGGCAGGTAGCGCTCGTGGCCATCATTCTCGTCGGCCAGCACCACGCCCTCGTCGGCGCTGATGCGCAACACCGTGCCGGCGTACTGCTCCAGCCCCTTCACCTGGCCGTCGCCACCATAGCGGGTGACCCCGACCAGTACGACCTTGCCGATCATTTCTTCCGCCTTGGCATCGTCCAAGGCCGGCAGAATGGGAGTGAATTCGTCGCTCATCGGTGCACCTCCGTAGCCTGCAGGACATCGTGGATGAGGTTTCCGCTTCGCAGTGCGCGTCGCTGGCAGCCGAGCAGGTACCCAGCCTGGAGCCTCTGCATCGAGAGTGCCAGTACGCCCATGAACCCAAGGGTTCCTGGAGCACGATGCTGCCATCGCAGGCAGAAGGGACAGGTGAAGGCCGAAATCGGTCCCCGCCGATCAGAGGGTTGCACCTGCACCCACGCTAGAATGCACGCATGCGCACCGTACATGCCCTCCGCTACATCACCCCGCTGCGGGAAGGTGGCTCCCTGCCCGCCGTGGTCGAGACCGACGACGACGGCATGGCCGTGCTGAAATTCCGTGGTGCCGGCCAGGGACCGAAGGCGTTGATCGCCGAGCTGATCGCTGGCGAGATGGCGCGCACGCTGGGCCTGCCGATTCCGGAGATCCTTTTCGTGGAACTGGACCGCGAATTCGCCCGCACCGAGCCGGACCCGGAAATCCAGGAACTGATCCGTGCCAGCGAGGGCCTGAACCTGGGCTTGGACTACCTGCCCGGTGCGATCAACTACGACCCGGCGGCGATGCCGGTGGATGCCGATCTGGCCTCGCGCATCGTCTGGTTCGATGCGCTCACCAGCAATGTCGATCGCACCACGCGCAATCCGAACCTGATGGTGTGGCATCGAAAGCTGTACCTGATCGATCACGGTGCGGCCATGTACTTCCATCACGACTGGGCCAACGCCGGCGATGCCTGCGAAAAGCCGTTCGTGCTGATCCGCGACCACGTGCTGCTGTCGTTCGCCAGCCGCATCGCCGAGGTGGATGCCGAACTGGCCGCGCGCCTGACCGATGCCGAGATCGAGCGCATCGTCGGCCTGGTGCCGGACAGCTGGCTGGTCAACGAGCCGGCATTCGACAGCCCGCAGGCCTATCGCCAAGGCTACATCGACTATCTCAATCATCGCCTGAAAGTGCGTGCGGTGTTCGTGCAGGAGGCCATCCGTGCCCACGCTGCACACGTATGACTACGCGGTCATCCGCGTGGTACCGCGGGTGGAACGCGAGGAATTCATCAACGTCGGGGTGATCGTCTCCTGTCCTGGCGCGCGTCATCTGGAGGCGGCCATCGAGATCGATCCTGCGCGCCTGCGCGCCTTCGCGCCGGCGCTGGACCAGGAGGCGCTGCAGCCGTGGCTGGATGCGATCGTGGCGATCTGCCGCGGCGACGCCAGCGCCGGGCCGATCGCACAGCTGCCCGCGCGTGCACGGTTCCACTTCCTCACCGCCAAGCGCAGCTCGATCGTGCAGATGTCGAGCACGCATGTGGGTCGTACCGCCGATCCGGCCGGTGTGGTGGAGCATCTGATGACGAAGATGGTGCGGGTGCCGGCAGCGACCGGGTGACGTCGATTGGGTGACGTCGACTGGGTAGAGTCGACTGTTAGTCGACTGCCGTTCGCGGAAAGATCGAAACGCCCGCGCTTCGCGCGATAGTCGACCAACGGTCGACTCTACACGTATCGCCCCGCGCTCACTGCAACGGCAACCGCCGCGCGATGTAATTGACCACGTTGCCAATTCCGTCCGGATCAACATTGGCCAAGCCAACGATCACATACCCCTGCGCAGGCATCACCACGATGGCACTGTTCGACCCCGGCGCACCGCCCTCGTGGCCGTACTGGTGTTCCCTGCCCTCGCCTTGCACCACGAAGCCAAAGCCATACCATCGCTTGTGATTCTGTGCCGTGGTGGCCTGCTGCAGCACTGCCGGCGAGACCAGCTTTCCGCCGCGCAACGCCTCGGCAAACCTCAGCATGTCGGTGGCCGTGCTGTAGCCGCCTCCGGCAGACATGCCGCGCCAGGGCAGCGACTTCGTTTCACGCGTCCATTGCCCGTTCGTCTTCGTGTAGGCAACGGCACGCTGTGGCACCTTCACCGTTTCCGGTTCGAAGCCGGTGCCGGTCATGCCAGCCGGTCGCAGGATGTGGTCGTCCACGTAGGCGTAGTACGACTGCCCTGAAACGGCCTCGATGATGCGCCCAAGCACGATGAAACCGTAGTTGGAGTAGCTGTCCTGGCTACCGGGCGCGAACTGCGGTGCATCCTTGGCGAAGCGCTGCACGTAGTCATCCAGCGTCTTCAGCGAGGCCGAATACTGATCGAAATCATCGCCGAAAAAATCGCCAAGGCCACTGGTGTGGGTCAACAACTGGCGAACCGTCACCACATTGGCGACAGCCTTGTTCGGGTAGTCGGGCAGGTGCTTGCCGATCGTATCGTCCAGCCCCAGCCTGCCGGCCTGCACCAGCTGCAGGATGGCCACCGAGGTGAACATCTTGTTGGACGAGGCCAACCGGAAGCGTGTATCCGCCCGCACCGGAATGCCGCCTTCGCGATCCGCCTCGCCGCCCCACCAATCCAGCAGCACCTGGCCGTTGCGCGCCACCAGCAGCGCTCCCGACAGCGCGTCCTGTGTACGCAGCGCGTCCAGCTTCGTCCTGGCGTCAGCCATCAGGGCCGGCAACGCAACACGCTCCGGCTTGTACTTGTCCGGTGTTTCGGTGCCTTCGATGTGGAACAGCTTCAAGTGCGCTGGGTGGTCCGGGTCCATCTCCGCCGTCACCCACATCGCACGCTCGTTCAGCTGGCCCATCACCAGCAGCTTCGCTTGACCAGGCGTGCCCTCGCGCGTTTCCAGCACGCGCATCGGGCCGGTACTCTCGCGGAACTCAAGATAGTCCTTGGGAGCACTGCCTTCCTTCTTCGCATACCTGTCGGCGAAGGCCTGCAACGCATCGAGGCTGCCTGCGTTGAAGGCCGCAAGCCAGTCATCGATGGCGTCCTGCGCATGCGGATGTGCAGGCTCGGAGGTGGTTGCGCCAATCGCAGGAGAAACCGGCACGGCCGTCAGAAGCGGACAGGCCAGCGCAGCGCACAGCAGCAGACGTCCAACAGCCTTCATCGCAGTTCCTTTGCAGGGATCCCTGCACGCATCCTAGAGCAAGCATGCGCCTGCCGCATCCACGCTACGGGCTCTGCCGCGTCACCTCCACGGTGACGTTGAATGCTTCGATGCGGCGCCAATCGCTGCGCGGATGCGGCAGCGATTCCACCCCCATCCCGATCTGGTACCTCACCGTGCCTGCACCTTCGCGCCAGCTGTAGGGCCCGCCACTGCTCCAGCCACAGCAGGTGTAACGTAACTTCGGCATTCCGAACGTCGTGTGCAGATACGCTTCGACCTGCTCGGCGCGTGCGCCGGCGACGCGGTAGTGGGCTTGCATGGGCTTGATATAGGACGCGTCGTCCTGGCTGCAGCCCAGGTATTCCAGCCCTGCCGGCTTCCGCCCCATTGCCTGCAGGAAATCCTGGCAGGGGGTGTCTGGTCGCGCCAGGCCGTCGGCACGACCCTGCAGCTCCCAGTCGGCCAGCGCCTGCGCAGGAGCGCGGTCGCCGGACAACGACGCCAGCAGCAGAACGTAGAGGGCAGGATGGAACATCGGATTAGACATCACGGGGCGATCCTTCGCAGAGAGTCGCCGGAATGCTAACCGATGTCTGCGCTATCGCCGCGCCATGCTCTCTTCGCTGAAGCGTCACAACGTGGTGGTGACGGTGTAGCCCCTCGGTAGACCGGCAAGGTAGAGTCGACTGTTAGTCGACTATCGCGCGTAGCGCGGGCCTCCCAGCGTGATCGAGAGAACCAGTCGACCCTATCCGGTCGGATCTACCGGGTTGGCTGTATCAGCATTCACCCTCGGAGGGCGACTCCAGCTCGCTCAGCGGCCAGCGGCACCATCCGTACGGATGGTCACCCACCTGCTCGGCAAGACCCGCTCGAACGGGATTTGCCAGAATGTAGCCGGCGTGCCGCTGCAGCGATGCGTCACTGCGGATCGCATGGTCGTGATAACCCGCCTGCCAGATTGCACCCTGCTTCCCTCGCCGCCGGTTGATCAGAAAACTGCTGCGCGCCTTGAAGCGCTGCACGCAGTAGCCCAGCGAATGGCCACGTAGTTGAGCCAGCCAGTGGATGTGATCCGGCATGATCACCCAGGCAAGCGACGCAGTCAGGCCTTCCCGATCCATCGATCCAAGGAGCTGCATGGCAAGGTCGGCATTGGCAGGGCAATCGAAGACGCGATGGCGGTTCCTGCACACCATGGTGATGGTGTAGACGTTGCCGACGATGGATCGGCGGCCGGCAAGCAGTTGAGGGCTGGGCATGAGTTCGAGAATGCCCGCCAGGATGGATTCCCGACATCGGTTCATTGCCAACGCCAGGATCAGGGATCATCTCGATACAGCGTCCGGGGATGTGGAGTCGCCCGGGTAGCGTCGACTGTCGCGCGAAGCTGGGGCTTTCCAGCGCGGGAGAAAAGAGCAGTCGACTAACAGTCGACTCTACCCGGTCGACTCTACCCAATCGGTTATACCCTGTCGGCACTACCTGGGCAGCGCAAATGCCATCACGTAATCGCCGTTCGGGGTTTCCATGAAATGGTGGCCCCCGGCCATGATTACCACGTACTGGCGCCCACCCTGCTCGTACACCATCGGGTTGGCCTGGCCGCCGGCAGGCAGCTTGGCATGCCAAAGCTCCTTGCCGGTCTTCAGGTCGATGGCGCGCAGCAGGTCATCTGTGGCGGCGGCGATGAAGATCAGGCCGCTGGCGGTCACTACCGAACCACCATTGTTCGGCGTGCCGATCTCGATCGGCAGGCCGGAACGGATGCCGAACGGACCATTGCCGCGCGCACTGCCGAACGGGCGGTCCCACAGCAGCTTGCCGGTGCGCAGGTCGATGGCACGGATGCCGCCATAGGGCGGCTGCTTGCACAGCAGGCCGGTGAATGGCAGGCGCCAACCGGCGTTGACGTCGATGGCATACGGCGTGCCGACCTGCGGATCGCCGGCGCCCTCGCCACCGCCCTTGTCGGCGCGGATCTTCTCGCGCGGCAACCAGCCCAGCCGGTCGGCCTCCGCGCGTGGCACCAGCCGGTTGTAGTTGGGCATGTCGTTGTAGTTGGCTACGATCACGCCGCGTCGCGTGTCGATGGACACGCTGCCCCAGTCCGAGCCGCCGTTGTAGCCGGGGTATTCGATGGAATGGCGCTCGCTGCTCGGCGGCGTGTAGAAGCCTTCGTAGTACGCCTTGCGGAACTGGATGCGGCAGACCAGCTGGTCGATCGGGGTGATGCCCCACATGTCACGCTCGGTCAGGTCATGCTCGCGACGCAGCGTGTGGTACAGCGAGAACAGCTGGGTGGGTGAACGCTGCTCGGGCTCGACGCCACCCACCGGTACCTTGCGCTCTTCGGCAGCAGTCAGCAGCTGGCCGTTGCGGCGGTCGAGAATGTAGATGTCACCCTGCTTGGTCGGCAGCAGGATCGCCGGCACCTTGCCTGCAGCCGTCGGGTAGTCGATCAGGCTGGCCTGCGAACCGAGGTCGTAGTCCCACACATCCTTGCGCACGGCCTGGAAATGCCAGGCCGGCTTGCCAGTGCTAACCTCGATCGCCACCAGCGAGGTCGAGTAGCGGTTCTGGTTTTCAGTGCGTGAGCCACTCCAGTAGTCACCGGCTGAATTGCCCAGCGGCAGGTAGACCAGCCCGAGCGCCTCATCACCGGTGGCCGTGGTCCACATGTTCGGGGTGCCACGCGTATAGGTCTGCTCGCGTGGCGGCAGTCCGCTGCGCTCGGGCTGGTCCATGTCCCACGCCCAGCGCAGCTTGCCGGTGACCGCGTCGTAGGCCTGGATCACGCCCGACGGCGCATCGCGGCGCTGCCCATCCAGCACCTGGTGACCCGTGACGATCACCCCACGCACGATGGCCGGTGGCGAGGTGATCGAAACATAGCCCGGTGGCACCTCGCCCATGCCCAGGGTGATGTCGACCTGGCCGTTGTTACCGAAATTCGCGCAGGGACGGCCGCTGTCCGCGTCCACCGCGATGATGCGACCGTCCAGCGTGCCTTCGATGATGCGCGCCCAGCATGCCGGACGACTGCCGGGTGCGGCGCTGCGGGTGACCGTTGGCGGAGGCTCGGGAAGGGCCAGATCCGCAGCGGCATCGGCCAACGCCGCATCGGCAATGGTCGGCGTGCTGGGCTGCTCGTAATAGCTCACGCCACGACAGGCGGCGGTATACGGAATCGAAGCATCCCTCACCTTTGGATCGAACCGCCACAGTTCCTTGCCACTGGCGGCGTCGAGTGCGATCAGGCGGTTGCGCGCGGTGCACAGGTACACGCGGTCGCCGACCTTCAGCGGCGTGGTTTCCGCACCCCAGCGCTTGTTCGGCATGTCGCCAGTACGGAACTGCCAGGCCAGCTGCAACGTGGCCACGTTGGCCGGGGTGATCTGCTGCAGCGGCGAGTAGCGGGTGCCGGCATTGCTGCGCCCCCAGGCCGGCCAGTCGCCTTCGGCGGGCTGGTCAGCCGGCTGCAGGCCAGTGGTATCGCGCGTAGGTTCCAGTCCGGCACTGGCTGCGCCTTCCGGGAATGGCAAGTGCCCATCCACTTCGCCATGCGGGGCGAAAGCCAGACCGAAGGCCGCCACGAACACCAGCATCAGCACGCCCGCCACGCTGCGCGACAGGCGTTTTGAAACCGGCTCGCGAAGGGTCGGCGCGAGCAGCGCCAGCACTATGCCGATCGCGGTCACCAGGCCCAGCCGCGGCACCCAGCGCCAGTAGTCGCTGCCTGACTCCCACCAGGTCCACAGCAGCGTACCAATGAACACCAGTGCGTACAGCAGCGCCCCGCTGCGGCGGTTGCCGAACAACAGGATGCCGCTGGCCAGCAGGCCGGCCCCGGCGATGGCGTAGTAGGCCGAGCCCCCGAGACTGAGCAGCCACGCCCCCAGGCCGCCGATGACCAGGCCGAGCACGACCAGCAGCAGCGACAGCACGGTGACAAGGGGATGCCGGGAGGCGCGGGCGGGAGCGGACTGCGGCGTGGCGGACATCGTCGATCTCCGGGGCAGCATGCGCCCTTATCCCACCGCCGATGTGAAGCGCGCGCGTATTTTCTGGGTGGACCTGACGGGGTGATCGTCGGCTGGGTGGTTGCCGACTGGGTGATTGTCGGCTGGGTAGAGTCGACTGTTAGTCGACTATCGCGCGCAGCGCGGGCTTTTCATCGCCGTGCGCAGAGCAGTCGACTAACAGTCGACTCTACCGCAGCGATCGGAGCATCCACCACGACCGGAAGATCCGCAGAAATGACGACGCCGGCACAGGGCCGGCGTCGTCGGGTACCTCAGGCTCGCGGCAGGGTCATTCCTGCGCGGCGTCCTCGCTGCTGGCCGCAGCCGGTGCGCCGTCGGTCGTGGCGGGGGTGGCGACCGCCACCTCGTCCTCGTCCTCATCGATCGAGGCATCCAAGCGCTCAACCGCCTGCAGCTTCTCATCCTTGGACAGGCGGATCAGGGTGACGCCCTGGGTGTTGCGGCCGACGCGGCTGATTTCCGAGCCACGCGTACGCACCAGGGTGCCGCCATCGGAGATCAGCAGGACTTCGTCATTCGAGCCCATCAGCACCGCAGCGACCAGCTTGCCGTTGCGCTCGGTGGTCTGGATGCCGATCACGCCCTGGGTGCCACGGCCCTTGCGCGGGTAGTCCGGCAGCGGGGTGCGCTTGCCATAGCCGTTCTCGGTGGCGGTCAGGATGTACTGCACGCTGGCGTCATCGGCACTATCGATCACCGCATCGCCATTGGCGGTGGCTTCCTCGACACCGTTGTCGTCGTCGTTCTCGTCCTCGATGCCACCGGCACTTTCGGCCACGATCAGGCTGACCACTTCCTCGCCGGCCGGCATCTTGATGCCACGCACGCCGGTTGCGGTACGGCCCATCGAGCGGACTTTGTCCTCGCCGAAGCGCACGGTCTTGCCATTGGAGGCGAACAGCAGGATGTCGCGCTGGCCGTCGGTCAGGCCGACGCCGACCAGGGCATCGCCCTCATCGAGATTGATCGCGATCTTGCCGCGGGCCAGGCGGAAGGCGAACTCGCCCAGCGGGGTCTTCTTGACCGTACCGTTCTTCGTGGCAAAGAACACGAACTGGCCATCGGCGTACTCGCGCACCGGCAGCACGGCCTGCACGCGTTCGCCCGGTTCCAGCGGAATCCAGTTGATGATCGGACGGCCACGGGCGTTGGAACCCGCTTCCGGCAGTTGGTAGACCGGCAGCCAGAACACCTTGCCCGAACTGGTGAAGGTCAGCAGCGTATCGTGCGTGTTGACCAGCCACAGCTGTTCGATGAAATCCTCTTCCTTGGTCGCCGCCGCACTGCGACCACGGCCGCCGCGGCGCTGCGCGCGGTACACGCTGACCGGCTGGCGCTTCACGTAGCCGGCGTGGGACACGGTGACCACCACGTCTTCCGGCGCGATCAGGTCCAGGATGTCCAGGTCTTCTTCGCTGTGGCGGATTTCGGTGCGACGTTCGTCGCCGAACTCGGCCTTGACGTTGACCAGCTCCTCGCGGATGACCTGCAGCAGGCGATCGGGATCTTCCAGGATGTGGATCAGCCCGGCGATCACTTCCAGCAGCTGCTTGTACTCGTCGGTCAGGCGGTCCTGCTCCAGCCCGGTCAGGCGGTGCAGGCGCATTTCCAGGATCTGGGTGGCCTGGATCTCGGTCAGCTGGTAGCCGCCCTCGATCAGGCCCACGCCCTTGGGCAGGTCTTCAGGACGCGATGCTTCGGCACCGGCGGCACCCAGCATCGCACCGACCAGGCCCGGCTCCCACACGCGTGCCAGCATGCGCTCGCGGGCTTCATTCGGGTTCGGCGAGGTCTTGATCAGTTCGATCATCTCGTCGATGTTGGCCAGTGCGACGGTCAGGCCTTCCAGCACATGGGCACGGGCGCGCGCCTTGCGCAGCTCGAACACGGTGCGGCGGGTGACCACTTCGCGACGGTGGCGGACGAACGCCTCCAGCATCTGCTTGAGGTTCATCAACTGCGGGCGGCCATCGACCAGCGCCACCATGTTGATGCCGAACACCGATTCCATCTGCGTCTGCTGGTACAGGTTGTTCAGCACAACCTCGGCAGATTCGCCGCGCTTGATCTCGATGTAGATGCGCATGCCGTCCTTGTCGGACTCATCGCGCAGCTCGCTGATGCCTTCGATCTTCTTTTCCTTGACCAGCTCGGCGATCTTCTCGATCAGACGCGCCTTGTTCACCTGGTAAGGAATTTCGGTGACGATGATCGATTCGCGGCCGTTGTCGGCCACTTCGATATCGGCCTTGGCACGGATGCGCACGCGGCCACGGCCGGTGCGGTAGCCGGCGACGATGCCGGCGGTGCCGTTGATGATGCCGGCAGTCGGGAAATCCGGGCCCGGGATGTATTCCATCAGGCCGTCGACATCGATGTCCGGGTTGTCGATCAGCGCGATGCAGGCGTTGATCGATTCGCTCAGGTTGTGCGGCGGGATGTTGGTCGCCATGCCCACCGCGATGCCAGCCGAACCATTGACCAGCAGGTTCGGGAACCGGGTCGGCATGACCGTCGGCTCCAGTTCCTTTTCATCGTAGTTGGGCTGGAAATCGACGGTTTCCTTGTCGATGTCCGCCATCAGCTCATGCGCCAGGCGCGACATGCGCGCCTCGGTGTATCGCATCGCCGCAGCGGAGTCGCCGTCGATCGAACCGAAGTTACCCTGGCCGTCGACCAGCATGTAGCGCAGCGAGAACGGCTGAGCCAGGCGCACCAGCGTGTCGTATACCGACTGATCGCCATGCGGGTGGTACTTACCGATGACATCACCGACGATACGCGCCGACTTGAAGTAAGGCTTGTTGCTGTGCGCGTTCAACTCGTTCATCGCGAACAGCACGCGACGATGCACCGGCTTGAGGCCGTCGCGCGCATCCGGGAGCGCGCGGCCCACGATCACGCTCATGGCGTAATCGAGGTAGCTCTTGCGCATCTCGTCTTCCAGGTTGACCTGGATGATTTCCTTGGCGGTTTCTGCCATTCGGGTTCCGTTGTCTGGTAGCGGTCCAGTCCGGCGCAGCCCTCTGCGGGAGGGGGTCGCGCCGGAACCTCGATTCAACCTGTGGATACTACCACAACAGGCCGTTTTCCGCCTCCCTTCATGGGGATTTTACCGGCACAAATCAGGAACTTAGGGCCCCATACCGCCCTGTAAAGCCGAGCCCATGCTCGGCTGCGGCGGATTCGCTGGCTGAGCCGAGCATGGGCTCGGCTCTACAGACATCCTCGATCCTGTCCCGCCTCAGCCGTCGAAGGCGGTGCGCATGTTGTGGGCGGTCGGGTTCAGGATCACCCCGCGCTCGGTCACGATGGCGTCGATCAACTCGCCCGGGGTGACGTCGAACACCGGGTTCCAGGCGGCGATGCCCTCGGCCACGGTGCGGGTCCCGCCCACGCCGTACAGTTCGCCCGGATCGCGCTGCTCGATCTCGATCTGGCTGCCGTCCACGGTGTCCATGTCCACCGTCGAGGACGGCGCTACGACCATGAACTTCACGCCGTGATGGCGGGCCGCGATGGCCAGCTGGTAGGTGCCGATCTTGTTGGCGGTATCGCCATTGGCGCAGATGCGGTCTGCGCCGACGATCACCCACTGCACGGCGCCGGTCTTCATCAGGTGCGAGGCAGCCGAATCGGCGATCAGGGTAGCGTCGATGCCATCCTGCTGCAGTTCCCACACGGTCAGGCGGGCGCCCTGCAGCCAGGGCCGGGTCTCGCCGGCAAACACGCGGGCGATGCGGTGCTGGGCCATGCCAGCGCGGATCACGCCCAGCGCCGTGCCGAAGCCTGCGGTGGCCAGCGAGCCGGTATTGCAATGGGTCAGCACGCCGCTGCCGGCCTCGATCAGGCCAGCACCCAGCGCCCCCATGTGGCGGTTGGCGGCCAGGTCTTCATTGGCAATCGCCTGCGCTTCCGCCTCCAGCAACGCCTTCCAGTCTGCGCCGGCGGCGTTCAGGCAACGGCGCATGCGCGCCAGCGCCCAGGCCAGGTTGACCGCCGTCGGGCGCGACGCATTGAGACGCTGCAGGGCCGGCTCCAGCTGCTGCAGCGCATGCGCGCCATCGGCGGCCTGCACCTCGCGTGCCGCCAGCACCACGCCCCACGCGGCGGCAATACCGATCGCCGGCGCGCCACGCACGGTCAGCGCGTGGATGGCGCTGGCAACCTCGTCACTGTCATGGCAGACCACGTGCTCGACCACGAACGGCAGCTTGCGCTGGTCCAGCAGTTGCAAGGCATCGCCGGTCCACAGGATCGGGCGGATGTGGTCGTAACGGGCGTAGTCGATGTCGGAGGCAGTGTTCATGGGCCCATTGTAGGGCCACGCCCCGCGTGGTTGGAGCCTGCCCCGGCTCAATTCACCGAGAATTCGGCGCGGCAGCCGCCGTCCACCCAGATCCCGTTGCGGTTCCAGCCCCAGGTGCTGCCTTCCTCGCAGGGCGTGCTGGACAGCTGCTCGGAGACCACAGCACCCACCGAAATGCTGGCGCCGCAGAAGCGGCGCTTCTTCGACTTCGATTCGCAGGTCAGGCGGCGCGGCACATCGACGAAGCGGCCCTCCTCGTCGGCCACCTCGAAATCGCCCTGGCAGCCACGGCTGGTCCAGACTTCATTGCGCTTGTAGCCCCATCCCTGGCCTTCGCGGCACGGCAGCACCGACAACTGGCGAAGCAGGCGCACCGGCGCGCCATCCAGGCGTACCGGGCAACTCTGCGGACGGCCATTGGATTCGCAGCGCACCACGCGGCGCACCAGGCGCTTGCCTTCCGTTGCCGCAGGCGCCGCACCCTGCGCACGGCGCGCCCGGAATTCGGCGCGGCAGCCAAGGGTGACCCACACGCCGCTGCGGTCGGTGCCCCACTCGCTGCCGCGGATGCAGCTGTTGCTCGACAGCTGGCGCACCAGATCGACGCCGTTGTCCACATCGATATCGCAGTGCACCCAGCCCATGTCGCGCGATTCGCAGGTCACCACTTCGCCGTCATAGCCTGCCTGCTGGGCCGACGCCGATGACGGCAGCCAGGTACCCCAAAGCGCGATGGAGTACACCGGTGCCGCCACGACCGCAAACCACTTGACCAATGCCTTCCCCAACAGGAGTGGACGAATTCCGATGCCAGTGTCCCGCATCTGCCGTGATAAGAGCATCATCCCGCTTACCGAAGCAAGCGCGGAAACGCGGCAATCCGTTCAGTCTTCAACGTTCAGGAACGTGCGCCGCACTCACGCGTGGGCAAAGTCGTAGGCCAGCACATCAGCAATCCGCGGCGTGCGGTTCATCGCCATCAACAGGCGGTCGACACCCACCGCCACCCCGGCGCAGGCGGGCATCGACGGCAGCGCCAACAGCAGCGCCTCGTCCACGGCCGGTAGCACCTGGCCGCGCTCGTGGCGGCGCTGCAGATCGCGCTGGAAGCGCGCGCGCTGCTCGTCGGCGTCGTTCAGTTCGTGGTAGCCGTTGGCCAGTTCCACCGCGCCCAGGTACAGCTCGAAACGTTCGGCCAGCGGGGGCGTGCCCGGGCGGACGCGGGCCAATGCTGCCTGGCTGGCCGGCCAGTCGTGGACCACGGTCATGACATCGCCATCGAAGCGCGGCTGGATACGGTGGGTCATCAGCAGATCCAGCCAGTCATCGCGGGTCAGCCCGACCGGGTCAATGTGCACCTCGCCCAGCGCGGCACGCAGCGCGGCCTCATCGGCCTCGAACGGATCCACGCCCACGTACTGCTGGAACAGCTCCCGGTAACTGAGCACATGCAGCGTCGCATGGCGCCCGACCAGGGCCAACGCCTGGCCTACCAGCTCGGCGGTTTCCTGCACCAGCCGGTGGTGGTCCCAGCCGACCCGGTACCACTCAAGCATGGTGAACTCCGGGTTGTGGCGGCCGCCGGCCTCGCCATTGCGGAACACCCGGCCCAGTTCATAACAGTCGCCCACGCCGGCAGCGAGCAGGCGCTTGAGCGGATACTCCGGCGAGGTGCGCAGCCATCGGCGGCGTCCGCCGGCATCGACATGGCCGGTGAAGTCGGTATGGAAGCTGTCGATGTTCGGCTCGGTGTTGCCCGCGACCGACAGGATCGGCGTCTCCACCTCGAGCACATCGCGCTCTGCAAAGAAGCGGCGCACCAGCGCATTGAGCGCGGCGCGCTGCTGCAGCGCGCGCAGCAGGGCCTCGCTCACAGGATGCCCTCCGGGCGCGGATGGTCGAGCGGCAGGGTCAGCAGATCGCGCGTATCGTCGATGTAGCCGCTGGCCAGGTACAGGCGGCGTGCCAGTTCGTTGTGGTGGTTCACTTCCAGGCGCAGGCGGCTGACGCCACGACCGCGAGCGCGCTGTTCGCAGATGGCCAGCGCCTGCTTGCCGCGGCCACGACCGCGCGCGCGATGGCTCAGGTACAGCTCGTCCAGCAGCATGAAGTGGCCGCCCTGCTCCAGGCTGAAGCCCATCGCGATCACCGCGTAGCCGACCACCTCGCCCGCCTCGTCCAGCCACAACAGCACTTCGCCATTGCGCGGATCGGCCAGCAGCGCGTCCACGCCGCGACGCACGCGCGCGTCATCGAAGTCGATCCTGTCTTCGGCGTAGAACTCGCGCATCAAGGTGATCAACAATTCCTCGTCGGCACGGGTGGCCAGGCGGAAATCCAGTGGGGCGGTCTGCATCTGTGTTCCTTTGTGCTGCATGCCAGGCGCGGCACCCGGCGGGATCGTCATTCGTGTTCGGCAAGGTAGGCCAGCAGGCGTTCCTCGTCCCACACCGGCACGCCCAGCGACTGCGCCTTGTCCAGCTTGGAGCCGGCCTCGGTGCCGGCGACCACGAAGCTGGTTTTCTTCGACACGCTGCCGGAAACCTTGGCGCCCAGCGCCTCCAGGCGCTCCTTGGCGACATCGCGGGTGAGCTGGGCCAGGGTGCCAGTGAGCACAACGGTCTGCCCGTCCAGCGGGCCCGCGACGATCTCGGCCAGCGCCGGCGCCTTGGCCAGGATCTGCTGCATCGCCTTCTCGGCCGCCAGCAACATCTCGCCATGGCCATCGGCATCGAGCCACTCCGCCAGTCCGCGCGCGGTGTCATCGGGCAAGCCGGCATTGACGAACTGGCCATGCTCGGCATCGAGCACCGCCTGTGCCCCCGGGAGCGCTGCCACCAGTTTTTCGGCGCGCAGACGGGTGATGCCGGGGATCTCCGATTCGACCAGCAGCTGCGCCAGGTCCAGTCCCTCGCGCAGCTTGGCACTGGGGGCATGTACATCGCTGATGTGCACCTGGCCGACCTGCAGCAGGTCATCGATGGCCTGCTGGTTGCCCTGCTGTTCGAAGAAGTGACCGAGCGAGCGCGCCACTTCGCCACCGATGTCCGGCACGCGCTTGAACAGCGGCCACGGCAGATGGCGGATCAGTTCCAGGTCACCGAACCACTGCGCCAGGGCCTTGGCGGTGCTCTCGCCAACGTGTTCGATGCCGAGCGCGAACAGCAGGCGTTCCAGCGTGGCGGCACGACTGGCGTCGATTGCTGCGATCAGGTTGTCGGCCCACTTGGTGGCGATCTTCTTCGTGTTCCATTCGAAGCTGGCGGGCTGTGCCAGCGCCTGCGCGCGCCAGCCCGGATCGCTGCCGTCCAGCTTCAGCACGGCGTTGAGTACCGCGCCACTGCCCTCGGCGGGCAGATGCGGTTTCAGCGCAGCGGCCAGTGCGGACGGGTCTTCCGCATCCAGCACCAGCTTCAGGTGCAGCAGCTGGTCACGACTGAGCCGGTACAGGTCGGCCACGCTCCTGACGATGCCGGCGTCGACCAGGGTTTCGATGTACTTGTCGCCCAGGCCATCGATGTCCATCGCGCGACGCGAGGCGAAATGGGCAATGGCTTCCTTGCGCTGCGCCGGGCAGGACAGTTCGCCCGAGCAGCGCCATGCCGCTGCCCCTTCCTCGCGCACGATCTCCGAGCCGCACACCGGGCAGCGCGTCGGCATCTGCCACGGCATAGTGCCCTGTGGGCGGCGATCGAGGATGACGCTGACCACTTCCGGGATCACGTCGCCGGCACGGCGCACGATCACGCTGTCGCCCACGCGCACATCCAGGCGTGCGATCTGGTCGGCGTTGTGCAGGGTGGCGTTGGACACGATCACGCCGGCCACGGCCACCGGTGCCAGTCGCGCGACCGGTGTTGCGGCACCGGTGCGGCCGATCTGGATCTCGATGGCCTCTACCGTCGTGCTCTGTTCCTGCGCCGGGAACTTGTGCGCGATGGCCCAGCGCGGCGCGCGCGAAACGAAGCCCATGGCCTGCTGGCCGGCGCGGTCATCCAGCTTGTAGACCACGCCGTCGATGTCGAACGGCAGGCGATCGCGGCGCTCACCGATATCGCGGTAGTAGCCGAGCAGGCCATCAGTGCCCTCCACCACCTTGCACAGCTCGCTGACCGGGAAGCCCCAGGCGCCGAGCTGGGCCAGGGTGCCCGAATGGGTATCGGGCAGCTCGCCGCCCTGCACTTCACCGGTACCGTAGGCAAAGAAGCTCAACCTGCGCTGCGCACTGATCTTCGGGTCGAGCTGGCGCAGCGAACCGGCCGCCGCGTTGCGCGGATTGGCCAGCACCTTGCCGCCGTGCAGGCGCGCACGCTCGTTGTAGGCCTCGAAGTCGGCGCGGGCCATGTACACCTCGCCGCGCACCTCCAGCACATCCGGCCAGTCCTTGCCGTGCAGGCGCTTGGGAATGTCGCCGATCTCGCGCAGATTGGCCGTCACGTCCTCGCCGGTCGTGCCATCGCCACGGGTCGCGCCGAGCACGAAATGACCGTCCTCGTAGCGCAGGCTGATCGCCAGCCCGTCCATCTTCGGCTCGGCCGAAAACCGCAGGCTGCGACGCCCCAGCCGCTCGTCAATGCGGCGCACGAAATCAGCCACCTCCTCGTCGCTGAACGCATTGGACAGCGACAGCATCGGCACAGCATGGCGCACCTCGGCGAAGCGGCCGGAAGGACGCGCACCGACCTGCTGGGTCGGGCTGTCGGCGCGGGCCAGTTCAGGATGTTCGCGCTCCAGTGCTTCCAGTTCGCGCACCAACCGGTCGTAATCGACGTCGGGGATCTCCGGCGCGTCCAGCTCATGGTAGGCGCGGTTGGCCTGGGCGATCTGCCGGCGGAGGTCGTCGGCGCGTTCGGCGGGGCTGGGACTCATCGGGATCCGGTGGTTCTGGGATGGCCGGGGATTCTACCGCGCCCGGCCGTCAGGCCCTGTAACGCCCTGCCTTCGCAGCGTCGAGCCATGCTCGACGGCCGCTCCCCTGCCCTGGTGGCCAACCTTCTCCCCTCCCGGCAGGTGCCGACCTTCTCCCCGCCCCGGCAGGTGCCAACCTTGGTTGGCACACCTGCAGCCGAGCATGGCTCGGCACTACAAAAAGCGGGCTTGCCGCCCACCGCGACCAGCGCTAGCGTGCGACGGTCTGCCCTTCGGAATCGTGCCCGTGACCCTGCCTGCTTCCCGTCGACGCTTCCTGCAACTGGCCGGTGCTGGCCTCGCCGTCGCTGGCAGCGGGCTGCCGCAGCTTGGCCATACCCAACCGGCGACAGCCGCCGCTCCCGCCCCCGCCGAAGGTGCGGTGCTGCTGAATTTCAACGAATGTCCCTACGGCCCCTCGCCTGCAGCCCAGCAGGCAGCACGCGACAGCATCGCCGGATGCGGTCGCTACCGCTTCGCGCTGGCAGGCCAAGTGCGCGATGCCTTCATCGAGCAGGCGCGCATCCCGGCTGATCACGTGCGCCTCTATCCGGGTTCCAGCGAACCGCTGAACCGTGCCGCCGTGCTGTGGACCGGGCCGCAGGCGGGACTTGTAGTCGCCGACCCGACCTTCGAGACGCTCGGCGAGGTCGCCGCCGCCCACGGTGCGCATGTGCAGAAGGTGCCGCTGCGCGAGGACGGTGCGCATGACCTGCGTGCGATGGTCGCTGCCGCGCACGCGCGCCCGACCGGGCTGCTGTATGTGTGCAACCCGAACAATCCGACTGGGTCGATCAGCCCGCCAGATGAGCTTGCCTGGCTGCTGGCCCACAAGCCCGCATCGACCCGCGTGCTGGTCGACGAGGCCTACCTGCAGTACAGCGATCAGCCCAGCCTGATCACCCAGGTGACGCAGCGCGATGACCTGATCGTGCTGCGCACGTTTTCCAAGCTGTACGGCATGGCCGGCCTGCGCCTGGGCGTGGCGGCCGCACATCCCGACCGTCTGCGCGAACTGGCCAGCCTGGGCGACAACCCGCTGCCGGTTCCGGCGCTGGCGGCGGCACTGGCCAGCCTGCGCGACCCGCAGCTGATCCCCCAGCGGCGCCTGCAGAACGCCACGATGCGGCAGGCCACCATCGCCTGGCTCGGCAAGCGCGGGTTCAGCTGCGTACCCTCGGAGGCGAACTGCTTCATAGTCGACGTGCAGCGCGATGGCAGCGCGTTCGCCAAGGCAATGGCGGAGAACGGCGTGGTGATCGGGCGCAGCTGGCCGATCTGGCCGCAGCGCGTGCGCGTAACGGTCGGCACCGAAGAGGAGATGGCCGCATTCCGCCGTGCGTTCGCCAAGGTGGCCGGCGTACCGGCCTGACCCTGTTGGTAGGGGCGAACCTTGGTTCGCCCCATCCACGCATGGCGTGGATCTACTGTTGTGGGTGCCGACCGTTGGTCGGCACACCATGGCGCTTACCAGCGAGGGGTCTTGGTCAGCGGCGGTGCCTGGTGCTGGCGGTCGTAGGCGCGCAGCTCGTCACGGATGTGCGCGATGCGTTGGCGCCCCAGGGCGTTGCGGCTGTCATCCAGCACCACGCCATCGAGCAGCTCGGCCATGCGCTGCACGGTCGGCAGCATCTTCTCCCAGGCGTCCAGCGCGGTCAGCGGCGCCGGCAGCGTCAGGAAGAATGCGATGGCCGGGGTTTCCATGGCGCGGATGTTGGCCATGTCGAAGCTGCCCGGCTTCATGATGCTGGCCATCGAGAAGATCGGCCCGCGTTCGGGGTGGCCTTCCACCAGGCGGTGGAACACGTTCATGTGGCCGAACACCAGGCCGGTCTTCTCTGCGGCCACCACGATGTCCTCGCCACGCAGCTGCTCGCCGGCCCGGGCGGCCACGAACAGCGAGACGATCTTGTCGAAATCCTGGGTGGCGCGCTTGCCGAGGTCGCTGGCGCCCGGGTCGGTATCGGTCAGGCCGAGTTCGGCCTGCTCGCCCTCCGTGCCCATGCCCGGTTCGACGCGACCCTCGGCCACGGCGACGCCGTCGTCGCCCAGCACCGGCTCACGGCGCTCGCCACTGGTGGGCTCCGCGCTTTCCACGCGGCGCCCCTGGGGCTTTTTCTTCGGACGGCCAAACAGGAAGATCGCGGCGATCAACAGCAGGCCGGCGGCCAGGATGCCGATGCGCAACAGTGCCGTGTCGGACATTCGATAGGTTCTCCGGCTAGTTCATTCAGGTAACTAGGATGGCACGTCAGGCCGCGCCCGCCAATCGCGCGGCCTCTTCCAGGTCCACGCTGACCAGGCGGCTGACGCCTGGCTCACGCATGGTCACGCCGGACAGCTGGTGCGCGGCCTCCATCGTCGCCTTGTTGTGGCTGACGAACAGGAACTGCACCTTCTCGCTCATTTCCTTGACCATGTTGGCCAGGCGGCCGACGTTGGCTTCGTCCAGCGGTGCGTCCACCTCATCCAACAGGCAGAACGGCGCCGGATTCAGCTGGAAGATGGCGAACACCAGCGCCACCGCGGTCATCGCTTTCTCACCGCCGGACAGCAGCGAGATGCTGGACACGCGCTTGCCCGGCGGGCGCGCCATGATGGTCACGCCGGTATCGAGCAGGTCTTCACCGGTCAGCTCCAGGTAAGCATGGCCGCCGCCGAACAGGCGCGGGTACAGCGCCTGCACGCCGGCGTTGACGCGGTCGAAGGTGTCCTTGAAGCGGCCGCGGGTCTCGCGATCGATCTTGCGGATCGCGTCTTCCAGGGTTTCCAGCGCTGTGGTCAGGTCGGCGTGCTGCGAATCCAGGTAGTCCGAGCGCTGCGACGCCTCGCCATACTCGTGGATGGCCGCCAGATTGACCGGCTCCAGCCGGCGCATTCGAGCATCGATCTGGTGGACCGCCTGCTCCCAGTCGCCCAGGCGGGCATCCTCGGGCAGTGCGTTGAGCACGTCCTGCAGCACGAAGCCGGCCTTTTCCACCGCCGCTTGCAGGGTGTCGGCACTGAGCACCAGCGCCTGCTGGTCGAGCTTGCGCTGCGAAATGCGCTCGCGCTGGACCAACGCCTGCTCGTCGCGCTGGTGGCGGGTCTGCTCGTAATTGCGCAGCTCAGCGTCGATGCCGTCCAGCAGCGTTCGCGCCTCGGTCAGCACGCGATCGGCGCGCACACGCTCTTCCAGCGCATTCTGGTGCTCAGCCTGCAGTGCTTCGATCGGCGAATCACCTTCGTCCAGCTGCGAATGCAGTTCGCCCAGCCGCGAATCCAACTGTCCACGTTGGGTGCCCATGCGTTCCAGCGCCTGGCTCAACGAGGCCAGCTGCGCCCGCTGCGATTCCAAAGTCAGGGCCAACGAATGCGCGCGCTCGCGTACCGCGCGGGCGGCATCGCGGGCCAGGTCGCGGGCTTCGGTCAGCTGGCGGCGTTCGCCCTCCAGCCGCTGCCGGGTCGACTCCAGGTCGCCCATGCTGCTGACCGCACTCTCCAACCGCGAGCGTGCTTCACGCGCCTGCTCGTTGTTGGCTTCAATGGTTTCCTGCAGCTGCTTCAGCTCGCCTTCGATGCGGTCGATGCGCGTGCGCGCCGCCTCCACCTTGCCCTGCTGGCCCTGCAACTGGCCGGCCAGTTCGGAGACCGCACGATGGGCCTGGTACAGCGCGCGCTGCGCGTCTTCACGCTGCTGTTCGGCAGCGTGCAGCTGCTCACGGAAACCGGCCAGCTGTTCTTCCAGCTCGGCCTCGCGGTCCTGCAGCTGTTCGATCTGCTCGCGAAGTTCCTGGATCTCGCGTTCGCGCAGCAGCGCACCCTGCTGGGCCGCGCCGGAGCGCGATACGCGCAGCCAGCCCTGGCCCAGGCGCTCGCCACCCTGGGTGATGACCGAATCACCTTCCGGCAGGCTGCCCTGCAACGCCTTCGCTTCGGAAAGGTCCTTGGCAGCATGCAGGTGTGCCAGCAGGCGACGGATCGCCACCGGGCCACGCACGCGCGCGGCCAGCGAGGTCGGGGCGACCTTCAGCTCGTCATCGCCGTTGGCGACCAGCGCAAGGTGACCATCGCCGAGCTCACCCAGGGCATCGACCAGGCTGGCCGGGTCATCGACCAGCACACCTTCGATCAAGTGGCCGAGCGCGCTTTCCACCGCGTTTTCCCAGCCGGCATCCACGTCGAGGCGCTCGCCGACACGCGCCGCAGAATCCAGCCCCCGCGCCTTCAGCCACGCGACTGCCGCGCCCTGCTCCTGGCCCAGCGCGGCCTGCTGCAGGGCCTCCAGCGAGGCCAGGCGGCCACGCAGGCCGTTGGCCTGCTTGCGCAGTTCGGCCAGTTCGTTCTGGCCATTGCGCTGCTGTTCCTGCACCGCCGCCACGCCCTGCTTGCGCAGCTCGACGTCTTCGCTCAGCTCATCCAGCGCAGCCTTCTGCGTGTCGTGTTGCAGGTGCAGCTGCTCGAAGGCCTCTTCCAGCGCATCCACATCCAGCCCGGCGCGCTCGGCGGCCAGGGCCTCACGACGCCGGTCGGCATCGAGGATCTGCTTGTCCAGATAGTCCACGCGCGTGCGCTCGACATCGCCGGCGCGCGAGGCTTCCGAACTCTGCGAGGTGTGCTGTTCCCAGCGCTGCTGCCAGCTGGCCAGCCGCTCTTCGGCCTCGCGCAGGCTTTCCTGCTTGATCTCGTTTTCTTCCTGCAGTGCTTCCAGCTGCGGAGTGGCGGCCTCCACCGCCTCACGCAGCACCCTCAGCCTGGCCTCATCACCGCTGATGTGCTGCCCCAGTTCGGCCAGGGCCTGCTGGGTTTCATCGCGTGCCTTGTGCAGGCGCTGCGACAACTCGCGCTGGTGCTGGATCTGCTGTTCCAGGCGCGCCAGCGTACTGCCAACCTGGTAGACCGCCGCCTGTGCGGTGTTGAGCGCGTCGGCAGCCTCTTCGCGCCGCGCGCGCGAGGTTTCGATGCGGGCTTCGGCATCACGCTGGTCGGCGATCAGCTGCTGCAGCCGCGTTTCTTCCTGCGACAATCCTTCGCGCAGCTTGGACAGGCGTCCGTCGAGGCCGCGGAATTCCAGCGCCTTCCACTCGGCGTCCTTGACCCGGCGCTCTTCCTGCAGGGCCTGGTACTGCTCGGCCTGCTTGGCCTGGCGCTTGAGGTGCTCCAGCTGCTTGCTGATCTCGTCGCGCAGGTCGCCCAGCCGGTCCAGGTTCTCGCGGGTGTGGCGGATGCGGGTCTCGGTCTCCTTGCGGCGCTCCTTGTACTTGGAGATGCCGGCCGCCTCTTCCAGGTACACGCGCAGGTCTTCCGGGCGTGCCTCGATGATCTGGCTGATCATGCCCTGCTCGATGATCGAGTAGCTGCGCGGCCCCAGGCCGGTGCCGAGGAACAGATCGGTGATGTCGCGGCGACGGCACTTGGTGCCGTTGAGGTAGTAGTTGCTGGTGCCGTCGCGGCTGACCGTGCGCTTGACCGAGATTTCGTTGAACGAGGCGTACTCGCCCGAGATCGTGTGGTCGGAGTTGTCGAAGATCAGCTCGACGGTGGCCTGTGACACCGGCTTGCGGGCATTGGACCCGGAGAAGATCACGTCGGTCAGCGAGTCGCCACGCAGGCGGCTGGCCGAGCTCTCGCCCATGACCCAGCGCACAGCGTCGATGATGTTCGACTTGCCGCAACCATTGGGCCCCACCACGCCGGTCATGTTGGTCGGCAGGTGCAGGGTGGTCGGATCGACGAACGATTTGAAGCCGGACAGCTTGATCGTGGAAAGACGCATAGGGGTTCCGGACTGGGGCCGGCAAGCGGCCTGCGTTTACCCTCCAAGTCATTGATCCTGTTGGGATCGATGACCGTGGAACGGGTGTGACGCCCTGAGTATACCGATGTGGCCGTGTTCTACGAATGGACGTGGAACATTGTCCAGCCCTGCCCCGTCGGCCCGGCCGGCCTCGACACCCTGGAGCGGGAGCCATAAAACAAAACGGGCACCCTTGCGGGCGCCCGTTCTGCGGTGATGCCAGGCCTTGCGGCGTGGGATCAGGCTTCGGCGACGACGACGACCTTGACGGTGGTCTCGACGTCGGCGTGCAGGTGGATCAGCACGTCGTATTCGCCGATGTTGCGGAAGGCGCCTTCGCCCAGGATGACTTCGCTCTTTTCCAGCGGCAGGCCGGCGGCGGTGAAGGCCTCGGCGATGTCGCGCGGGCCAACCGAGCCGTACAGCTTGCCTTCGGTCGAAGCGTTGGCGGCGATGGTCACGCTCGCGCCTTCCAGCTTGGCCTTGCGGCCTTCAGCGTCGGCGTGGATGGCCTGGGCCTTGGCTTCGTATTCGGCGCGCTTGGCTTCGAACTCGGCCTTGTTGCTCTCGGTGGCCGGCACGGCCTTGCCCTGCGGCACGAGGAAGTTGCGGCCGTAGCCCGGCTTCACATCAACCAGGTCGCCCAGGTTGCCGAGGTTGGTGACTTTCTGCAGGAGGATCAACTGCATGGTATTGCTCCAGATAAGTTATTCGTTAGCGAGGCAACGCCCCGCAACAAAGGCTGTCCGAATAGCTGGCACAGCGGGGGCGGCGTCGGGCCGCCCCGCCTGCATCAGACGTCGTGGTTGTCGGTGTACGGGATCAGGGCCAGGAAGCGAGCGCGCTTGACGGCGGTCGCCAGCTGGCGCTGGTACTTCGACTTGGTACCGGTGACGCGGCTCGGCACGATCTTGCCGTTCTCGGTCAGGTACTGGCGCAGGGTGTTGAGATCCTTGTAGTCGATCTCCTTCACACCTTCAGCAGTGAACTTGCAGAACTTGCGGCGACGGAAGAACTTGGACATGGGAAGGCTCCTTAGGCGGCGGAAGCGGCGTCGTCGCCGGCTTCGTTGTCAGCGGTGTTGTTGGACTCGCCTTCTTCGTCGTCACGACGACGGCGCTCACCGCGCTCCGGCTTGTCACCCTTCTCGTCCTTGCTCTTCATGATCAGCGACTGCTCGGTGTCAGCCTCGTCACGCTTGATGACCAGGTTGCGCAGCACGGCGTCGTTGAAGCGGAAGCTCTCGGTCAGTTCGTTCAGAACGGCCTGGTCGGCTTCGATGTTCATCAGCACGTAGTGGGCCTTCACCAGGTTCTGGATCGGGTACGCCAGCTGGCGGCGGCCCCAGTCTTCCAGACGGTGGATGGTGCCGTTGCCGTTCTCGACCAGCGACTTGTAGCGCTCGATCATGGCCGGGACCTGCTCGCTCTGGTCCGGGTGGACCATGAACACGATTTCGTAATGACGACTCATGTTTTTTTCTACCTTTCGGATGTGGCCTTGCGGCCGGACAGCCCCCCGCCGTTGAGACCGCGGTGGGGCAAGGGTTCCCGCCAGGGAGGCAGGAAGCCGCGCATTATGGCGCAGATGGGGTGGCCGGGCAACCGGTGGGCCACCTGACACCCTGAACCGGGGGCGAGCGCCCAACCCGGGTTGGGCGCTACCAGAACGATCAGGCCCCGGCCGGCCGTCAGGCCTTGTCGGCGTCAGTGGTGAAGCTCTCGCCGCAGCCACACTCGGCGGTGGCGTTCGGGTTGCTGAACGTGAAGGTCTCGCTCAGGCCGTGCTTGCCGAAGTCGATCACGGTGCCGTCCACCAGCGCCAGGCTCTTGGCGTCGACATAGATCTTCACGCCGTCCTGCTCGAACACGGTATCGCCCTCGCGCTCATCGCGGGCCAGGTCGGTGATGTGGCCCCAGCCGGAGCAGCCGGTCCTGGTCACGCCGAAACGCAGGCCCAGCGCGCCGGGGGTCTGGGCGACAAAGCGCTGCACGCGCTCGAAGGCAACGGGGGTCAGGCTGACGGCCATGGGGCTACTCCAGAGGTACGGGGACATTATAAGGAGCTGTGGCCGCGAAAAATGCCTCGCAAGCAGAACGCTGCAACCGGTAAACTCCCGTGTTCACAGATCGAGTCGATCAGCAGAGGATTCAAGTCATGACGGTGGTCAGCGTTGAACATGCGCTTGCCGGGAAGATCCCGGAAGGCGGCGAAGTCACGGTACGCGGATGGGTGCGCACGGTGCGCGGTTCAGCGAATCTGGCCTTCGTGAATGTGAGCGACGGCTCCTGCTTCGCCCCGATCCAGGTCGTGGCCAACGACACCCTGGGCAACTTCGACGAGATCAAACGCCTGACCAGCGGCTGCTCGGTCATCGCCACCGGTACCCTGGTGAAGTCGCAGGGCAAGGGCCAGTCGTTCGAGATCCAGGCCAGCACGCTTGAAGTGGTCGGCTGGGTCGAAGACCCGCTCACCTATCCGATCCAGCCCAAGCCGATGTCGCCGGAGTTCCTGCGCGAAGTGGCGCACCTGCGCCCGCGCACCAACCTGTTCGGGGCGGTCACCCGCATCCGCAACTGCCTGGCCCAGGCCGTGCACCGCTTCTTCCACGAGAACGGCTTCAACTGGATCAGCACCCCGATCATCACCACCTCCGACGCCGAAGGCGCCGGCCAGATGTTCCGCGTGTCCACCCTGGACATGGTGAACCTGCCGCGCGACGAGAAGGGCGCGATCGATTTCAGCCGCGACTTCTTCGGCAAGGAAACCTTCCTGACCGTGTCTGGCCAGCTGAACGTCGAGGCCTATTGCCTGGCGCTGAGCAAGGTCTACACCTTCGGCCCAACCTTCCGCGCCGAAAACAGCCACACCACCCGCCACCTGGCGGAGTTCTGGATGATCGAGCCGGAAATCGCCTTCGCCGACCTGGCCGAAGACGCACGCCTGGCCGAAGAGTTCCTGAAGTACCTGTTCCGCGCGGTGCTGAACGAGCGCAGCGACGACCTGGCCTTCATCGCCGAGCGCGTGGACAAGAACGCGATCACCAAGCTGGAAGATTTCATCAACGCACCGTTCGAGCGCATCGACTACACCGATGCGGTCAGCCTGCTGCAGAAGTCCGGCAGGAAGTTCGACTTCCCGGTGGAATGGGGCCTGGACCTGCAGACCGAGCACGAGCGCTGGCTGACCGAGGAACACGTCGGCCGCCCGGTGGTGGTGACCAACTACCCGGAGCACATCAAGGCCTTCTACATGCGCCTGAACGACGACGGCAAGACCGTTGCCGCGATGGACGTGCTGGCCCCGGGCATCGGCGAGATCATCGGCGGCAGCCAGCGCGAAGAGCGCCTGGACGTGCTGGATGCGCGCATGGCCCAGTTCGGCCTGGATCGCGAGCACTACAGCTGGTACCGCGATTTCCGCCGCTATGGTTCGGTGCCGCACGCCGGCTTCGGCCTGGGCTTCGAGCGCCTGGTGGTCTACGTCTGCGGGCTGTCCAACATCCGCGATGCGATCCCCTACCCGCGCGCCCCGGGCAGCGCGGACTTCTAAGCCCCAAACGACCACGGAGGTGCTGCCCCCATGACCCTGTTCTTCGCCCTCTGTTTCGTTGGCGTTGCAGTGGCCGGGTTCAGTGCCTTCGTGATCTTCTGGCCGCTGACCCTGGTGCACGTGCGCGACCGCCATCCGGCGCTCGCCGAGCGCTTCGGCAGCGGCGCCTTCCTCAAGCCCGATGCCCTGGCCTGGCTGCTGCGCCGCGACTATCGCCAGCAGCCGGACCGATCATTGTCCGGGCTGGCGACGCCGGCCTGGGTATCGCTGCTGACCCTGCTGGCCGGACTGGGCATGGCTGCCCTGCTCTGGCTGGCCTCGCTCTGGTAACACATCTATGAATGACATCACCACTTCGCGCGACAGCTGGTGGCTGGCCAGCCTCGGCAACACTCTGATCTGGGCACGCCTGCGGGTGCGCCCTGCCGGCACCGCCGAAGTGCTCGACAGCGACGGCAACACGCTGAGCTATGACAGTGAAGACACCGCCCGTTCGCAGCTGTTCGACGCTGAATTCGTCGAGTATGACGGCCTGGACGAGGAGGACGCGCTGGTGCGCGGCTTCAGCCTGCACGAAGTGCAGCCGCCGCAGGCCGACAGCGACGAGGGCCTGCGTGGCCGCATGATCCAGTCGCTGGGCGGGCGCGCCTGACCCTGGCATGTTCACCCCGCGCGCCTTCGCCGAGACCGACCTGCTCTGGCTGGACCGCCTGCTGGCGCGCGATCCGTTCGTCAGCGTGCTCACCCCGGGCAGCGATGGCCTGCCGGAGCTGACGCGGATGCCGGTGTTGTACCGGCGCGAGGGCGAGCGCATTGAGCTGCGCGGGCACTGGGCCCGCGCCAACCCGCAGTCGCGCCACAGCGGTGCGGCCAAGGTACTGGTCGATGGCCCGCACGGCTACGTCTCGGCCAGCTGGTATCCGGACAAGGAGCCCGCCGCGCGGGTGCCGACCTGGAACTATGCGGCCGCCGAGCTGCGCGGCCAGCTGCACACCTTCGACGACACCGATGCGCTGGCCGAACTGGTCGGCGCGATCAGCGACCGTTTCGAAGCCAGCGTCGGCCAGGCCTGGCGCTTCGATGCCGCGCGCGCCGAACACGGCGCGGAGCTGCGCGCCATCGTCGGCTTCCGCTTCCAGGTTGAACACGTGCAGCTGAAGCTGAAGCTGAGCCAGAACCACCCCGATGCGAACCAGCGTGCCGTGATCGCCGAACTGGAACAGCTGGGCACCCCTTCCTCCACCGAGTTGGCGCAGTGGATGCGCTGGCACCGCGAACAGGCCACCCCCAGCGGCTGAACGCCCCCGATTCCCGCGACGACGCAGCCGGACGGCTGCGGCGCGCCCCCACCCGACGCCAGGCATCCGAACATGAAAGACATCCACAAGCTGCTGCAGAACAACCGCGACTGGGCCGACCGCATCGAGAAGGAAGACCCGGACTTCTTCCACCAGCTGGCCAAGCAGCAGCATCCCGAGTACCTGTGGATCGGCTGCTCCGATTCACGAGTTCCGGCCAACCAGATCATCGGCATGGCACCCGGCGAAGTGTTCGTGCACCGCAACGTTGCCAACGTGGTCGCCCACACCGACCTGAACTGCCTGAGCGTGGTGCAGTACGCGGTGGACCAGCTGAAGGTCAGGCACATTCTGATCGTCGGCCATTACGGCTGCGGCGGCGTGCACGCCTGCCTGCACAATACCCGCGTCGGCCTGGCCGACAACTGGCTGCGCCACGTCGGCGACGTCGTTCAGAAGCACCAGGGCATCCTCGATGCGATCGAAGACGATGAACTCAAGCACGCCCGCCTTTGCGAGCTGAACGTGATCGAGCAGGTCGCCAACCTCTGTCGCTCGACCATCGTGCTGGACGCCTGGGCCCGCGGCCAGAAGCTGATGGTGCATGGCTGGGTGTACAGCCTGAAGGACGGTCGCGTGCGTGAAATGGGCATCGACGTAGGCTCGCTGGAAGAGCTGCAGCCGGCATATGAGAAGGCACTATCCTTCGTGCCGCGCAAGGGCCGTCGCGACTGATCCCCCACGGATGACCACCATGCTCGCTTCGCCGATCAACCTGCACGCCTGGATCGAAGAGAACCGCCACCTGCTGAAGCCGCCGGTGGGCAACAAGATGATCGACAACGGCGATTTCATCGTGATGGTGGTCGGCGGGCCGAATTCGCGCACCGACTATCACTACGACGAAGGCCCGGAGTGGTTCTACCAGCTCGAGGGCGAGATGGTGCTGAAGGTGCAGGAGGACGGTGCGGTACGTGACATCCCGATCCGCGCCGGCGAGGTCTTCCTGCTGCCGGCGAAGGTGCCGCACTCGCCGCGCCGCCCGCCCGGGGGCATCGGCCTGGTGGTCGAGCGCAAGCGCCTGCCGCACGAGAAGGACGGGGTGATCTGGCACTGCGAACGCTGCAACCACAAGCTGCACGAAGAGTTCTTCGCGCTGCAGAACATCGAGACCGACCTGCCCAAGGTGTTCGCGCGCTACCACGCCAGCCTGGAACTGCGCACCTGCAGCCAGTGCGGGCACGTGGATCCGCTGCCGGTGCCGGCGGCGGGCTGAAAGGCCGGTGGGCATGGCGATTGCTGTTACCTCCGCCGGGCACGGCCCGGCGCTACCGATGCGCGTGATCCCCAGGTAGCGCCGGGCCATGCCCGGCGAGCGCGCCGCGCGGCAGGCACGCCGCCAAGCGCTACACTGGCGGTCCCGTTGCAGCCTGTTGCCCGACCATGTCCGACCTGCTCAGCCGCACCCACGCCATTGCCCTGGACGCCGCCGATCCGCTGCGTCCGATGCGTAACGAATTCCTGATTCCGCGCCATGGCGGCGGCGAGCAGACCTACTTCGTCGGCAACTCGCTGGGCCTGCAGCCGCGTGGCGCTCAGGCCGCGGTGCAGGAAGTGATGAAGCAGTGGGGCGAGCTGGCGGTGGAAGGCCACTTCACCGGCCCCACCCAGTGGCTGTCCTACCACCGCCTGGTGAGCGCGCAGCTGGCCCGCGTGGTCGGTGCGCTGCCCAGCGAAGTGGTGGCGATGAACACGCTGAGCGTGAACCTGCATCTGATGATGGTCAGCTTCTACCGGCCGACCACGCAGCGCCCGGTGATCCTGATGGAAGCCGGCGCATTCCCGACCGACCGCCACGCGGTCGAAGCACAGATCCGCTTCCATGGCTTCGACCCGGCCCAGTGCCTGGTGGAAGTGCAGCCGGACGAAGCCAACGGCACGATCTCGCTGACCGCGATCGAACGCGCCATCGCCGAGCACGGCCCGCGCCTGGCGCTGGTGCTGTGGCCCGGCGTGCAGTACCGCACCGGTCAGGCCTTCGACCTCGATGCAATCACCCGCGCCGCACGCCTGCAGGGGGCGCGCATCGGTTTCGACCTGGCGCATTCGGTGGGCAACCTGCCGCTGCGCCTGCATGACGTGGCGCCGGACTTTGCGGTGTGGTGCCATTACAAATACCTCAACAGCGGCCCGGGCGCGGTTGCCGGCGCCTTCGTGCACGAGCGCCACCATCGCGACACCACCCTGCCCCGATTCGCTGGCTGGTGGGGCCATGAGGAAGCCACCCGTTTCCAGATGGCACCGCAGTTCACCCCGGCCATCGGTGCCGAAGGGTGGCAGCTGAGCAATCCGCCCATTCTGGGGCTGGCACCGTTGCGCGCCTCGCTGGACCTGTTCGAGCGAGCCGGCATGGACGCGCTGCGCAGCAAATCGCTGGCGCTGACCGGCATGCTCGAAGCACTGGTGCGCGCACGCCTGCCGCAGGTGCTGGAGATCATCACCCCGGCAGACCCGCAGCGCCGCGGCTGCCAGTTGTCGCTGCGCGTGATCGGCGGCCGCGAGCGCGGGCGCGCCCTGTTCGAGCACCTGCGCAGCATCGGCGTGCTCGGCGACTGGCGCGAGCCCGACGTGATCCGCATCTCGCCCACCCCGCTCTACAACCGCTACCTGGACGTGCACCACTTCGTCGAGGAAGTGGAAGCCTGGGCCGGCCTTTGAGCCGGACCCTCCCCTACTGCTGGACAGTTCGTTGATCGCACACGCCTCCCGCTCGTTGAGCATTATCGGTGCCGGCCTCGCCGGCTCCCTGCTGGCCATCCTGCTGTCACGCCAGGGCTGGCGCATCACCTTGTACGAACGCCGCGGCGATCCGCGCGTGGCCGACTACGAGAGCGGCCGCTCGATCAACCTGGCGCTGGCCGAGCGTGGGCGCAACGCCCTGCGCCAGGCCGGTGTGGAAGACGAGGTGATGGCGCGCGCGGTGATGATGCGCGGACGCATGGTGCATCCACGCGACGGCGAACCGCAGCTGCAGCGCTATGGCCGTGATGACAGCGAAGTGATCTGGTCGATCCACCGCAGCGACCTGAACACCACGCTGCTGGAACTGGCCGAACAGGCAGGGGCCACCGTGCATTTCCATCGCCGCCTGCACACCGTTGATTTCGATGCCGGCTACGCCCGCTTCATCGATGACCGCGATGACAGCCCGCACGACATCCGCTTCGACACCCTGATCGGTGCAGACGGTGCCGGTTCGGCGCTGCGTGCGGCAATGAACCGGCGCGCGCCGCTGGGCGAGGACATCGCCTTCCTCGATCACTCCTACAAGGAGCTGGAGATTCCGCCGGCCGAAGACGGGGGCTTCCGCATCGAGCGCAACGCGCTGCACATCTGGCCACGCGGCCACTACATGTGCATCGCCCTGCCCAATCATGAAGGCACCTTCACCGTCACCCTGTTCCTGCCCAACCAGGGCGATCCCAGCTTTGCCACGATCAATACCGGTGCGCAGGCCGAGGCGCTGTTCGCTCGCGAGTTCGCGGACGCGCTGCCGCTGATCCCGAACCTGCGCGTGGATTGGGAACAGCACCCGCCGGGCCTGCTCGGCACGCTCACCCTGGAGCGCTGGCACCAGCAGGGTCGCGCCGTACTGATCGGCGACGCCGCGCATGCAATGGTGCCGTTCCACGGCCAGGGCATGAACTGCGCGTTCGAGGATTGCGTTGCGCTGGCCCGTCACCTGATGGAGGCGGATGACCTGGAAAGTGCGTTCGCTGCGTTCGAGGCCGAGCGCAAACCCAATGCACGCGCGATCCAGCAGATGGCGCTGGAGAACTACCTGGAAATGCGCGACCGCGTGGCCGATCCCTCGTTCCTGCTGCAGCGCGAACTGGAGCGGGAACTGCAGCGGCGCTGGCCGACCCGCTTCGTACCGCACTACACGATGGTCACCTTCCTGCACACGCCGTACGCCGAAGCGCTGCGCCGTACCGAACTGCAGCGCGATTTGCTGGTGGCGGCCACGGTCGGCCACGAGTCGCTGGACAACATCGACTGGGCGGCGCTGGAAGCGCAGATCCACGCGCAGCTACCGGTCCTGGAGGGTGCGCACTGATGGCTGACAGCTTCCTGTTCTACGACCTGGAAACCTTCGGCCAGGATCCACGGCGCACCCGCATCTCGCAGTTCGCCGCCATCCGCACCGACGCCGGCCTCAACGAGATCGACACACCGGTCAGCTTCTTCGTGCGCCCGGCCGATGACCTGCTGCCCTCGCCGATGGCCACCCTGGTCACCGGCATCACCCCGCAGCAGGCCTTGGCCGAAGGCATCAGCGAGTCCCAAGCCTTCGACCGCATCAACGAACTGATGTCGCGACCCGGCACCTGCGCCCTGGGCTACAACACGCTGCGCTTCGACGATGAATTCGTCCGCTACGGCCTGTTCCGCAACTTCCATGACCCATACGAACGCGAGTGGCGCAACGGCAATTCGCGCTGGGACCTGCTGGACATGCTGCGGCTGATGCGCGCGATGCGCCCGGATGGCATCCAGTGGCCGCTGCGCGAGGACGGTGCCACCTCGTTCAAACTCGAGCACCTGGCCGAAGCCAACAACGTGCGCGAGGGTGATGCGCACGAAGCGCTATCCGACGTGCGAGCCACGATCGGCATGGCACGGCTGTTCAAGCAGTCGCAGCCGCGCCTGTGGGACTACGCCCTGAAGCTGCGCGACAAGCGTTTCGTCGGCAGCCTGCTGGATGTCACCGCGATGACGCCGGTGCTGCACATTTCCATGCGCTACCCCGCCAGCCGTCTGTGCGCGGCGCCGGTGCTGCCGTTGTCCGTGCACCCGACGATCAGCAACCGGGTGATCGTGTTCGACCTGGACGGCGACATCGACGACCTGCTGGCCCTGCCGGCCGAGGTGATCGCACAGCGCCTGTACCTGCGCGCCAGTGAACTGCCCGAGGGCGTGGCACGGGTGCCGCTGAAGGAAGTGCACCTGAACAAGGTGCCCGCCCTGGTCGCCTGGAACCACCTTCGTGGCGACGACCACGCGCGCCTGGGCCTGGACGTGGCCGCGATCGAGGCCAAGGTTCAACGGCTGCGCGGGTTCGCCCCTCAGCTTGCCGAGAAGGCGCGCCAGGTCTACAACCAGCCGCGCGCGGCCACCGTGGCCGACGTCGATGCCTCCCTGTACGACGGCTTCCTCGGCAACGGCGACAAACCGCTGCTGGCGCTGGCCCGCACCACCGCACCGGAGCAGTTGGCCGCGCTGGAAGGCCGCTTCCGCGACCCGCGCCTGCCGGAGCTGCTGTTCCGCTACCGTGCGCGCAATCATCCGGACAGCCTCGCGCCGGCTGAACGCCAGCGCTGGCAGGATTACCGGCGCCAGCGCCTGCTGGGAGACGGCGGCCTGGGCGAACTCAACCTGCCCCAGTACCAGCAGCAGCTCGATGCGCTGGCCGCCGAGTCGCCCGACGACGCGCGGCGCCAGGCCCTGCTGCAATCGTTGCGCGACTGGGGCCAGCACCTGCAGGAGACCTTGTGAGTACCTATTTCTCGGACGCCAGCTTCAAGTTCCTGCGCAGCCTGGCGCGCCACAACGAAAAGGCGTGGTTCAACGACCACCGCCAGCAGTACGAAGAGCATGTGCGACAGCCGTTCCTGCGCCTGTTGGGTGATCTTCAGCCAGCCCTTGCCGAGGTCAGCGAACACTTCCGCGCCGATACCCGCGGCGTCGGCGGCTCACTGTTCCGCATCCACCGCGACGCGCGTTTCTCCAACGACAAATCGCCTTACAAGACCTGGCAGGGTGCGCGCCTGTTCCATGAGCGCCGTCGCGAAGTGGCCGCGCCCTCGTTCTATGTGCACCTGCAGCCAGGCGAGAGCTTTGTCGGTGCCGGCCTGTGGCACCCGGAACCGGAAACCCAGCGCCGCGTGCGCCACTTCATCCTCGACAATCCGGGCAGCTGGAAGGCCGCGGCCCATGCACCTGCGCTGCGCAGGCGCTTCGAGTTCGAGGAGAGCGAAAAGCTGGTGCGTCCGCCGCGCGGCTTCCCGGCCGACTTCGAGTTCATCGACGACCTCAAGCACCGCAACTGGGTGATGTGGCGCCCGCTGGATGACGCCACCATGACCGGCCCACGCCTGCTGTCCACGCTGGGCAAGGATCTGGCCGCGCTCGGCCCGTTCGTCGACTATCTGTGCGCAGCGCTGGACCTGGAATTCTGATGCCGTTGGCGCACCAACGGCGCACGCTGGGCCGCACCGGCCTGGCGGTTTCGCCGGTCGGCCTTGGGTGCTCCGGCTTCTGGGGGCATCGGCGCTTCCCGGAGCAGTCGGCCGCGCACGTCGTCGAGCATGCACTGGCACAGGGCGTGAACCTGTTGGACACCGGTCACAACTACTCCGGTTTCCACGCCGAGCCGCGGCTGGGCCGCATCCTGCGCTCCTTGCTCAAGCAATACCCGCGCGATTCGCTGGTGATCTCCAGCAAGGGCGGCACGCTGACCGGCCAGGCCGGCGTCAGCGGCGCCGAGCAGCGCAATTTTTCGCCAGCGGCCATCACCGCCAGCTGCGAAGCCTCGCTGCGCAACCTCGGCCTGGATTACCTCGATATCTACCAGCTGCACGGTGCCAGCCAGCACGACATCAACGATGACCTGCTGGCCGCACTGCAGCGACTGCGCGAACGCGGGCTGATCCGGCACACCGGCATCAATACGCACACGGCGTCGACCCTGTGCTGGATGATCGACCATCCCACGCTGTTCGACGTGGTGCTTCTGGACTACAACGCCCTGCAGCAGGATCGTGAACCCCTCATCGACCGGCTGCACGCGGCCGGTATCGGCGTGCTGGCCGGCACCGTGCTGGCGCAGGGCCACCTGCTGCCATCACGGGCCCGCCTGCCGCGCCCGGCCGACGCCTGGTACCTGGCCAGAGCCTGGCTCAAGCCAAGCAGCCGCTCCCTGATGCACAGCGCACGCCGGATGCGCCACACCATCGCCGCCATCCACAGCCAGCGCCCCGCCCAGACCGCGTTTGCCTACGCCCTGGGCCATCGCGGCGTCGCCAGCGGCATTCTGGGCACCACCCGCACCGGCAGCCTGGACGAAGTGCTGGCGACGCGCCTTGAGGCGCTGACCCCGGCGGAACGGCAACAGCTGGTCGATGCCTTCGGTGATGGCCGTGGTTCGCCCAGTCAGTGAGTCTTCACCCCGCACTGCCGCCGTTGCGGCAGTCTGTCCGCCATGAAGAAACTCTCCGCACTGGTTGTGCTGCTGGTCCTGGCCCTGGCGGCCTGGTGGTTCGGCGGCCCCTACCTGACCGTCAATGGCCTTTCCAAGGCCATCGAGCAGCGCGACACCGCGCGCCTGGAACGCTACGTCGATTTCCCGCGCGTGCGCAGCAGCCTGCGCGCGCAGCTCAATGACTACCTGGTGCGCCAGGCCGGCCCGGACGTGGCGGCCAGTCCCTTCGGTGCCCTGCTGTACGGGCTGGGCGACCAGCTGGGCGGTGCCGCGGTGGACACCATGGTGACCCCCACCGGGATCGGCGCGATGCTGCAGGGCCACGTGCTGTGGAAGCGCGGCCGCAATGAACTGCAGGGCGGCGATGCCTTCGGCCCGACCGAACCGGCGCGACCGTTGAAGCATGCCGAACACCATTTCGAAGCGCTGGACCGCTTCGTGATCGATGTCGATCGCGGTCCCGGCCAGCCGCCGATGAAGGTGGTGCTGGAGCCGCAGGGGCTGCGCTGGAAGGTGGTGGATCTGCAGTTGGGGATGTCGGGCAGCCCTTGATCGGACCCGTGGCCTGACGGCAGTGCCAACCAACGGTTGGCACCTGCCGGTCGAATCCGCCCTATCCCTCGTTGGCGACGCCGTGCGGTACGTGGCCGGCAGCCACATGCTCGCGGGCGCTGTCGATGTTGTGCTGCGAATCGTCGAAGAAGATGTCGGCGCCGAACGCCTGCAGGAACGGCCCCTTGTGCCGGCCGCCGAGGAACAGCGCTTCGTCCAGGCGCACGCCCCACTCGCGCAGGGTGCGGATCACCCGCTCATGGGCCGGCGCCGAACGCGCAGTCACCAGTGCGGTACGGATCGGCGCGCTCTCGCCGGCAGGGAATACTTCCTGCAGCGTGTGCAGCGCTGACAGGAAGCCACGGAACGGACCGCCGCTGAGCGGCTCGCGGGCCCGTTCGCGCTCATGGCGGCCAAAGGCTTCCACGCCCTGCTCGCGCGAAATGCGTTCACTCTCGTCACCAAAGATCACCGCGTCACCGTCAAAGGCGATGCGCAGCTGCCCGGCAGGGCGACCGATGTCGATCTGGTCGGCCGCTGCGGCTGCGGTCTCGCCAGGCGGCTTGGGCAGGATGGTCGCCGCCGCGATGCCATGGCGCAGCGCGCTGCGCACCGATTCCGGGTTGGCCGACAGGAACAGGTCGGTGCCGAACGGCTTCACGTAGGGCCAGGTCGGCTCGCCGGCGGTGAACGTCGCGCGGATGATGCCCAGGCCATAGTGCTGGATCGAATTGAAGATGCGCAGGCCGGTGTCGGCCGAATTGCGCGACAGCAGGATCACCTCGACCCGCGGGTCCTCCGGGCTGGCGCCCTGGTTCAGGGCCAACAGCTTGCGCACTACCGGGAAGGCCACGCCAGGTCCGAGGATGTCGTCCTCATGCTGGCGCTGGAATTCTGCATAGGCCGCCACGCCATCGCTCTCGAACAGCGCATGGCTTTCCTCGAGGTCGAACAGCGCGCGCGAGGTGACCGCGACGGTCAGCAAACGGGGGGAGTTGTCGCCCATCGGTGGGGGTCCTTCAAGCGGTCGGCAGGGCCGGCCGCCCATTGTCCTCAAAAAACGAACTGTTCGCTCAGGATCCGGTCTTCCAGGTTGTGTTCCGGGTCGAACAGCAGGGTCACGCGCCGGTCCCTGGACTCGCGGATGGTCACCTCCACTACGTCGCGGGTCTCGTGCGAGTCAGCGGTGACGCTGACCGGACGCTTGTAGGGATCGAGCACGCGGAAGCGCACTTCGGTGTCGGCCTTGAGGATCGCCCCGCGCCAGCGTCGCGGCCGATATGGGGCCAGCGGCGTCAGCGCGATGGTATGCGACCCAAGCGGCAACACCGGGCCGTGCGCGGAATAATTGTAGGCGGTGCTGCCGGCCGGGGTGGCGACCAGCACGCCGTCACCGATCAGTTCGGCCACGCGCTCCTGGCCGTTCAGGTCGATGCCGATATGCGCAGCCTGCCGGGTCTGGCGCAGCAGTGAAACATCGTTGTAGGCCAGCGACCCGGTACTGGTGCCCGATTCGGTCAGCGCCACCATCTCCAACGGGCGCAGGTTGGCCGGTTCGGCACGGGCGATGCGCGCCTGCACGTCATCGTCGCCGCGGTACTGGTTCATCAGGAAGCCCACGGTGCCCAGCTTCATGCCGAACACCGGCTTGCCCAGGTGCCCGTGCCGGTGCAGGGTCTGCAGCATGAAACCGTCGCCCCCCAGCGGGCACAGCACGTCGGCCTGCTCAGGCGCGTGATCGCCATAACGCGAGATCATGGCCGCGCGCGCCATCTGCGCCGGTTCGGTGTTGCTGGCCAGGAAAGCGATGCGGGGGGTGTCGCTCATCGGTGGATCCGGGTGGGTGTGCCAGCAAGAGCATACCCGGTAGTGCCGGCCGCTGGCCGGCAGCTTCAGCCGATAACGGTTCATGCAGTTGCCGGCCAGCGGCCGGCACTACCAAGGCAATGCAGAACGGCCCCGCTTTCGCGGGGCCGCTCCTTTTCTCCACGCAGGCCGGGCATGGCCCGGCGCTACGTCACTTACGCGCCGTGGGCAGCAAGCTGGCCCAGGCGCTGGACTGCGACCGAAACGGTCGGGTAGTCCAGGGTCTTCTGCTCGGCCAGTTCGGCCAGCATCGCCAGGGTGAAGCGCAGGCTGTTGTCGTCGCGGCCCATCCAGGCGGCCACCTTGGCTTCAGCACTGCCACCCTTGGTGCCCAGCACCTGGCCGGCCAGGTTGCGGTGGTTGGCGGCCAGCTCGTCACGCAGCACGCCACGTGCCACGGCGTGCCAACGACCGTTGACCTCCAGCGCGTCGACCTGCTCGAACAGCCACGGCAGCTGCAGGGCATCGCCCAGGCGGAAGTGGACCTTGGACACGTCCACCGGCTTCAGCTTGCGGGTGCGGGCCAGTTCGATGATGTCGAACGCCGGTTCCAGGAAGTGCAGTTCGGCCAGCTGCTGTGCCAGCGCAGACGGCAGGCCCTTTTCCTTCCACTCGGCCACCAGGGCCTCGTAGGTCGGACGCTGCGAATCCGGCAGCACACCCGAGGCAACGCGGATGTCGTTGAACGGTCCCTGGTAGCGGTTGACCGCTTCGGTGATGCCCGGCATCGCGCCTGGGCGCGACAGCAGCCAGCGCACGAACGAACGCTGCAGCTTCCAGATCACTTCCAGTGCGTCGATCTGCACCGACTCCGGCACCTTGCCGTCGAGGGCATCGATCTGCGCCCACAGCGCGCGTGCATCCAGCGTTTCACGGCTGATGGTGTACGCCTTGGCAACCTCGGCGATGGAACGACCGGTGTCTTCCTGCATGCGCATCAGGAAGGTGGCGCCCATGCGGTTGATGGTCTGGTTGGTCACGGCCGTGGCGATGATTTCGCGCTTCAGGCGGTGACGCTCCATCGCGTCGGCGTACTTCTTCTGCAGCGGGGTCGGGAAATAGCGCTGCAGTTCCTTGGACAGGTACGGATCTTCCGGGATGTCCGAATCCAGCAGCTGGTTGAACGCCACCAGCTTGGAGTAGGACAGCAGCACCGACAGTTCCGGGCGGGTCAGGCCCTGGCCGCGCGCCTTGCGCTGGGACAGCTCGGCGTCGGACGGCAGGAACTCGATCTGGCGATCCAGCAGGCCCTGCTGTTCCAGGGTGCGGATGAAGTGCTGCTTGGAACCCAGGCGCTTGACCGCCATCCGCTCCATCAGGCTCAGCGCCTGGTTCTGGCGGTAGTTGTCGTTGAGCACCAGCTCGGCGACTTCATCGGTCATCGAGGCCAGCAGCTTGTTGCGCTGCTCGACGGTCAGCTTCTTGGCCCGCACCACATCGTTGAGCAGGATCTTGATGTTGACTTCATGGTCGGAGGTGTCGACACCGGCCGAGTTGTCGATGAAGTCGGTGTTGAGCAGCACGCCAGCCTGGGCAGCTTCGATGCGGCCCAGCTGGGTCATGCCCAGGTTGCCGCCCTCGCCCACCACCTTGCAGCGCAGCTCGCCACCGTTCACGCGCAGCGCGTTGTTGGCACGGTCGCCGACGTCGCTGTGCTGTTCGCTGGCGGCCTTGACGTAGGTACCGATGCCACCGTTCCACAGCAGGTCGACCGGTGCCTTCAGGATCGCACTCATCAGATCGTTCGGCGACAGCGCCTTGACGTTCTCGTCCAGGCCCAGCGCCTCACGCACCTGCGGGGTGATCTCGATCGACTTCAGGCTGCGCGGGTACACGCCGCCGCCCTTGCTGATCAGCTTGGTGTCGTAGTCCGCCCAGCTCGAACGCGGCAGGGTGAACAGGCGCTCACGCTCGATGAACGACGTGGCCGCATCCGGATTCGGGTCCAGGAAGATGTGGCGGTGGTCGAACGCAGCGACCAGGCGGATGTGGCGCGACAGCAGCATGCCGTTGCCGAACACGTCGCCGGACATGTCGCCGACGCCGACCGCAGTGAAGTCCTGGCTCTGGCTGT
Organism: Stenotrophomonas sp. YJH_SMC_48-3; assembly: GCF_059369375.1. NCBI lineage: Bacteria > Pseudomonadati > Pseudomonadota > Gammaproteobacteria > Lysobacterales > Lysobacteraceae > Stenotrophomonas > Stenotrophomonas sp. YJH_SMC_48-3. The sequence goes on along the minus strand of NZ_JCAFSQ010000004.1, from coordinate 79,786 downwards.
CACGGCCCAGCGCACGGAAGTGGCGCTTGACCGATTCCCACGCACCGCGCGCGGTGATGCCCATGCCCTTGTGGTCGTAGCCGACCGAACCACCGGAGGCGAACGCATCGCCCATCCAGAAGCCGTGCGCGACGGCCAGGCCGTTGGCGATGTCGGAGAAGGTCGCGGTGCCCTTGTCGGCGGCCACCACCAGGTACGGATCGTCCATGTCGTGGCGCACGACATCCACCGGCGGCACGATCTTGTTGTTGACGATGTTGTCGGTGATGTCCAGCAGGCCCTGGATGAACAGCTTGTAGCAGGCCACGCCGTTGGCGAAGATCGCATCGCGGTCGCCGTTCACCGGCGGGGTCTTGGCGAAGAAGCCACCCTTCGCGCCGACCGGCACGATGACGGTGTTCTTGACCATCTGTGCCTTGACCAGGCCCAGCACTTCGGTACGGAAGTCTTCGCGACGATCCGACCAGCGCAGGCCGCCACGCGCAACCGCACCGAAGCGCAGGTGGGTACCTTCCACGCGCGGGCCGTACACGAAGATCTCGCGGTACGGGCGCGGCTTCGGCAGGTCCGGCACCAGCGCCGAATCGAACTTGAAGCTGATGACATGGCCGTGCTGGCCGTTGGCATCGGTCTGGTAGTAGCTGGTGCGCAGGGTCGCGTCGATCACGCCCATGAACGAGCGCAGGATGCGGTCCTCGTCCAGGCTGGACACGCGGTCCATCAGCTTCAGCAGCGCATCGCGCGCGGCCTGCATCTGCGCGTCACGGTCGCCCTTGCGGGCGTCGACCACGGTCTTGAGCACCTTCAGGGTGGCCTCGTCGCCAGCAGCCAGCACATCGAAGTGGGCCTTCAGCTGGGCCTGGCCGGCGGCGATGTCGTCCTTGCTCTCGTGGCCGGTGGCTGGATCGAAGCGGGCTTCGAACAGCTCGACCAGCAGACGGGCCAGCAGCGGGTAGCGCGCGAACGTGCCTTCCACGTAGGCCTGCGAGAACGGCACGCCGGTCTGCAGCAGGTACTTGCAGTAGCCACGCAGCATGGCGACCTGGCGCCAGTGCAGGCCGGCCGCCAGCACCAGGCGGTTGAAGCCATCGTTCTCGGCATCGCCGTGCCAGACGCGGGCGAAGGTCTCGCCGAAGGCTTCATCGACACTGGCGGCATCGATCGCGCCAGCGGTGGACTCGACCTCGAAGTCCTGCACGTATACCGGTGCGTTGTCGACCGACAGGCGGTACGGACGCTCGGCGATCACGCGCAGGCCCATGTTTTCCATCATCGGCAGCGCGTCCGACAGCGGGATGTCGTCCAGCTGGCGATACAGCTTCAGGCGCAGACCATCGCCGCTTTCGCGCGGCACGGCCTGCAGGCTCAGGCGCAGGTCGTCCGGGCCGGTCAGCGCGTCGAGCTGGCTGACATCGTTGGCCGCAACAGCCGTGCTGTTGTCTTCGATGTAACCGGCCGGCAGCGCCTTGCCGATGCGGGCGGCGATGCGCAAGCCTTCGGTCTCGCCATGGCGGGCCACCAGCGCCTCGCGCAGGTCGTCCTGCCAGTTGCGCAGGACCTGGGCCAGCTTCTGCTCCAGTTCGGCGGTATCGACGTCGAGCATTTCACCCGGCTTCGGGCGCACGATCAGGTGCACCTGGGCCAGCGGCGATTCGCCCAGCACCACCGAGCTGTCGACGAACTCGCCGTGCAGCGCGTCCTTCAGCATCGCTTCGATGCGCAGGCGCACGTCGGTGTTGAAGCGCTCGCGCGGCAGGTAGACCAGCGCGGAGATGAAACGGCTGTACTTGTCGCGGCGCAGGAACAGGCGGCTGCGCACGCGTTCCTGCAGGCCCAGCACGCCCATCGCGGTGCGGAACAGTTCGTCCTCGCTGGACTGGAACAGTTCTTCGCGCGGCAGGGTTTCCAGGATATGGCGCAGGGCCTTGCCACTGTGGCTGGCCGGGGCCAGGCCGGACTGCTTCATCACGTGCTCGTGGCGCTGGCGCACCAGCGGGATTTCCCACGGGCGACGGTTGTAGGCGCTGGAGGTGAACAGGCCGAGGAAACGCTGCTCGCCGATGATCTTGCCCTTGGCGTCGAACTCCAGCACGCCGATGTAGTCCATGTAACCGGCGCGGTGCACGCGCGAACGGGCATTGGTCTTGGTCAGGATCAGCGCGTCCTTCAAACCGGACGTGGTGTTCAGGCCCTGCGCGGCCAGGGTCTTGACCGGACGGGCGGCGGACTTGTCCTTGCCGCGCATCAGGCCCAGGCCGGTGTCGTTCAGCGGCGCCAGCACCTCTTCCTTGCCCTGCTTCTCGACGCGGTACTCGCGGTAGCCGAAGAAGGTGAAGTGGTTGTCAGCGGCCCAGCGCAGGAACTCCTGTGCTTCCTTGCGCGACGCGTCGTCGACCGGCAGCTGGCGGCTGCCCAGGTCGTCGGCCAGCGCCAGCGCCTTGTCCTTCATCGGCTGCCAGTCGCGCACGATCGCACGCACTTCATCCAGCGCCTTGTTGATGGCCTGTTCGATGGCGGCCATGGCGTCGGCCGGTTGGCGGTCGATCTCCAGCAGCATCACCGACTCGGCATCACCCTCGCCGACCTTGACCAGCTTGCCGGCCTTGTCGCGGGTGAAGCGCAGCACCGGGTGGCCCAGCACGTGGACACCCACGCCCTGCTCGGCCAGCGACATGGTGACGGTGTCGACCAGGAACGGCATGTCGTCGTTGACGATCTGCAGCACGGTATGCGGCGATTCCCAACCGTTGGCCTTCGCGGTCGGATTGAACACGCGGACGTTGGCCTTGCCAGCCTTGCGGGCACGGGCGAATTCCAGCGTCTCAGCCGCGAGAGCGGCCCACTCTTCAGCGCTGTGGTGCGGGAACTCGTCCGCCTCCATACGCTTGTAGAAGTCAGTGGCAAAGGCCACTGCTTCGGCCTGTGCGGCCGCGGGGTAGCGCTTGCGCAAGGCCGTGTACACCGGCTCCAGGGAGAAACCAGCGGTCACTGCGACCTCCGCTTCTGCTGGTTTGGTCTTGTTTTTCACGGTCTTGGCTGCGGTTTTTTGCGGTTTCATGGCAGAGCGATGCGCTTGCTCAGTTGGGAAAATGAAATTGTAGCCCTACCGCGGGAAAAGGCCTTGCTGCAGGACGGAATAAGCAGATTCGGGTTTGCTGCGGTTTAGACGCCTATTCAGTTCGCGCCGGTAGGGTGATGGCGCCCGGTTCGGCTCTGGCGACAGGATTGGCAAAGCGTGTTACCGGAAGACACACGCGGCAACGCCGTTTCGATTCCACAATCCTGAACTGGACGGTATAGTCCACCGCGTGAATCCGGCCTACCTCCCCGTTGCCCTCGACGCACGCGATGAGCGCGTGTTCGAAGCCGTGCGCCAGCTGTTGGCCCAGCAGGGCATGCAGATGAGCATGGACGCAGTGGCCCAGCATGCGGGCTGCTCCAAGCAGACCCTGTACTCGCGCTACGGCAGCAAGCAGGAGCTGCTGCGCCGAGTGATGCAGCGCCATGTGGGCCACGCCACCGGCGCCATGGTCCGTGCACTCCGCACTGACGACCTGCGTGCCAGCCTGCTCCAGTTCGCCATTGACTTCCTGGAGCACTTCAACCAACCGCACGTGGGCCAGGCCTGCCGGCTGATTGCCGCCGATGCGGCCCAGTTTCCCGAAGAGGCGCGTACGCTGTACCGGCACGGTGCCGGCGCGCTGACGCTTCATCTTGCTGAATGGATTGAAACCGTTTGCATGCGTGGCCAGCTCCGGCATGACGACCCGCACTTCATGGCCGAACTGCTGCTGAGCATGATTGCCGGTCAGGATTTCGACAAACAGCGTTTCCATACCCCCCACCGTGATGACGCACTGCTGCGTCGGCGTTGGGCAGAGTTCTCCGTCGACAGCTTCCTGCGCGCCTTCGCGCCACAGCCGTCGGCGGCCCCGTCTACAAACCAACCCCGGAGTTCCTCCTGATGACCGCCCCACTCCGCACCCTTGCCTTGACGTGCGCCGTTGCTGTCGCGCTGGCTGCCTGCAAGAAGCCGGAACAGCAGACGCCCCCGCCGCCGGAGGTGGGCGTGATCGACGCCAAGCCGCAGACCCTGCCGCTGCAGCGTGAGCTGGTCGGCCGCCTGTCGCCGTTCCGCAGTGCCGACGTGCGCGCGCGGGTGCCGGGCGTGCTGCTCAAGCGCGTCTACCAGGAAGGCTCGCAGGTCAAGCAGGGCCAGACCCTGTTCCTGATCGACCCGGCGCCGCTGCGTGCCTCGCTCAATGCCTCTGAAGCGCAGCTGGCCTCGGCCCGCGCGACCTACGCCAACGCCAAGGTGGCCGCCGACCGTGCACGCTCGCTGGCGCCGCAGCAGTTCGTCTCCAAGTCCGACCTGGACAACGCCGAGTCGGCCGAGCGCACCGCGCTGGCCGCGGTCAAGCAGGCCGAAGCCGCCGTGACCTCCTCGCGGATCAACCTGGGTTACGCCGAAGTGACCGCGCCGATCAGTGGCGTGGCCAACAAGCAGCAGGTCACCGAGGGCGCGCTGGTCGGCCAGGGCGATGTGACCCTGCTGACCACTGTCGATCAGCTCGACCCGCTGTACGTGAACTTCTCGCTGAGCGTGGACGAACTGACCCAGCTGCGCGCGCAGCAGGCCAAGGGCGCGCTGGCGCTGTCCGGCGACGGCAAGGCGACGGTGGCAGTGAAGCTGGCCGATGGCAGCATCTACAGCGAGCCGGGCACGCTGGACTTCTCCTCCACTACGGTCGACCCGGCCACCGGTGCAGTGTCATTGCGCGCTGTGCTGCCGAACCCGCAGCAGATCCTGCTGCCAGGTGCCTTCGTCAGCTTCCAGGCCAACCTGGGCGAGCGCAACAACGCCTACCTGGTACCGCAGCAGGCCCTGCTGCGCGATACCACCGGCGGCTACGTGATGGTGGTCGGCGCCGACGGCAAGGTCGTGCGCAAGAACGTGAAGACCGATGGCGCGCAGAACGGCAACTGGCTGGTCAGCGACGGCCTGGCCGCCGGTGACAAGGTGATCGTGGCCGGCGTGCAGAAGGTCAAGGAAGGTGCACCGGCGGTGGCCAAGCCGTGGACCCCGGGGCAAGACGCCAACGGCAAGCCTGCCGCAGGCGGCGCCGCTCCGGCGGGCGCGGCACCGGCCGCAGGCAAGGCACCGGCCGACGCTGCAAAGCCCGAGCAGGCCGATGCGGCCAAGCCGGCCGCCACCGATTCGAACAAGCAGTAACGGGAACCTTCCGTCATGCCTAAATTTTTCATCGAACATCCAGTCTTCGCCTGGGTGGTTGCGATCCTGATCTCGCTCAGCGGCGTGATCGCGATCCTCAACCTGGGCGTGGAGTCCTATCCCAACATCGCCCCGCCGCAGGTCACCGTCTCGGCGACCTACCCGGGTGCCAGTGCCGACACCACGGAAAAATCGGTCACCCAGGTGATCGAGCAGCAGCTGACCGGTATCGATCACCTGCTGTACTTCAGTTCCTCGTCCGCGTCCAACGGCCGTGCGCAGATCACCCTGACCTTCGAGACCGGTACCGATCCGGACATCGCCCAGGTGCAGGTGCAGAACAAGGTCTCGCTGGCCACGCCACGCCTGCCCTCGGAAGTGACCCAGCAGGGCGTGGTGGTGGCCAAGGCCAACGCCGGCTTCCTGATGGTGGTGGCGCTGCAGTCCGATACCCCGACCATCAACCGTGACGCCCTGAACGACATCGTCGGTTCGCGCGTGCTCGACCAGGTCTCGCGCATCCCCGGCGTCGGCAGCACCCAGCAGTTCGGTTCCGAGTACGCCATGAACATCTGGCTGAACCCGGAGAAGATGCAGGGCTATGGCCTGTCGGCCAGCCAGGTACTGGCCGCGGTACGTGCGCAGAACGTGCAGTTCGCCGCCGGTGCGCTGGGTTCGGACCCGTCGCCGGAAGGCCAGCACTTCACCGCCACGGTCTCGGCCGAAGGCCGCTTCAGCTCGCCGCAGGAATTCGAGAACATCATCCTGCGCGCCAACGCTGACGGTTCGCGCGTGCTGCTGAAGGACATCGCCCGCGTCGCATTCGGTGCCAACAACTACGGCTTCGACACCCAGTACAACGGCAAGCCGACCGGCGCCTTCGCCATCCAGCTGCTGCCGGGCGCCAATGCCCTGAACGTGGCCGAAGCGGTGCGCGCCAAGATGGATGAGCTGCAGCCCAGCTTCCCGTCCGGGGTGACCTGGTTCTCGCCGTACGACAGCACCACGTTCGTCAAGATCTCGATCCAGGAAGTGGTCAAGACCCTGTTTGAAGCGGTCTTGCTGGTGTTCCTGGTGATGCTGATCTTCCTGCAGAACTTCCGCGCCACCCTGATCCCGACCCTGGTGATCCCGGTCGCCCTGCTCGGTACCTTCCTGGGCATGTGGATGATCGGCTTCACCATCAACCAGCTGACGCTGTTTGCGATGGTGCTGGCGATCGGCATCGTGGTCGACGACGCGATCGTGGTGATCGAGAACGTCGAACGCATCATGACCGAGGAGGGCCTGGCGCCCAAGCCTGCCACGCAGAAGGCGATGACCCAGATCACCGGTGCGGTGGTGGCGATCACCGTCGTGCTGGCCGCGGTGTTCATCCCCTCCGCCCTGCAGGGCGGTGCCGCCGGTGAGATCTACAAGCAGTTCGCGCTGACCATCGCCATCTCGATGGCATTCTCGGCGTTCCTGGCCCTGGGCTTCACGCCGGCGCTGTGCGCGACCTTCCTCAAGCCGACGCACAACGACAACCCGAACATCGTCTACCGCACCTTCAACAAGTACTACGACAAGATCAGCCACACCTATGTGGGCCACATCACCTCTGCGGTGCGCCATGCGCCGCGCTGGATGATCCTGTTCGTGGTGCTGACCGCGCTGTGCGGCTTCCTGTTCACCCGCATGCCGGGCAGCTTCCTGCCGGAAGAAGACCAGGGCTATGCGCTGGCGATCGTGCAGCTGCCGCCGGGCTCGACCAAGGGCCAGACCAACGAAGTGTTCGCGCAGATGCGTGGCATCCTGGAAAAGCAGGATGGCTATGAAGGCATGCTGCAGGTGGCCGGCTTCAGCTTCGTCGGTTCCGGCGAGAACGTGGGCATGGGCTTCATCCGCCTGAAGCCGTGGGAGGAACGCAAGTTCACCGCGCCCGAGTTCATCCAGAACATGAACGGCGCGTTCTACGGCATCAAGGAAGCGCAGATCTTCGTGGTCAACCTGCCCACCGTGCAGGGCCTGGGCCAGTTCGGTGGCTTTGACATGTGGCTGCAGGACCGTAGCGGTGCCGGCTACGAACAGTTGACCCAGGCCCGCAACATCCTGCTCGGCCAGGCCGCGCAGAAGCCGGACCACCTGGTTGGCGTGCGCCCCAACGGTCTGGAAAACGCGCCTCAGCTGCAGCTGCACGTGGACCGCGTGCAGGCGCAGTCGATGGGCATGTCGGTGTCGGACGTGTACAGCACCATCCAGCTGATGCTGGCCCCGGTGTACGTCAACGACTTCTTCTACGAAGGCCGCATCAAGCGCGTGACCATGCAGGCCGATGGTCCGTACCGCACTGGCCAGGAATCGCTGAAGAGCTTCTACAGCCCGTCCAGCCTGACCCAGAACGCCGATGGCACCAACGCGATGATCCCGTTGAACACGGTGGTCAAGTCCGAATGGGTGTCGGCGCCGCCGTCGCTGAGCCGCTACAACGGCTATTCGGCGATCAACATCGTCGGTTCGCAGGCACCGGGCACCAGCTCGGGTGAGGCGATGCAGACCATGGAAGGCATCGTCAACGACGACCTGCCGGCCGGCTTCGGCTACGACTGGTCGGGCATGTCCTACCAGGAAATCCTGGCCGGCAACGCGGCGACCCTGCTGCTGGTGCTGTCGATCGTGGTGGTGTTCCTGTGCCTGGCCGCCCTGTATGAAAGCTGGTCGATCCCGGTGGCGGTGCTGCTGGTCGTGCCGCTGGGCGTGCTGGGTGCCCTCGGCCTGTCGATGCTGCGCGGCCTGCCCAACGATCTGTTCTTCAAGATCGGCCTGATCACCGTGATCGGCCTGGCGGCGAAGAACGCGATCCTGATCGTGGAGTTTGCGGTGGAGCAGCGCGCAGCAGGCAAGAACCTGCGTGATGCCACCATCGAAGCGGCCCGCCTGCGTTTCCGCCCGATCCTGATGACCTCGTTCGCGTTCATCATGGGCGTGATCCCGATGGCGATCTCCACCGGCGCCGGCGCCAACTCCCGCCACGCCATCGGCACCGGCGTGATCGGCGGCATGCTGTTCGCCACCCTGCTCGGCCTGCTGATGATCCCGGTGTTCTTCGTGGTCGTGCGCCGCATGCTGGGCGACAAGCTGGATGAACCGTCGAAGGAGTTCATGGAGCGCCAGCGCGACGCAGAGTCCGCCCACCGCCCGGATCGTTGATCCGGCGGTGCGCTGAAACGAAAAGGCCCCGGAGCGATCCGGGGCCTTTTTTGTTGCCGCTTCTGCATCCATGCCAACCCAGGTTGGCATCTACCGGAGCAACGGCATGCCCGGTAGCCGCCAACCTTGGTTGGCGCTGTTCGGGCAACGTCTCAGCGCAGCAGCGCCACCACCACGCACACCGCCACAACCGCCATCGCAGGCCATTGCATCGGCAGGAAGAAGAAGTGATGCGGAGCATGCAGGCCATGTGCACGCGGCTTTCGATTGAGCACAAAACCCAGCACCGTATTGATTGCTGAGCCAAGGCCGAACGCCACCAGGACCTGGCCGAGTGAAGTATTGCCGCGACCCACCACTGGATCCGGGAACAGGATGAGGATGAGCAGCACGGCAGCGATCGGTGTGAGCAGGATCAGCAGCCCCGCGCCTCGATAGATGAGCATGTGGTGGTGTCCATGAACGGCGGAGCATTCTGCGCTCATCGAGCCGGAATGCCAATGGATCGCTGACACATCGACTGCACGGAGACCGGTCGCATACGGACTGTATTGAGAAGCCTCGACCGCTGCGCCGGAAGGCATCACCCGACACCGAAGCGCTCAAGGCGTCTACCGTGTTCGCAGAAAGCCACCCACCCCGGATTCATGGGCACACAGAAATGCGGCACGCCCGGATCGCTGCTATCCAGATGTCTCGACGGCAATCGATCCGAAGCCCTCCAGGAGACTGATCATGGAAAGAGCACCACTACGATTCTTCAGCTGCCCTGCCCTGCTGTTTGGCGCGCTACTCGCGGCCAGCAGCATCCAGGACAGCCACGCGGCAGGCGTCCTCGTCTGCGACAACTGTCGTGACCCGCGCGCATTGGCGCTTTCCTCGGGTACGGGGCCGACCATCGTCGCCGACTTCCAGCAGCGCCGGATCCATGGTTTCGATGTGGAATACGATCGCGAGCTACGGCGCTATCGCGCAACAAGGGCGCAGATTCCCGGGCCAATCAACGCATCCTTCAATCGGATCATGGGCATGCTCGACAACAACGTGCCAACCGTACAGTTCGCGCCGCGGCAGCGGGCCGGAAGAGGAGTCCAGTACGAGGTTCATCCTGATGACCCGCAATACGCCAACGGCATAAGCTTCCCGGAAGAGCACAAGAACCTCAACGCCTACGATGTCGTTCAGATGGCCACTGAGCGATCAAGGCTGGAAGGTGACATCGGCAAGGCCTTCACGGGGGCGACAACATCGTCGGCCGCCTGGAACGGCATGGCAACATTCCTTTCCTCGATCGGCCTGAGCTTCGTCAGCAAGACCGTCGGCATTGACAGCGCCATCTATCGGATCACATGGCGCGATGGTTCAAAAACCACGCTGGTCATCACGCCTTCTGCGGTTGATCAAGCCCGCTATGTGCAAGGTGAAAGCCGTGACGCCAAGGGCAACAAGATTCCGGATGGTGCGGCAACCGATCCAGAGATGGCCCGGAGCTTCATCGGCAACTATCGCTTTGACGATGCCGGCGAGCTCGAACGATGGGTTGACTCCGCCCGGCTCTACGGCGTGACCATGCATCCGGGAATGCCACGGGAATCCCTTCAGACCGTCTGTGAATGGAATGGAAAGGATATCGTTTGCCGGTTGCCACGTTGACAGCGCAGAGGAAACGGGGCGGCAATCGCCGCCCCGTCGTGTCCATCAGCGCAGCCCGGTCTCGTTGCGTGCGATCACCAGGCGCTGGATTTCCGAGGTGCCTTCGTAGATCTCGGTGATCTTGGCATCACGGAAGTAGCGCTCCAGCGGCATTTCCTTGGAATACCCCATGCCGCCGTGGATCTGCACGGCCTGGTGGGTAATCCACATTGCCGCCTCAGAGGCGGTCAGCTTGGCAATGGCAGCCTCATTGCTGAAGCGCTTGCCCTGGCCCTTCACCCACGCCGCGCGCAGGGTCAGCAGCAGCGCTGCGTCCAGCTTGCACTTCATGTCGGCGATCTTGGCCTGGGTCATCTGGAAAGTGCCGATGGCCGCGCCGAACGCCTTGCGCTCCTTCACGTATTCCAGAGTCGCTTCATAGGCGGCACGGGCGATGCCGATGGCCTGCGAAGCGATGCCGATGCGGCCGGCATCGAGCACGCTCATGGCGATCTTGAAGCCCTCGCCTTCCTGGCCCAGCACGTCTTCGCCCCGCGCCACGTAATCGTTGAACTCGATCTCGCAGGTAGCCGAGGCGCGGATGCCCAGCTTCGGCTCGGTCTTGCCGCGGCCGAAGCCGGCCTTGTCGGTGTCGATGAGGAAGGCGGTGATGCCGCGTGCGCCCTTGTCCGGCTCGCTCATCGCGAACAGCACGATGTACTTTGCCACCGGGCCGGAGGTGATCCAGCTCTTCTTGCCATTGATGACAAAGGTGCCGTCTGCCTGCTTCACCGCGCGGCAGCGCATGGCCGTGGCGTCGGAGCCGGACTGCGGCTCGGTCAGCGCAAACGCGCCGATGGCCTCGCCCTCGGCGATGGCACGCACGTACTTCTGCTTCTGCTGCTCGGAACCGTGAGTGAGGATGCCGTTGCAGAACAGCGAGTTGTTGACGGACATGATCGTCGAATGGGCTGCGTCGGCGGCGGCGACCTCCACCATCGCCAGCACGTACGCGATCGGGTCCATGCCCGCGCCGCCGTATTCGGTCGGCACTTCGATGCCCATCAGGCCGTTCTCGCCCAACAGGCGAATGTTGTCCAGCGGGAACTCGCCGGTACGGTCATGATGCTCCGCGCTCGGGGCGATCTTCTCCTGCGCGATACGCCGCGCCACGTCCTGCAGCATCAACTGCTCTTCGGTAAAGCTGAAATCCACAACACCCTCCCGGGTACATGAAGTTATGGGCCGCATACGGCGCGCCCAGGTGCCTCGATTGTACCGGGGGCCGGCTGCTTCCGTACGCTGCCGACTTGACCGCGACAGGCCCTCTCGGCGAATATATCTCTATATCGCGATAGGTAGATGTTTATGGATCTGGAAGACTGGTCGACCCGCCTGAAGGTGTTCGCCGATGCCACTCGCGTCCGCCTGCTGGCGCTGCTGGAGCAGGAGGAACTGACCGTGGCCGAACTGTCGGCGATCACCCGGCTGGCGCAGCCGCGCGTGTCCACCCACCTGGCACGCCTGAAGGAAGCCGGCCTGGTCCGCGACCGCCGTGCTGGCGTGTCGGCGTACTACCGCTTCGACGAGGCCCAGCTGGACCCGGCGCAGCGTGCATTGTGGCATGCCTTGAGCAACGGAAGCGATGACCCGCTGCTGCGCCAGGATGCCGAACGCGTCGCCGCCGTGCTGGCGCACCGCGCCTCGGACCAGAACTGGGCCGACAGCGTGGCCGGCGACATGGAACGCCACTACTCACCTGGCCGCACCTGGGAGGCACTGGCGCGTACCGCGCTGCCGCTGCTGGAGACCGGCGACGTGCTGGATATCGCTTCCGGTGACGGCGTGCTGGCCGAACTGGTAGCCCCACATGCCAAGCGCTACATCTGCATCGACACCAGCGCGCGCGTGGTCGCCGCCGCCAGCGAACGCCTGCGCCGCCTGCCGAACGTGGAAGTGCGCGAGGGCGACATGCATGCACTGCCGTTCAAGGATGCCAGCTTCGATCTGGTCGTGCTGATGCACGCGCTGACCTACGCCAGCAAGCCGGCGCAGGCGGTGACCGAAGCCGCGCGCGTGCTGCGGCCCGGTGGCCGGCTGCTGCTGTGCAGCCTGGCGCGCCACGAGCACAAGGCCGCCGTGGAGGCCTATGGCCATGTCAACCTCGGCTTCAGCGACAAGGAGCTGCGCAGGTTCGTCGACAAGGCCGGCCTGCAGGTGTCCAGCCTGGAGACGGTCACCCGCGAGAAACGCCCGCCGCACTTTGAAGTGATTTCGCTGATCGCCAACAAGCCCTGAGCCCGAGACCGCCATGCCTGCCCTGCCTTGGTTGCATCCCGATCGTGCCAACGCGCTGCTCGACGCCCTGCGCGAGCGGATCCTGATCATCGACGGCGCGATGGGCACGATGATCCAGCGCCATGGCCTGCAGGAAGGCGATTACCGTGGCGAGCGATTCGCCGGTGGCTACGACCATGCGCATGGCCCCGGCTGTGACCACGGCGTGCCCGAAGGCCATGATCTGAAGGGCAACAACGATCTGCTGCTGCTGACCCGGCCGCAGATCGTCGCCGACATCCATACCGCCTACCTGGAGGCAGGCGCGGATCTGGTCGAGACCAACACCTTCAATGCCACCTCGGTCAGCCAGGCTGACTACCACCTCGAGCACCTGGTGTACGAACTGAACAAGGCCGGTGCGGCCGTCGCGCGCGCCTGCTGTGACGCGGCGGAAGCGACCACGCCCGGCAAGCCGCGCTTCGTGATCGGGGTGATCGGCCCGACCAGCCGCACCGCCTCGATCAGTCCCGACGTGAACGATCCGGGCTTCCGCAACACCAGCTTCGACGAGCTTCGCGACACCTATCGCGAAGCCATCGAAGGCCTGATCGACGGCGGCGCCGACACGCTCATGGTCGAGACCATCTTCGATACGCTCAATGCCAAGGCCGCGCTGTATGCGCTGGAAGAGGCCTTTGATGCACGTGGCGCGCGGTTGCCGGTGATGATCTCCGGCACCATCACCGACGCGTCGGGGCGCACCTTGTCCGGACAGACTGCCGAAGCCTTCCACGCCTCGCTGGCGCATGCGCGACCGCTGTCGATCGGCCTGAACTGCGCGCTGGGCGCCAATGCGATGCGCCCGCATGTGGAAACCCTCTCGCAGGTCGCCGACTGTTACGTCAGCGCCCACCCCAACGCCGGCCTGCCCAACGCGTTCGGCGAGTACGACGAAACCCCTGAAGAGATGGCCACCACCCTGCGGGGCTTCGCCGAGGATGGCCTGTTGAACCTGGTCGGTGGCTGCTGTGGTTCCACCCCCGACCATATCCGCGCGATCGCCCAGGCCGTGGCCGGGCTGGCACCGCGTGCCCTGCCGGGCGCACGGGAGCAGCACGCCGCATGAGCACGCCTCTCACCCGCCTGTCCGGCCTGGAACCGCTGGTCATCACCCCGGACCTGCTGTTCATCAACGTCGGCGAACGCACCAACGTCACCGGCAGTGCGCAGTTCCGCAAGCTCATCAAGGAAGGCCGCTACGAAGAAGCGGTGGACGTGGCCCGCCAGCAGGTGGCCAGCGGTGCGCAGATCCTCGATGTGAACATGGACGAGGGCCTGATCGACTCGGAAGCGGCGATGACCCGCTACCTGAACCTGATCATGTCCGAGCCGGACATCGCGCGCATCCCGGTGATGGTCGACTCCTCCAAGTGGAGCGTGATCGAGGCCGGCCTGAAATGCCTGCAGGGCAAGAGCGTGGTCAACTCGATTTCGCTGAAGGAAGGCGAGGCGCTGTTCCGCGAGCACGCGCGCAAGGTGCTGCGCTACGGTGCTGCTGCGGTGGTGATGGCGTTCGACGAAAACGGGCAGGCCGACACCTGCGCGCGCAAGGTCGAAATCTGTACCCGTGCCTACCGCATCCTGGTCGACGAGATCGGTTTCCCGCCGCAGGACATCATCTTCGACCCGAACATCTTCGCCGTCGCTACGGGCATCGAAGAGCACGACAACTATGCAGTGGACTTCATCGAAGCCACCCGCATCATCAAGCAGACCCTGCCGCACTGCCACGTCTCCGGCGGCGTCTCCAACGTCTCGTTCTCCTTCCGCGGCAACGAAACGGTACGCCAGGCCATCCACTCGGTGTTCCTGTACCACGCGATCGCCGCCGGCATGGACATGGGCATCGTCAACGCCGGCGCGATGCCGATCTACGACGACCTGGAGCCGGACCTGCGCGAGCGCGTCGAGGACGTGATCCTCAACCGCCGAAGCGATGCCACCGAGCGTCTGCTGGAGATCGCCGAGCGCTACAAGGGCAGGAAGGGCGCGGCGAAGACCGAAGACCTGGCCTGGCGCGAAAAGCCGGTGGCACAGCGTTTGGCGCATGCCCTGGTACACGGCCTGGATGCCTTCGTCGAGGAAGACACCGAACTGGCCCGGCAGGCCTCCAGCCGCCCGCTGGATGTGATCGAAGGCCCGCTGATGGACGGCATGAACATCGTCGGCGACCTGTTCGGCGCCGGCAAGATGTTCCTGCCACAGGTGGTGAAATCCGCGCGCGTGATGAAGAAGGCCGTGGCCTACCTGCTGCCCTACATCGAAGCGGAAAAGGCGCGCAGCGGTGACACCGCCAAGAGCAACGGCAAGATCATCATGGCTACGGTGAAGGGCGATGTGCATGACATCGGCAAGAACATCGTCGGCGTCGTACTGGCCTGCAACAACTTCGACGTGGTCGACCTCGGCGTGATGGTGCCGGCGCAGAAGATCCTCGATGCCGCCCGCGAGCACAACGCCGACCTGATCGGCCTGTCCGGGCTGATCACCCCGTCGCTGGAGGAGATGAGCCACGTTGCCCGCGAGATGGAGCGCCAGGGCTTCGACCTGCCGCTGCTGATCGGGGGTGCGACCACTTCGCGTGCGCACACCGCGCTGAAGATCGACCCGCACTACAAGGCGCCGACGGTATGGGTGAAGGATGCATCGCGCGCGGTTGGCGTTGCGCAGTCGCTGATCTCGCGTGATCTGCGCGAGGCCTTCGTTGCCGCCAACGAAGCCGACTATGCCGAAATCCGCGCGCGCCACCGCAACCGGGGCGACGCCAAGCGCCTGGTCACGCTGGAACATGCGCGCGGGCAGAAATTCCAGGGCGGCTGGGACAGTTACACGCCACCGGCACCGAATCAGCCCGGCCTGCACGTGTTCGACGACTATCCCCTGGCCGAACTGGTCGACTACATCGACTGGACGCCGTTCTTCCAGGCCTGGGAGCTGGCCGGCAAGTTCCCGGCGATCCTCACCGACGAGATCGTCGGCACCCAGGCCAGCGAGCTGTACAAGGATGCCCGTGCGATGCTCGAGC
The DNA here is from genome assembly GCF_059369375.1 of Stenotrophomonas sp. YJH_SMC_48-3. Lineage (NCBI taxonomy): Bacteria > Pseudomonadati > Pseudomonadota > Gammaproteobacteria > Lysobacterales > Lysobacteraceae > Stenotrophomonas > Stenotrophomonas sp. YJH_SMC_48-3. The sequence goes on along the minus strand of NZ_JCAFSQ010000004.1, from coordinate 64,367 downwards.
GCATCGTCGGCGAGAAGTGGCTGACGGCCAAGGCCGTGTTCGGCCTGTGGCCGGCCAACAGCATCGGCGACGATGTCCGCGTGCAGCACGCACAGGGCGAAACCACCCTGCACTTCCTGCGCCAGCAGGTGGACAAGCCAGCCGAACGCCCGGATTTCTGCCTGGCCGATTTCATTGCACCGGCCGACAGCGGAAAGCAGGACTGGATCGGCGCGTTCGCGGTCACTGCCGGTATCGGCATCGACACCCACGTCGCGCGCTTCGAGGCCGAGCATGACGACTACAACGCGATCCTGCTGAAGGCCCTCGCCGACCGCTTCGCCGAGGCACTGGCCGAGCGCCTGCACCAGCGCGTGCGTACAGAATTCTGGGGCTACGACCGCGCCGAGACGCTGGACAACGAAGCCTTGATCGACGAGCAGTACCGCGGCATCCGTCCGGCGCCAGGCTACCCGGCCTGCCCCGAGCACAGCGAGAAGCGCCGCCTGTTCGACCTGCTGCAGGCTGAGAAGAACGCTGGCATGGAACTGACCGAGAGCTTCGCGATGTTGCCCACGGCCGCTGTCTCCGGCTACTACTTCAGCCATCCGCAGAGCCAGTACTTCGTTGTCGGACGGCTCAGCCGCGAACAGGTCACCGACTATGCCCGGCGCAAGGGCGTGGACCGCGGCCAGGCCGAACGCTGGCTGGCCTCCAATCTCGACTACGACCCCGAATGAGGCGGTAGCGCCGGGCCATGCCCGGCGTCATCTCCCGTCCGCCGGGCATGGCCCGGCGCTACCGTGCATTATTCCCGCGATGACCGTTCCCGTTGCCCGCCTCTCAAGTTTCTACTTGTTCTACTACGCGGCGCTCGGCGCGTTCACGCCGTACTGGAGCCTGTTCCTGACCGCGCGCGGGATGAGCGTGACCGCGATCAGCGTGATGATGGGCCTGTGGTACGCCACCCGCGTCATCGCACCCAGTGCCTGGACCTCGCTGGCGGCCGCATCACCGCGACCGATCCGCCTACTGCGCGTCGGCTGCGTGCTGACCCTGCTCAGCTTCGCCGCCTTCCTGCAGCCCCTGCCGCAGCCGTGGATGTACCCGGCGATGATCGTGTTCTGCTTCTTCTACAACGCGGTGATGCCGCAGTTCGAGTCGATCACCCTCACCCACCTGGGCACCGACAGCCATCGCTACGGGCTTATCCGGGTCTGGGGCTCGCTCGGTTTCATCGCCGTGGTCACCCTGTTCGGCTGGCTGATCGAAGGCGATGGCGCCGGCAGCCACGCCGGATTGTTGCCCTGGATGATGCTGCCCCTGTTCGTGCTGCTGGTTGCCTCGGCCTTCAGCAACCACTACGCGCGCGACATCGGCAGGACGGCGGGGGATGCCAGCGGCTTCTGGCAGATCGTGCGCCGACCGCCGGTGCTGGCGTTCTTCCTGGCCGCGTTCATGGAGCAGCTGTCGTTCGGCCCGTACTACACGTTCTTCTCGGTCTACATGGACCATCACGGTTACCGTACCTCCACCCTGGGCCTGCTGTGGACCATCGGCGTGGTCTTCGAAGTGGGCGTGTTCTTCACCATCGGCCGCTTCTTCCGCCGCTACGACGCCAGCTGGATGCTGCTGATCGCACTGGTCAGTTCCTGCCTGCGCTGGGCCGTGACCGCATTGTTCCCGGAGAACCTGCCGGTAATGCTGCTGGCGCAGACCGCGCACGCGCTGGGCTTTGCCGCGTTCTTTGCGGCGGCGATGCAGATGCTGGCGACCTACTTCCCCGGTCGTCTCAATGGCCACGGCCAGGGACTGCTCTATGGATTCTCGTCGGGTGTCGGCGGGGTGCTGGGCGCGCTTATTGCCGGCCAGCTGTGGAAGATCGACGATGGCCGCACCGCATTCCTGGCGGGTAGCGGGTTTGCCCTGATCGGCGCCCTGCTCTGCTTCTTCGCGCTGAGCCTGCCGCTGATACGCGCGCGCCGCAGAACTGCGTGCGCCCGGTAACGAAAACGCCGGGCAGGGCCCGGCGTTTTCATCATGCGGCAGATGCAGTTACCAGACCAGGTCGTCCGGCACCTGGTACTGCGGGTCCGCGTACGGATCTTCCTCGGCCGGCGCATTCGGATCGACCTTCAGCGCCACCGACGGGGCGAACACTGCCTCGCACTGTGCCAGCACCTCGGCGGTCACCAGCAGGTAGCGGCCGTTGAGCTGGACCACGCCCAGTTCACCCGCATTGAGCGCGGTCAGCTGTTCGGCGGTCACGTAGATGCGCTTGATCTTGCCGCCGTACGGGAAGTGGCGGGCAATGTCCGCCTCCTCGGCATTGAGGCTTTTGCCCTGCAGCAGCGCTTCCAGCTTGGCCTTCGCCTCACGGCGCACGCGTGCTTCTTCCTGCTTCAGGCGCTCGGCCTCGATGCGCTCTTCCTTCTCCCGCTGCGCACGGATCGCATAGGCCTTGGCCAGGTCCATCTCTTCGGCGCTGCGCGGCTTGCGCGGCCCCTGCTGCCCTTGGCCACCACGCGCCTGCCCACCGGGCTTGCCCGCCCCACCATGGCCATGCCCGCGACGCTCGCCGGGCTTGTGCTCGCTCTTGCCTGCGCCCTGCGGCTTTGCATTGCCGTTGCCACCCTTGCCCTGCGGGCGGCCGTCACGGCGGGGGCCATCATTCTTGCGCTCGGGCTTGGGCGCGGGCTTGAAGCCCAGGCCCATCAGCTGGTCGCGGAGGGTATCGCTCATAGGATTCGGATCAGTAGTGCGGCGGCGGCGGTTCGCTCGCCGGATCGGAAGAATTCAGTGCGTTGCGGACCTTGCCCAGGTCCTCCAGCAGGACGCGCAGCACATCGGCATTGCGCATGCCCTGCATGCGGGCATCAGCCAGCGCATCGCTCAACTCGGCCAGCGCCTGTTCCTGGAAGGACACGCGCATCTCCAACTCGACCAGGCGCGCTTCCAGCGCCTGCTCGCGTTCGGTCGGTAGATCAGACATGCAGCGAACGCCCCCGGCCGATGCCGTAGTACGCCAGGCCGGCGGCTTCCACTTCGGCCGGCTCATAGAGGTTGCGGCCGTCGAACACCACCGCGTCCTTCAGCTGCTCGCGCAGCTTCTGGAAATCGGGACTGCGGAACTGCTTCCACTCGGTCACCACGACCAGGGCATCCGCGCCCTGCAGCGCTTCGTCAGCATTGCTGCAGAACACCAGGTCATCGCGTTCGCCGAAGATGCGCTGCGATTCGTGCATTGCTTCCGGATCGTAGGCACGCACCGTGGCACCGCCTTCCCACAGCTGCGCCAGCAGGCGACGGCTGGAGGCTTCACGCATGTCATCAGTGTTCGGCTTGAAGGCCAGGCCCCACACGGCGAAGGTCTTGCCGCGCACCCCTTCGTCCTCGCCCTTGTCGTAATGACGCTGGATGAGGGCGAACAGATGGCCCTTCTGTGCATCGTTGACCGCTTCCACTGCATTGAGCAGCTTCGGCTCCAGGCCATGCTGCTGGGCCGTACGGGCCAATGCCTGCACGTCCTTCGGGAAGCACGAGCCGCCGTAGCCGGCGCCCGGGTAGATGAAGTGCCAGCCGATGCGCGGGTCCGAGCCGATACCCTGGCGGACCTGCTCGACGTCGGCACCGACGCGTTCGGCAATGTTGGCGATTTCGTTCATGAATGAAATCTTGGTTGCCAGCATCGCATTGGCGGCGTACTTGGTCAGCTCGGCCGAACGCACGTCCATCTCGACCACGCGGTCGTGGTTGCGGTTGAACGGCGCGTACAGGCGGCGCATGACCGCTACCGACTCATCGCTGGTCGCACCGATGATGATGCGGTCCGGGCGCATGCAATCGGCGACTGCGTCGCCTTCCTTCAGGAATTCCGGATTGGACACCACGTCGAAGGTGATGTCCGCGCCACGCGCGGCCAGCTCTTCGGCAATGGCGGCGCGCACCTTGTCGGCGGTACCCACCGGCACCGTCGACTTGTTGACCACCACGGTGGGCACGCTCATGTGCCGGCCGATGGTACGGGCAACGGCCAGCACGTACTGCAGATCGGCGCTGCCATCCTCGTCCGGCGGGGTACCCACGGCGATGAACACTACCTGGCCATGCGCGATCGCCGACGCGGCATCGGTAGTGAATGCCAGCCGCGACGCGGCGTGGTTGGCCTTCACCATCGGCTCCAGGCCAGGCTCATAGATGGGAATGACGCCCTGGTTGAGGCCATCTACCTTGGCCTGGTCGATATCGACGCAGACCACCTGATGACCGACATCGGCCAGGCAGGTACCGGTCACCAGTCCAACGTAACCCGTACCAAAAATCGCAACGCGCATATCCGTATTCGCTCCTCGATGACTTACGGCAGGACGCCCAGCAGCTCGACGTCGAACGTCAAAGTCGCGTTCGGGCCGATCGGGCCGCCGGGAGTGCCGTTCTCACCGTAGGCGAGTTCGCCCGGAATCCAGAAGCGGTACTTCGAACCGACCGGCATCAGCGCAACGCCTTCGGTCCAGCCCTTGATCACCTGGTCCAGGCCGAACTCAGCCGGCTGGCGGCCGTAGGAACTGTCGAACACGGTGCCGTTGAGCAGCTTGCCTTCGTAGTTCACGCGCACCTTGCTGCTCGGCAGCGGACGCTCGCCGCTACCCGGGCGGATCACCTGGTACTGCAGGCCCGACGCGGTGGTCACCACGCCCGGCTGGGTCTTGTTCTTGGCCAGGAACGCATTGCCTTCCTCGCGGTTGGTCTGCGCAGCGGCGGCGGCCTTGGCCTGCATTTCGGCCTGCTTGCTGCCCATGAAGGCCTGAATGGTGGCGGTCGCGTCAGCTTCCGTCATCTTCGGCTGTCCCTTGCTCAGGCCGGTGCTGATCGCGTCAAACAGCGAGGCGACGTCGATGTCATCCTTCAGCTGCGCCAGCGACGGGCCCACCGAGTAGGAACCGATCATCTGCGAGACCTTGACGCGGTCGACCTTCGGCGGCTGCGAACCCGGCGCCACGCCCGGCACCTGCTGGCCGCTGCGGGCCATCACGACCTGGCGCAGGGCCGCGTCGGTGGCCTTGGCCTGTTCCTGGGTGATCTGCGGCTGCAGGCCTTCGAACGAACGCTCCACGGCGGTGCGCAGCGCGGCCACGTCGATCTCATCGGCGATCGGAGTGAACGACTTGGCCACGTCCAGGCCGATGGCGTAGCCCAGCTTCTGCTTGGGGGAATTCAAGGTTGCGGTCTCCTTGGCGGCTGCGGGGGCAGCCGGTTGTTGCGACAGAGCGACACCCGAAGTGCCCATCGCCAGAATCAGAACCGACGCCGCGGCGCCGCGCATTCCCATCTTCATTCGCTGCATTCCTGGAAGTGTCTGGGCGCCGACGTCGGCGCGAAAAGGATCATTGTCGCACGCATGCCGTCGATGTCGAGGCATGCGTGCCGGATATCAATGCGTGGCGGCGGCCGCCAGCGCCTTGTCGATGGCCGCGATCAGCTGCGGATCGTCCGGCGTCACCTTGCTGGCGAACTGGGCGATGACCTTGCCATCGCGGCCCACGAGGTACTTGTGGAAGTTCCAGGCCGGCGCAACGCCGGTCGCTGCGGTCAGCCGCTGGTACAGCGGCGTGGCCTGCGGACCGACCACATGCACTTTCTCGAACATCGGGAACCTGACGCCGTAGGTCAGGGTGCAGAAGTCCTGGATCTGCTTCTCGTCACCGGGCTCCTGGCCCTTGAAATCGTTGGACGGGAAGCCGAGCACCGCGAAGCCCTTGCCGGCGTACTGCCTGTGCAGCGCCTCCAGGCCTTCGTACTGAGGGGTATAGCCACACTTGCTGGCGGTATTGACCACCAGCAGCACCTGGCCGTGGTAGCGCTGCTGCAGGTTGACCTGCTGCTTGCCAGCCAGCGGCCGATAGCTGACGTCGAGCAGGTCGGCGGCCAGCGCATTGGCCGAGGCTGCCAGGCCGAGGGCCAGCAGAGTCAACAGGGACAGGCCGCGGAAGCGGTGCGGGAAGGCGGTCGACAGGGGCATGGGAACGTTCCGCAATAGCCGTTTCAAGGGTCCGGCCAGCATCGGCCGGGAATCGGCCGAACTATAGCACCGGGCCCTGTGGCACCTGTCGGCCCCGCCGTGGCACAGCTTTGCCGGGCTTGGCGACAGCCTGTGGGAAACGGCCGCGGCGCGTCGTCATTGACATAGGATTGACGTGACTGAATGGAAGGCGGTCAGGGAAGCCGGTTTCACAACCAATTTTTCCTTTATTATCAATTGCCTGGATGGATATGGCGCGTTCTTGACCGCCCCTGCCATCAGTTGGGTGATGTGGGGGCTTGCACCCCGGCGTGCCGGTGTTATAGTTGCATACAACACCAGTCACCTGAGACAGGGGGAAGCCATGAACGTCCGGATCCGTCGCAACCTCACCGCACACGCGGCCGTCGCTGTTTCGACCCTGCTCGTGCTGGCCTGGTGGGCCACGCCCACCGCCCCTGCTTCTGCCGCTGCCGAAAGTGCGCAGGACGCGACGCTCTCCCCGGCAGGGAATGCCACCCCCTCCTCCCCCCCTCCCCCGCGTCGGCTGCACAGCGCGCTGTCCATGCCGTATTTCTCGTTCGCCCAGCCGCTGATCCCACGGAGCTGAACATGAGCGACATCCAGTGGAGCGACGGCGCTCCCATCTACCGTCAGTTGAAGGAGCGCGTGATCGCCATGATGCTCGACGGAATCCTCAAGCCGGGCGATGCCCTGCCTTCGGTGCGCCAGGTGGCCGCCGACTATCAACTCAACCCCATCACCGTTTCGCGCGCCTACCAGGAACTGGCTGACGAAGGCCTGGTGGAGAAGCGCCGCGGCCTGGGCATGTTCATGACCGAGCAGGCGGCTACGCAGCTGCGAAGCAGCGAGCGCGACCGTTTCCTCAACGAAGAATGGCCGGCGGTCCTGGAGCGCATCCAGCGCCTGGGCCTGAGCCTCGACGAATTGCTGCCCCAGGGGAAAGTCTGATGAAGAGCACTGCAAGTGAAGCGGTCATCACCGCCCGAGGCCTGCGCAAGGCCTACAAGACCACGGTTGCCCTCGACAACGCCAGCTTCAGCATCCCAAGCGGGCGCATCGTCGGCCTGATCGGGCCCAATGGCGCCGGCAAGACCACCGCGCTGAAGGCCATTCTTGGCCTGACCTCGGTGGAGGGGGACCTGAGCGTGCTCGGGCGTGACCCGCGACTGCACCGCGACGAACTGATGAATGACATCTGCTTCATCGCTGACGTCGCCGTGCTGCCGCGCTGGTTGAAGGTCCGCGAAGCGATCGACTTCGTCGCTGGCGTTCACCCGCGCTTCGACCGCGCCCGTTGCGAACGCTTCCTGGCCAACACCAAGCTGCAGCCGAAGCAGCGCGTGCGGGAGCTGTCCAAGGGCATGATCGTGCAGCTGCACCTGGCGCTGGTGATGGCCATCGATGCCCGCATCCTGGTGCTGGACGAGCCGACACTGGGCCTGGACATCCTGTACCGCAAGGAGTTCTACCAGCGCCTGCTGGAAGACTACTTCGACGAACAGAAGACGATCATCGTCACTACCCACCAGGTGGAGGAAATCGAGCATATCCTCAGCGACGTCATGTTCATCCGTGATGGCCGCATCGTGCTCGACGCTGAAATGGACGACGTCGGCCAGCGCTATACCGAGTTGCTGGTCAATGCCGAACAGCTGGACACCGCCCGCGCATTGAAGCCGATCGACGAGCGCAGCCTGGCGTTCGGCAAGACGGTGATGCTGTTCGATGGCGTGCCGCGCGCCCAGCTTTCCTCCCTCGGCGAGACCCGCATCCCGGGCCTGGCCGACCTGTTCGTCGCCATCATGAAGGGGACCTACGCATGAACGCCGTCAACCACCCCGTCAGCCCGATCGGCACCCTGCGCTGGCTGCTCAAGCGCGAGTATTGGGAGAACCGCGGCGGCTTCCTCTATGCACCGTTGATCGCCGGACTGATCTCGCTGGTGATGAGCACCATCGGCATCGCGTTCGGCCTGTTCGCGCTGCATCGTGCCGCGCGCGACGGCGGCCTGCACATCGACGGCGAAGATGTGAACATCAATGGCCTGGACCTGGCGCTGCTCACCCGCGACATCAGTGCCAAGGACCTGGCCGATCTCGGTAACGGCCTCGACCTGACCCTCGTGCTCAGCTCGGCGTGGCCATTCCTGGTCCTGGCCTTCGTGGTGTTCTTCTACTGCCTGGGCGCCCTGTACGATGACCGCCGCGACCGCAGCATCCTGTTCTGGAAGTCGCTGCCGCTGTCGGACACCCAGACGGTGCTGTCCAAGCTGATCAGTGCGCTGATCGTGGCCCCGCTGATCGCGGTGATCGCTGGCATCATCACCATGCTCGGCTTCATGCTGGTCATCAGCATCGTCGCGCTGATGCACGGTGGCAGCCCGATGACCCTGATCTGGGGCCCGGCCAGCCCGTTGACCCTGGCTGCCGGCCACCTGAGCTGGATTCCGGTCTACGCGCTGTGGGCCCTGCCCACCGCCGGCTGGCTGCTGCTGTGCTCGGCCTGGGCCAAGAGCAAGCCGTTCCTGTGGGCGGTGATGCTGCCGCTGTTTGCCGGCGTCATCGTCAGCACCACCAAGATCATGCCGCTGTTCGGTCTGACCACCGGCTGGTTCTGGCAGAACATCGTCGGCCGCCTGCTGCTGGGCGGCGTACCCGGCATGGACCTGCTGTATCGCCTCGGCGCAGGTGAAGGGTCGCGCCGCGATCTGGACTCGGTGGTCAGCCTGATGTCCCCTGCCTCGCAGCTGAAGTCGCTGGCGATGCCGGAACTGTGGATCGGTGCGGCCGTCGGTGCAGTGTTCATCTTCCTCGCCATCCGCCTGCGCAAGCGCGCCGGCGAGATCTGACTCCACCCATCCGGAGGCACCACCCATGCGTTCCCTGCTCGCCTGTTCTGCGTTGTTGCTGTTGCCGCTGTCGGCGCTGGCCGCCGATGCCCCTAACTGCAAGTTCACCGCTGCCCGTACGTTGAAGCTGGAGACATCCGGCGCCAAGGCGGTGGTGTTCGAGGTGAACCAGCATGACCTGAAGGTGGTCGCCAGCAAGGGCGGTGGCCAGCTGGATGGTCGCGCCTGCGCCTCGAGCCAGGAATGGTTGGACCAGCTGGTGCTGGATCAGCGGAAGGAAGGCGACAAGCTGGTGGTCAGCCTGCGCCGCGAAGGCCGCGACAGCGGCATCAGCCTGGGCAGCAGCTATGCCTGGCTGGACATCCGTGGCAGCGTGCCGGACAACCTGCCGCTGCAGCTGAAGGTCGGCTCCGGCGATGCCAGCGTGGAAAACGCGCAGTCACTCAGCGTGGACGTCGGTTCCGGTGACGCCGTGGCCCGCGGAACCCGTGGCAGCATTCACGCCGCAGTGGGTTCGGGCGACCTCAACATCGATGGCGGCGGCTCCCTGAACCTGCTGTCGCTGGGTTCGGGCGACGTCACCGTACGCAACATCACCGGCGACGCCAGCACCGGTACCGTCGGCTCCGGTGACCTGAAGATCACCGATGTGCGTGGCAACGCGCGGCTGGATACCGTGGGCTCGGGTGACATCGAGTTCAAGCGTGTGCAGGGCAGCGTTGAAGTGGGCGTGGTCGGCTCCGGCGGGGTCGATCTGGCCGATATCGGCGGCAATGTGCATGTCCGCAGCCACGGTTCGGGCGACATCCACGTCGACGGGGTGCGCGGCACCCTGACCGTCGATCGCAGCGGCAGCGGTGACGTCGATCATCGCAACGTCAGCGGCCGGGTCACCCTGCCGCGCAGCAAGTAACCCTTTTCCAGACACTACCAGGGGAACACCATGAACCTGTTGCGCCTGCTGCCTGCCACCCTGCTGTGCCTGCCGCTGATCGCCTGCGGCGGCACGTCCTCCACGCCTGATACCACCGTCGGCAAAAGCGTGGCCGAGGCGACCAGCGGGGTCGGCCAGACGGTCAAGGAGGCCATGGACGATGCCCGCAAGGACATCGCCCAGGGCAACATCAAGATCTCGGCCGACAAGCAGCCGCGTGCGGAGATCACGCCGGACGGGCGGCTGCTGATCGGCGGCAAGGAAGTGCCGGCCGATGAGGCCCAGCGCCGGCTGCTGCTGGAATACCGCGGCCACGTCGTTGCCATTGCAATGGACGGCATGGATGTCGGCCTGGCCGGTGCCAAGCTCGGCGCCAGTGCTGCCGGAGAGGCCCTGAAGGGCATCTTCAGCGGCGACAGCGAGGGCATCGAGAAGCGGATCAATGCCGAGGCGGAGAAGATCGAAGCCCAGGCCAAGCGCATCTGCAACCGCATGCCGGCGATGCTGGCCAGCCAGCAGGCGCTGGCCGCATCGCTGCCCGCGTTCAGGCCGTACGCCACGATGGACCAGAGTGACGTCGACGACTGCGGCAAGGACACCGTGGTCCAGCGCTAGGCCTGTGACAGATCAGCGCACCCTGCCGGCAGCGGCGCCCCGCTGCCGGCCGTAACGTGCCGACCGGCTTACAATGTCGGCCCCGGACGCCCCCGAACCGAATGCCATGAAGAAGTTGTTCCTGCTGCTGGCCGCCCTGCTCTGCCTGGGCCTGGTCGGCTGTGACAAGGATTACCGCAACCACCGCGCCGAGCGCGGCAAGCCCAAGATTTCCGTCAGCGAAGGGATGGTGACCGTGCGTCGCCCGCCGGCACCGAACATCATCATCCTCGGCGATGGCACGATGAAGGTGGACGAGATCCAGATCCCGCTCGACGAAGGGCAGAAGCAGATGCTGCAGACGATGTTCGGCCGGCTGCAGGTACTGCGCCAGAACACCCTGGTCGCCGCCCCGGCCGATCCCAACATGCAACCGGTGAAGATCCAGCCGCCGGAAGGCATGGAAGTGATCCCGGCCGACCTGGTCCAGCGCATCCCCGAGTTCAAGGACTACACCGACACCTTCGGCAACATCGTCGCCGACCGTCGCTGAAAAAACGCCGCCCCCTGGGCGGCGTTTCCTCTTGTAGAGCCGAGCCCATGCCCGGCTCAGGTCCAGGAAGCAGCCGAGCATGGGCTCGGCCCTACGACCGGCGCATCAACCGCCGCCGCCACCGCCCCCCGCGTGGATGCCACCGGCAGTCAGCGCGGTGGGGTCCAGCAGGCGGCGCAGTTCCGCTTCCTGCAGGCCGCTGTCTTCCAGCGCGACGTCCAGCACCGGGCGCTGTTCCTTGTAGGCACGCTTGGCAATGGCCGCTGCCTTCTCGTAGCCGATGATCGGGTTCAGCGCCGTGACCAGGATGGGATTGCGCGACAGCGCCTCGGCAACACGGTCTTGGCGCACCTTCAGCCCGGCAATCGCGCTGTCGGCCAGCAGCCGCGACACATTGGCCAGCAGGCCGATGCCATCCAGCAGGTTCACCGCGATCAGCGGCAGGGTGACGTTGAGCTGGAAGTTGCCGGTCTGCCCGGCCACGGTGATCGCGGTGTGGTGGCCAATCACCTGCGCGCACGCCATCACGGTTGCTTCCGGAATCACCGGGTTGACCTTGCCCGGCATGATCGAGCTGCCCGGCTGCAGTGCCGGCAGTTCGATCTCGCCCAGCCCGGCCAGCGGACCGGCGTTCATCCAGCGAAGATCATTGGCGATCTTGATCAGCGCCACGGCCAGTGCATTGAGCTGGCCCGACAGTTCCACGGCATCATCCTGCGCGGCCAGGCCCTCGAACTTGTTCTCGGCGCTGTCGAACTTGAAACCGGTCTGTTGCTTCAGTGCCTTGGCCACCTGCGCGCCGAAGCGCGGGTCGGCATTGATGCCGGTGCCGATGGCGGTGCCACCCAGCGGCAGGCGGCGCACGCGCTTGAGGCTGTCTTCGATGCGCTCCTGCGCCGAGGCCAGCTGCGCCGACCATGCGCCGAACTCCTGCTCGAAGGTCAGTGGCATCGCGTCCATCAGGTGGGTACGGCCGGTCTTGACCACCTTGCGCAGGCTGCGGCCCTTCTTGTCGAGGGTCTTGCGCAGGTGCACCAGCGCCGGCAGCAGCTGTTCGTGCGTCGCCAGCACCGCCGACACGCGCAGCGCGGTCGGGATCACGTCGTTGGAGCTCTGCCCCTGGTTGACGTGGTCATTGGGATGCACGGTGGTCTTGCCCGCCTTGCCGGCACGGTTGGCCAGGGTGGCGATGACCTCATTGGCATTCATGTTCGACGACGTGCCCGAACCGGTCTGGTAGACGTCGATCGGGAAGTGCGCGTCCCAGTTGCCGGCGGCCACTTCGGCAGCAGCGGTCTGGATGGCCTTGGCCACGTTCTTCGGCAGGTGGCCCAGCTCGGCGTTGACGCCGGCGGCAGCGCCCTTGACCAGGCCCAGGGCACGGATGAAACCGCGCGGCATGCGCTGGCCCGACACCGGGAAATTCTGCACGGCACGCTGGGTCTGGGCGCCCCACAGGGCGTCCGCAGGCACCTGCAGTTCGCCCATGCTGTCGTGTTCGATTCTGAAACCCTTGCTTGCAGCTTTGCTCATTGCATCAACTCCGCACTACTTCAGTTGGGGAAAGGGAAGCGGCGGCTGGCAGGGTGTCGCTTCCCGGGCTGGCGGCTGCGCCAACGATACTCCCTTGCCCGCAGCGTGGGATGACGAGGACGGGCCAGAACGTTCCGTCCGCAGGGCCGTGTTGTAGAGCCGAGCCCATGCTCGGCTTCCCGCAGGGCGCCGGATTCTCCGAAGCAGCCGAGCGTGGGCTCGGCTCTACAGGGCACGCCCCGCCGGCACGTCGTAGAATATGGCCCCCGCCGCTCGTCCCAGCCCTGCCGACATGTCCGATTCCGCCCTGCTCGCCCTGTCCCCGCTCGATGGCCGCTATGCCGGCAAGGTCGATGCCCTGCGCCCGATCTTCTCCGAATACGGCCTGATCAAGGCCCGCATCACGGTCGAGGTGGAATGGCTGCTGGCGCTGGCCGCCGAGCCGGGCATCGTCGAGCTGGCCCCGTTCTCCGACGCCGCCGTCGCCCGCCTGCGCGACCTGGCCGCCCGCTTCAGCCCGGCCCAGGCCGCGCGCGTGAAGGAGATCGAGCGCACCACCAACCATGACGTCAAGGCGGTGGAGTACTTCATCAAGGAGCAGCTGAAGGATGACGCCGAGCTGGCGCCGGCGCTGGAATTCGTGCATTTCGCCTGCACCAGCGAAGACATCAACAACCTCAGCTACGGCCTGATGCTGGAACAGGCCCGCCGCGAGGTGCTGCTGCCGACCCTGGACGGCATCGCCAGCACCCTGCGCACCCTGGCCCACGCCCAGGCCGGCCAGCCGATGCTGTCGCGCACCCACGGCCAGACCGCCTCGCCGACCACTTTGGGCAAGGAACTGGCCAACGTGGTCGCTCGCCTGGAACGCCAGCGCCGGCAGATCGCCGCGGTCGAACTGACCGGCAAGATCAACGGTGCCGTCGGCAACTACAACGCCCACGTGGCCAGCTACCCGGACGTGGACTGGCCGGCCTTCGCCGAGCGCTTCGTGACCGGCCTGGGCCTGGTATTCAACCCGTACACCACGCAGATCGAGCCGCACGACAACGTGGCCGAGATCGGCGATGCCGCACGCCGCGCCAACATCATCCTGATCGATCTGGCTCGCGACATCTGGGGCTACATCTCGCTGGGCTATTTCAAGCAGCGCCTGAAGGAAGGCGAAGTCGGCTCGTCGACGATGCCGCACAAGGTCAACCCGATCGATTTCGAGAATGCCGAAGGCAACTTCGGCATCGCCAACGCGCTGTTCGAGCACTTCAGCGCGAAGCTGCCGATCAGCCGCTGGCAGCGTGACCTGACCGATTCCACCGTGCTGCGTGCACTGGGCACCGCGTTCGGCCACAGCCAGGTGGCGCTGGATTCGCTGGCCAAGGGCCTGGGCAAGCTGGAAGTGAACCCGCAGCGCCTGGATGCCGATCTGGACGCGGCCTGGGAAGTGCTGGCCGAGGCCGTGCAGACGGTGATGCGCCGCCATGGCCTGCCGAACCCGTACGAGCAGCTGAAGGCGCTGACCCGCGGCCAGGGCATCACGGCTGAGTCGATGCGTGCGTTCGTGCAGGGGCTGGAGCTGCCGGCGGATGCGAAGCAGCGCCTGCTGGAGATGACCCCGGGCAGCTACACCGGCCTGGCCGAGTCGCTGGCGAAGAAGATCTAAGAGGTTTCCGTTGCGGCGGCGGCCGCGGGCGCTGCCTGCGGCAGGCAACAGCAACGTCAAAGGCGGCTCTGGGTTATGTCGCGCTTGGCGGGGCGGGTTGGGTTCGCGGGGGACGCCGTGAATCCGTCCGTGGAGGCTTGGCAGCCGCATCCATGCGGCTGACACCCCCGCGACCCCATCCCTCCCCACCTCTGACAGTTGTCCGGTGACGGATCGAAGAGCGTTGGGTTGTCGGGACGGAATTTGAAAGAGGGACGCGGCTTCGCCGCGTCCCTTTTGTCGTTTCTGGCTCCCATCCTCATTTCATGCCGCACACCGGGGCAAGGCAGGCCGGAGGGACCGTTTCTGAAAACGGGCCAACGTCGGTATTGCCTGATACGTTCGACCATCAACAAGTCCGGCAGATGACGTATTCGCGCCGCAGATTCGAAGGCCAAACTGCAGATCAGAAATGAGTAAACTAATTGACTACATCGTCAACGAGCATGGACACCCAAAGCTGTGTCGCTCGCTCACCCGCGGCGAGTGGAATTCACTTCCAACATCCCTTCCTGATCAACTCCGCGAACTCTTCGCTAAGCTGGGCTTTTTCTTCACACTGCAAGGCCAGCTCCAGACATGCCACCCCAGGAGTTTCAAAGGCATTCTGGATGCAGTGTTCGACCGCGACGAGCAATTCAACAGTACGAATTGCCATGCGTTTTGCCATAGTGCGTTCGGCAATATTTTCTTCTATCACGAAGTCTTCGGCATCGGAGAGATAGAACTTATGCATGGCTCAGTGATGTGTGAGACATCTGCACGAGATACAGATGCCGGAATGCATCTTGAACATGCCATCGAGATCCCATTTATGCTCGACGCAGAGGATATCGATGCTTACGACAAAGATGACAGACGGCTATTCTCCAGAGCACGGAAGAAGCTTGGGCCCTTAGAGATCGGTGAATGCTATGGATTCCAGCCACTGCTTTCACTGGGTGGGGAGAACACCATCGAGAATCTGAAGAAGGTCGAGGCCATTGAGCATTTAGGGATCCTGTGCCAGGCACAGCACTTCTCCTTATACGAGTATTCATCGTATGGAACCCGGGCGCTTGTCAGATCATTCAGTTGAAATCACACGGCGATCTTCAGTTCGACAACTACAGATCTCCTCCCGGTCTTGATACTTCCTGGTAGTTTCTGCGACCTGTGTCTGATCCTGTAGCCCTAAGCCTACGCCGGGCTGCTTTTCGCAATGGCAAAAGCAGCCGAGCGTGGGCCCGGCTCTACACGAGCAAGCGCAGCGCGCGCCCCTTTCCGGTGACGGATCGAAGAGCATTCGGTTGTCGGGACGGAATTTGAGAGAGGGACGCGGCTTCGCCGCGCCCCTCTTGTCGTTTTCGGCGCCAACTTTCCCGCCCGTCTACACGTCGGGCAATACAGGCCACGGAGCTCTTCAACAGTCGTACTTCAAGTTGGTCTTGACTGATATGTTCAGCGGATGTCATCCACCGCATCACAATTGATTGAAGTGACGGCCAGCGAACTGGATATGGCCATCGATGACGATGAGCTCACTTTCCTTTTTGTCCGTTGGGGCCAGACGGGACAGTATCTGGACATCACACGCGAGTGTGGAGAAGGCGGAACCTATCTCGAGTTCTGCGACCAAGGCGCCGGTTTCTATCCGGATAGCATCGAGATGACTTTTGCCGACGGCATCCTCGCCGTGCAGCTGGGCCCCACCCAAACCCTTGGGCCTAACGTGCAGGAAAGTCGCATTCATATCAGCTTGAGCAAGGTCTCACCTGACATTGAGTCGCTGCACGCCTGCATCTCCTTTCTGAGCTCCAGATAGACCACAGACAAGCTGGTAAAGGCGCGCTGATGTAGAGCCGAGCCCATGCTCGGCTGCTTGTTCCAACAGCAAGCCGAGCGTGGGCTCGGCTCTACAGATGCACGAGCAAGCGCAGCGCGCGACCCGCTCTTGCCTTTGATTTTCTTCTTCCATTCCGTGGCGGGCCGCGCAGGAAACTGTCAGGGGCCGGGCGGGTGGGCTGCGCGGGGGTGTCCGCCGCATGGATGCGGCGGCCAAGCTTACAGGGACGTACTTGCAGCGTCCTCCGCGCAGCCCACCCGCCCGGCCAAGCCCATGAAGCCGGTCGACTAACAGTCGACCCTACCAAGCTGTCGCCACGAGGGGCTCCGCCGTTGGCCGGACACCCCGCGACAAACCACCGCACGTGCGCAATCCCCACGAACGTCGGACAATGCAACCCATGGCGGCCCGCCACGCCGCCCCTCCCGCTTTCCGCTGCAAGGATTCCCCCATGGCCGCCCGCAAGTCCTCCGCCCCCCTGATCGAAGTCACCGCCCGCCCCGGCCAGCCGCTGGGCATGGCGCCGGCCACCTTCCTGCGCGACTTCTGGCAGAAACGCCCGCTGCTGATCCGCAACGCCTTCCCCAATTTCCAGACCCCGGTGCAGCCGGAAGACCTGGCCGGGCTGGCCTGCGAGGAAGGCGTGCTGGCGCGCCTGATCGAGCACGACAAGACCCAGGACGGCTGGCGCGTGCGCACCGGCCCGTTCCAGGAAGACGTGTTCCCCGCCCTGCCCGACCACGATTGGACCCTGCTGGTGCAGGACGTGGACAAGTGGGACCCGGACGTGCGCGCCCTGATCGAGCACTTCAGCTTCCTGCCGCGCTGGCGCATGGATGACGTGATGATCAGCTTCGCCGCCACCGGCGGCTCGGTCGGCGCCCATGTCGACCAGTACGACGTGTTCCTGCTGCAGGCCCACGGCCATCGCCGCTGGCAGATCGATGCCAGCGAATCGATCAAGGGCAGGCAGCCGCCGCTGGGCTTCCGCCCGGACGTGGAGCTGAAGCTGCTGAAGGTGTTCAAGCCAACCCACGACTGGGTGCTGGCGCCGGGCGACATGCTCTACCTGCCGCCGAACGTGCCGCACCACGGCGTCGCCGAAGACCCCTGCCTGACCTTCTCCTTCGGCATGCGCGCGCCGTCCTCGGCCGAGCTGATCAGCGACTACCTGGACACCCTGATTGCCGATGCCGACGAGAACATCCGCTATCAGGATGCCGACCTGAAGGTGCCGGCCGACCCGAACGAGATCGACACGGTGGCGATGGCGCGGGTGATCACCGCGCTCAACGCCATCCGCATGAACGACCCGGACAAGCTGGGTGACTGGTTCGGCCGTTTCATCACCACCTACCGCGCCGCCGGCGAAGTGATGGCTCACCAGGCCGCTCCCGCACCGGAGGAAGTGGTCCAGGCCCTGGCCTCGGGCCTGCTGCTGCAGCGTCACCCCTGGGCGCGCCTGGCCTGGCGCCGGGCCAAGCGTGGCGCCAGCCTGTACGTCAGCGGCCAGGACTTCGCGCTGCCGGTGAAGGACGCGCAGCGCTTGGCCGGCGCCGAGCAGCTCGATGCCGCCGCCTATCGCGGCCTGTCCGACAAGGGCCGCGCGGTGGTCCAGCAGCTGTTGGCCGGTGGCGTGTTCCAGCTGATCGATCCGAACGAGGTGTATGACGCTGAAGATGAGGATGACGGCGAAGGCGCCGTGGTGCTCGGCGAAGTGGTTGAAGGCCGTGACCGTGTCGACGCGATCGACGCCGACGCGGTGTCCGACGATGTCCACACCGTGACCGTGCACGACGACGGCATCGAGGTCATCGTCAACTTCGAGGATCACGACGAAGACGACAGCGACGACGGTCGCGCCTGAGCCCTGCCGCCATGGTCCGGGTCCAGCAGGTCAGCCACGCCGACGCCCACGCTGCCATCCACGACGTGCGCCAACGCGTGTTCGTGCAGGAACAGGGCATCGCCGCCGAACTGGAACGCGACGCGCTGGACCCGGTCAGCGCCCATGTGCTGGCGCTGGACGCCGAAGGCCTGCCGGTCGGCACCGGCCGCCTGGCCCCCGATGGCCGCATCGGTCGCATGGCGGTGCTGGCCGACCATCGCAGCCAGGGCGTCGGTGAGGCCCTGCTGGAGGCACTGGTGGAGGCCGGGCGCCGGCTCGGCCTGGCCGAACTGCACCTGCACGCCCAGCTGCCCGCCCGCGACTTCTATGCCCGCCAGGGCTTCCTGCCCGAGGGCGAGGTGTTCGAGGAGGCCGGCATCGGCCACCAGCAGATGCGGCGGCGGCTGGGCGCGGCCAGCGCCATCGACAGCCGCGCCGAGGCCGTGGCGGCCACTACCGCCGTCATTCACCGCGCCCGTCGCCGGCTGTGGCTGCACAGCCGCCAGCTCGACCCGGGCCTGCTCGACACGCCTACGGTGCAGGCCGCGCTGCGCCGCTTCGTCACTGCCCGCCACGACAAGCAGCTGCGGGTGATCGTGCACGATGCCGCTGCGATCGCCGCTGCCGGCGCCCCACTGCTGGCGCTGGCCCAGCGCCTGCCCAGCGTGGTCCGGTTCCGCGAGGTCAGCGATCCGGTCGACCGTGCGTTGGCCTCGGCCTGCCTGCTCAACGATGCGGGCGACTTCTACTTTCGTCTGATCGGCCATCGCCTCGACGGCGAGGCCGGCATCGCACTGCCTGCACGTTCGCAGCCGTTCGAGCAGCAATTGCTGCGTGTCTGGGACCGTTCGCGCGATTGCAGCGAACTGCGCGCGCTCGGCATCTGAGCCGGCGCCGCCGACCCAACCTGTCTGGAACCGGCACCCGAGGACGCGGGTTGCCCGCGGCAATGCCCCTTCGTGGCCCGTTGGGGGTACAATTTGGCTGTTTGAACGCGCCCGCGCAGGGCTATTCATCATTCCTGCCGGGTCCTTCTGAAGCCATACCCCACAAAGCGAATCAACACCCTCCATCGTGGACAATCAACTGAAGCAGTTTGCGCAATCTTCGCAACTCGCCGGCGGCAACGCCTCCTATGTCGAGGACCTGTACGAGCAGTACCTGGTCTCCCCGGATAGTGTCGATCCCAAATGGAAAACCTACTTCGATGGCTTCAAGGGCCGTGAAGCAGGTGACATTCCGCACTCGGCCGTCATCTCCCACATCGCGGACGCGGCCAAGGATGCGCTGAAAGCTGGCACCGGCAGCGGTGCGGGCGACGAGCGCGAGCGCAATGTCGGTCGTCTGATCACCGCCTACCGCTCCCGCGGCCACCTCGACGCCCGCCTGGACCCGCTGGGCCTGGCCGCACCGGTCAACACCCCGGACCTGGGCCTGCCGTTCCACAGCCTGTCCGATGCCGACCTCAACAGCGAGTTCAGCACCGGCGGCGTCGGCGGCCAGCCGCGTATGAAGCTGCGCGACCTGCTGGCACGCCTGAAGGCGACCTACACCGGCTCGATCGGTGCGGAGTTCATGCACATCTCCGAGGTCGAGCAGCGCCAGTGGATCTACAAGAAGCTGGAAGCGGCCGGTGGCAACTACCAGCTGGACGCTGACACCCAGCGCCGCACCCTGGAGCGCCTGACCGCGGCCGAAGGCCTGGAGCGCTACCTGCACACCAAGTACGTCGGCCAGAAGCGCTTCTCGCTGGAAGGCGGCGACTCGCTGATCCCGATGATGGACACCATCATCCGCAGCGCCGGCAAGGATGGCGTCAAGGACGTGGTGATCGGCATGGCCCACCGCGGCCGCCTGAACGTGCTGGTCAACACCCTGGGCAAGAACCCGCGCAAGCTGTTCGACGAGTTCGAGGGCAAGTTCGAGCACGACGAGCACGCTTCGGCCGGCGACGTGAAGTACCACATGGGCTTCTCCGCCGACGTCGCCACTGAAGGCGGCCCGGTGCACCTGGCGCTGGCGTTCAACCCGTCGCACCTGGAAATCGCCGACCCGGTCGTGGCCGGTTCCGTGCGTTCGCGCCAGGAGCGCCGCAAGGACACCGCCCGCAAGCAGGTGATGCCGATCCTGATCCACGGCGACGCGGCCTTCTCCGGCCAGGGCGTGGTCATGGAGCTGTTCCAGATGTCGCAGGCCCGCGGCTTCGCCGTCGGTGGCACCGTGCACATCGTGGTCAACAACCAGGTGGGCTTCACCACCTCCAACCCGCTGGATACGCGCTCCACGCGCTATGCCACCGACGTGGCGAAGATGATCGCCGCGCCGGTACTGCACGTGAACGGCGATGATCCGGAAGCGGTGGTGTTCGCCGCGCAGCTGGCCTTCGAGTTCCGCCAGAAGTTCGCCAAGGACGTGGTCATCGACCTGATGTGCTACCGCCGTTGGGGCCACAACGAGGCCGACGAACCGGCAATCACGCAGCCGCTGATGTACCAGGTGATCCGCAAGCACCCGACCACCCGCGAGATGTACGCCGAGCAGCTGGAGAAGGCAGGCGTGATCGCCGCCGGTGCCGGCAAGGCGATGGTCGATGCCTACCGCGAGAAGCTGGACGCCGGTGAAGTGACCACCGAACTGGCCAAGGTCGAGAAGACCCCGCCGAGCAGCCCGCTGTTCGTCGATTGGCCGAAGCTGCTGGAAGGCAAGCTGTCCGACCCGGTCTCGACCAAGGTCGAGAAGAACAAGCTGGTCGAACTGGCCAGGCTGATCAACACCATCCCGGACGAAGTGCAGCTGCACTCGCGCGTGGCCAAGGTCTACGACGACCGCCGCAAGATGGCCGCCGGCGAGATTCCGGGCGACTGGGGCTTTGCCGAGAACCTGGCCTACGCCACCCTGCTCGACGAAGGCCATGCACTGCGCCTGGTCGGCCAGGACGTCGGCCGCGGTACGTTCACGCACCGCCACGCGATCCTGCACGACCAGAAGACCGACAACTACTACATGCCGCTGCGGCAGCTGGTGGATTCGCCGGAGAAGGCCACCGTCATCGACTCGCTGCTGAGCGAAGAAGCGGTGATGGCCTACGAATACGGCTTCTCCACCACCGATCCGAACACGCTGTGCATCTGGGAAGGCCAGTTCGGCGACTTCGCCAACGGCGCCCAGGTGGTGATCGACCAGTTCATCGCCGCCGGTGAAGCCAAGTGGGGCCGCATTTCCGGCCTGACCCTGCTGCTGCCGCACGGCTATGAAGGGCAAGGCCCCGAACACAGCTCGGCGCGCCTGGAGCGCTTCCTGCAGCTGTGCGCGCTGGAGAACATGCTGGTGGTCGTGCCGTCGACTCCGGCCCAGGCCTTCCACATGCTGCGTCGCCAGCTGCACATGACCACCCGCAAGCCGCTGGTGGTGATGTCGCCGAAGTCGCTGCTGCGCCACAAGCTGGCGGTGTCGACCCTCGACGAGCTGGCCAACGGCGAGTTCCAGCACCTGATCGGCGACGCCAATGCCGACGCCAAGAAGGTCAAGCGCGTGGTGCTGTGCTCGGGCAAGGTCTACTACGACCTGCTGGAGGACCAGACCAAGCGTGGCCAGGACGACGTGGCGATCATCCGCGTGGAGCAACTGTATCCGTTCCCGCGTGCGCTGCTGGCTGCCGAGCTGAAGAAGTACGGCAAGGCCACCGACGTGGTGTGGACGCAGGAAGAACCGCAGAATCAGGGCGCGTGGTACCAGATCCGCCACCACCTGCAGTTCTGCCTGGCCGATGGCCAGAACCTGCACTACGCCGGTCGCGCACGTTCGGCCTCGCCGGCTGCCGGTCACATGGCTGACCATGTCCGCGAGCAGCAGCAGCTGATCGCCGACGCACTGGTCAACCCGTTCAACGACCAGGTCGCTGAATAACTCTCCCCCCTATTTAGAAGACAAACCAGGAAGCTCCCGCAATGGCCACCGAAGTCAAAGCCCCGGTACTGCCCGAATCCGTCGCCGACGGCACCATCGCCACCTGGCACAAGAAGGTGGGCGACGCCGTCAAGCGCGACGAAAACCTGCTTGACCTGGAAACCGACAAGGTCGTCCTGGAAGTGCCGTCGCCGGTTGACGGCGTGCTCAAGGAAATCAAGTTCAAGGAAGGCGATACCGTGACCTCCAGCCAGGTCGTGGCGATCATCGAAGAAGGCGCCGTAGCTGCGGCTCCGGCCCCGGCCGCTGAAGAGAAGAAGGCTGAAGCCGCACCGGCCGCCGCTGCTCCGGCCGCTGCCGCTGCGCCGGCCCCGGCTGCCAAGTCGGCCGCCGACGCGCTGCCGCCGGGCGCCCGCTTCACCGCCATCACCGAAGGCGTGAACCCGGCCGACGTCGACGGCACCGGCCGTCGTGGCGCGGTGACCAAGGAAGACATCGTCAACTTCGCCCGCAACGGCGGCGCCGGCAAGGCCGGTGGCGCTCGTCCGGAAGAGCGCGTGCCGATGACCCGCATCCGCAAGCGCATTGCCGAGCGCCTGATGGAGTCGAAGAACTCCACCGCCATGCTGACCACCTTCAACGAAGTCGACCTGTCCAAGGTTTCGGCCGCGCGCAAGGAACTGCAGGACGAGTTCGTCAAGGCCCACGGCATCAAGCTGGGCTTCATGAGCTTCTTCGTGAAGGCCGCCGCCAACGCGCTGCAGCGTTTCCCGCTCGTCAACGCCTCGATCGACGGCGACGACATCATCTACCACGGCTACTCGGACATCTCGATCGCCGTCTCGACCGAAAAGGGCCTGGTCACGCCGGTCCTGCGCAACGTCGAGCGCATGTCGTTCGCCGACATCGAGAAGACCATCGCCGACTACGCCAAGAAGGCACGTGACGGCAAGCTGGGCCTGGAGGAACTGCAGGGCGGCACCTTCACCGTGACCAACGGCGGCACCTTCGGTTCGCTGCTGTCGACCCCGATCATCAATCCGCCGCAGAGCGCCATCCTGGGCATGCACGCCATCAAGGAGCGTCCGATCGCCCAGAACGGCCAGGTCGTGATCGCGCCGATGATGTACCTGGCGCTGTCCTACGACCACCGCATCATCGACGGCAAGGACTCGGTGCAGTTCCTGGTGGACATCAAGAACCAGCTGGAAAACCCGGGCCGCATGCTGTTCGGCCTGTAAGAAACCTCCCGCCCCTCCGCGCCCGCGCGGAGGGGTTCTGGTAATGCATCAAGGAATAATTCAATGGCTGAACAATTCGACGTCGTCGTCATCGGTGCCGGCCCGGCCGGTTACCACGCTGCCATCCGCGCGGCCCAGCTGGGCCTGAAGACCGCCTGCATCGACGCTGCGCTGGGCAAGGACGGCAAGCCGGCCCTCGGCGGCACCTGCCTGCGCGTGGGCTGCATCCCGTCCAAGGCGCTGCTGGATTCCTCGCGCCAGTTCTGGAACATGGGCCACATCTTTGGCGACCACGGCATCAGCTTCAAGGATGCCAAGATCGACGTCGAGGCGATGATTGGCCGCAAGGACAAGATCGTCAAGCAGTTCACCGGCGGCATCGGCATGCTGTTCAAGGCCAACAAGGTCGCCGCCTATTACGGCTTCGGCCAGCTGCAGCCAGGCAACGTGGTCAAGGTGAAGCAGCACGACGGTTCGGAAGTCGAGCTGAAGGGCACCAACGTCATCATCGCGGCCGGTTCGGATTCGATCGAGCTGCCGTTCGCCAAGTTCGACGGCGAGACCATCGTCGACAACGTCGGCGGCCTGGACTTCACCGAAGTGCCGAACCGCCTGGCGGTGATCGGCGCCGGCGTGATCGGCCTGGAGCTGGGCAGCGTGTGGAAGCGCCTGGGCGCTGAAGTGACCATCCTGGAAGCCATGCCGGAGTTCCTGGCCGCTGCTGACGCCGAAGTGGCCAAGACCGCTGCCAAGGAGTTCAAGAAGCAGGGCCTGGACATCAAGCTCAATGCCAAGGTTTCCAAGACCGAGATCACCGGCAAGGGCAAGAAGAAGGAAGTCATCGTCACCTACACCGACGCCGAAGGCGAAAAGACCCTGACCGTGGACAAGCTGCTGGTGGCCGTGGGCCGTCGCGCCGCCACCAAGGGCCTGCTGGCCGAAGGCACCGGCGTCAAGGTCAACGAGCGCGGCCAGATTGAAGTCGATGCGCACTGCCACACCGGCGTCGACGGCGTGTGGGCGGTCGGCGACTGCGTGCGCGGCCCGATGCTGGCGCACAAGGGCTTCGAGGAAGGCATCGCGGTGGCTGAGCTGATCGCCGGCCTGCCGGGCCACGTCAACTTCGACACCATCCCGTGGGTCATCTACACCGAGCCGGAACTGGCCTGGGTCGGCAAGACCGAAGCCCAGCTGAAGGCCGAGGGCATTCCGTACAAGGCCGGCAGCTTCCCGTTCGCCGCCAACGGCCGTGCCGTGGCGATGATCGAGCCGGCGGGCTTCGTGAAGATCCTGGCCCATGCCGAAACCGATCGCATCCTCGGCATGCACCTGGTCGGCGCCAACGTCTCCGAGCTGGTGCACGAAGGCGTGCTGACCATGGAATTCAGCGGCTCGGCCGACGACCTGGCCCGCATCTGCCACGCCCACCCGTCGCTGTCGGAAGTGATCCACGACGCGGCGATGGCGGTCAGCAAGCGCGCCATCCACAAGGCGAACTGATCGTTCGCGGGTTGTGCCGGCCGCTGGCCGGCATGGCCGGATGCAAGGAACCCCGCTTCGGCGGGGTTTTTTTTTGCTCATTTCCCTGTAGTGCCGAGCCCACGCTCGGCTGCCCTGCACAGGCCGCCGAGCATTGGGCTCGGCGCTACACCTTTCCGGCCGGCTTCTTCGGCGGATCGTCACAGATGCGGTGCCGGACCACGGTTCCACCCGCCTTCCACTCCTTCACCACCCGGCACCGCTCCCTGGGCTTGACCGCCCTGGCCGCTGCAGCATCCGCCTCATCGGCAGCGGCGGCCTGCTGTCGTTCCAGCCATGCGGACGACGGTGACACCGGTGTGGCCGGTGCCGGCCCCGCAAGCAATGCCAGCGCGACCAGCACCACTGCCCTCATGCCGCCACCGGGCCGCCGCCGAGCAGGCGCGCGGGCAGCATGAACAGCGCGCGCAGGAACGCAAACAGCGCCGAGAACGTGATGCCGACCAAGCGGAACGGCAGGCTCAGCAACCAGACAAACGGCCACGCGATCAGGGCGAGGACCGCCAGCGGCCAGCACAGCACGAACAGCAGGCACCACACACCGAGCGCGAACAGGGTCTTCATCACGGTCTCCTTGTGGCGGCACCTTGCCGCCTGCCGACACGTTGGCGCCCTGCCCTTGCCGCGCGCAAACGGTTTGCGACGAAACCGGGCTGGGGGCGATGAAACCGACCCAGCGCCGGTACAACGCCGAGCCCATGCCCGGCTGCGCTTGGTGGCGACCGCATGGAACCGGCGCTGCACGGGGGCGCTGACAGCGGCTCCTGCCGCTGCCTTGGGCTCTACAGCGCCCGATGGCGGTTGCCGGCCAACGGCCGGCACGACCGTTACTCGAACGAACCGACCGAATCGTGGGCCAGGTTGTCGAATCGGGTGTATTCGCCAAAGAACTTCAGCTTGCACGAACCGGTCGGGCCACCACGGTGCTTGCCGATGATGATCTCGGCCAAGCCCTTGTCTGGCGAATTTTCCTTGTTGTAGTAATCGTCGCGGTAGATGAAGACGATCATGTCCGCGTCCTGCTCGATTGCGCCCGATTCGCGAAGGTCGGCCATCACCGGGCGCTTGTCGGTACGCGTTTCCAGCGAGCGGTTGAGCTGCGACAACGCGATCACTGGAACGTTCAGTTCCTTGGCCAGGCCCTTCAGCGAACGCGAGATTTCCGAGATTTCAGTCGCGCGGTTCTCGCTGTTGCCCGGCACGCTCATCAGCTGCAGGTAGTCGATCACCACCAGGCCCAGGTCATGCTCGCGCTTGAGGCGGCGGCACTTGGAACGCAGCACTTCAGGCGACACGCCAGGCGTGTCGTCGATGAAGATCTTGGTTTCCTTCAGCATCTTGATCGCGCTGGTGACACGGCTCCAGTCCTCGTCTTCCAGCTGGCCGGTACGCAGGCGCTGCGCGTTGATGCGGCCATTGGAGGAAATCAGGCGCATCGCCAGCTGCGCGGCCGACATTTCCATCGAGAACACGGCCACGCCTTTCTTCGATTTGATCGCTGCGTACTCGGCGATGTTCAGTGCGAAGGTGGTCTTGCCCATGGCCGGGCGCGCGGCAAGGATGATCAGGTCGGTCGGCTGCAGGCCGGAGGTCATTGCGTCGAAATCGGTATAACCGGTCGGCAGGCCGGTAATGTTGCCGCCGTTCTCGAAACGACTGCGCAGCTCTTCGAAGGCATCCTTCAGTGCACCGGGCATCGCCACGAAATCGGTACGGCCGCGTGCGCCCTGTTCGGCGATGGCGAACACGCTCTTTTCTGCCGAGGCCAGCAGCTCGCTGCTGTCACGCCCTTCGGGCTGGAAGCCGTCGTTGACGATATCCGTGCCGACCTGGATCAGCTGCCGCAGCACCGCCTTGTCACGCACGATCTCGGCATAGGCCACGATGTTGGCGGCTGACGGCGTGGTACTGGCCAGCTCGACCAGGTAGGCGCCATCACCCACCAGTTCCATCTTGCCCTGCGATTCGAACCACTCGCCCAAGGTCACCGCATCGAACGGCCGCTCGCGCTCGGACAGCTCACGGATTGCGCGATAGATCATCTGGTGGTCGCGGCGGTAGAAGTCGCTTTCGGTCAGCTGGTCATTGACCCGGTCGTAGGCCTCCGGGGCCAGCATCAGGCCACCCAGCACCGCCTGCTCGGCTTCCACCGAATGCGGCGGTACCCGCAGCTGGTCGATGCGCGACTCGTCGCGTTCGCGATCGAAGCCATCACCGCGCTCTCTGCGGTTGGAACGGAAGCCGGGGCGAGCGGACATGCTGCGATGTTTCCTGCAAAAGTGGGCGAGACGAGTGTAGGCATGTGCCGCCCCCGGCGGCGATGGACAAGCCTGTGGATAAACCGTGGGAAAACGGGGGATATCCGCCGGTACCTGGCCAGACTGGCGTGGGAGCGTCGCACTGCCTGCGACGGGCGCCGTTGCGGCGCCCGAGCACGCATTATCGCAGATGGGGGTGTCGACCGCTGGCGTCAATCGCCCTTGACGTGCACCGCGATCAGCGCCAGGAACCGGTCCATATAGCCCTGCAGGAATTTCTGCGTGCCCTCGTTGTGGACCGTGCCGTCGGCATCGATCAGGCCGTCCTTGAAATGAATGAATGCCTCTGGCTGGCCGAGCACGTGCATGTCCAGGAAGGCCAGGCTGTTGCGCAGATGCTGCTGGGCCACGGCGGTGCCGATCTGGCCGATGGAGGCGCCGATCACCGCCGCCGGCTTGCCGGCAAACGCACTGTCACCATACGGGCGCGATCCGATATCGATGGCGTTCTTGAGCACGCCGGGCACCGACCGGTTGTACTCGGGTGTCACGAACAGCACCGCGTCTGCGGCGCGCACCTGGTCCTTCAGCCGGGTGCCCTGCGGCGGATAATCGGCGTCGAAATCCTGGTCGTACAACGGCAGATCGCCGATCTGCACATACTGGAAGCGCGCGCGATCACCGGCGAGCTTCTCCAGCGCATGGGCCAGCTTGCGGTTGCAGGAATCCTTGCGCAGGCTGCCAACGAACACGGCGATGGTGGGGACGGACATCGGGACATACTCCTCACGGTGCGGGAGCACCAGCCTAGTCGCCGGGCCCTTGCAGGCCGGTGAAGATCAGCCGCCCGTCACGCCCGCACGCACCTGCCGCCAATGCGCCTGCCAGGCCTGGAACATCAGCACGTTCCACAGATGGGTATGCCACTTGCGCTGGCCGCCGAGGAACTGCTGCCACAGCGGCTGTATGGCGGCCGCCGACAGCACGCCCTCCCGCTCCAGCCGTGCCGGCTGCAACAGGTCTTCGGCCCACGGCCGCAGGTCGCCCTTCAGCCAGTCACTGACCGGTGCGCCGAAACCGCGCTTGGGACGGTGCACCATCGACTGCGGCACATAACGGCCCAGCACGCGCTTGAGCAGCACCTTGCTGGTGGTCTCACTGCGCTTGAAGCCCAGCGGCAGCGACCAGGCGAACTCGGCCACGCGTGAATCCAGCAACGGTGCGCGCGCTTCCAGGCTGACCGCCATCGAGGTCCGGTCGACCTTGCACAGCAGATCATCCGGCAGGTAGGTCAGGTAATCGGCCAGCATCATCGCGTCGGCCGGTGTGCCGGCGCCGTGCAACGGATCGGCCAGATCATAGAAGCTGCCGGCAGCCTGCGCGCCCGGCACTGCCGCTGTCGGGTCGCGCCAGCGCGAGATGCGGTTGCGGTACACATCAC
Source organism: Stenotrophomonas sp. YJH_SMC_48-3 (assembly GCF_059369375.1). NCBI lineage: Bacteria > Pseudomonadati > Pseudomonadota > Gammaproteobacteria > Lysobacterales > Lysobacteraceae > Stenotrophomonas > Stenotrophomonas sp. YJH_SMC_48-3. The sequence goes on along the minus strand of NZ_JCAFSQ010000004.1, from coordinate 36,086 downwards.
CGATGCCACGCGCGCCGGACTCGGCCAACAGCGCGGCCAGGCCGCCGGTACGCGAGGCCTCGCCCTGCTGCTGGGAGCGCGCGCCCATCCAGCGCCGCAGCGGCCCAGGCACGCGCCCCAGCATCTGCCAGTTGCGCAGCGCGCGCACATAGCGGGTGTAGCCGAAGAACAGTTCGTCGCCACCATCGCCGGAAAGCGCCACGGTCACGCCCTGCCGCGCCAGCCGGGCGACCAGCGCGGTCGGTACCTGCGAGGCATCGGCGAAGGGTTCGTCAAACATCGCCGGCAACTGCGGCACCACCGCCAGTGCATCGGCGCCACTCACGTAGAGTTCGGTGTGGTCACAGCCCAGGTGCGCGGCCAGTTCCTTGGCCAGCGGCGCCTCGTCGTGGCTCGAATCGGTAAATCCGATGCTGAAACTGTGCACCGGCTGCCCGCTCTGCGCCTGCATCAGCGCCGCCACCAGCGACGAATCGGTACCCCCGGACAGGAACACGCCCACCGGCACGTCGGCCACCATGCGCAGCGCCACTGCGTCGCGCAGCAGCCCGTCCAGCTGCTCCTCGGCCTCCTCGATGCGGCCCTGGAACGGCGCAGCCAGCGCCGCCTGCATGCGTGCACGTGCATCCCAGTAGGGGCGCTGCGCCTGTTCCGGGCGATGCGCCGAAGCGCCCGCCGCCACGGCTTCGGCATCCAGGCGCAGCACGCGGCCCGGCATCAGCTTGTAGCAGCGCTGGTGGATGCTGTGCGGGGCTGGAATGTAGTCCAGCCGCAGCAGCAGGGTCAGTGCGTCACGGTCGATGTCGTTGTCGAAGGCCGGGTGCTGCCACAGCGCCTTCAGTTCGGAGCCGAACACCAGGGTGTCCCCGGCCCAGCCGTAGTACAACGGCTTCTTGCCAACGCGGTCGCGGGCCAGCCACAGGCATTGCTGCTGGCGGTCCCACAGCGCGATGGCGAACATGCCGTTGCAGCGCTGCAGGGTGTCTTCCATGCCCCATTGCAGGATCGCTGCCAGCAGCACCTCGGTGTCGGAGTGACCACGGAAGACATGCCCCAATGGCTCCAGTTCTGCACGCAGGGCAGCGAAGTTGTAGACCTCGCCGTTGTACGCCATCACATAGCGGCCGTCGGCCGAAGCCATCGGCTGGTGGCCGAGCGGCGACAGGTCGAGAATGCTCAGGCGACGGTGTGCCAGCGCGATGCCTGCACCGGCATCGACCCAGTTGCCGCCATCATCCGGCCCGCGATGGTGCAGCGCTTCGCCCATGGCCAGCACCTGCGCCTGCAGTAGCTCGGCCGACGCCACAGGCGCCGGCAACAACATTCCCGCCAATCCACACATGCATCAAGGTTCCTGCGCCAGTTCAAGGGCGGCGCCAATCACCGCATTGTCGCTTGGAAGCCCGAACATTGCTGCCCCCGCCAACGGGGTGTAGGTATCGGCACCGCAGACCCGGCGCAGTGGCAGATGGCCGAAACCGGCCTCGACCAGTGCGGTCACCACGCCCTCGCCCACCCCGCCACTGTGCCGGCCCTCGTCCAGCACCAGCACCCGCCGTGCGCTGGCGGCCTGGGCGGCGATGAAGCCGGCATCCAGCGGCACCAGCCAGCGCAGGTCGACCACCCGCACCTGCCAGCCCAGCTGCTGCCCGATGGCTCGCGCTGCGCGCAACGCCATCGGCACGCCGTTGCCATACGTGTAGACCACCAGATCGCCCGCCTCCGGCCCGTAAACACGGCCTTCGCCCGGCACCAGTGCCCGGCCCTGGGCCGGATAGTCGAACAGCCACTGGCCATCGCCCGGCTCATGCAGGTCCTTGCTCATGTACAGCGCGATCGGCTCCAGGAACACGGCCACGCGCCCATCCACCCGGGCCAGCGCCGCCAGCGTGCGCAACATCATCACCGCATCGTCGCCGCGCGACGGGCAGCCGACCACCAGCCCGGGGATGTCGCGCAGGGCGGTGATCGAGTTGTCGTTGTGGAAGTGGCCGCCGAAGCCCTTCTGGTAGCCCAGCCCGGCCACCCGCAGCAGCATCGGGTTGCGGTACTGGTCGTTGGAGAAGAACTGCAGCGAACAGGCCTCGCCACGCAGCTGGTCGATGGCATTGTGCAGGTAGGCCAGGTACTGGATTTCCGGAATCGGCAGCATGCCCATGTTGGCCAGGCCCTGCGCCATGCCCAGGATCATGGTTTCGTCCAGCAGGGTGTTGAACACCCGGCGTGGCCCGAAGCGGCGCAGCAGATCCTTTGTGACAGTGTACACACCGCCCTTCTGGGCCACGTCCTCGCCGAACAGCAGGCTCTGCGGATACTTCGCCAGCAATTCCTGCAGGCCGTGGTTGATCTGGATCGCCAGATGCCGCGGCGCCTGTCGTTCGGGCAATGCCTCGATACCACCATAGAGTGCCTCGCGCGCTTCGGCAGCGACCTCGCGCTGCGCTTCGGCCTGCACCGCTGCCGGCGTGTACGGTGCGAGCGGCGCCATCACCTCCCGCAGCGACCCCAGCTTCGCCCCGCCTTCAGCCTCGGTGGCAGCGGCCATGCAGCGCGCACGCATCGTCTCGTAGGCCGTCTCGATCGCCGCCGCATCCATCCAGCCCGACTCCAGTGCGATCTGCGCCGAGCGCAGCAGCGGATCCTGCGCCTCGGCCGCGCACAGCTCCGGCAACGCCCGCCATTCCACTTCGAAGTCGGTGCCGGCGTGGCCCATCAGGCGCGTGGTGCGCAGATGCAGGAAAGTCGGTCGCCGCGTTCGCCGGCAGTGTTCCACCGCAGCCTGCACCTGGGCGTGCCCGGTGGCCAGGTCCAGCCCGTCGGCGAAGAAATAGTCCAGCCCCGGCTGGTGGCTGAAGCGCTCGGCGATCCAGCCATCGGGGGTCTTCACCGAGATGCCCAGGCCGTTGTCCTCGCAGACGAACAGGATTGGCGCCGGCAGTTTCTGGTAGGCCGCCCACATCGCGGTGTTGAACGCCGTCTGCGCGGTAGCGTGATTGGCCGAGGCGTCGCCGAACGAGCAGAGCACGATACTGTCGGCGGGAACCGGCAGCGCCTGCGCCAGCCGCTTGCCACTCTCGATGGCCAGCGCGGTGCCCAGCGCTTTCGGCAGGTGCGAGGCGATGGTCGAAGTCTGCGGCAGCACCCACAGCGGCTTGCTGCCCCACACTTTGTGGCGGCCACCACTGGCCGGATCATCGGCGCAGGCAGCGAAGGAAAGCGCAGCATCGCGCAACGGGTCGATGCCCGGCACCTGGCGCGAACGCTCGGCCATGAAGGCGCCGGAACGATAGTGCAGGAAGGCAGGATCGGTGTGCCGGCAGGCCCGCGCCAGCAGCGCGTTGCCTTCATGGCCGGACGACCCGATGGTGTAGAAGACCTTGTTCTGCACGCGCAGCACGCGCGCCATCAGGTCCAGCTGGCGGCTGGCCAGCTGCGAGTCGAACAGTTCATCGAAGGCGGCAGCGGTGAGCGTACTGCCGGGCATGATCGGAGCATCTGCCGCGGGTCGCGGGCGCGGCGTCCCGCGCCACCCGCGCACCGCCTCAAGGAAATTGACGTCGCACACCTCGGCGCGGTTGAGCCCCCGCATGCGTGCGGGAATCGGATCCGGAACCACAGCGAACATCGAACACCCTCCGTGTCGTTGTTGCGTTCCGCCCGGCAATACCGGGCGCTACCCTGTGGGCATCAAGCCGCCTCGAAACGCGAGCGCACCTCGGCGGTCACCGCCGGCATCGGCAGGAAGCGCGGCTGCGCACGCACGCGCTGCAGCCAGGCGCGCACCTCGGGGAATGGCTCCAGGCTGATGCCGCCCTCGCCGGCCACGTCGGTGTAGGCAAACAGGGCGATATCGGCGATGCCGTAGCTGCTGCCGGTGAACCACTGCGCCTGGCGAAGGTGCTGCTCCATCACCGCCAGCGCGGTGGCGGCGCGCTCGTGCAACCGTGGCAGCTCGGCGCGGCGTGGCGAGTCGGGCGCCGTCCAGCCCCGGATGAAGCGCGCTACCGCCACGCACGGCTCGTGCGTGTACTGCTCGAAGAACATCCAGCTCAACGCCTGCGCACGCTCCCAGCCATCGCTGGGCAGGTAGGGCGTGCCTTCTGCCAGCCAGAACAGGATCGCGTTGGATTCGGTCAGCACGCGGCCGTCGTCGCGGACGATCAGCGGCACCTTGGCATTCGGGTTGAGCGCAAGGAATTCGGGCGTGTGGGTCTGGCCATGGGCACTGTCCACTTCCACCCAGCGGTAACGGCTCCCGAGCTGCTCAAGCAGCAGCCGGACCTTGTGGCAATTGCCCGAGACCGACATGCCATGCACCGTCAGCGGGACGCGCTCTTCCACCATTGCCTGCTCCATCGGATCCGGCCGGCGGCCGGCTGCGTGCAGTCTGGCAAGTGCGCCAGGGAATGCCAAGCGCGGATGCAGCATGGCAACCAGGTAACGCTGGCCGCGGGCCGGCGATTGCACGAATGCTGCCGCAACATGGTTGCCGGCCAGCGGCCGGCACTACCAGGCAACGCTCAGCGCGCGCGTTGCCGCCACTGCTCGCGCGACTGGCCCCAGATCTGCATCGGCTTGTCGTTGTAAGGCGGCGGCAATTCGCCCATGCGCAGCAACCTGCTGCCGAGCTTGCGCGCGACCGCCCGCGAGTTGTCGTTGTTCTCGGCGATGGTATGGATCACCTCGTGCCAACCCAGCGTGTCGAAGGCCCAGTCGATCGCCGCGACCGCCGCTTCCGGCGCATAGCCCCGGCCCCAGCTGGCGCGGCGGATGCCCCAGCCGACCTCGGTACCCGGCCAGTCCTGCGGTTGCCAGGGACCCATCCGCCCGATCCAGTCCCCGCTGGATTTTTCGATCACGCTGAACATCGAGAAGCCGAACAGCTGCCAGGCGCCAGCCAGGCTGCAGAAGCCGCGCCAGGCTACCGAAGGCGGCTGCACGCCACCGAGGGTGCGCATCGTTTCCTCGTCGGCGCAGAACGCCAGATAGGGTTCGTAGTCCTCGCGCCGCAGCGGGCGCAGGATCAGGCGCTCGGTTTCCAGGCGCAGGTCGAAGATGCTCATGCCGACTCCATGTCGAAGGGGCCACCATGATGGTGGATTCGGCCTCCACACGGATGAATGCCCGCGCTCACAACGAAACGGGCCGGCATGCGCCGGCCCGTCGGGTACAGCACGTATTCTGGATTACTGGCGCGTGGCCGCAGTGGCGCCGGCAGCAGCGGTCTGCGTGACCAGCTGGCCATCGACCACCGGCAGGCGGTCGCTGGCCGGCTTGTTGTCCATGCGCACGGTCTTCTCGGCGCCGTCGTAGCGGTAGGTCACGTTGTAGCCCTTCACCACGTCATTGGTGCCCATGGCGATGCGGTTGCCCGGCTTGCTGGCCATGCGCATGGTACCGGTGGTGCCGTCTTCGTTGCGGTAGGTCACGTTGTAGCCGGTAACACGGCTCGACTCGGAGGTGGCGGTCTCGGTGTGGCACTGGCGCTCGGTGCGGTTGACCACGCGGCCACCCACGTGGCGCTTGTCGATCTGATTGCCGATGAAGCCACCGGCCACCGCGCCTGCGGCGGTCGCGGCCTTCTTGCCGTTGCCGCCGCCAACCTGGTTGCCGAGCAGGCCGCCGACCACGGCACCGACCACGGTGCCACCGACGTTGCCATCACGCTCCGGCAGGCGTTCCTGCACGGTCACGTCCTGGCACACCTCGTGCGGGGTCTGGGTGGTGGAAGTCTCGCGCACCGGATCGGTGCCGATCACAGTGGCGTAGGCCTTCTGCTTCTCGGTGATCGGGTCGACCTTCAGCACGTCGGCGTATTCCAGCCCACGCGGCGCAGACGGGTCGAGCCTGTCACCACGTGCGCCATCGTCGGTGGCACTGCCGTCGACCAGGCGCGACTCGCCATTGGGGGTGGTGGCGCTGATGGAATCGGGCGATTTGTCGCCACTCTTCATGAAGGCGGCGGTGGCGATGCCACCGACCAGCAGCGCGCCCGCTGCGACCAGGACAGTTGTAGTTGTGCTTTTCATGACCTGCTCCTTGCGGACCATCCGCAACGTTCTCAAACCAGATTGCAGCATGCGCTGCCTGAACGGAATCTCCACATTTCCTGCTCATTCCTGTAACCCATTCAGCATCGGGAAATGCTGGGCCCGTGGTAGCGTTTGCATATTCCCCACGAGGATTTCCGCCATGGCCAACCCGATGCTGCTGCCGGTACTGCAATGGGCCCGCCGGCTGCGCTACCCCACCCTGTTCAAGCTTACAGCGGGCCTGTTCGTGCTGACGCTGTTCATCCCGGACCCGATCCCGTTCGTCGATGAGCTGGTGCTCGGCTTCGGCACCCTGCTGCTGGCCAACTGGAAAAGCCGCCACGCTGCCACGGTTGCGCCGTCGCTGGAACAGCGTTGAGCCCGCTGGTCGACAGCCACTGCCACCTCGATGCCGGCGAGTTCGACAGTGACCGCAGCGCCGTGATCGCGCGCGCGCAGGCCGCTGGCGTGCGCCTGCAGGTGGTGCCGGCGGTGACCGCGGCCAGTTGGCCGAAGCTGCGCGTGGTCTGCCAGCAGGCGCCGGGGCTGCATCCGGCCTACGGGCTGCACCCGATGTTCCTGGCCGAGCACCGGCCCGACCATCTGCCGCTGCTGCGCGAATGGATCGAGCGCGAACGCCCGTGTGCGATCGGCGAATGCGGGCTGGATTTCTTCGTCGAGGGGCTGGATGAGGAGGCGCAACAGGCGTATTTCATCGGTCAGCTGCAACTGGCCCGCGAGTTCGAGCTGCCGGTAATCGTGCACGCGCGACGCGCGGTGGACGCGGTGATCGCCGCGATCCGCCGTATCGGCGGCCTGCGCGGCGTGGTGCACAGCTTTTCCGGCAGCCCCGAACAGGCTGCGCAGCTGCACCGGCAGGGCTTCCTGCTCGGTCTCGGTGGTCCGCTGACCTACGAACGCGCGCAACGGCTGCAGCGCCTGGTGCGCGGGATGCCGCTGGAACAGCTGCTGCTGGAGACCGACGCGCCCGACCAGCCTGACGCCGGCATCCGCGGCCAGCGCAACGAACCGGCACGGCTGGCGGTCATCGCCCGCCATGTCGCGGCACTGCGCGGAATGGACGTTGAAGCCGTTGCACATGCCACGACGGAGAACGCGCGACGGCTGTTCGCTCTGCCAGCGTTGTAACGGGCGGCGGACCCGCCACCGGGCAGGGCCCGGCGCTACCGGCTGCACTTACGTGTTGATCGAATCGGCGACGATCAACGGCAATGCCGGCCAGCGGCCGGCGTCTACCGTCATGCGTCGGCGTGGGCTTCAGCCACGTCGGCCTTCACCTTCTTCGGCTCCAGCAGCATTTCCAGCGCCTTGCCCACTGCGGCGAAGGCGAACGCACCGGTGATATGGGTCGCTGCCCCCAGGCCTACACCACAATCGAGCTTCAATGCCGCATCGGCGCCCAGGTTCGGCCGGATGCCGCAGACACTGCCATCGGCCTGCGGGTACTTCACGTTCTCCAGCGAATACACCGCCGGCACGCCAAAGTAGCGCTTGGCATTCCTAGGGAAGTTGAACTCACTGCGCAGCTTCTTGCGGATCAGTGCCAGCATGGCATCGTGCTCGGTGCGCGAGACATCGCGGATGCGCACCAGGGTCGGATCGGTGCGACCACCGGCAGCCCCCACGGTCAGCAGCGGCAGCTTGCGGCGACGGCACCAGGCGATCGTCTCGACCTTGACCCGGAAGCTGTCGCAGGCATCGATCACCAAGTCGAAGCCACGGTCCAGCAACTCGGCCATGTTCGACACGGTCAGGAATGCCTGCACGTCATCGACCTCGATGTCCGGGTTGATCGCGCGGCAACGCTCGGCCATCGCCTCGGCCTTGTTGCGGCCGTAGTTGCCTTCCATCGCCGGCAGCTGCCGGTTGGTGTTGGAAACGCAGATGTCATCGGCATCGATCAGGGTCAGGTGGCCGACCGCAGAGCGGGCCAATGCCTCCACCACCCACGAGCCGACGCCGCCCATGCCCACCACCGCCACGCGGCTGCCCTGCAGGCGCTCGAGTGCGCCCACGCCATACAGCCGTTCGATGCCGGCGAAGCGTTGTTTGACCAGTTCGTTCATGCCGCTATTTTAACGTGCACCTGCCGGCACCTGCTGCGCGCCGGCATCGAACCCACCGTTGCACGCCGGAGAGCCTGCCATGAACGCCAGCCCGCCCCGCCGCCCGTCACCTGCCTACCGTTACCTGTTCGTGCTCGGCCTGGGCCTGCTGATCGGGCTGGTCGCCACGGTGATGGTCGGCCGTGCCCTGCAGTCCCGCCGCGACCCGTTCCCCGACAGCCTGATGCAGGTGATGCAACGGCAGTCGCAGCTGCTGCTGCAGGCCCAGCAGCAGAACCGCTGCAGCCTGGCCGACAGCGTGCCGCGGTTGCAGGCAATGCGCTTGCTGTCCAACGACCTGGATCTTGCCTTCCCCGGGCTGAAGGACAGCGCGCAGTTCCAGCAGCATGCCAGCCAGCTGCGCGGCAGCCTCAATGCCGCCTTGGCCGCGCCGCCCAGCGACTGCACGGCCCTGGCGCAGGTGGTGGAAACGGTGCAGGCCGATTGCCGCGCCTGCCACCAGGACTTCCGCTGAGCCGCATTCATCCTGCAGCCGGGCAAGGGCTGCGCGGTTGGCGCCTTGTTCACGTTCAAAAGGGGACGATTCGTCCACCCTGCTGCACGACGCAGTACCACCCAACGCACCCGCCTTCACGGCCAGGAGACGCCCCATGAAGATCCAGCTCATTGCCGCCAGCGCCATCGCTACCCTCGCCCTGGCTGGCTGTGCCACCTCCCCCGGCTATGGCGGTGGCGGCTACAACAACGGCTACAACAACGGCGGCTACGGCAACAACGGCGGCTACAACCAGGGCCGTTGTGCCGACTGCGGCATCGTCACCCGCATCAACACGGTGCCCTCGGGCCGCACTGCGCCCAGCGCGACCGGCGCGATCCTCGGCGGCATCGTCGGCGCGGTGGCTGGCCACGAGATCTCCGACCACACCGGCGGCAGCCGTGGCAACAAGAACATCGCCGCCGCTGCGGGCGCGGTCGGCGGCGCGCTGGCGGGCAACCAGATCCAGAAGAACGTCACCAGCGATACCTACGACATCAGCGTGCGCATGGACGATGGCCGCACCATCGTGGTCAACCAGCGCGACCTCGGCGGCATCCGCGAAAACACCTACGTGCGCGTAGTCAACGGCAAGGTCATCCTGCGCTGATCTGCACCGGGCCGATCGCAAAGAAAAAGGCCCGCTTGCGCGGGCCTTTTTCATGCGACGGCTTGCAGCGCGATCAGGTCGGCTGCACGGCGTCGGCCTGCAGGCCTTTCTGGCCCTGCACGACGGTGAAGGTGACCTTCTGGCCTTCCTTCAGGCTCTTGAAGCCCTGGGTCTGGATGGCGCGGAAGTGCACGAACACGTCTTCGCCGTTTTCACGGCTGATGAAGCCGAAGCCCTTCGCATCGTTGAACCACTTGACGGTACCGGTCTCGCGATCAGACATCTCACTAACTCCCTGGTGACTCTCTCTTGTTGTTGGAAACGCCTGGTGGGCGGCTGACAAGCAAGGGGGAAGCGAGGTGCATCGATGCAGCGGATCGGGAAGATCTTGCTTCATCAGGCCACGATCCACGGTGACCTTGCCAAGCTCAGCGACTGCAACTTAACCCGCCCAAAACGAAAAAGCAACTGGCAAAATCTTTCACTGTCAACCCCAAAACGGCCACCATACGGGACAGCATGGGACTCTCATTCATCTTGTATCTGCTATCGGTCATTTTTGTCCTCGCCGGCATCGCGGGCATCATCCTCCCGGCCCTGCCCGGCATCCCGCTGGTGTTCATCGGACTGCTGCTGGCGGCCTGGGCGGACGGCTTCGTCCACGTCGGCTGGCCGACCCTGGTTGCGCTGGGCGTACTGACCGTGCTCTCGCTGCTGGCGGACGTGCTGGCCACCGTAGTGGGTGCACAGCGGGTGGGTGCCAGCCGCAAGGCGCTGTGGGGCACCTTCGCCGGCAGCATCGTGGGGCTGTTCTTCATGCCCATCGGCCTGTTTGCGGGCCCACTGCTCGGCGCCCTGCTCGGCGAGTACTGGCACACCCGCGAGCTGGGCCGCTCGACCAGGGTGGGACTGGCCACCTGGCTCGGCATCCTGCTCGGCCTGGCGCTGAAACTGGCCGTAGTGATCGCGATGCTTGGCCTGTTCGCCTTCGCGTGGTTCCTGTAATCGGCACCGCCTTCACGCCGCACGCACGCGGTGGGCGTGCATAAACCGTGGGGGCTGGCCGCGACCCGGTACAGCCGCCACACTGTGCGACTCCCGTATTCACCGAAGGGCCTGCTGGAATGACCCTCCCCCCGCTGCTTCCCCGCCTCGCACCGCTGGCGCTGGCCTTGGCCAGTGCTCCGCTCGCTGCGCAGGAGTTCGCGCCCAGCGCCGAAGCCTCGCCGGCCGCATGTGCGGCGATTACCACAGACGCTGCCCGCCTGGCCTGTTATGACCGGCAGTTCGGGCGCTCCGCGCAGTCCACCGCCGAGGCCGACGCTGCCGCCGAGGCAGCAGCACAGGCCCGTCGCGAAGAACGACAGACTGCACGCGTAAGCCAGGGCGAAGAGAAACTGCGCGAGCGGGTCAGTGATCTGCTCCGCCCAGCAGAGCCCGACAGCGCGCTGGCAAACGCTGGCCGGGGCTCACTGCTGGACAGCCGCTGGGAACTGGCCGAAGACTCCAAGCTCGGCCCGTTCCAGCTGCGCGCCTACAAGCCGGTGTACCTGCTGCCTGCGTTCTGGACCAGCGACCGCAACACCACACCGCATTCGCCGAATCCGGCCAACACGGTCACCACGCCGCAGGTGCTGGACAGTGCCGAGCTGAAGTTCCAGATCAGTTTCAAGACCAAGATCGCCGAAAACCTGTTCGGCGACAACGGCGACATCTGGGCCGGCTACACCCAGAGCTCGCGCTGGCAGGCCTACAACAGCGAGGATTCGCGCCCCTTCCGCGAAACCAATTACGAACCGGAAGTGATGATGGTCTTCCGCAACGGCTACTCGATCGGTGGCTGGCGCGGGCGCATGACCGGCATCGCGCTGAACCACCAGTCCAATGGCCGGGCCGACCCACTGTCGCGCAGCTGGAACCGGGTCATGCTCAACATCGGCCTGGACCGCGAGAACTGGGCGCTGGTGCTGCGCCCCTGGTACCGCATCCCGGAAACCCGCAGCGATGACAACAACCCGGACATCGAGGATTACATGGGCCGCGGTGACGCGACCCTGACCTGGAACCGCAACGGCCACGAAGTCTCGTTGATGGCACGCCATTCGCTGCGCACCGGCAGCCGCTCGCACGGCGCCCTGCAGCTGGATTACGGCTTCCCGATCAGCAACCTGCTGCGCGGCCATGTGCAGGTCTTCGACGGCTACGGCGAAAGCCTGATCGATTACAACCACAAGGCCACCTACGTGGGCGTGGGTGTGTCCCTGCTGGAGTGGTTCTGATGGACGTGACGATCTGGCACAACCCGGCCTGCAGCAACTCGCGCGGCGCACTGAAGCTGATCCGCGATGCAGGCTTCGATCCGGAGGTGATCGAATACCTGGGCAACCCACCCGATGCGGCCACGCTGCGCCAGGTGCTGGCCGAATCCGGACTGGACGCGCGGGCGCTGGTGCGCAACAAGGAGGCGCAGTTCACCGAACTTGGCCTGGAGGATGCGGACGAGGCCACGCTGCTGGCCGCGATGGCCGAACACCCGCGGCTGATCAACCGCCCCGTGGTGCGCACGCCCAAGGGCACACGGCTGTGCCGGCCGCCGGAAACGGTGCTGGAGATCCTGTAACCCGCACTGCCAGAGCCGAGCCCTGGCCGGCTGCTGCCCGGCTGCTGCTCGCGTGCCACCCGTGAATGCAGCCGAGCGTGGCTCGGCGCTGCAGAACGGGCTACTGCCAGTCGGTGATGCCCTCGCGGCGATACACCTCGGCGAACGCCGGGCGCGCCTTCATCGACGTGGCATGCGCCTTCAGCGCCGGCCAGGTGTCGCTGGGCCTCGGCATGTTGCGCGACCAGCGCATCAGCATCACCAGCATGTAGTCGGCCACGCAGGGCGTGGCGCCCAGCAGGTAGGGGCCATGTGCATGCAGGTGCGCGGCCACATGCTGCCAGGCCGCTTCCAGGCGCTGCCGTGCCATCTCGCGGCTGGCCTCGATATTCGCCTCGCCCGCCATTTCGTGTGGATAGAACCAGGCTCGATAGGCCGGCTGCAGCGTATTGGCACACCAGAACATCCAACGGTAGGCATCGGCGCGCTGCGGTGTGCCCAGCGCGGGCAGCAGGTTGGCGTCCGGATGGCGATCAGCCAGGTACAGTGCAATGGCCGCCGCTTCGGTCAGTACCAGGCCATCAATCAGCAGCGTCGGCACCACGCCAGCAGGGTTCAGTGCCAGGTACTCGGCCGACTTGTGCTCGCGTGCGTCGAAATCCAGCAGCACCAGTTCGTGCTCGATGCCGAGTTCGATCAGCAGCCAGTGCACCACCAGGGCGGCGGTGCTTGTCGAACCATACAGCGTGGTGCTCATGCGCAAGTCCCGGGTGGATGAATCGGCCGATTATGCCCTGCACGGGCAATCGTTGCTCAGCCGCAGCGGCTCATGCAGGTATCGCGGCCTTCGCTACAGGACATGATCGGCGTGCGTATCGCGCAGTCGTGTGTCTTCAGTTCACAGGAACGGCGCAGTTCGGGATTGGCAACGTCCTTGCAGCGTTTGTCCGGCGCCGGCACCATCTGTTGTTCGCAGATGAAGTCGTTGCTGCCGATACTCCCCCGCGCCATGCAGCTCCGATAATCGGCCTGGCATTGCACGCGGCACTGCGAGGAGGCGGAGAAATCCGCACCTTCATAGGAGGACGTTGTGCTGCAGCCGGCCAGGACCAGCAGGAATACAGTCGCGACGGATCGATGCAGGCGCATGGGCACATCCAGTGCAGGGATGTGCCGACCCTAGCAGACTACGGTTACTCGTGCAGGCCCGACGCGCGCCCCGATCAGTACACGGGAACACCGGTGTCGGTGCGAACGTCATTCACGGTGCCGCCGCAGGAGAGCAGGCATTGGGCGTACGGAGCGCCGCATGAAGGAAGCACCGGGGGACCGCAGTAGTTGCCGGCACCGTTGCCCCCTTCGCAGTTGTGCCGCTGCTTGTCATCGGCGATATCACTGCAACGGCTGATGACCCGGCTCTTCTCGCTTTCGCAGCTGCGCTGATCCGACTCGGCAAGGGCGCGGTTGTGGAAGTCGCACGTTGCCTTCCGGTTCTCGCAGACCGACGCGCAGATCTTCCCCGCTTCGTGGGTGGGAGGCTCGACGAAGTAACGTGGCCCGCAGGCGCTGCACGCCAGCGCAGCGACCAGCAACACGAAAACACGCGGCAACTGCAGCACGATGGACTCCCTTCCAGAACGCCAGCCAGTACGTTAGCAGAGCAGGCCACGCGCAGGCAGGCTGCACACAACAACGGCGCCACACGGGCGCCGTTGTCTGAACACTGGGCGGAAGGATTACTCCACCACCACCGGAATCTTGCCGATACGGGCCTGCCATTCGCGCGGGCCGGTCTTGTGCACCGATTCGCCGGTGGAATCGACGGCCACGGTCACGGGCATGTCCTGCACGGTGAACTCGTAGATCGCTTCCATGCCCAGGTCGGCGAAACCGACCACCTTGGCCGCCTTGATCGCCTTGGACACCAGGTAGGCCGAACCACCAACGGCCATCAGGTAGGCCGACTTGTGCTTCTTGATCGCTTCGATGGCGGCCGGGCCGCGCTCGGCCTTGCCGACCATGCCCAGCAGGCCGGTCTGCGCCAGCACCTGCTCGGTGAACTTGTCCATGCGGGTCGCCGTGGTCGGGCCGGCCGGGCCCACCACTTCGTCGCGCACAGGATCTACCGGGCCGACGTAGTAGATGAAGCGGCCCTTCAGATCCACCGGCAGTTCCTCGCCCTTGTTGAGCATGTCGACCATGCGCTTGTGCGCGGCGTCGCGGCCGGTCAGCAGCTTGCCGTTGAGCAGCAGGGTCTGGCCCGGCTTCCAGCTGGCCACGTCTTCCGGGGTGATCGTGTCCAGGTCCACGCGGGTGCCCTTGGACGCGTCATAGGTCAGCTTCGGCCAGTCTTCCAGCGACGGCGGGTCCAGCATCACCGGGCCGCTGCCATCCAGGGTGAAGTGCGCATGGCGGGTGGCCGCGCAGTTCGGGATCATGGCCACCGGCAGGTTGGCCGCGTGGGTCGGGTAATCCTTGATCTTGATGTCGAGCACGGTGGTCAGGCCCCCCAGGCCCTGCGCACCAATGCCAAGCGCGTTGACCTTCTCGTACAGCTCCAGGCGCAGCTCTTCAATGCGGTTGGACGCGCCCCGGGCCTGCAGTTCGGTGATGTCGATCGGCTCCATCAACGCTTCCTTGGCCAGCAGCATCGCCTTCTCGGCGGTGCCACCGATGCCGATGCCGAGCATGCCCGGCGGGCACCAGCCGGCGCCCATGGTCGGCACGGTCTTCAGCACCCAGTCGACGATGGAGTCGGACGGGTTGAGCATGGCGAACTTGGTCTTCGCTTCCGAACCACCGCCCTTGGCGGCGACGATCACGTCGACGGTGTTGCCCGGCACCACCTTGACGTTGACCACGCCCGGAGTGTTGTCCTTGGTATTGATGCGCTTGCCGGCCGGATCAGCCAGCACAGAGGCGCGCAGCTTGTTGTCCGGGTGCATGTAGGCGCGGCGAACGCCCTCATTGGCCATCTCTTCCACGCCCATGGTGGCGTCGTCCCAGCGCACGTCCATGCCGATTTCCAGGAACACGGTGACGATGCCGGTGTCCTGGCAGATCGGACGGTGGCCTTCGGCGCACATGCGCGAATTGATCAGGATCTGCGCCATCGCCTCCTTCGCGGCCGGCGACTCCTCGCGCTCGTAGGCGGCGGCAAGGTTCTTGATGTAGTCGACCGGGTGGTAGTACGAGATGTACTGCAGCGCGTCGGCGATGGACTGGATGAGGTCTTCCTGCTTGATCGATGTCACGTCTTGCTCGCTTGCTCGAGGCTGGCGGGGTAATCCGCCCATTTTACCCCCTCCCCCGGCCGCGGGGGTGGTAGTGCCGGCCGCCGGCCGGCACTATCCGCGCAAGCCCTCTGTCACGCCATGCGCCACTGCGGCGTCCTTGCCCACATGAACGCTGAAACCGCTTTCCAGACCCACCGCCCGCGCCTGATGGCCCTGGCCTACCGCCTGCTCGGCAGCCGCGCCGACGCCGAAGACGTGGTCCAGGACGCCTGGCTGCGCTGGTCCGGCGCCGATCCTGCCAGCGTCCGCGACCCCGAGGCCTGGCTGGTCACCACCACCACCCGGCTCGGCCTGGACCGGCTGCGTGCGGCCAAGCGCGAGCGCGCGCACTATGTCGGGCCGTGGCTGGCCGAGCCGCTGGCCGTCACGCTGGAGCCTGACCCGGCGCCCGGCCCGGCCCAGCTGCATGCGCTGGCCGACGATGTCTCGGTGGCCTTCCTGACCTTGCTCGAACAACTCGGCCCCGAAGAACGCGCCGCCTTCCTGCTGAAAGAGGCGTTCGACCACGACTATCGCGAGATCGCCGAGCTGATCGGTCACAGCGAGGCCAACTGCCGGCAGATGGTGCACCGTGCCCGGCAACGCCTGCTGGCCCGGCGGCCGCGCTTCAACGCCGATGCCAGCCAGCACCGGCAGCTGCTGGCGCGCTTCATGGACGCCTCGCAGCGCGGCGACAGCGAGGCGATCCAAGCCCTGCTGCACGCCAACGCGCAACTGGTCTCCGACGGTGGCGGCGTGGTTACCGCAGCGATCCGCCCACTGCTGGGTGCCGAGCGCATCGGCCGCCTGTTCTGGGCCATCGCCCGCCGTGGCGCGGTGCATCCGGCCCACCTGGGCTGCGTCAATGGCGAGCCGGCGATTCTGCGCTTCCAGGGCGACCACCTGCACTCGATCACCACCATCGAAGTGGTCGATGGCCGCATCGCCAACGTGTACAGCGTGTTGAATCCGGAGAAGCTGCCGGACGTTGTCACGCGCGGCGACGGTACGGCGTCCTGGTAGTGAAAGGCGGCCACTGTGGCCGCCGTGGAGCCCACGATGTCGAACCATGCCTCTCCCCGCGTCCCCTACACCCGCCTGGCCGCCGAGGCCTTCAAGGGCCTGCTGGCCACCAGCCAGGCGGTGCATGACAGCTCGGTCGATCCGACCCTGATGGAACTGGTGTTCCTGCGCGTGTCGCAGCTCAACGGCTGCGGCTACTGCATGGACATGCACGGCACTGCGCTGCGCAAGGGCGGCATCGAGCCGCGCAAGCTCGATACGCTGCCCGCCTGGCACGAAAGCCGCTTCTTTGATGCCCGTGAACGTGCGGCGCTGGGCTGGGCCGAGGCGCTGACCCGGCTGACCGACGGTGCGCCGTCGCAGGCGGCGTTCGATGCACTGGCACCGCACTTCGATGAGAAGGGCATCAGTGACCTGAGCATGGGCATTGCGGTGATCAATGCGTGGAACCGGCTGGGTGCAGGGTTGCTGCCGCCGCTGCCGTAAAAGGGGCCTGTTGGCCGGGCTGCCGCCCGGCACCCGCAGAGGCCAGAGCAACAGCTGGAGCAACGGCAGAAGCTGGCTCTTCTGCGGGTTGGCAGGGTGGGTCAGGTCGCAGGGGACGCTGCAAGTACGTCCATGTAAGCTCGGTCGCCGCATCCGTGCGGCTCACGCCCCTGCGACCTGACCCACCCCGCCCTCGACAGACTTCTACTGCTGTTGGCAGGTGTCGACCTTGGTCGACACGGTAGATCCACGCCATGCGTGGATACGGGGGGGCTGGATCAGATCCCTTTGCAAAGGGATCTGATCCCGGTGCCGGCCACACGGCTGCACTGACCCCATCTGCACGCGTCCGACGCGCACAATACGCGCATGCCTGCTACCCCCACCGCTGGCGCTGACGCCGCGAAGAAACCCAGCCTGCGCCAGCGCTTCAGGGCGATGCGCAACCTGCCGCCTTTCCTGCGCATGGTCTGGCAGACCAGTCCCGTCCTGACCCTCGCCAGCCTTGGGCTGCGCCTGATCCGTGCGCTGCTGCCGGTGGCAATGCTGTACGTCGGCAAGCTGATCATCGACAGCGCCCTGCACCTGAGCCAGCACGATGCCGGCTTCCCGCCGCTGGGCGAAGCGCTGTCCAGTGGTCTGCTCAACCCACTGCTGGGCCTGCTGGCGCTGGAATTCGGCCTGGCCATCGGCTCGGACCTGCTCGGCCGCCTGGTCAGCTACGCCGATGCCCTGCTCTCGGAGCTGTTCGCCAACGTCACCAGCATCCGGCTGATGGAACACGCGGCAACGCTGGATCTGGAGGACTTCGAGGATCCGGACCTGCAGGACAAGCTGGACCGTGCGCGGCGCCAGACCATGGGCCGGATGAACCTGATGAGCCAGCTGTTCGGCCAGGTACAGGACGCGATCACCGTAGCCAGCCTCGCCGTTGGCCTGCTGGTCTACGCACCGTGGCTGATCCTGCTGCTGGCGCTGGCACTGGTGCCGGCCTTCATCGGCGAATCGCACTTCAACGCGGCCGGTTACAGCCTCAACTTCCAATGGACGCCCGAGCGCCGCCAGCTCGACTACCTGCGCCAGCTCGGTGCCAGCGTGGAAACGGCCAAGGAAGTGAAGATCTACAACCTGCACCGCTTCCTGGTGGAACGCTACCGGCGGCTGTCGGTGGCGCTGTTCCAGGCCAACCGTGCACTGGCCCGGCGCCGCGCGTTCTGGGGCACGCTGCTGGCTGCACTGGGCACGCTGGGGTACTACACCGCCTACGCCTACATCGCGTGGCGCACGGTGCGCGGCGACTTTTCGATCGGCGACCTGACCTTCCTCGCCGGCAGCTTCCTGCGCCTGCGCCAGCTGCTGGAAGGCCTGCTGATCGGCTTCTCGCAGGTCGCCAGCCAGGCGCTGTATCTGGATGACCTGTTCTCGTTCTTCCAGATCGAGCCGGAAATCCACTCGCGTGAAGGCGCCGTGCGCGTGCCGCAGCCAATCCGCCAGGGCTTCGTGTTCGAGAACGTCGGCTTCCGCTATCCCGATGCCGAACAGTGGGCGGTGCGCCATCTGGATTTCCAGCTGTACGCAGGTGAAGTGCTGGCCCTGGTCGGCGAGAACGGCGCCGGCAAGACCACGCTGGTGAAACTGCTGGCACGGCTGTACGAGCCGGACGAAGGCCGGATCCTGCTCGATGGCCGCGATCTGCGCGACTACGACCTGGACGACCTGCGCGCCAACCTCGGGGTGATCTTCCAGGACTTCGTGCGCTACAACCTCAGCGCGGGCGAGAACATCGGCGTTGGCCAGGTCGAGGCGATGGACGACCAGGCGCGCATTGCCGACGCCGCAAGGCGCGGCATGGCCGAGGAAGTGATCGAGGACCTGCCCGGTGGCTACGACCAGCAGATCGGCCGGCGCTTCAAGCAGGGCGTGGACCTGTCCGGCGGCCAATGGCAGAAGATCGCCATCGCGCGCGCATGGATGCGCGATGCGCAGGTCATGATCCTGGATGAGCCAACCGCAGCGCTGGATGCGCGCAGCGAGTTCGAGGTGTTCCAGCGGTTCAGGGAACTGGCGGATAATCGCACCGCAGTGCTGATTTCCCACCGCTTTTCCTCCGTACGCATGGCCGACCGCATCCTGGTCCTGGCCGACGGCCGGATCGAGGCCAGCGGCACCCACGCGCAGCTGATGGCACAGGGTGGCCGCTACGCCGAGCTGTTCGAGCTGCAGGCGGCGGGTTATCGCTGAGAACGCCTCTCGTTCTGCCCAATGAGAACCTGTCTCATTTGAGATAGAATCACCCCCGACGACTTTTGATAGATACGCCCATGTCCACCGCTTTTGGCGCCGAAACGGTGCTTGAGGTCCGCCACTGGACCGACGCCTACTTCAGTTTCACCACCACCCGCGACAGCGGCTTCCGCTTCGAGAACGGCCAGTTCGTGATGATCGGCCTGGAAACCGAGGCGCGCCCGTTGCTGCGTGCCTACTCCATCGCCAGTGCCAACTGGGAAGAGCAGCTGGAGTTCTTCAGCATCAAGGTGCAGGACGGCCCGCTGACCTCGCGCCTGCAGCACATCAAGCCGGGCGACAAGGTGCTGGTCGGCAAGAAGCCCACCGGCACCCTGCTGATCAGCGACCTGCACCCCGGCAGGAACCTGTACCTGCTGGGCACCGGCACCGGCCTGGCGCCGTGGCTGTCAGTGATCAAGGACCCGGAAACCTACGAGCGCTTCGAGAAGGTGATCCTGTGCCACGGCGTGCGCTACGAGAAGGACCTGGCCTATCGCGATTACTTCGAGAAGGAACTGCGTGAGCACGAGTTCCTCGGCGACATGATCGGCGACAAGCTGCTGTACTACCCTGCCGTCACCCGCGAGCCGTTCGCCAACCAGGGCCGCCTGACCCAGCTGATGGAGAGCGGCGAGATGCAGCGCACCCTCGGCCTGCCGGAACTGAGCCCGGAAAACGACCGCGCGATGATCTGCGGCAGCCCGCAGATGCTGGCCGACCTGCGTACCGTGCTCGACGCCCGGGGCTTCCAGGTTTCGCCGCGCATCGGCCAGCCGGGCCACTACGTGTTCGAGCGCGCGTTCGTCGAGAAGTGATGCTGCAATGGTAGTGCCGGCCGCTGGCCGGCGCTTCCTGGCCCACGGGGTTGCCGGCCAGCGGCCGGCACTACCTCACAGCAGCGCTTCGATCGCGCTGCGCAACTGCTCCGGCCTGGTGGTGGGCGCATGCCGCGACGCCACCTGCCCCTGGCGATCGACCAGGAACTTGCTGAAATTCCACTTGATGCGGGCACTGCCGAGCAGGCCACGCTTTTCGTGCGTCATCCAGGCCCACAACGGATCAGCCCCCTCGCCGTTGACCTCGATCTTCTCCGACAGCGGGAAGCTGACCGGATAATCCAGCGAACAGAACTGGCGGATCTGCGCGGCGTCGCCGGGCTCCTGCGCGCCGAACTGGTTGCATGGGAAGCCGATCACCACCAGGCCACGCTCACGGTAGTTCTGCCACAACTGTTCCAGCCCGGTGTACTGCGGGGTGAAGCCACAACGGCTGGCGACATTGACCAGCAACAAGGGACGGCCCCGGTACTGATCCAGCGCCTGCGGCTGGCCGTCGAGGTCACGGAAGCTGAAATCGTAGGCGCTGGTCATGATGGCGGGCCGTGGGCGGTGGATGCATGGTACCCGCGCCCGGCCCCGGCAACATGCCTTTTGACACAAGTGCCAGCGCCGCCGGCCGGGTTACCCTCGGGCCCTTGTTTGCCTTACCGGAGTTCCTACCTTGACCACTCGCCTTGCCCTTGCCGTGGCCATGTCCCTCGGCCTTGCCCTGCCCGCCTTCTCGGCCGGCGCCGCTACCCCGGCCGCCAGCACCGCCGCCCAGCAGGCCAATCCGTTCTTTGCCGAAAGCCCGTTGCCGCTGCACTTCCCACAGTTCGACAGGATCAAGGACAGCGACTTCGCCCCGGCCTTCGACGCCGGCATGGCGCAGCAGCTGAAGGAAGTGGAAGCGATCGCCAACAACAAGGCCAAGCCGACCTTCGACAACACCATCATCGCCCTGGAGAAGAGCGGTGACATCCTCGACCGTGCGACCACCGTGTTCTTCAGCCTGGTCGGCGCCGACACCAATGACACCCGCAAGAAGCTGCAGGCCGACTACTCGGCGAAGTTCGCCGCGCACAGCGATGCGATCGCGCTGAACGGCAAGCTGTTCGCCCGCATCCAGGCGCTGTATGACACCCGCAGCCAGCTGGGCCTGGACGCCGAAGGCGTGCGCCTGGTCGAGAAGTACTACGACAACTACGTGCGCGCCGGCGCCAAGCTGTCCGAGGCCGACAAGGCCAAGCTGAAGGAGATGAACGCCGAACTGGCCAGCCTGGGCACCAGGTTCAGCCAGAACGTGCAGTCGGAAGTGAACGCCTCGGCGATCACCGTCGACGACGTCAAGGAACTGGACGGGCTGTCCAAGGAGCAGATCGCCGCCGCCGCCGAAGCCGCCAAGGCCCGGGGCCTGGAAGGCAAGTATGTAATCACCCTGCTCAACACCACCGGCCAGCCGCCGCTGACCAACCTGGCCAACCGCGCCCTGCGCCAGAAGATCTACGAAGCGTCGGTCAGCCGCGGCAGCCGCGGCGGTGAGTTCGACAACACCGCGCTGGTTTCGCGCATCATGCAGCTGCGTGCCGACAAGGCCAAGCTGATGGGCTTCCCGAACTTCGCCGCCTACAACCTGACCAACCAGACCGCCAAGACGCCGGAAGCGGTCAACGCGATGCTGGGCAAGCTGGCCCCGGCCGCGGTGGCCAACGCCAAGCGCGAAGCCGCCGACCTGCAGGCGATGATCGACCAGGAACAGAAGGCCGCAGGCAAGCCGACCTTCAAGCTGGAACCGTGGGACTGGGCCTTCTACAGCGAGAAGGTGCGCCAGGCCAAGTACAACTTCGACGAGTCGCAGCTGAAGCCGTACTTCGAAATGAAGAACGTGCTGGAGAACGGCGTGTTCCATGCCGCCAACCTGGAATTCGGCCTGACCTTCAAGCAGCGCACAGACCTGCCGGTCTACCACGACGACGTGACCGTCTACGACGTGTTCGACGCCGACGGCAGCCAGCTGGCAATCTTCATCTTCGACCCGTACGCACGCGCCTCCAAGCGCGGCGGCGCGTGGATGAACTCCTACGTCTCGCAGTCGAAGCTGACCGGCTTCAAGCCGGTGGTCGCCAATCACCTGAACATCCCGAAGCCGCCGGCCGGCCAGCCGACCCTGCTGACCTGGGACGAGGTGAACACCACCTTCCACGAGTTCGGCCACGCCCTGCACGGCATGTTCTCCAATGTGAAGTACCCGTACTTCTCGGGCACCTCGGTGCCGCGTGACTTCGTCGAGTTCCCCTCGCAGGTGAACGAGATGTGGGCCGACAACCCGGTCATCCTGAAGAACTACGCCAAGCACTACCAGAACGGTTCGGCGATGCCGCAGGCGCTGCTGGACAAGGTGCTGGCGGCGGCCAAGTTCAACCAGGGCTTCGCCACCACCGAGTACCTGGGTGCAGCGATGCTGGACCAGCGCTGGCACCAGATCGGTGCCGACCAGGTGCCGGCCGCCAAGGACGTGATGGCCTTCGAGCGCGCCGCGCTGGAGAAGGACGGCATCTACTACGCGCCGGTGCCGCCGCGCTACAAGACCCCGTACTTCAGCCACATCATGGGTGGCTACTCGGCCGGCTACTACGCCTACATCTGGTCGGAAGTGCTCGACGCCAACACCCAGAAGTGGTTCAAGGACAACGGTGGCCTGAGCCGCAAGAACGGCGACCACTTCCGCGCCACCCTGCTGTCCAAGGGTGGCAGCGTCGACGCGATGCAGCTGTTCCGCGATTTCGCCGGCCACGAGCCGCAGATCGAACCGCTGCTGGAAAAGCGTGGCCTGACCGGCGCCGGCAACTGATCGCCTGCGCGCTAGCGTGAAACGTAAACCGCCCGGGAGACCGGGCGGTTTTTTTCGTTGAGGTCATCGCCGGAACAATCGTTCCCACCATCGTTTCTGCGTGTTTGCCGCCGGAGCCGTATCCGTATCCAGGGTTTCCGGCACGAACTGCGCCAGCTGCGCCGCGACGGCCTCTGCGTACAGCAACGCGCCATCGGGGGCGCAGTTGAGCAGATTGCTCATGCTGGTCGATGCGTTGAGGTCCATCGGATTCGGCTCGACCACCTCGCTTGCTTCCAGCAATCCGCATCCCTTGCCGATGGCATCATCGACAACGCTCCAGAACACGGCCAGTCGACCATCGGAGAACAGCTCGTGCAGACGCGCGCGCAGGTCATTGTCCCCGGCGTAGTCCGCGCGCATCTGCTTCAGCCGGTCATGCGTGATGAACACACCACCACCGTAGTTTTCGCGCAGGTGGTTGCCTGCAGCGGCGTCCGCCCACTGTGGCGGCACCAGGTGCCGCCAGTCCGCGAAATAGCGGGCAACCACCGGATCGTCGATGAAGAACGAAAGGGCGCTCCCGCGAAGATAGTGATACCGGCGCAGGTGACCGGCCACGATCGCCAGGTACAAAGCATGCCCCTTCTCGAAGGGCACGTCTGCGCTGATCGAGCGAGCCTCGTCGATGCGTTCCTGCAGCTGCTCCATGTAGAACGGCTCGATCCGGAATTGCTGCTGCAGCGGCTCAACCAGCGTCGCGTCCTCCAGCGCACGGAAATAGAGGCCACGGATTTCCGAGTCCGCGACTGGATGGTAGGTGATGTCCCAACCCATGCTGCAACGCCTTCAGGAATGCGGTAATGCCGCCGACCCAACAGCTTAGCGTCGTCGGCACCCTTGCGGAGAGCAGGCCGTGCAATACCCGTAGTCAACGTCAATGAGTGTCGTATCAGGCCTGATCTATCCCTCTCTCCCGACGCAACACTACCGTGGCGCCACGTACCCGCCCGGCACGCCTTCCGGCGACAGCACCAGCTGCCACAACTGCGCATGGCGGCAGCGGAAGGTGGCCATCGACCCGGCCAGGTAGAAGCGCCACATGCGGCGAAAGTGCTCGTCATAGCGCGCATCCAGCCGTGGCCACGCCGCTTCCACGTTGCGCCGCCAGGCCTGCAGGGTCAGGTCGTAGTCGGTGCCGAAGTTGTGCCAGTCTTCCAGTACGAAGCGGCCTTCGAACGCCCGGGTGATCTGCACCGCCGACGGCAGCATCGAGTTGGGGAAGATGTAGCGCGCGATCCACGGATCGGTGCGATGCCGGGAGACGTTGGTGCCGATGCTGTGCAACAGCAGCAGGCCACGCGGCGACAGGCAGCGTTTGGCCACCTCGAAGAAGCTGGCGTAGTTCTTGTCACCGACGTGCTCGAACATGCCGATCGAGAAAATTGCATCGAACGGCTCGTCCAGTTCCCGGTAATCCTGCAGGCGGATCTCGATCGGAAGGCCGGCGCACAGTTCGCGCGCGAACCCGGCCTGCTCCTGCGAAATGGTCACACCCACGCCACTGACGCCATAGCGTTCGGCAGCAAACTTCAGTGCCTCGCCCCAACCACAGCCGATGTCCAGCACACGCTGGCCCGGGCGCAGGCCCAGCTTGCGGCAGACCAGGTCGAGCTTGGCTTCCTGCGCGGCATCGAGATCATCGGCATTGCGCCAGTAGCCGCAGCTGTAGACCAGACGCTGGCCCAGCATGGCCTGGTAGAGATCGTTGCCGAGGTCGTAGTGGCGGCGGCCGACCTCGTAGCTGCCCTGCCCGGCCTGCAGGTTGAACAGGCGCGCCTTCAGCGCATCGGCCACTTCGCGCCAGCCGTGCACCCGTTCATCCAGGTGCGCCTGCATCAGATGGACAAGGAATTCATCCAGGACGTTGGCATCCCACCAGCCGTCCATGTAGCTCTCGCCCAGGCCGAGCGAGCCGTGGGCCATGACCCGCGCGAAGAAGCGCGGGTCATGCACCTGGATGTCCTGTGGCTGGGTACCGCCGATGCGGACCCCGGCTTCGTGGAGCAGGCCGGCGACCCGCTCCTGCAACCCTGTATCCACGCCACCTCCTCCACTGCGGTCAACCGCGTGCGAACAGCTCCACGTAGTCCCTGGCCACGTGCGGCAACAGCACCGCCGCCGGTACATCGGCGGTCTGGGTGCCGTCCGAGTATGGACCCACCTGGTACGGAGGGAAAACAAAGCGCAGCGCGGTGATCTGCCCCTTGTCGTCGGTCAGTGGCTGGAACTGGCTGAAATTGTCGGCCTGCGGGCCAGTACCGTCGGCGATCATGCGCGATGCATTGCGCAGCGATTCCTGCAGTTGGGCCGGGTCCATGTCCTCGCCGCTGAGCCGTGTGGCCACGCGTTCGCGCAGCTGGTCGGCGACGAAATCGCTGATCGCCTTCCAGCCCTTGGCATCGGTCACCAGCTTTTCGGCACTGAGCATCTGCTGCTGCTGCGGCAGCCATACGAAGCGCGCCACCAGCGGTTCGCCGTGGGCGCCACCGGTGTAGCGGCTGCCATCAGCACTGACCACCACCAGCTTCGGGGTTTCCAGCAGTTTCTCGAAACTCAGCGACAGCTCGTAGGGCATGGTCGGCTTGTCGTTGCCGAGCCCGTCCAACGCCTGTTGCAGGTCACTGCGCGCACTCGTCGCATAGTTCTGCAGCGCACGGGCCAACCCCGGATAACGGTCGATGCCGGCCGGGTAGCTGATGCCCACCACTTCGCGCTCGTTGTTCTCGATCACGTCGCGCAGGTCTAGCGGCGCTTCCGTGGCCGGCGTTTCGACTGCGGCGGTGGCCTCGACGGCGGGAGCCGCCTCAGCCGCCGGTGCCGGCTCGCTTTCACGCTGGCAACCGGCCAGCAACAGCACGCCCACCACGCCGGCCAGCACGCTGCCGTGCAATGGCCGGTTGTTTCCAATCTTCATCGGGATCCCCTGTTCATGTTTGTACATCATCGCCTGCCATGGCTGAAGCGTGGCCCGCTGGCACTCAGCCAACGAGCAGGTCGTGGTACTCCTCGTGCCGCTGCAGGAAAGCCTCGGCGTAGGAACATGCCGGCACCACCTTGTACTTCTGCTCGCGGGCGAAACGCAGTGCCACGCGGGTCAGCTCACCGGCGATGCCACGGCCGGCGATCGGCTCGGGCACCTCGGTGTGGGTGATCACCATGCGCTTGCGCTTGATCTGGTAGTCCAGCACCGCCAGCTGTCCTCGCACACGGGCGGTGAAGCGGTGGTTGGCCAGGTCGTGTTCGACCTCGTAGGCCAGACCGGGGGGCGTGACCGAAGCCATGGAACTGTCTCCTGCGGCGACTGCGTGGATGGTGCGCAGCCGGGCGCCATGATCGCGTGAAGCCTGAACAGGGGCAAGTCTGATCCATTCACGTCAGTTTGCGACCCTCAAGCTGGAGCGCTGACGGCCGCTATCGCCTGTGGAGGGGTACGGCCAGCTTGGCACGCCCCTTGCGACCGTTGACCATGCGCACCCCCGCGGAGGCTCCGATGCACCCCAGCGATTCCCATTCCGATACCGACCGCGCCCTGCTGGAGGGCCTGCTGCAACTGGCGGTGGAAGGGCAGACCGAGGATCAGGATTTCCAGCGCATCGGCGAGGAAGTATTCGCCCGCCTGCTGGATACCTACGGCCACACGACCCAGGCCTGAAACCGGATACGCCAGGGTCGGATCCGCAGGATCCGACCCTGGCACGCTTCAGCCGCCCAGGCGGAAGGTCGGGTTGGAGAGTTCGCGCAGGAAGTGGTTGAAGATGCTCGGCTGCATGGCCAGCATGAAGATCACGCCGAACGCCGCACCGGCCAGGTGCGCGCTGTGGTTGATGCGGTCGCCGCCGCGCTTGTCCATCCAGATGCTGTAGCCGACATAGAACGCGGCATAGATGATCGCCGGTGCCGGGATGAAGAACACCAGGATGATCGACCACGGCTTGATCAGGATGAAGGCGAACAGCACCGCCGATACCGCCCCGGACGCGCCAAGGCTGAGGTAGTTCGGGTTCTTCTGGTTCTTCAGGTAGCTGGGCAGGATCGAGACCAGCAGCGCACCGATGTAGAACGCCGGGTAGGTCAGGTAGCTGCCGGTCAGCTGCACCATCACGCTCTCGATGAATCCCCCGAAGAAGAACAGGGTGATCATGTTGAAGATCAGGTGCGACCAGTCGGCATGGATGAAGCCGTAGGTCACCAGCCGGTCGTACTGGCGGTGACGGTCGATGGCCGGCGGCCACAGGATCAGGCGGTCGGCCAGCGTGCGGTTGTTGAACGCCATCCACGACAGGATGGCGGTAATGGCGATCAACAGCAGATTGACGGGGGTCATGTCAGGCTCAGGCGCTACGGTAATTGTCGACCATACGATAGCGTTTCGCATACCAACCGAAGGCCAACGCCGCGACGAAGGCGAAACCGGCAAAGAAGAACATCAGGAATGCCGCCTCGCTGAGGCCTGTACTGGCGATCTTGTGGGTCACCGCGTCGTTGCGCACGGCAGCGTTCGACAGCAGCACCCACAGGTTGCCGATGGTGGTGGTCAGGTTCCAGAAGCTCATCACCACGCCCTTCATCGCCTGCGGCGCCTGGCTGTAGGCGAACTCCAGGCCGGTGGCCGAGACCAGCACCTCACCGAAGGTCAGCAATGCATACGGCAGGATCTGCCAGAAGATCGACAAAGCGTTGCCGCCGTCCATCACCACCTGGATGCCGCCGACCACGATCCAGGCCAGGCCACTGAAGGCGATGCCGGCGGTCATGCGGCGCAGCGCGGTCGGCTCCAAGCCGAAGCGGCGCAGGGCCGGGTACAGCACCAGGTTGTTGAACGGAATCAGGATCATCACCAGCAGCGGGTTCAGCGCCTGCATCTGCGAGGCGGTGAACCAGCTCGGCATCTGCATCTGCTGGCCCTGCAGGACCCAGGTCGAGGCCTTCTGGTCGAACAGCGAGAAGAACGGCGTGGTCAGCGCGAAGATCACCAGCACGCGCAGCACCGAGCGCACGCCTTCCACGGCTTCGGCTGGATGCTGGCCACGGGCCCGGTCCAGCTGCAACCAGGTGCCGCCACCGATGCCGGCGAGAATGGCCACCAGCGCCAGGCACAGGCAGATCACGATGCCCAGCGAACCGACCAGGCCGAACGACGCCGCTGCCAGCACCAGGCCGAGCACGGCGATCACCAGGCCCGGGCGGCCCTGGCCGGCCGCGCGTGCGGTCAGCGCAGTGCGCACCACGTTGGCGAACGAGTGCGGGTCCTTCGGTGGCAGCGGCACCAGCACGTAACGCTTGCGGCCCAGCCAGAACACGAAGGTGGCGATGAACATCAGGATGCCCGGGATGCCGAACGCCCACTGCGGGCCCCAGTTCTTCAGCGCCAGCGGGATCAGCAGCGAGGCGAACAGCGAGCCGAAGTTGATGATCCAGTAGAAGGCGTCGAAGACGATCTTGGCCAGGTGCTTGTTGCTCTGGTCGAACTGGTCGCCCATGAAGGAGGCCACCAGCGGCTTGATGCCACCGGCACCCAGGGCGATCAGGCCCAGGCCGAGGAAGAAGCCCTCGCGGCTGTTCTCGAACAGGGCAAGGCACAGATGGCCGGCGCAGTAGACCAGGCTGAACCAGAGGATGGTGTGGTACTTGCCGAAGAACCTGTCGGCCAGCCAACCTCCGAGCAGCGGGAAGAAATACACGCCGATCATGAAGCTGTGCATGATGTCCTTGGCTTCACCGGCACGGCCTTCGGCTGTGATTTCCTGCAACAGCAGCGAGGTGATCAGGAACTGCACCAGGATGTTGCGCATCCCGTAGAAACTGAACCGCTCGCAGGCCTCATTGCCGATGATGTACGGGATCTGGCGCGGCATCTTTCCCTGGCCGGCGATGGGGGCAACTGCGTCGTGGCTCATCCTGTAAGGCATTCCTGCAAAGCGAAAGGCGCAAGGTTACCGGAACCGGGCCTTGCGAAGCACGCTGCAGGGCTGCATGACAACGGTGCCCATCCATGGCAGGCAACCGCGCTCCGTGCCGGAAGTCACGGCACCTGCACGACAAAAGCGTAAACTTATCGTTATGCGCCCCCTCCCCCCCGCCCGTCTCCTGCTCAGTTGCCTGATGCTGCTGATGGCGTTGCAGGCACAGGCGCGGCCGCAGGCACCGGCCACGGCGGCCAGCGAAAGCGGCTCCCGCCAGCTGACGGTGGCCGCGCTGGAGCTGCCCAGCCACGATGATGCGCAATGGAAGTTACGCCGCGAGCAGGTCGCGCAGTTGCTGACCGACCTGCAGCCGGACGTGATCTCGGTGCAGCAGGTGCTGCAGCAGCAGGGCCGCAACCCGGCCTGCTGGCTGGCCAGCCGGCTGCGTTACAGCTGCGACTTCGTTACCGCCGATCCACCCAGCCAGACATTGCGGCATGGCAACGCGATGCTGACCCGGCTGCCGGTCAGCGAGGACGGCGTGACCCTGCTGCATCCTCCCGGCACCTTCAGCGCGGCCGGCATGATGCGGCTGAAGCTGGGCGAGGCGCTGGTCAACAT
This sequence comes from Stenotrophomonas sp. YJH_SMC_48-3, assembly GCF_059369375.1. Lineage (NCBI taxonomy): Bacteria > Pseudomonadati > Pseudomonadota > Gammaproteobacteria > Lysobacterales > Lysobacteraceae > Stenotrophomonas > Stenotrophomonas sp. YJH_SMC_48-3. The sequence continues at coordinate 6,918 of NZ_JCAFSQ010000004.1, read as the reverse complement.
CTATGTGGCACGGCTCCGCCCCGACCCGGACGAGGCCGCCGCGCGCCAGCACCAGACCAGCGACCTGATGACCTGGATTGGTGCCACCGCCGAGGGCATGCCCAGCCTGATCGCCGGCGACTTCTCGGCCAACACGATGGAACTGGTGCGCAGCACGCCGGGCTTCCAGCCGGCGCGGCGCAATCCCGGCGGCCGCGCCGAGGCGCCTGCGGCCAGTGGCGGGGGCAGCACTGGCCATGGTCTGGATGTGCTCTTCCAGGTCAAGCATTTCGATGGCATCCGCCAGCAGCCGATCCTGCTGCCGGCCGACGGCGACCTGCCCGGCCTGCGCCTGGGCGTGATGGCCACGTTGCGCCTGCAAGGTAATACGGCCACCGCCGAATAGGGAGTACCGGCCGCGGGCCGGCTCCCCGGGGATCACACGATTGCCGGCCAGCGGCCGGCACTACCGAATGATTGCTGCAACAGAAAAGGCCGGGTTTTCCCCGGCCTTCTCCATTCATCCCATCACCGCGATCAGGCGATCGCTTCCTGATAACGGCGCTCGACTTCGTTCCAGTCGATGACGTTGAAGAACGCGCCGATGTATTCCGGGCGACGGTTCTGGTACTTCAGGTAGTACGCGTGCTCCCACACGTCCAGGCCGAGGATGGGGGTGTTGCCTTCCATCAGCGGGCTGTCCTGGTTGCCGGTGCTTTCGACCACCACCTTCTTGTCCGGGGTCACGCTCAGCCACGCCCAGCCGCTGCCGAAACGGGTCAGCGCCGCCTTGGTGAAGGCGTCCTTGAACTTGTCGAAGCCGCCCAGGTCCTTGTCGATGGCCTTGGCCACGTCGCCCACCGGGTTGCCGCCAGCATTGGGAGCCATCACGGTCCAGAACAGCGAGTGGTTGGCATGGCCACCACCGTTGTTGCGCACCGGACCCTGCAGGTTCTCCGGCAGCGACTTGAGCTTCTTCACCAGTTCTTCGACCGGCAGGTCAGCGTACTCGGTGCCTTCCAGCGCCGCGTTGACGTTGTTGATGTAGGTCTGGTGATGCTTGGTGTGATGGATTTCCATCGTCGCCGCATCGATATGCGGTTCCAGCGCGTCGTAGGCGTAGGACAGCTTGGGCAGGGTATAGGCCATGGTGCATCTCCTGATTGCGAGGGCACCCGACGTTGTCGGGCGGTGCGCGGTGAATGATGGGGACAGAACGGCAGATTACCAAGGGGGATGTAAAGGAAATTGCGTCCCGCCGGTGAGCACGACGGCAATTGTTACGCGGCGGTGACGCAGCCCCCTCCTCATGCGCCGTGCAGCGCGCAGGCGCTACAGTGCGAGCACCACCCTCGCCCGCTCCCTTGCCCATGCGCAACCCCCGGCTGCTGATCACCGCCATCGCCCTGCTGCTGCTCGGCCTGGTAGTCAACCATTTCATGCAGCGCCCGCCGGCGCCGCAGTTCGCGCCGGACCTGCAGGGTGCGCCTGCCGCGCGCGCACCGGCCACGGCCACGCCCGGCAAGGGCAACGGTCTGCCCGCCTTCCTGCCCGCCGAAGCCCGGCAGACGATCGCGCTGATCCAGCGCGGCGGGCCGTTCCCGCACCGCCAGGATGGCAGCACGTTCGGCAACCGCGAACAGCAGTTGCCGCAGCGTCCGCGCGGCTACTACCGCGAATACACCGTGGACACCCCCGGAGCGCGCACCCGTGGCACGCGCCGCATCGTCACCGGCGGCGATCCGCCGGAGGCGTGGTACTACACCGACGACCATTACGAATCATTCCGCAGCTTCACCGTACCGGCCCAGGGAGCGCAGTGATGAGCCATGACGATTTCGGCCTCGGCCTGCACGACATCAACAATGCCGGTGTCTACACCATCGACAGCGACGACATCGGCGCCCTGGCCGCCGCAATGCGCGATGCCGGGCTGAAGGTGATCCGCATCGATCTGGAAGGGGTGGCCGACAAGCGCACCCTGCTCGCACGGCTGGCCGCGCAGCTGGATTTTCCGGCCGGTTTCGGCGGCAACTGGGATGCGCTGTCGGACAATCTACGCGACCTGCAATGGCTGCCAGCCAACGGCTATGCACTGTTCCTGTGCGACGTGGACGCGCTGCGCGCCACCGCGCAGAAGGACTTCGACACCCTGCTGGACGTGATGGACGAGACCAGCCGCGACTGGCTTGGCCGCGACGTCCCGTTCTGGGTGTTCCTGTCGCAGAGCGCGTAAGGTCACTGCCGTGGTGGATGCCGACCTTGGTAGGCGCTTCTGTGCCAACCAAGATTGACACCTACCCAAGCGAGCCTGCCAGGGCGTGGCGCGCTCCCTAGCCTACCGGCTCCCGTTATCTTCCTGCAGTTCTTTCTTGAACGGAATGTCCGGCGGTGGCCGCGCCACGGCCGGCTGGTCCTGCATGTTCGGATTGGTAAGGCCACAGCCACCACCGGCCTGCAGGATCGAGATCACGCAGGAAATCTTCGTATTGGTACCCGGCAACGGAATCTCCATTGCCTTTATTCCCTTGCGCACCCACTCGGCCAGCAGCGATTCCTGCGGGACCCAGTATTTGTCGAATGACGTGGGCGTGTAGTCGTAAGGCGGTCGCTTCAACCAGGTGCCCGATTGCGCGATGCGTTCCTTGCTCCAGCCATCGTTGGCACCACCGGGCGCACCGCGCTCGGCACGTCCATCGCCTTCCTGGCCCGGCACGCGGACGCTGCCATCGGCGTTGAACAGGCCACTGCCCTTGCCGGTGGCGCTGGCCTGGCGGGCGCCCTTGTCGGCGCCGTCCTGTTTGCGGCTCGACGCCCCCCAGTCATCGCCCTTGGCGGGCGTGGCCCAGTTGCCCGGATCGGGGGCCGGGCGCGCTCCAGCCTGGGCCGGTTTCGTGCTGGAGGCGGACGGCCGTGGCGTGCTGCTTTCGGCCTGGCGCGCACTGCCACTGGCCGCAGGCGCGGCCGTTGTCGCTGGCGCGCTGCCGCTGGACGTTGAAGGCGCCGCCGCGGGTGCCGACGCAACTTCGCGCTCGCGCACCTGCAGGTCACGGCCTGCCGGCGCTCGCACGGTCGGCTCGCGCCCGGCCACAGCAGCCATCCGCACCTGCGGATCGACCACGGCCTGCACCTCGCGCTCGCGCACCTGCACATCGCGCTGCGGCACACGGACCTGTACATCGGCCGTGCGCAGCGGCTGCGATATCGCCGGTGCATCGACCGTACTGATTTCACGCTCCTGCACCGGGATGTCACGCAGCTGCGGCGTCCGCACCGCGATCTCCGGCGCTCGCAGTGCGGCCGGGGCCGGCGGCACCTGCACCGGCTGCACACTGCGCTCGCGCACCGTGGGCGTGGTGTCACGCGGCACGATGCTGACCTCGGTACGCGGCACGCTCACCGGCGGCACCACGAAATCCGCACTGGCCTCGGCTACTTCGGTGGCCTGCACCGGAGACGGCGGCGGTGCCGCGACCGGCGCCGGCTCGGATTCGGTGGGCGGCGGCGGCACGCTGGCCACTGCAGCCGGAGCGGGTGCGGACGCAGCTGCCGACGCGGACGCCGGACGCGGCTCAGGCGCCGTTGCGGCCCCTGCGTTCTGGCCAGCTGCAACCTGGCCCGGCGGTGCAGCGGCCGCCGCTTCCGCACCTGGCTGATCGCCGCCGCCTTCCTGGGTAGCGCGACCGACGAACTCCACCTGCAAGCGCTCGCCTTCGGCGCCCTCCGCTTCCGGTGCCGTGGTGCGGATCACCGCCACCCACAGCAGCAGCATGAAGAACAGCAGATGCAGCAGCGCGCTGGCCAAGGCCGAGACCCAACGCATCCAGCGCTGGTCGCGCGGCGCGGCGTCCCAGTCCTGCCAGAACAAGCGGCGCAGCGCCTGCCACGGCGACAGCTGCGGCGATTGACCGGGTGGCCCCGGCAACGGTCGGGGCAGCAATACCGCGATCACGTCGCGCGCGTGGTACGGCCGCGGCAGCGGCCCCAGCGAGCGCAGCCACAGCGCCCAGCCATAAGGCAGGCGCGTGGTCTTCTCGAGGACGGCGCGGGGCTGCTGGCGCGCCAGCAGTAGATCGATGAGTTGCTCGGCCCGGGTCAGAGGCACGCGTCAGCGATCAGGCGACGTTGTCGCGCGGGATGTACGGCGCGTGGCCGCTGTCGTGGTCGGTCGCGTCGCGCACGGCGGTCACGCCCGGCACGCGGCCCATCAGGGTCTTTTCGATGCCCTGCTTCAGTGTCACGTCGGCCATGCCACAGCCCTGGCAGCCACCGCCGAAGCGCAGCAGTACCACGCCGTCGGCCGAGACTTCCTGCACGGCCACCTTGCCGCCATGCGAGGCCAGCTGCGGATTGACTTCGTTCTCCACCACCCAGTGCACGCGCTCGACCAGCGAGGCCGCATCACCGGGCGCTTCACCCTTGATGCGCGGCGCCTTGATGGTCAGCTGCTGGGTGCCGGCGGTACCGGCGACGATGTCGATCTCGGCCCCGTCCAGCCAGCCGACGCTGCCGGCATCGACGTACAGGGTGAATCCTTCGCAGTCCACCGCCCACTCATCGCCGAGCAGGTCGGTCGGTTCGGCGAACTCCAGCCGGGCGTCGGCGCGCGGGGTACCGGGGTCGACCGCGCTCAGGCGCACGCCCATGCCGGGCACGCCCTCGCGTTCGATCAGCTTGCGGAAGTGGGTCTGGGCAGTGTCGGAGATCTGGATCATCAGGCTATTCTAGCCAAGTACGCGTCAGCCGCTCATTCGGTTTATACACCGTCCGGCGCATTGTTCAGTCAACACGAGGTGGAGATTCCCATGGCCGACCTGATTCCACTGGCCCAGGCCCGTTGCGTGCCGCGCAAAGGCAGCGACCACAAGCTTGGCGAGGCCCGCCTGGCCGAACTGCTGCCGCAGGTTCCCGGCTGGGAGCTGAGCGAGGGCGGGCAGGCCCTGACGCGCACCTTCCGCTTCAAGGATTACTACGCCACCATGGCCTTCGTGAACGCGCTGGCCTGGATTGCCCACCGCGAGGACCACCATCCGGACTTGGGCGTGCACTACGACCGCGCTGTGGTGCGCTTTTCCACCCACGATGTGGGCGGCCTGAGCGAGAACGACTTCATCTGCGCGGCAAAGACTTCGGCCCTGACGGAGCAACTGCCATGAACGTACGTTTGCTGAGCCTGTCCCTGATCGCTGCGACCGGCTTGGCCGGCTGTGGCCCGTCCGAACCACCGGCACCACCACCGCCGCCGCCGACCGAAGTGGCCGCGGTGAAGACGCCGCCGCCGCAGTACCCGCTTGAGCTGGCCTGCATGGGCGTGGGCGGCACCAGCACCTTCAAGGTGACCATCGGCGCCGACGGCAAACCGAGCGAGGTCGCGCTGTTGACCGGGGCCGGCAACCCGCAACTGGACGAACTGGCCAGGACCGCCGTGCAGGGCTGGCAGTTCAAGGCCGCCACCCGCAACGGTGCTGCAGTGCCGGCCACCATCCAGGTACCGGTCAGCTTCAACCCGCCGCAGCCGAAGCCGGACCAGTGCTTCGCCATCGAAGAACGCCTGCGCCGCGGCGGCTGATCGCCCGCGCCCCGACGAGGCCAGCCGACGCCCGCCTCGCCCTCGCCGCCCCGGCCTTGTCCGGGGCGGTTGTCTATTGACCAGGACCGCGTCGGTACATGCTGCAGATTCCTCCCGAAAACATCTGGATCGCACTGGCGGTCACTCTTGCGGCCGGCCTCGCCACCGCCATCGGCAGCCTGCTGGTGCTGTTCTCGCGCCGCCCCAATCCGCGCCTGCTGGCGTTCGGCCTGGCCTTCGCCGGCGGCGCGATGGTCTATGTGTCGCTGTCGGAGATCCTCAACAAGTCCATTGCTTCCTTCGCACTGGCCTATGGAGAGCGTACCGGTTTCACCTACGGCACCCTGGCCTTCCTGCTGGGCGTGATCGTCATCGTGCTGATCGATCACTTCATTCCGAATCCGCACGACAGCCTGGACAAGCAGGACCCCGCGTTCCGCGAGAACAGCCGCGAGTACCTGAAGCGGGTCGCACTGCTGACCTCGGTCGCGATCACCGCGCACAATTTCCCGGAAGGGCTGGCGACCTTCTTCGCCACGCTGGAAAGCCCATCGGTGGGCATGCCACTGGCCTTCGCCATCGCCATCCACAACATTCCCGAGGGCATCGCGATCGCGGTGCCGGTGTACTTCGCCACCCAGAACAAGTTCTATGCGTTCAGTGCCAGCCTGCTGTCCGGCCTGGCCGAACCGGTGGGCGCGGCGCTGGGCTACTGGCTGCTGTCAGGATCGTTGTCGCACGCCACGTTTGGCTGGGTGTTCGGACTGATCGCCGGCGTGATGGTGTTCCTGGCGCTGGATGAGCTGCTGCCGGCGGCCAAGCGCTATGCCAAGGGCCACGAGACGGTTTACGGACTGGTGGCCGGCATGGGCACCCTGGCGATCAGCCTGGTGCTGTTCAAGTGGTGAGGGGTTCCCGGCCAACGGGCTGAGCCCCCTCGCGGCTGGCGGAGCGACATTCCGGGTTGGGCCGGCCGAGGTGGGTTTGCGGGGGACGCCGTAAACCCATCCTTGAAGTGACCCCCGGGAGTTGGACGCCAGATCCAACCCCGAGGGATACATGAACAGATACGACGCTCGTTTCAAACTGCAGGTTGCCAAAGAGGCCTGCAAGACCTCCACATCAGTCAAAGCCGTTGCTCGTCGCCACAGCCTGGAGGCCTCCACGGTCAGGCGCTGGGTGGCGACCTATCGGCTGCATGGTTGGCGCGGATTTCATCGCCAGGCCCGGTTCTATGACCTCCCGTTCAAGTTGGCTGTCCTGGAAAAAATGAGCCAGGACGGTATGTCCGGGCGGGAGGCCACCACCTACTTCCAGATCGGTGATGCCGGCGCGGTGGGGCGATGGCGGCGCCTGTATGCTCAAGGCGG
>NZ_JCAFSQ010000003.1:0-454972 GCF_059369375.1 Stenotrophomonas sp. YJH_SMC_48-3 | reverse complement strand
TGGTGGAATACATCCAGTACTACAACCAGGAGCGCATCAAATTGAAATTGAAGGGCCTGAGCCCGGTACAGTACCGGGAGCAGGCCCAACAGGCCCAATCGGCCGCCTGACCCCTGTCCAAGTCTCGGGGGTCACTTCACCTTGGGGGCTTGGGCGCGCCATCCATGGCGCTTACACCACCGCAAACCCACCTCGCCCGGCCTCTGACAGGCTATAGGCGTGCCAGCCGCGCGATGAAAGAATGAAAAAGCGAAGCCCGCGCTGCGCGCGTGAGTCGAGCGTGGCTCGACTCTACAAGGGCTGCGTGCGGGTATGGGTCTACGCTGCGGCTGTCAGGTCCGCCTTGTCGCGAGCCGAGCACCGCAGGTCCGGCGAGGGCGAAGAGGCGCGGGTGTCTGAGCGCAGCGAGTTCCGCGCCGCCCCTCGGCGGACCGAGGAGCGCAGGGTACCGGCGCGCAGCGCCGGCTCGCGGATGGCGGCGTGTTTCTTTGGTTACTTTCTTTGCACGAGCAAAGAAAGTGACGAGCCCACTCATCGCAGGGAAGCGACGGCGCCGACCAAGCACCCGGCGCCGCCGAACCGCCGTCAGCGCAGGCGGTCCAGCGCCTCAACCAGCTCATCCGCCAGCGGCGCGTTCAGCACGTATGGGCTCTTGCCGTCATCCAGCGCGAACTCCAGCGAAGCCGCGTGCAGAAACAGGCGCTTCAGCCCGATCTGCTCACGAAGCCGCTTGTTCACCGCCGGATCGCCGTACTTGTCGTCACCGGCCACCGGGTGGCCCAGATGCTGGGCGTGCACGCGGATCTGATGGGTGCGGCCAGTCTCGATGCGCACCTCGCAGTACGAATGGCCGCCGCGGCGCTCCAGCACCCGGAAGTGGCTGATCGATTCCTTGCCGATCGCGTTGACCTGCACATGGCGCTCGCCGCCCTGGCGCAGGCCCACGTGCAGCGGCGCGTCCACCGTCATCACGCCATCGGGCATGCGCCCGGCCAGCAGGGTCAGGTAGCGCTTGCGGATGCCAGCGCCATGGTCTTCACGCAGCAGGGCCTGCAGTTCACTCAGCGCCGAGCGCTTCTTGGCCACGATCAGCAGGCCGGAGGTGTCGCGATCCAGCCGATGGACCAGCTCCAGGGTCTGCCCCGGGCGCAGCGCGCGCAGGGTCTCGATCGCCCCGAAGCTGATGCCGCTGCCGCCATGACTGGCCACGCCAGAGGGCTTGTTCAGGGCCAGCAGGCGGGCATCCTCGAACACGATGGCCTGCTCCAGGCGGCGCATGAACGCCTCAGGTGGACCGGCCTTGTCTCCCTCCTCGCTGAGACGCACGGGTGGTACACGCACCTCATCGCCCGCCTCCAGCTTGCGCTCGGCCTTGGCGCGACCGCCGTTGACCCGCACCTGGCCACTGCGCACCAGCTTGTAGACCAGGCTGCGCGGGGCCCCCTTCAGCTGGCCGAGCAGGAAGTTGTCCAGGCGCTGGCCGGCACGGTCGGCGGGAACGGTGATCATGCGCACGGAAGGCTTGTCGCCTGCGGGCTTGGTGGGGTCTTGGGCGGTCATCAGGCTGTTTATTCTGTTACACTCGGGGGGCGAGATAAGGGATTGATTTCGTTGGAAGTTACTCAGGGCCAGAAGCCCAGCTTCCGACGAATCCGGCACAGTGCGCGACCACCGCCCGCGGGGCGGCCATGTTAGCGGCTCACCGGCCTTCCCGGCCATCGCCGGATGCCTGACACGCAACCGTGCTGAACATGTCCCGCGTGGCGCTCCAGCCTGGCTGACAGCTGCCTGCGGCCCTGCAACACCCAAAACCCATAAGAGTGAAGCGCTCCCGCGGCCTGCCGTGGTGTCGTAGCGCTGGAAACCCAAGCCGCCCTCCCCGCGCTTGCGCGAATGGGCGGCGAGCCGTGTCCAGAGGCGAAACCCCATGGCGTTCCGCGCGGTAGCCGCTTGCGAGGAACGCAACAATGAAGCGAATGCTGATCAACGCAACGCAGGCTGAAGAGCTGCGTGTTGCCATCGTGGATGGCCAGTCGTTGTATGACATCGACATCGAGCAGCCGTCGAAGGAACAGAAGAAGTCCAACATCTACAAGGGCCGGATCTTCCGCATCGAGCCCTCGCTGGAAGCGGCCTTCGTCGAATACGGCGGTGGCCGCCATGGCTTCCTGCCGTTGAAGGAAATCTCCCGCGACTACTTCCAGGCCGGCGTCGACCACAACAAGGCCGGCATCCGCGAACTGCTGAAGGAAGGCCAGGAGATCGTCGTCCAGGTCGACAAGGAAGAGCGTGGCAACAAGGGCGCCGCCCTGACCACGTTCATCTCGCTGGCCGGCCGCTACATGGTGCTGATGCCGAACTCGCCCAGCGCCGGTGGTGTGTCCCGCCGCATCGAGGGCGAAGACCGGGCCGCGCTGAAGGACGCGCTGGACAAGCTGAACATTCCCGACGACATGGGCGTGATCATCCGTACCGCCGGCGTCGGCCGCGATGCGGAAGAACTGCAGTGGGACCTGGACTACCTGCTCAACGTCTGGCGCGCCATTGCCGAAGCCGCGCTGAGCAAGCCCGCTCCGTTCCTGATCTACCAGGAATCGCGCCTGATCGTGCGCGCCCTGCGTGACTACCTGCGCGCCGACATCGGCGAGATCCTGGTGGACACCGAGGAGATGTACGAGCACGCCCGCGAGTTCATGCAGCAGGTGATGCCGCAGACCCTGCGCAAGCTCAAGCACTACAAGGACGACATCCCACTGTTCAACCGCTTCCAGATCGAGTCGCAGATCGAAGGTGCATACGAGCGCAACGTGCGCCTGCCGTCGGGCGGCTCGATCGTGGTCGACCAGACCGAAGCACTGACCGCGGTCGACGTGAACTCCTCGCGCGCCACCAAGGGCAGCGACATCGAGGACACCGCGTTCCAGACGAACCTGGAAGCGGCCGAGGAAGTGGCCCGCCAGCTGCGCCTGCGCGACCTGGGTGGCCTGGTGGTCATCGATTTCATCGACATGGCCTCCAACAAGCACCAGCGCGAGGTCGAGAACCGCTTGGCCAACGCGCTGAAGTACGACCGGGCCCGCGTCCAGGTCGGCCGCATCTCGCGCTTCGGCCTGCTGGAAATGAGCCGCCAGCGCCTGCGCCCGAGCCTGGGCGAGTCCAGCCAGATCGTCTGCCCGCGCTGTGACGGCCACGGCCGCATGCGCAGCGTCGAGTCGCTGTCGCTGTCGATCATCCGCGTCGCCGAAGAGCATGCGATGAAGGAGAACACCGGGCAGGTGCTGGTGCAGGCCCCCGTGGAGATCGCCAATTACCTGCTGAACGAGAAGCGCAGCGCCCTGCGCGAGATCGAGCAGCGCCACGAGGCGCCGATCGTGATCGTGGCCGACGAGCAGCTGCATACCCCGCACTACACCGTCACCCGCCTGCGCGAGAACGAGTTGGGTGAAGAAAGCAGCAAGCCCAGCTACCAGCGGGGCACCCCGCGCAAGCTGCCGGTGCACGCGCTGACCAAGGGCCAGCTGAACATCCCGCCGCCGGCGGTGACCCAGGTCAAGCACACCTCGCCCGCCCCGGTTCGCGAGGAAGTTGAGCCGGCCAAGGCAGCCCCGGCCCCGGTCGCGGTCGCACCGACGGCCCCGGCCCCCAGCGGCGGCGTGATCGGCTGGCTCAAGCGCGTGTTCGGTGGCGAGCCGGCCCCGGCGCCGGCGCCGGCCGCTCCGGCGGCGCGTCAGTCGCAGGACGGTGGCCGCAAGGACCGCAACAAGGATCGCAACAAGGACCGCAAGGACCGTCGCGACGACAGTCGTGGCAATGGCAACGCGCAGCAGCAGAAGGATGGCGGCAACCGCAAGGACCGCAGCGAGCAGCGCAAGGACGGCCGCAACGGCAACAACGGCAATGCGCAGCAGCAGCCGCAGCAGGGCAAGCAGAAGGAGCCGCAGCACAAGGATGGCCAGCAGCAGCCGCAGCAGCAGAACAAGCCGCGCAACGAGCAGCAGGGCCAGAACCAGAACCAGCAGCCGAAGCTGAAGCAGCCCAAGCAGCCGCGCCCGCAGCAGCAGGACGGTGACAAGCCGGCCGAGAAGCCGCAGCGCAATGCCGCCGAAGCAGCTGCCGAAGCCGTGACCGCAGCGGCAGCCGTAGCCGCTACGGCCGTCGCCGCCAACGGGGTGAACGCGCTGGAAGCCACCGCGCCGGTGACGCCGGTTGCTCCGGCACCCGCCGCTCCGGTGGAAGCCGCTGCGTCGGCCGACACCGCTGCCAACGCTGGCAGCGCGGCCGAGGTGACTGCGGTTGCCGGCGAGGAGGCTGCAACCGACACCAATGGCGAGCAGGCAGGCGAAGGCGCAACCCGCCGTCGTCGTGGCCGTCGTGGTGGCCGTCGCCGTCGTCGCGGTGGCACCGAGAATGCCGTCGGCAGCGACGCCCTGGGCGATGACCAGGACGATGGTGATGACGGTGAAGATACCGACGGCGCCGAGCCGAGCGTCAACAACACCGCCGGAACCGCTCCGGTTGCTGCGGTGCAGCCGGTCCGTTCGCAGCCGGAGTTCGACTTCGATGACGAAGTCGAGCCGATCGCCATCGAAGCCGGGAAGCCGGCCCGCGCTGCCGCCGCTGCGGTTTCCGCACCGGTTGCGGTGGTGAGCAGCGCCGTGGTCGAAGTCGCCGCCCCCGTCGCGGCTGAAGCGCAGGCGCCGGCCGAGGCTGCTGCGAAAACTGAAACGGTGTCCTCGCCGGTGCAGACCAGCATGCTCGATGCCATCGACGCTGCGACCCCGGTTCAGCCGGTCGCCGACGCCACTCCGGTGGTGGACGCTGCCGCGCCGGTGATCGAAGCAAAGCCGGTTGTGGCTGAAACGACCGCAGTGGCTGAAGCCGCTCCGGTGATCGAAACGAGGCCGGTCGCGGTCGAGGCCGCGCCGGTCGTGGAATCGAAGCCGCAGGTGGTTGAAGCAACCCCGGTGGTTGAAACCAAGCCGGTGGCCAGTGAGAGTGGCCCGGTGGTGGAGGCCGCCCCGGCCGTTGAAGCCACGCCGGTCGTCGAGACTGCGCCGATCGTGGAACAGCCGGTCGCGCCGGTGGCGGTGGAAGCCGCGCCGATCGAGGCCGCTGCCCCGGTCGCCGAAGCCGTGGTGACGCCATCGGTCGATCCGGTCGCCGATGGCCATGCCGACGCCGCAGCGCAGGCTGCAGAAGCCAGGGCCGATGAAGAAGACGAAGAGGCCGCCAAGCGCACGCCTCCGTCGAACTGATCTTGATAGCGTGAAAACGAAACGGCGGGGATCAATGATCCCCGCCGTTTTTGTTTGTGCGTCGGGCCGAACCGTGCCCACCAAGGTTGGCACCTACCCAAGCGTGCCTGCGTCAGGGTTTCGGCGCGAACTGCAGGCGGGTCCACACGCCGTAGTGGTCCGAGGCCCAGCGACCGCTGTCGTCGGGCTGGTCGAACAGGATCTTCGCCTCGCGTGCGACCATCTCGTCCTGCTGGAAGAAGATGTGGTCGATCCGCGACGGCGCCTGGTAATAGTGACGGTTGAGCGTACTGACCGCGGACAGATCGGTGTTGACATGCACGCTGCCGTAGCTGTCGCCGTAGTGGCTGCGCAGCTCGCTCAGGTCGCCGGCATCCACCAGTGCATTGAAGTCGCCAGCGATCACCACCGGTGCACCGGCCGAGGTTGCAGTGATGAAGCGCAGCAGGTCTTCGACCTGGGTGCGACGGATGCGCTGCCCGTTCTCGTCGCTGCGCTCGTTCAGATGCGTGGCGTAGATGTTTACCGGCGTGCCGTCGACGTCGATGCGCAGGTGGGCCACGGTGCGGTAGTCGTCCAGCGGCTGCAGCAGATGATCGCCCTGAGCGAGGATCGGCCGCCGGGTCAGCAGCGCATTGCCGTAGCGCTTGGGTGCCGCGACCGGATCGGTGGACACGAACACATACCTGTAGCCGAGTTGGCCGGCCAGCCATTGCGCCTGGTTTCGCACGTTGCGGCGCTGGATCACTTCCTGCAGGGCAACCGCATCCGGCTGCAGGCGCTTGAGCTCGGCCAGGATGGTGCGGCGCCGGCTCGGCCAGTCTTCGCGGTCGTGGTGCAGGTTGAAGGTGACCATGCTCATGCCCGGCGCGCTGGCAACGTCGGGCGCCACAGTCGTGCCAGCCGGTTCAGCCGCCATCATCACGCCCGGCAATGCCATTGCAATGGCCAGCCCCAGGGCGCGCACCGACGTGCGCACCTTCGCCCGCTGCTGCTTCATCGTTACTGTCCCTTGCGCTCGGCGCGGCGCACTGCGCTCGGCACGTCGATCTCGATCCGCGCCGGCAGCTGGTGCACGTGCAGTTCTCTGTTGACCCACTGGGCCGCTTCACCGTTGATGCTCGCCTCGCCCGGGTCGCCGGCATACGGCCACGGCAGCACCACACCACCGACCGGCGGCACCAGGCCCGGTTGCACCTCCAGCACCAGCTGCTTGTCGCTGCGCTGCAGGCGGTAGTTCAACTGCCCCTGCGGCGTGCGCAGGCCCTGCACGGCAATGCCCTCGCCCTGCAGCCACGCGGTCGGCACGCCGGCGGCCAGTACCAGCGCATCGTCCAGATCACGGTTGTAAGCGAACATGTCCAGCGCAGAGCGCACGAAGTCCGAAGCCACCCAGGCGTGCGGCAGGTCACCGACGAAGAACGGCTTGCGCGGCGTGCGCGAGACCACTTCGGCCCACTGGTTCCAGGCCTGTGGCGCGCGGTCCCTGAAGAAGAACTCGGTGGCCTGCCAGGCGCGGTCGCGCCAGCCCAGGCGCACGAACGCTGCCACGTTGCGCCATTCGTACGGGGTGTAATCCTTCCACTCGCGCTTGCCATCGCGACGGGCAACGAACTCGTTCCAGTAGCGCTCGAAGGTCGCCTGCAGCGCCTGCTGCGGCAGCCGGCCCTGCTCGCCGCCGGGGGCAAGCGCGATCGTGGTGGAGGTCGCGTCGAAGTCGCCCAGCTCGGCCGAGCCCGGCAGGTAATCGATCTTGTGCTGCTGCATCGCCGACAGCAGCGAGGCCTGCAGGTCAGCACGGAACTGGTCGCGCGATTCGGCGATCTGCATCGCCTCGACCTTGCCCAGCTGGGTCGCCAGCAGCGCCGCGTCCTTGTAGCCGCGCAGCGCCCAGAAGTTGTCCCAGTAGGAATGCATCGGCTTGGCCGAATAGCCTTCATGGCTGATCGAGGCCGGCATCATCCCGTAGAACGCCGGGTTGCGCGCGCGGTTTTCCTCGGTGCGCTCGCTGGCGCGCAGCTGCTCCATGTAGTGGTAGGCGCCCTGCACGTGCGGCCACATCAGCTCGGTGAACGTGCTGTCGCCGGTGTAGCGCCCATACTCGGCGATGCTGTAGATCAACTCGCCATGGCTGTCGTTCTCCGGCACCGGGTCGCTGCCGCGCGCGTCGACGCAGCACGGCACCTTGCCGTTTTCGAACTGGTACGGCGCATACCAGTTGATGTAATCGCGCACCGCATCACTGCGCCCCATGCGCAGCAGGCCCTCGGAGATCATCGCGCCGTCGCGGATCCAGCTGCGCGCATACGACCGCGTGCCCGGCTGCAGGCGCGGTCCGACACGCGAGATCAGCATGTGCGCCACCGCCGTGCGCAGGGTGTCGACCAGTGGCTGGCCTGCAGCAGGCACCTGCAGCGAAACCACGCCCAGCTTCTTCCGCCATTGCTCGGCCACCTGCGCCTGCGCCTTGGCCACATCCAGCGCCTGCGGCGCCCAGCCACCGGTCTGTGGCAGCACCACCGCCACCTCACGGTTCTGCCCGGGCTCCAGCCTGATCGTGTACACCAGCGCACCCGACGCCATGCCGGTGCTGTCCTTCACCGCCGTGGTCGCCGGGTACGTGCCGCTTTCCAGATGCATCGCATCGAGCTTGCCATCGAACGTACTGGCAAAGCGCGCGTCCGGTACCTGCAGCGGATAGATCCGCGGCTCACCGTTGACCCGAACCAGCTGCTCACCTACATCCAGGGCATCAATCCGGCTGAAGCCTCCGACGGTATTAAGGAACTGGGTGGGCGGATTGACCTGCCACGGCCGTATCGCCAGTGCCAGGGTGTATTCGTGCGCGACCTTGTCCGGATTGCTCAGCCGGTAGCGGCCGATCAGCTGCGCACGCTCGGGCGTGCCCTGCACGAAACCGGTCACCGAGAGTCCGGCCTTCTCATGCACCCAGTCGACGGTGGCGATCGGCAGGTAGTGATCCTGCAGCGACTGAGTGATAGCCACTTTCGACCAGTCCAGCAGCTTGCCGTCCAGGCGGATGAACGGCTCGATGCTGAAGCTGCCCTTGGCCGGCTCCAGCGCGCCATCTTCGCTGATCAGCGCCTGCTCCTGGCCACCATCGAGGCCGAGCAGGGTCCAGTAGGGCTGTTCGCCCACATACGCGCGCGGCAACGAACCGCGCGGCAGATCGGCGGCTACCGAGGACAGGAAGGCATTGGGCGTGGCGGCGAACGCCAGCGGCTTGAGTGCGATGTCACGGATGCCGTAGCGCCAGTTCGGGCCATCGCGCAGATCGAAACGCACGTAGCGCGCGTCGGTATCCGGCAGGGCAAGCCAGTCGCGGCCACCGGCACCGCTGGTCACTTCGCGCACGATGCGCCAATCCCGGCCATCCTCGGACGTCCGCACGGTGTAGCGATTGGCTTCCAGGTTCGGCAGCCAATCGATCACGACACCGCCGATCTCGCGGCTCTTGTGCAGGTCCAGGCTGATGGTCTGCTGCTTGACGCCACCGCTGATCCAGAACGTGTCGCTCTTGCCGTCGATCATGCGGTCCTGCAGCGCGGTGGCGGTATCGGCAATCACCGACGGCACCAGCGCCGAATCATCCTGCGGTGGCAGCCCCTGCAGGGTCAGCCTGTCGAAGCATACGGTGCCGCGGCCGCCGACCTTGCTGTAGATCGTGAACTCGACGGCGGCGCTGCGCGCCATCTCCTTCTCGGGCGAGGGACCCCACGCCTTGTCGATCTGGCGGCGGCGGTACTCGACCGGCGTCCAGCCCTTGGGGAAACTGTAGCCGGGCCGATTGACCCACCAGACGTTGTCGCCGCTGGCATCGATCAACTTGAACTGCAGGTCGTTGCCCGGTGAATCACCGCGCAACTGGAAGCCGAAACGGTAATTGACCGGGTATTCGATGTTCAGCGCGCGGCGGATGCCGACGTAGCCGGAGACATCGTGGAAGTCATAGTCCAGGCACAGCGCGCGGCCGCCGCCAGCGCCACTGACCGGGCGCAGCGAACCGCTGACCTGGTCGGACAGCACCAGCTTCCAGGCCGCGACGTCGTCGAAGTCGTCCAGCACCTTCGGTGCCGGCAGCGCCGGTGGCGCGGCGATCGCCAGGGAGGTCCACAGCAGGCCCAGTCCAACGGCGATCGCTCGCTTCATCCCTTGACGCTCCCCAGCAACAGACCTTGGATGTAGTACCGCTGCAGCACCAGGAACAGCGCCAGCACCGGGACCACGGTGACCACCGCGCCGGCCATCATCATTTCCACGTCCATGATGTGCTCGCGCGAGAGGGTGGCCAGCGCCACCGGCAAAGTGTAGTGCTCCTGATCGGTCAACACGATCAGCGGCCACATGAAATCGTTCCATGCGCCCATGAAGGTGAAGATCGCCAGGGTCACCAGCACCGGCTTGAGCATCGGCAGCACGATCTGGAAGAAGATGCGCAGCTCCCCTGCCCCGTCGATACGCGCCGCTTCCAGCAATTCGTCCGGAATCGAACGCGCGTACTGGCGTACCAGGAAGATGCCGAACACGCTGGCCAGCGCCGGCACGATCACGCCGCCGAAGCTGTTGACCAGGCCCAGCTGCTTCATCAGCAGGAACAGCGGCAGCATCGCCACCTGCGCTGGAATCACCAGCGCCGCCATCAGCACCTGGAACAGGCGCTCGCGGCCGACGAAGTTGAGCTTGGCGAACGCATAGCCGGCCATGGTGTTGAGCAACAGCGAGCCAAAGGTGATCGCCAGCGAGACGAGCAGACTGTTGGCGAAGTTGCCGCCCATGCCAGTGCGCGCGAACAGCTCATGGTAGTTGTGCGTGGTGATGCTGGAAGGCAGCAGCGGCGGCGGGAAATGGCTGGCCTCGCCCTGCGGCATGAACGAGACCGAGAGCATCCACAGCAGCGGTGCCAGGCTGACCAGGGCCAGCACCAGCAACGCACCATTGATCAACCACGGGTACCAGCGCGACTGGCCGATTTCACGACTCATACCAACTGCCTCTTGCGGCCGAAACGCAGCATCACGGTGGTCACCGCCAGGATGATCAGGAACAGCAGGAACGCCACGGCGGAGGCGCGTCCCAGGTTCCACCACTTGAAGCCTTCCTCGAACATGAAATACAGCACGCTGACGGTGCTCTGCAGTGGGTCGCCGCGGGTCATGACATACGGCTCGGCGAACAGCTGGAAGTAGCCGGACACGGTAATCACGCCGACCACCAGCAGCACCGGGCCGAGCATCGGCAGGGTGATGTGCAGGAACTGCTTCCAGCGCGAGGCGCCGTCGATGCGCGCAGCCTCGTACAGGTCATGCGGGATCGCCTGCAGGCCGGCCAGGAAGATCACCATGTTGTAGCCGAAGTTCTTCCACACCGCGAACAGCATGATGGTCGGCATCGCCCAGTTGGGATCGCCCAGCCAGTCGATCGGGCTGATGCCCAGGTGGCCCAGGCCGTAGTTCACCAGGCCGTAGCTGGTGTGGAACAGGTAACGCCAGATTACCGCCACCGCCACCAGCGTGGTCACCACCGGCGCGAACAGCGCGGTGCGGAACAGCGCCTTGAAGCGCGCGGCCGGCGCGTTGAGCAGCATCGCCGCGCCCAGCGACACGCCGATCGACAATGGCACCCCGATCAGCACGAAGTAGGTGGTGTTCCACAGCGACTTCCAGAACATCGGTGTCTGCAGCAGGTCGATGTAGTTGCCGAGGCCGACAAACCGCAGGTTGCTGCTGTCAGCCAGGGCATACAGGTCGAAGTCGGTCACGCTCAGCGCCAGCGCCGAAGCCACCGGCAGGCCGAAGAACACGCCCAGCACGATCAACGAGGGCCCGGCGAAGATCCAGCCGGCAAGCGAAGTACGTTTCATTGCGCGCTCCCGGCGGCTACGGCACTGCTGGACTGCGACGACGGTGCGCGCTGCTG
This sequence comes from Stenotrophomonas sp. YJH_SMC_48-3, assembly GCF_059369375.1. Taxonomy (NCBI): domain Bacteria; kingdom Pseudomonadati; phylum Pseudomonadota; class Gammaproteobacteria; order Lysobacterales; family Lysobacteraceae; genus Stenotrophomonas; species Stenotrophomonas sp. YJH_SMC_48-3. The sequence goes on along the minus strand of NZ_JCAFSQ010000003.1, from coordinate 443,780 downwards.
CAGGCGTTGTTGTTCATGCATCCAGCGGCGCTTGGCCAGCACCTTGTCCACGCGCTGGTCCAGTTCTTCCACGGCCTTGTCCTGCGGCAGGCCACCGCGCACCACCTTCTCGGTGACGATGCGCATTTCCTGCACGATGCGCTCCCATTCGAGCACCTTCGGCGTCGGCTTGACCCGCTCCAGCTGGTCACGGAATGCCGCTGCCAGCGGATCGTTGGCCAGCGACGGTGCGTTCCAGGTACTGCGGCGCGGCGGCAGGTCGCCGATGATCGAATGGAAACGCGCCTGGATCTGCGGCCGCGACAGGAACTCGATCAGCTTCCACGACGCTTCCTTCTGCTGCGACTTGCGGAAGATCACCAGGCTGGTGCCACCGGCGATGCCGGCGCCGGGGCCGTCCGGACCCGGTAGCGCCGCGGTGCCCCACTGCCCTTCCAGTTCCTTCGGCTGCAGCTTCTTGAACTCGCGGATGTTCCAGGGGCCGGAGATGTAGAACACGTTGAAGCCGCGGAAGAACTCGTCCCAGACGTTGGAGATCTGCGTCTCGGACATCTTCGGCGCCCAGCCCTGCTCGAACATGTTGGCGTAGAAGGCCAGCGTGCGGCGGAACCCCGGGCTGGCGAAATTGCCGCGGGTGTCATCGTCGCGCAGCAGCGGATCGGGTTGCTGCAGTGCCAAGGACAACTGCTGCTCGAACTCATTGATCGGCATCAGCACCGCATAGCGGTTCGGACCCTGCATGCGCTTGATCGCCGCCATCTGCTCGTCCCACTCGGCCCAGGTACGCGGCGGGTGGTCGTAGCCGGCCTTGGCCAGCAGGTCCTTGCGGTAGTAGATCAGGCGTGTATCGACGTACCACGGCACGCCCACCAGCTCGCCGTGGATCACGTTGGTATCCCAGATGCCCTGGAAGTAGTCCTTTTCATCAACGACCGCCGAGTGATCGACGAACGGCTGCAGCGGTGTCAGCGCATCGAGCTCGGCGAACTCGGGCACCCAGGTGTTTCCGAGCTGGCAGACATCCGGCAGGCCATCGGCAGCGAACGCGGTCAGCAGTTTCTCGTGCGCTGCCGTCCACGGGATGTTCTGCACATCCACCTTGATGCCGGGGTTCTCGGCCTCGAACTCGTGGATCAGCTCGCTGACCACCTCGGCTTCGCGACCCATCGCCCAGAAGCGCACGGTGGTGGTTCCAGGCTCGGTGCGGGCGCAGCCGGCCACGGCCAAAGCGGCCAGGGCGGGCAGCGCCCAGCGGCGCAGGCGGTCGATCCAGTTCGGCACCGGGTTACTTCCCCTGCCCTGTGTTGCGGTTGGCATTGTTTTTCTGTTCCTGCGCGGCAGCCGCGCGTGATTCGGCGATACCCACCGCGCGTGCCGCCGCGGCCTTTTCGTCCTTCTGCAGCTCCAGCGGCTGGAACGCGCCTTCCGGCGCCAGCCAGCCACCGCTGAACCCTGCCCGCTCCAGTCCCTTGCGGATGTAGGGGTTCTTCTTCATCACCTCCCACACGAAATCGTTGCGGTAGTTGGCGATCATGGTCAGGATCGGTCCCTGGTCGATGGCGATGTAATCGCTGGCGACCCAGCCGCGATCCGGCACCAGGCGGCCGGTCTTGATAGGGATGTCGTAGTTGAAGCTGGGGTTGAATGAATCCAGGAAGCCGTAGCTGGAATAGATGTAGTCGCCGTAGCGCTTGTGCATTTCCAGCGTGGCCGGGATCACCTGCTCCGGCGCAAACACCACCGAGGCGATCGCAGCAGTCGGGGCGATGGTGCCGTCATCGAAATTCTCGCGCAGCCCAGCGCCGCGCGAGGAGTAATGGCGGAACTGGCGCTGCTCGCCGCGGTACTCCTGCGTGGTGTTCTGCGGGCCATCGCTGGCGGTCAGGCCCCACACATTCTCGCCATACTCCTTCCACTGCATCGGGTTGGCGATGGCGTATTCGCGCTGGGCCAGCGCAGCCGAGCGGCTGTTGAGGAAATAAGTGCTGCCGCGCTCGCGCATGTATGCGTCCTGGATATCGCGGAAGTCGATCCAGACGTGGCTGTACTGGTGGCCGAACAGCGGGCCGAAGGACAGGTATTCCTGGCCCTGGTAAACACCCCAGTCGTTGTCGTAGGTGCGCGTCCACACCGTCCACGCATCCGGGCTGACCGGGTGCGTGGGCGACCCCAGGGCAAGGATGTAGACCATCATCGCCTCGTTGTAGCCCATCCAGTCGTGGTCGATGAAGCCGCTCTCGGGGAACCAGCCCATCGAGATCAGCGGCGCACGCTGCTGCAGCCACGGCCAGTCCACCTTCTTGTACAAGGTGTCGGCGATCTGGCGGATCTCCTTCTCGCGCGGATCATCGCCGTCGTAGTACGACTGCGCGAACAGCACGCCCATCATCAGCAGTGCGGTATCCACCGAGGACAGTTCGACCCAGCTGTCGTAGCGACGGCCTTCCTGCATGTCCAGGAAGTGGTAGTAGAAGCCCTTGTAGCCGGCCTTGCCGGTGCGCTGCGGGCCCATCGGCACATCGCGGAAGAACTTCAGCGTGGTCAGCGTGCGGTCGATGGCCTGGTTGCGGCTGACCCAGCCGTTTTCTATGCCGATCGGATAGGCAGTCAACGCGAAACCGACCGAGGCGATGCTGGCGAACGGCCGTGACGGGTAGCGGTCCGGGGTCAGGCCGTTCACTTCGTTGGTGGTGTCCCAGAAGAACTGGAAGGTGCGGCGTTCGATGTCATCGAACAGCGGCGGAAGCTCCGGCTTCATCGGCCGCGGCGGTGCGTCGGCCTCGATCAGGATCACCGGCGGGCGGGGCTTGGCAGGTTCCTGCTGGGCCGGCTGGCAGGCGGCCACGGCCAGGCTCAGCGCTGCGGCGGACAACAGATGGCGTGCCTGCATGGCGCGGTTCCTCCGGTGGTCTGATCGATGGGAAAGCATACCGTCCAATGATCTGAAATCGTTTACAAGGTGCGTTCTTAAAAAAACCACGAAAAACGTGGCTTGACACCGCGATCATTGCCCACGCCGCTGCCCCCTGGCCGGCAGCGGCGTGGGCAATGGACCGGCACAGGGCCGGCCATTGCCGTTTTCACCGATGCCGCCAGCGAGCCGGCGGCATCGGGTCATGCATCACCGCCCGGGCTTAGAAGCGGAAGCCCACTTCGGCCTTGACCTGGCGCGGAGTACCGATGATGTCGCCGGTCTCGTTGTAGCTGGCCTGCAGCTTGCCGTTGGTCTTGACGTAGTTGTAGGTGGAGAAGTTGTCGAAGTTGAACACGTTGATGATGTCCAGGCGGGCGTACAGCTCGGTGTTGCCCGCCAGCTTGAACGTCTTCGTCGCCTGCAGGTCGACCGAACGGTAGCCGAAGATCTTGCCACCCACCAGGAACTTGCCGGTGGCGTTGGGCACGGCCGCCTGCGGGGTCGGCAGGGTGTAGCCGCTGGCCTGCATCACCGGGTACCAGTCGTTGACGGCGGTCGGGGTGGCCAGGGTGATCTTGCCACCGAAGGTGATGCCCCAGAAGCCCGCGTAGGAACCGGTCACCACCAGGCGGTGGCGCGGCGCGCCGTTGGAGCGGATGGTCGGGTAGTCACCGATCAGGCCGCGATCGAACGCATACTTCTCGTTGATGTCGCGGTTATGGCGCGCAGTGGTCCAGGTATAGGCGATCGAGGTGCCCCAGCCGCTTTCCTTGGTGAACGGCTTCTGTGCCGACAACAGGACCTGGGTGGCGCGGGTCTTGATGCCCTGCTGGCCGATGATCAGGCTGCCGAAGCCCGGCACGTTGCAGCTCCAGGCCTGGCTCAGGCCTGCGGAGGTGCCGCCGCACAGGCGCGGATCATCGAAGAACTGGCCGGTCGGGTAGCGGTTGCCCAGGGTGAAGGCGAAGCCGTCGTAGCTCAGGGTACGAGCGATGGTGGCATCGGTCAGCCAGTCGCCGATCTGGTTGCTCATGCCCAGGCTGAACTGATCGGAGTACGGCGCCTTCAGCTTGTTGTTCAGCAGGTCAACCTCCAGCCCGGCATTGCTGGTCGCGCCGACCAGTGCCTGCAGGTTGCCGATGCCGTTGAGCAGGTTCGGATTCCAGTCATAGCAGGCGGCCTGGCCGTTGATGCAGGTGTTGGTGGCCGGGTTGCGGAAGTAGATGGTCGGCTGCGGCAGGGCCAGCTTGGTGGTTTCCAACTGCAGGTTGTCGAACAGGTCACGGTCGTAGGAACGGCCGGCACCACCGTGGATCACGTGCTGCTCGTCGGCATTGATGTCATACGAGAAGCCCAGGCGCGGCTGCCAGGCATCCTTGAACGCCTTGCGGTTGTGGCCGTTGCTGATGTAGTCGCTGATGTCCAGGCCGCCCAGTGCCAGCGAATCGGCATAGGTCTGGCCGGCGGGCGCGCGCGGATCCTGCGAATAGATGGCGTCGACCACCTGCTGCGGGGTCACGAAGTCCAGGTAGGACGGGGTCTTTTCGTAGTCCCAGCGCAGGCCGATGTTCAGCTGCAGGTGGTCGTTGACCTGCCAGTCGTCCTGGATGAACACGCCGTACTGCTTGGACTTCGAACGCACTTCGCCGGACACGCCGGACACGCCGGTCACCGGCTTGACGAACTGCGCCTTGTACGGAATCGAATCGGGGAAGTCCGGATCGCCCAGCGAGTAGGTGAAGGTCGGGTTGATCTGTGCCGCATCGGATGCGTACAGATCGATCGCCTTGTACTTCACGCCCATCTTGATGGTGTGGTCACCGGCCCACTGGATGCCATCCAGGGTCAGGTTGTCTTCGATCGACCAGCCCTTCTGGCCCTTCACCTGCGAATCCAGTGCCGAGGCGCCACCGATCTTCACGATGGTGCGGTCTTCGGGGCCGTCCGGTGCGGTGTAGGTGATGCCGTTGGCCAGCGTCAGCGGGGTCGGGTTGTTGAACGAGTCTTCGTGGGTGACCATCAACTCGTTGTAGTAGCGCTCACCGCTGTGGTTCCAGCGCAGGGCGTAACGACGGTCGGTGTTGACCACTTCACGGCCGGCTTCCGGCGAGGTCTGGCCACTGAACTGCGACTGGGTTTCGTCGCGGTCCTGGAAGGTCAGCTCGATGCGATCGTTGTCGGTCGGCTCGAAGTCGATCTTGCCGAAGATCAGGTCCTGCTGGAACGGCTGGCTGGCCGGGCCAAGGCCGGCGGCGCCGGCCGGCGGCAGCAGGCCGGCAGCGCCGGTGACCGCGCCATCCGGCGCGATGGTGACCGGCAGGTCGAAGCGCTTGGCTTCGTAGGTCACGAAGAAGTGCGCCTTGTCCTGGACGATCGGGCCGCCCAGGGCGAAGCCGTATTCCTTCTCGGCCGAGACCATCTTCTCCTTGCCACCCTGGCGCTCGGCCGGGGTCTTGGCACGCATGTCTTCATCGGTGTAGCGGTAGAACGCCTCACCCTTGAACTCATTGGTGCCGGACTTGGTTGCAGCCGTCACCGCGGCGCTCGACACCTGGCCATACTCGGCCTTGTAGTTGCCGCTGATGACCTTGTATTCGCCGATGGCCAGCTGCGGGAACGGGTTGCCGGCGCTACCGGACTGGCCGGCCACGCCGCCGCCCTTGACGTAGCTCTTCTGGCCCACGCCGTCGATGTACACGTTGGTGCCATCGGCATTGGTGGCGCCGCCGCGCAGCGAGGTGTTGCCCTTGGCGTCGCGGGTGAAGATCAGGCCCGGCACCGCGTCGGCGAACTCCAGGAAGTTGCGCGACACCTGCGGGGTGGTCTGGATCTGCTGCAGGCTGACGGTCTTGCCGACTTCGGAGGTGCGCACTTCCTGCAGCAGGGTCGGCGCAACAACGTTGACGGTGTCCAGGTTGGTGGCCGCGGTCGAACCCTGGGTGCTGCTGGCGGCACCGGCAAAGTTCAGCGTCGCGGTCGAGGCCACGGTGACGGTGACCTTCTGGGTCTGGCCGTTGGCGACCACGTTGTAGGTGCCCGGATCCAGGCCCATCAGCGAGTAGCTGCCGTCGGCGCGGATGGTGCCACGGCGGACGGTACCGGTGGCCACGTTGGTGGCGGTCACTTCGGTGCCTGCCTGGGCGCCGGCAACCTGGCCGCGCAGGCTGGCGTTGGCCGACTGCGCCATGACGTTGGGGGCGGCAGCCAGCATCAGGCAGCTGACCAGTGCGGTGCTCAGCAGCCGGCGCGCCGGCATGCGGAAGGTGGTATGCATCATCAACTCAATCTCCGGGTGGCGGTAACCGCTTGCGCGGTCCCTGCGATCAATCAAAAAAGAAGGAACGCCTCTGGCTTCAACGGCCGGATGGCGGAGTGGTGGAATCGCGAACAATCAAGCGGGGAACCAGGGTCTGCTTGTCCCCTGCCCCATCCGTGGAGGTGCCGTCCATCAACTGCATCAGACGCGTCATGGCCCGGTCGCCGAGCTCGGCGATGCTGACCTGCATGGTGGTCAGCGACGGGTGGACGAAACGCGCCAGTGGAATGTCATCGAAACCCGCCAAGGCAACATCGGCGGGCACACGGACGCCGGCCTGGGTGAATGCATACAGGCACCCCAGGGCCATCATGTCGTTGGCGGCGAATACGGCATCGGGCAGCGCTCCGGCTGCCAGCAACTCCTGACCGGCACGATGGCCGGAAGCTTCGTCGAAATCACCGGGCAACTCGATGCCTTCGGCGCCACCGCCAAAAGCCACCAGCGCGTCACGGAAGCCGCGCAGGCGCTCGCGCGCGTCGAAGTTGAGATCCGGGCCAGAAATGAAAGCGATGCGACGGTGGCCGGCGTCCAGCAGGTGGCGGGTCATCGCCATCGCACCTGCGTGGTCATCGATGCTCAGCACCGGGTGGTCCTGCCCGGGCAGATAGGTATTGATCAACACCGTCGGCAGCGACTGCGGCAGGTTGTCGGTCAGGAAGCCCGGGCTCTCGGCGTAGGGCGAGAGCACAAGCAGGCCGTCGACGCGGCCGCGCATGGCACGCAGGGCCGCGCCCTGCTGTTCCTGGTCGCCGTGGTAGCTGGACACCAGCAGGTGCTGGCGGCGGTTGCGGGCCACGCCGTCGATGCCGCGCATCAACTCGGAGAAGAATTCGCCGTACAGGTCAGGCAGCACCACGCCCACCGTATTGGTGCGGCGGCTGCTCAGGCTGCGGGCGGCGGCGTGCGGGGTGTAACGCAACCGTGCGGCCACCTCCAGCACAAGCTGGCGGACCGGTTCGGCGACATTTTCATGCCCGTTGAGCGCGCGGGAAACCGTGGCCACGGAGACCCGGGCTTCGCGTGCGACGTCTTTGATTGTGATAGCTGCCTTGTTCACGAAGCCGCCCTCCACGGCTTGGACCTACCAGCATTGGCGCGGAATGTAAGCGTTTCCATCTGGGCTTGTAAACAGTCCGTTAGGCGAATGTCCCGAAATGGACATGAAAACCTGTCCGTGGCGAGGCCCATGAAGGACCCGCCAGGACAGCGTGGGACAAGGGCTCAGCCCTGTTCTGACGGGGTCTGCGCGCGGATGGACAACGCGTGGATATCGGTCTCCATCATCGACCCCAGCGCGGCATAGACCGCGCGGTGCCGGGCCAGCGGACCCAGCCCGGCGAAGCGCTCACTGACCACATGCACGTTGAAATGGCCGCGGCCATCGCGTGCACCGGCATGACCGGCGTGACGATGGCTGTCGTCTTCGATTTCCAGCACGCTGGGGGCCAGCGCCTGCTGCAGTGCGTCACGCATCCGCTCGATCCGCTCCGCGTTCACGGCAGGACCTTGCGGAACGGCCGCACCTGCACATGGGTGTATACGCCGGCGGCGACGTACGGGTCGGCATCGGCCCAGGCCTGGGCCTGCGGCAGCGACTCGAACTGTGCAATCACCACCGAACCACTGAAGCCGGCCGGGCCCGGGTCTTCACTGTCCACCACCGGGCACGGCCCGGCCAGCAGCAGGCGCCCCTCGTCGCGCAGCGCATGCAGGCGCGCCAGGTGTTCCGGCCGCGCCTGCAGCCGCTGCGCCAGCACGTTCTGGCCGTCATACCCTTCGATCACATACCACACCGGCATTTCCTCGCTTGCGTTGTCGGGTGCGCAGATTCTAGCCAATGCGCTCCCTGCCCCGGCCCGGCTGGACACTGGCGCGACAAAGGCTTACCCTAGACTCCATTGCACGTGGTGGATGCAGCAGCCCGTCGGTTTTGCGGCCAACGCAGCCCCCGACGACCGTCCCGCTGCTTCAAACCGGACCATCCGGCCGGGCCACGTAGACGACCTCCCCGTAGTTCTGTCGCTGCCGTCTCCTGCGGCGCGTCCTGCTGTTTGATATGTGTGGAATCGCGCCGATCCCGGCGTGTCTGGTGCCCTGGGGCGCCGTGGCGTTGGCCCGGCGAACCCGGTGCCGCGACTGGTCCGTTGCAATCCTGATGTCCATTAGATGACTTCCGAACTCGCGCTTGACGCGAACCCGCCAACCCGGCCGCCCGCCCCCCAGCAGCAGGAAATGCCGCTGGCCGTGGTGCATGGGCAACCGGTCCTGCAGATCCCGCAGGACCTGTACATCCCGCCGGACGCGCTGGAAGTCATCCTGGATGCCTTCGAAGGCCCGCTGGACCTGCTGTTGTACCTGATCCGCCGCCAGAACCTCGATGTACTGGACATCCCCGTCGCCGAGATCACCCGGCAGTACGTGGAATACATCACCGTGATGCGCGAGCTGCGCTTCGAGCTGGCGGCCGAGTACCTGGTGATGGCCGCGATCCTGGCCGAGGTGAAGTCGCGGATGCTGCTGCCGCGCCCGGTCAGCGAGGAAGGCGATGAGACCGACCCGCGCGCCGAGCTGGTGCGCCGGCTGCAGGAGTACGAACGTTTCAAGCAGGCCGCCGAGGACATCGACGCCCTGCCCCGTCAGGACCGCGACACCACGGTGGCGCATGCTTTCATGCCCGAACGCGCCACGGTGAAGCTGCCGCCGCCGGTGGACCTGAAGGAAATGCTGCTGGCTTTGCACGACGTGCTCAAGCGCGCCGAGCTGTTCAGCGGCCACGCCATCAAGCGCGAGGCACTGAGCGTGCGGCAACGCATGGGCGAGGTACTCGGCCGCCTGGAAGACGGCAGGTTCTATCGCTTCGAAGGGCTGTTCACGGCCGAAGAAGGCAAGCTGGGCGTGCTGGTCACGTTCCTGGCGGTGCTGGAGCTGGCCAAGGAACAGCTGCTGGACATCGTCCAGGAAGAACCGCTGGCGCCGATCTACGTCAAGTCGCTGGCGGCCGGCAACACCAACGCCCCGCTGCAGTTCAGCAGCGAGTTTGACGACAACGACGCCGCCAATGCCAATGAGTGAGCGCTGAGTGCCGATGGACCAATCGCTGATCGACCGCATTGTCGAGGGTGCCCTGCTGGCCTCCAGCCAGCCGCTCACCCTGGCCCAGCTGAAGGACCTGTTCCCGGAAGATGAGCCCGCACCGCCGGGCAGCATCGAACGTGCGCTGGAACGGCTGCGCGAGGCCTGCGAAGGACGCGGCGTGGAACTGGTCGAGGTCGCTTCGGGCTTCCGCTACCAGGTCACCAGCGAAGTGCATGGCTGGATCAGCCGGCTGTGGACCGAACGCAAGACCCGCTACACCCGTGCCACCCTGGAAACCCTGGCGCTGATCGCCTACCGGCAGCCGATCACCCGCGGCGAGATCGAACAGGTGCGCGGCGTGGCGGTCAGCAGCAACATCATCCAGGCACTGGAAGAACGCGAATGGATCCGCGTGGTCGGCCACCGCGACGTGCCCGGCAAGCCGGCACTGTTCGGCACCACCAAGGGCTTCCTGGACTACTTCGGGCTGAAGCGGCTGGACGAACTGCCGCCGCTGTCGGAACTGAAGGACCTGGGCGAGCTGGAACCGCAGCTGGCGCTGGACCGCGATGCTCCGGCCGTTGCCGGCGCCGACGGCCCGGACGTCTCGGCCGACGGCGCTGCCGCCAACGACGACGCCGGCCTGGCCGGCAGTGACACCCCCGATTCCGCCGATGCAGCGCCTGCGTCGGCCACCGATGAGCAAGCACCTTCGCCCCTCGATGATGGGCACCCCGATTCCGCGCCGGGCGAGCGCGCGGTGCCCCTGAACGAACGCGAAGACAACGCCGTCGCGATGACGACCGTGGCTGTTGACCAAGCCGATTCCGAACCAGAGGCCGACCTCGAAACCGTCGGCCGGAGCAAAACTGATGAGTGACACCCCCCGTAACAAGCTCTCGCTGAAGCGCGAAGCCACCTCCGAACAGTTCAAGCTGGAAGAGCGCCTGCACAAGGTGCTGGCCCAGGCCGGCCTCGGCTCGCGCCGTGCGCTGGAACAGCGCATTGCCGAGGGCCTGGTCAAGGTCAACGGTGAAGTCGCGCAGACCGGCATGTCGGTCAAGAGCGGCGACAGGATCGAACTGGACGGTCGCGGCTTCGTCGCCACCGCCCTGTCCGAACCGTCGCGCGTGCTGGTCTACAACAAGCCTGAAGGCGAAGTGACCACCCGCGAAGATCCCGAAGGCCGCCCGACCGTGTTCGAATCGCTGCCGCCGCTGAAGGGCGCGCGCTGGATCGCCATCGGCCGCCTGGACATCAACACCACCGGCCTGCTGCTGGCCACCACCGACGGTGAACTAGCCAACGCCATGATGCACCCGTCGTTCGAGGTCGAGCGCGAGTACGTGGTGCGCGTGCGTGCGCCGGAAGGCGAGGAAAAGGTCTCCGACGCCATCGTCGACCGCCTCAGCCGTGGCGTCGCGCTGGAGGACGGTCCGGCCAAGTTCGATGAGATCGAACGCATCGGCGGCACCGATTCGCACGACTGGTTCCGCGTCGTGGTGAAGGAAGGCCGCAACCGCGAAGTGCGCCGCCTGTGGGAATCGCAGGGTTGCCAGGTCAGCCGCCTGAAGCGCACCCGCTACGGCAAGGTTAGCCTGCCGCGCGAACTGGCCCGTGGCCATTCGGTGGAACTGGGTACCGCCCAGGTGGAAGCGCTGCGTGCGCAGCTGAAGCTGGAAGAAGGCGCACCGTCGGCGCTGACGCTGCAGCCGGTGATCGGCCAGCGCCGCGCCGCCAAGACCACCGTGCGCGTGCGCGAAGGTGGCCGCGGCAATGCCTACGTCAATGGCCACAACACCGCTGACGAAGGTCGCGAGCTGCGCCGTTTCGACAACGTCCGCGAAGACCGCGGCCGTGGTCGCGGCGGCAAGGGTGGCGGCTTCAAGGGCGGCCTGACGGTCAGCGGTGAAGCGGCAGCCAAGCAGTCGCAGAAGCCGTTCAAGCAGCGCGCCCCGAAGAATGATCGCTCGCTGCCGGAAGGCAATCCGGCGGCATTCCGCACCTGGTACGTGCCGGATGGCGTAAGCACCGGCCCGAGCGGCCATCGCAACGCCGGTCCGGGCGCGCGCGGCCCCGGTGCCCGTGGTCCGGGTGCAGGCGGCCAGGGTCGTCCGTATGGCAAGCCGAAGGGTCCGGGTGCAGGCGCCGGTGGCGGCCAGGGCCGTGGCGGTTTCGGCGGTGAAGGCCGTGGCGGCGCAGGCGGCCAGGGTCGTCCGGCCGGTGCCGGCAACCGCTCGCAGGGCCAGGGCAACAGGCACCCGTACGGCCATCCGGGCAATGCCCCGAACTTCCCGTCCGACCACGCCACGCCGGGCTTCAACCCCTACGGCAGCCCGAAGCCGGCGCACGGTGCGCGTCCGGGCGGTCGTGGTCCGGGCGGCGGCAACCGTGGCCCGGGCGGCAATCGCGGCCCTGGCGGCCCGGGTGGGAACCGTGGTCCGGGCGGCCCCGGTGGCAACCGCGGTCCGGGCGGCCCGCGCCGCAGCGGCCCGCGCGGCGGCTGATCACCGGCCCGACTGAAATGAAAAACCCCGGCTCCGGCCGGGGTTTTTCTTTGAAAAGGGGACGGAGGGGATTAAGTCGTTTTTGCCACGGCCTGTATCAAAGGGGCGAAAGCGCCTTAATCCCCTCCGTCCCCTTTTGCGTGGCGCTGGAACGCGGCGGGCGTGGTGCCGGTCATGCCGCGGAAGAAGGCGATGAACGGGCTCTCGGCGGAGAAGCCGGTGTCCTGGGCCACATGCGCGACGCGATGACCGAGCAACAGCAGCTCCATGGCCCGCATCAGGCGCCATTGCTGGCGCCAGGCCTGATAGCCCATGCCTGTATCGTGTTGCATCAACCGGCCAACCGTACGCGCGCTCAGGCCGGTACGCGTGGCCAGTTCGTGCAGTTCGGGCGGCAGCTGTTCGGCCAACGGCAGGCAACGTGCAATGCGCGGATCACGCGGCAAAGGCAGGTCCATCGGCGCCACCGGTGCAGCAGCGATTTCCAGCACGCACAACGCCAGTTGGTGGTGCGCGCGCGGCGACTGCCAGTCATGGTCGAACGGCGCCTGCGCAATCGGCTCCAGCAAGGCCTGCAGCAGCGGCCCCACGCCGATGATCGCTGGTTGCCGGGGCAGCTGGGCTGACAGGGTGGCGTCGAAGTACAACGAACGGTAGTCGACCGCCTGGCGCATCTGCGCGCGATGGCGTAGCCCACCGGGAATCCACGCGGCGCGCGCGGGCGGCAGCAGGCTGATGCGATCACCGTAGGTGAGGCGCGTGCAGCCCTGCCGGGTGTAGAGCAGTTGCGCGCGTGCATGCTGGTGCCAACCCGAGTCGTGATCCGCCAGTGATGCTGCGATCCCCAGCACCGGAGCGCTCCAGGCATCGGCGTCGAAGTGCGTGTGCGGCTGCAACCAGGCCATGTCTGATTTCATACATTCGATGACAGGATAGACAGGGTGCGTCATTGCAGTCGCGACCACAATGCGCAGCCCCGTTTCTGGAGCGCCCGCATGTCGCGCCGCCTGTTGTTGCTCACCATTGCACTGCTGATGTTTCCGCAGTTGGCACAGACCCTGTACAGCCCGGCCCTGGCCGATCTGGCCAAACGCTTCGCCCTGCCGCCGGGTACCGCCAGCCAGACCATGAGCCTGTATCTGTTCGGCTTCGCTGCAGGCGTGCTGCTGTGGGGGCGCCTGGCCGATCGTATCGGTCGTCGCCCGGCCCTTCTATGTGGCTTGGGCGTCTTTGCCGTGGCTGCACTGGGCGGCCTGCTCGCTGGTAGCTTCGGCCAGGTGTTGCTGGCCCAAGCGCTGGCCGCGGTTGGCGCCGCCGCCGCTTCGGTGGTCACCCAGACCGTGCTGCGCGACCACCTGCAGGGACCCGCGTTGGCGCAGGCATTCTCCTGGATCGGCATGGCCCTGGCCCTGAGCCCGGCCATCGGCCTTGCACTGGGCACGCTGCTGGTCGCCGTCCATGGCTATGTCGGCGTACAGTCCGGCCTGCTGCTGACCGCTGCCGTGCTGGCAGTCGCATGCCTGGCTGGCCTGCGCGAAAGCCGCCCTGCACATATCCCGCACACGCCCATGCTGCCGCTGCTGCGGCAACTGCTGTGCGATCGCTGGATCTGGTCACACGCATTGCTGGTGATGGCTTTCAACGTAGCGATGTACAGCTGGTACGCGCTCGGTCCTTTCGTATTTGCGCGCCTGCACTGGCCCGCCGCCTGGTTCGGCGCCAGCGGCGCGTTGCTGGCATTGGGCTCGGCACTGGGTGCATGGGGCAATGGCCGCCTGTTGCGTGCCGGCGTTGCCGCGGCCACGCGCATCCGCACCGCCGCAGGCCTGGTTCTGACGGGAGGACTGCTGGCTGCGCTGCTGCATGATCACCCTGCCGTGATCGCGGCGATGGTGCCGGTGGTGACGGGCTTCGGCCTTGCCATTCCCAATGTGCTGGGCCAGGCCCTGCGCGGCTACCCACATTGTCTTGGCAGCGCAGGCGCACTGTTCGGCCTGCTCTACTACCTGTTGATCGGTGCGGCAATGGCGTTGGTCGGTGCAGTGCAGCTGCTGGCCCCGACGCTCATCGTGTGTGGCCTGCTGGCCTTCTGGCTGCAGCGGCGGCGTCCCGCTGCGACCTAGGAATTGCTGCAAAAACAGCGCACTGTGCGCGGCTTCCGGGAACGGCTTTGATTCGCTGGCTATCGTGCGCGCTGTCCCACACAAGACCGATGCCCATGATCACCATCACCGCCGAACAGGCCCGCGCCAACGCTGACGCCGCCAAGCGCCCGATCGAACTGTTCTACCGCGACCTCGACAACGCCATCCAGGCCGCCTCGGAAAATGGCCGTCGCTACATCGTGTTCGGCTTCAGCCAGGTAATGGCCAGCGAGCAGCTCGTCGAAGACGCGGTCGCACAATTGCTGAAAAATGGTTTCGATGTCGAACGGCTGTTGAGCGATTCCGAACAGCACTACATCCGCATCAGCTGGGGAACTGCCCAGCCGACGCGCCTCAGCGCCGGCTGATGGTGAAGGCGGCGCCGTCCACGCCCAGGTCCCAGCCCTTGCCGGTACCGGACAGGGCCAGCGAGATGTCGCCCTTGGTCATCACCTGCGCGTTGCTGGATTTCACCGCACCCGCATGCGCACCCACCGACGCGTAGGTACCCAGCAGTTCGTTGACGCTGACCGCACCGGTGAAGCTGCCACGCCCATTGGTGATCTTCGACTTGCCCACGGTCAGGCCCCCGCCCTTCACTTCGATACGCACCGGCATGCTGGCGCCATTGGCGCAGGTGACCGTGCCGGTGCCGGAAGCGGTCTTGTAGATCAGCGACCAACCGGACAGGTTGTAGCGCAGCTGGCAATCGAGATTGCCGGCGGCGTGTGCAGCTGGGGCCAGCGTTGCAGCAGACAGGGCCAGCAGCAGGGCGAGAGGCTTGTTCATGGCGGCACTTCCAGTTCGGTCGGACTGCCGGCGAATCTAGCAGCGCGCGCGTGCAGATTGGATGCAGGCGCGCGCGCTGGTGCGGCGGTGTTCAGGCCGTGGCTCAGGCCTGTTCGTCCAGGTGAAAGGCATCGGCATCGAGCATCGCCGGGAAGCGCGCACGATGTGCGGCCAGTGCTTCGGCCGAAATGGTGGTGGTCACCACCTGTTCGCGTTCGCGGATCTCCACCTGCGGCTGGCCGAGGAAGTCGATCACCGCGCTGTCGCCGGCGTAGTGCAGCTGGTTGCCGTCCACGCCGACGCGGTTTACCGCCGCCACGAAGCAAAGGTTCTCGATCGCGCGCGCACGCAGCAGGGTCTTCCACGCATAGGCGCGCGCCGACGGCCAGTTGGCCACGAAGATCTGCAGGTCGAAATCCAGCTGCTGCGGGCGTTCGACGTTGTAGCGGTTGCGGCAGAACACCGGGAAGCGCAGGTCGTAGCAGACCTGCGGATTGATCCGCCAGCCCTTCCATTCCACGCTCAGGCGCTCACGGCCAGCGGCATAGCGCTCGTGCTCGCCGCCGTAACGGAACAGGTGGCGCTTGTCGTAGTACTGCAGGTTGCCATCGGGGGTGGCGAACAGCAGGCGGTTGTACACGCCCTCGCCGTCGCGCAGCTGCACGCTGCCGATCACCGCCGCACCCAGGGCCCGGGCCTGTTCGCGCGCCCAGGCCACGGTCGGGCCGTCCATGCCTTCGGCCTGGGCAATGGCGTCATTGGAGAAGCCACTGGTGAAGGTCTCCGGCAGGATCACCAGGTCGGTGGTGCCGGCCAGCGGTGCGAGCAGCGCGCCGTAGTAGGCGCGGTTGCCGGCCGGATCGTGCCAGCGGGTGTCACCCTGGACGAGGGAAATGCGCAGGTCCTGCATGTTCACGCCTCCGCTCAGAGCAGGCGCAGGCGTTCGATCGCCGCGTCCATCGTTGCTTCATTCTTCGCAAAGCACAGGCGCACCAGGCGCTGGCCGGCCGGCGGCGTCTCGTAGAACGGCGACAGCGGGATGGCGGTCACGCCCTTCTCGATGGTCAGCCACTTCACGAACTCATGGTCCGGCAGGTCGCTGATGGCCGAGTAGTCGACCAGCTGGAAGTAGCCGCCCGGGACCGGCAGCGCCTTCAGGCGGGTACCGGTCAGCTGCTCGCGGAAACGGTCGCGCTTGGCCTGGTAGAACGCGCCCAGTTCCAGGTGGTGTTCGGGTTCGTCGCGGATCATCGCGGCGAAGCCGTACTGGGCCGGGCCGAAGCTGGTGAACGTGTTGTACTGGTGCACCTTGCGGAACTCGGCGGTCAGCAATGGCGGCGCCACGGCGTAGCCGATCTTCCAGCCAGTGCAGTGGTAGGTCTTGCCGAAGCTGGAAATGACGAAGGTGCGCTCGCGCAGTTCGGGATAGCGCAGCGCCGACTCATGGCGGCGACCGTCGTAGATGATGTGCTCGTACACCTCATCGGAGACCAGGTAGATCTGCGTGCCGCGCAGCAGCTCGGCCAGCGCCTGCATGTCAGCCTCGTCCAGCATCGCACCGGACGGATTGTGCGGGGTGTTGACCATCAGCATGCGGGTGCGCGGGGTGATTGCCGCGCGCACGCGGTCCCAGTCCACAGCGAAGGTCTGCGGGTCCAGCGGCACGTGCACGGCCTTGGCACCGGCAAGCTCGATCGCCGGCTCGTAGCAGTCATAGGCCGGGTCGAGCACGATGACTTCCTCGCCGGCGCGCACCACCGCGTGGATGGCATTGAAGATGGCCTCGGTGGCGCCACTGGTGACGGTGATTTCGGTGTCCGGATCAATGGTGGCGCCGTACAGGTCCAGCGACTTCTGTGCGATGGCCTGGCGCAGCGGCGCCACGCCGGTCATCGGCGGGTACTGGTTGAGGCCGGCAGCCATCGCCTTGGCCGTTTCATCGATCAGGCGCTGCGGCGCGGAAAAGTCCGGGAACCCCTGGCCCAGGTTGACCGCGCCATGTTCGGCAGCGACCTGGGACATCACGGTGAAGATCGTGGTACCGACCTTGGGCAGCTTGGTGGTGGGTTGCATCGGCCTGGACTGTGGAGAACAAGGGCCCCCGAGTTTACGCAATCCGCGCGTCGGTAGTGCCGGCCGCTGACCGGCAACCTCGGCTGGCAGATGGCGAAATTGCCGGCCAGCGGCCGGCACTACCATGTGAATTCACCGCTACAATTGCCATCGCACTCCGGCATGAAGACCCCTGCCCCTTGAACACCCCTGCATTGCTGGCCGCCAGCGGCCTGAGCTTCTCCCGCAATGACGAGCCGGTGTTCGGCCCGCTGGACTTCCATGTGGACGCCGGCGAGGCACTGCTGGTGCAGGGTGGCAATGGCGCCGGCAAGACCACCCTGCTGCGCGTGCTGGCCGGCCTGGCCCGGCCCGGCGCCGGCCAGGTGCGGATCGACGGCAAGCCGGCGAGCAACGCCGAACGTGCACGCTACGTGGCCTACCTCAGCCATCTGCCGGCCCTGAAGCCAGACCTGGACACGCTGGAGAACCTGCACTTCCTGTGCGGCCTGCATGGCCGGCGTGCCCGGCAGATGCCCGGCAACGCACTGGCGATCGTCGGCCTGGCCGGCTACGAGGACACCCTGGTGCGGCATCTGTCGGCCGGGCAGAGGCGGCGGCTGGCACTGGCGCGCATCTGGCTGTCGCCGGCGCCGCTGTGGCTGCTGGACGAGCCCTATGCCAACCTCGACCTGGAGGGCATCACCCTGGTCAACCGGATGATTTCGGCGCACCTGCGCGCCGGTGGCGCTGCGCTGGTCACCACCCACGGCGCCTATGCCGCACCGCCGGTGCGTACCCGCCAGCTCGACCTCGGCGGTGCCGCATGATCGCGCCGGGTACCGAACCGGGCCTGTGGCAGACCGCAGGCGCCCTGCTCAAGCGCGACCTGCGCCTGCTCTGGCGCCGCCGCGGCGACGCGCTGCAACCGCTGCTGTTCGCGGTGCTGGTGGTGGTGCTGTTCGCGCTGGCGCAGGGCCGCGAGCCACAGCTGCTGGCCGCCACCGCCGGCGCGGCGCTGTGGCTGGCCGTGCTGCTGGCGGGACAGCTGTCGCTGGATTCGCTGTTCCGTTCCGATGCCGAAGACGGCTCGTTGGAACAATGGCTGCTGGCGCCGGTGCCGCTGGCCTGGCTGGTGCTGGTACGCGTGCTGCTGCACTGGGCCACCACCGCCCTGCCGTTGATCGTGGTCAGCCCGCTGCTGGCCGAAATGCTGCATCTGCCGCATGACCAGCTGCCGATGTTGCTGGCATCGTTGCTGCTGGGAACGCCGTTGCTGAGCCTGATCGGTGGCGTGGTCGCTGCACTGACCGTCGGCATCCGGCGCTCTGGTATTCTCGTGGCGTTGCTGTCGTTGCCGCTGTACGTGCCCGTGCTGGTGTTCGGCGCAGGCAGCCTGGCGGCAGCCGGGCGCGGGCAGGATCCGGTCGGTGCGCTGCTGATGCTGGGCGCTGGCCTGCTGGTCGCGCTGGTGCTGGCTCCGCTGGCCACTGCTGCTGCAATACGTATTTCTCTGAGTTGACCGAGCTGAGAGCCAATCCACCCCTGCTGGATAGCCGCCACGCATGAATCCGATTGTCCGCTGGTTCCACCAACTCGGTTCGCCTCCCACGTTCGATCGTTTCGCTGCCCGCTGGTCGCGGGTGTTCTACCTGGTTGCGGTGCCGGTGCTGCTGGTCGGCATGTGGCAGGCGCTGCTGGTGGTGCCACCGGAAGCCAAGCAGCTGGACAGTTTCCGCATCCTCTACATCCACGTCCCCAGTGCCTGGATGAGCCTGTTCGTGTTCGCACTGATGGCGCTGTACGCGGCCATCGCGCTGATCTGGCGGATCAAGGTCTGCGAGATCCTGGCCATGGCCTGCGCGCCGATGGGCGCCGGTTTCACCCTGATCACCCTGCTGACCGGCAGCATCTGGGGCAAGGGCACCTGGGGCACCTGGTGGGACTGGGACCCGCGCATGACCAGCGAACTGGTGCTGCTGTTCCTGTACCTGGGCGTGATCGGCCTGTACCACGCCATCGAGGACCGCCGCAGCGCCGCACGCGCGGCCGGCCTGCTGGCCATCGTGGGTGTCAGCCTGCTGCCAGTGATCCGCTATTCGGTGGACTGGTGGGGCGGCCTGCACCAGCGCCAGTCCATCAACGTGTTCGGTGAATCGGCGATCAGCAGCGCGATGATCGCGCCGCTGTGGTGGATGGTGATCGGCACCAAGTTCTGGTTTGCCGGTTCGGTGCTGGCCAAGGCGCGCTCTGACAATCTCGACCGCGAGGCCGGCAAGGCCTGGGTCGGTGGACGTGTCGGTGCCGAACGCCCTGTCCCGGAGGCCCAGCCATGACCCACCTTCCCTATGTGATCGGCGCCTACGCCGTGTTCGTACTGGTGCTCGGCGCCGATGCCATCGGTTCGTGGCTGCGACTGCGCGTGGCACGCCGGCTGGCACTGGCCCGCCAGCAACGCCAGCAGACCCGGGCGGGCAGGCAGGACGCAGCGACGCCGCTGTCGACGGAGCTGGAACGATGACGCCGGTACAACGCCGCCGCCTGGCCTGGGTACTGCTGGCACTGCTCGCCTCCGGCGTGGCCACCGCGCTGGTGGCGATGGCACTGGAGCGCAACATCGCCTACCTGTACACCCCTTCGGAAGTGCTGCGCGGCGATGTCGATGCGCAGTCGCGCTTCCGCTTGGGCGGCATGGTGGTGAAGGGCTCCTTCAACCGCCCGGTCGGCTCGCTGGAGGCGCGCTTCGAAGTGACCGACGGCGATGCACAGCTGGCGGTGGCCACCTCGCGGATCCTGCCGGACATGTTCGCCGAAGGCACCGCGGTGGTCGCCAGTGGCCGCCTGCAGGACGGTGTCTTCGTCGCCGACGAAGTGCTGGCCAAGCACGATGAGAAGTACGTGCCGAAGGAAGTGGCCGACAAGATGGGCGATGCCCATCGCAAGCACGACGTGCCGGTGACGGCCCCCGAGGTGCGCTGAGTGCTGCCCGAACTGGGTCAGATCCTGCTGTTGTGTGCGTTGCTGGCCTCGCTGCTGCAGGCCGGCCTGCCGCTGGTCGGTGCGCATCGCAACAACGCGGCATGGATGGCAGTGGCGCGGCCTGCCGCCTTCGCGCAGCTGCTGCTGTTGGCCGGCGCGTTCGCGGCGCTGACCGCCGCGTTCGTGCAGCAGGATTTCTCGGTGCGCTACGTGGCCGAGAACTCCAATTCGCTGCTGCCGATGATCTACCGCTATTCGGCGGTGTGGGGTGCGCATGAGGGCTCGCTGCTGATGTGGGCGCTGGTGCTGGCATTGTGGACCGGCGCGGTGGCGCTGTTCTCGCGGCACCTGCCAGCACCGGTGCAGGCGCGCGTACTGGCGGTGATGGGCATTGTCAGCGTCGGCTTTCTCGCCTTCCTGATCTTCACCTCCAATCCGTTCCTGCGCCTGAACCCGGCACCACTGGAAGGCCGCGACCTCAACCCGCTGCTGCAGGACCCGGGGCTGATCATCCATCCGCCGATGCTGTACATCGGTTACGTGGGTTTCGCGGTGCCGTTCGCGTTCGCGGTGGCCGCGCTTCTGGAAGGCCGCGTCGACGCCCGCTGGCTGCGCTGGACGCGGCCGTGGACCAACGTCGCCTGGGGCTTCCTGACTCTTGGCATAGCGCTGGGCAGCTGGTGGGCCTACTACGAGCTGGGCTGGGGTGGCTGGTGGTTCTGGGACCCGGTGGAGAACGCCAGCTTCATGCCATGGCTGGTCGGTGCGGCACTGATCCATTCGCAGGCCGTCACTGAAAAGCGCGGCACGTTCGGCAGTTGGACCCTGCTGCTGGCGATCGCGGCCTTCGCGCTTTCGCTGCTGGGCACCTTCCTGGTGCGCTCCGGTGTGCTGACCAGCGTGCATTCGTTCGCCGCCGATCCGTCGCGTGGCCTGTTCATCCTGGTGTTCCTGTCGGTGCTGGTCGGCGGCAGCCTGCTGCTGTACGCGCTGCGCGCCAGCCAGCTGAGCGTGGACGCCGACGATCCGCGCCGTGGCTTCACCGCCGCCTCGCGCGAGACCCTGCTGCTGGCCAACAACCTGCTGCTGGCCACCGCCTGCGCGATGGTCCTGCTGGGCACGCTGTACCCGCTGCTGGCCGATGCGCTGTCGCTGGGCAAGATCTCGGTCGGCCCGCCCTACTTCGGCAGTCTGTTCCTGCTGCTGATGGCGCCGATGATCCTGCTGCTGCCGTTCGGCCCGCTGGTGAAGTGGCAGCGCGACCAAACTTCGCGTGCATTCGCGCTGCTGGCGCCATGGCTGGGGCTGGCCGTGCTGCTGGGCGCGCTGGCCTGGTGGCAGGCGCCGCAGAACGGCTGGAAGGCCGGCATCGGCGTCGCCGCTGCGGCCTGGGTCGCACTCGGCACCGCACGCTTCGTCTGGCAGCGCCTGCGTGGCAATGGCCGCTTCACCGCCGAGATGCTCGGCATGATCGTCGCCCACGCCGGCATCGCCGTGTTCCTGGCTGGCGCGCTGCTGGTCGAAGCGCTGAACGTGCAGCGTGAAGTGGCGCTGGCACCGGGCCAGCATCTGGTGGTCGGTCGCTACGAAGTGCGCTTCGAGGGCGTGGACCATCGCGAAGGCCCCAATTTCATCGCCGACCGCGGTCACCTGCGGGTGTTCCGCGACGGCCGCGAACTGGCCCTGCTGCACCCGGAGAAGCGCCAGTACGCCAGCGGCGGCCAGGTGATGACCGAGGCCGGCATCGATGCACGCTTCGACGGCGATGTCTACGTGGCATTGGGCGAGCCGCTGGGCAACAATGCATGGGCGGTACGGGTGCACATCAAGCCGTTCGTGCGCTGGATCTGGCTGGGCGCGCTGTTGATGGCCCTGGGCGGATTCATCGCCGCCGCCGACCGCCGTTTCCGTCGTCCGTAGGAGTTTCCATGTCCGAGTCCCCTGCCCCGCGCCCCTCCCGCCCGCTGCCGCCGGTAGCCATCGTGATCGGCGTGCTGTTCTTCTTCGGCCTGCTCGGGCTGATGATCTACGGGGTGATGAAATCGGGTGACCCGCAGCGCGACGTGCTGCCGTCTGCGCTGATCGACAAGCCGGCACCCGCGTTCGCGCTCCCGGTGCTGCACGATCCGGAGATGATCGTGCACAGCGACGACCTGCGCGGTGCGCCCTACCTGCTGAACGTATGGGGCAGCTGGTGCGCGGCCTGCCGCGAGGAACACCCGGTGCTGACCCGCTTCGCGGAAAGCAAGCGCGTGCGCGTGATCGGCTACAACTGGAAGGATGATCCGAAGGACGCGCTGCACTGGCTGGAGCAGCTGGGCAACCCGTTCATGGTGGTGCTCAGCGATGTTGAGGGCCGCACCGCGATCGACTGGGGCGTGACCGCTGCGCCAGAAACCTTCCTGGTTGATGGCAGTGGCATCGTACGCTGGAAGTACAGCGGAGCGATGACCCAGCGCGTGGTCGACGAGAAGCTGATCCCGGCACTGGAGAAGATCGAGAAGGCCCAGGGCAGTGCCGGCAACACCCTGCATACGGCGCCCTGAGCCGATGCGCTGGCTGCTGGCGCTGCTGCTCCTGATGCTGCCGCTGGCCGCGCTGGCCCAGCAGCCGCTGCACGATCCGCAGCCGCTGCAGTTCCGCGATGGTGCCGAGGAACGCCGCTTCCATGACCTGGCCGCGCAGCTGCGCTGCGTGCAGTGCCAGAACCAGTCGCTGGCCGACTCCAACGCGCAGATCGCCCAGGACCTGCGCCGGGAGGTGCTGCAGTTGATGCAGCAGGGCCACGACGACGCACAGATCAAGCAGTTCCTGGTCGCCCGCTACGGTGAGTTCGTGCTCTATCAACCACCGTTGCAGCCGGGCACCTGGCTGCTGTGGGGCGGCCCCCTGCTGGTGCTCGGCGCCGGTGCACTGGTGGTGCTGGGCATCGTCCGCCGACGTGGACGCACCGTCGGCGCGGCGCCGGCCGGCAAGGCCGATGAAGGAGACGAATGGTGAACCATTGGCTGCCGGTGCTGGCCGGCCTGGTTGCTGCGCTGATGGCAGCACTGGTGCTGTGGCCGTTGCGCCACCACGGTCGTCGCGGTTTCGTGGTCGGCGTGTTCGCACTGGGCGTGGCCGGTGCCTGCCTGTACCTGCTGGTCGGTGATCCGCGTGCAGCACAGCTGCAGCCGACGCCGTCGGTAGCCACCCTGCGCGATGGCGTGCAGGCCCTGCAGGATGCACTGAAGCGCGACCCTCAGCGTGCCGATGGCTGGGCATTGCTCGGGCGTTCGCAGGCAGAACTGGGCAATGCCTCAGCTGCGGCAGACGCCTTCGCGAAGGCCGCCGAATTGGCACCGGATGATCCTGGCGTGCTGGTGGAAGCCGCGCAGGCGCGCGCGCAGGCTGATGCCGGCAAGCAGTTCGATGACACCGCGATGGCCTGGTTGCAGCAGGCACGTACACAGGCCCCTGACGCCGAGCGCGCCAGCTGGCTGCTGGGCATCGCCCTGCGCCAACGCGGAAAGAATGCCGAGGCCGCGGATGTGTGGAGCGGCCTGCTGCCGCGACTGGAACCGGGTGCCGCGCAGGCGCTGCAGGCGCAGATCGCGATTGCCCGCGAGGCCGCAGGCCAGGCACCGGACGCGACGGCAGTCGCTGCACCGGCGCTGTTGCAGGTGCGTGTGCAGCTGCCTGCGTTGAAGCGCACCGAGTGGCCGGCCAGCACCCAGGTATTCGTGCTGGCCCGCGCCGTGGGTGGACCGCCGATGCCGGTGGCCGCACGCAAGCTGCCGCTGAGCGGATTCCCGGACACGGTCGGGCTGGGCGACGGTGACAGTCCGATGCCAACCGCACCGCTGTCGGCCCATCGCGAAGTGGAAGTGCTGGCACGCATCTCACGCACCGGCAGCGCCAACCGCAGCGAGGACGACCTGCAGAGCGTTCCGGTGAAGGTAAGCCTGCCGCATGAAGGCGTGGTGGAACTGCGGTTTCCCTGACTTGTAGAGCCGAGCCCACGCTCGGCTGCGATTGGCTTGCCGGCGCCCGCCAGCCGAGCATCGGCTCGGCTCTACAGCAGATCCACGCCATGCGTGGATACGACGGTCCGGTCCGCGTCCACCCGCTGCTGGAATCCAGCGTGTCGCCAGCTGCACATGCGGCCCCGCTAGAATGGCTGCATGACCGAATTCATCCCGCCCGGCACCCGCTTCCACGCCCTGCCTTCGCCCTTCTCGTTCAAGCGCGGTGGCGCCCTGCACGGCGCGCGCGCGGCCTACGAGACCTGGGGAACGCTGGCGACTGACGCCAGCAATGCGATCCTGATCGTGACCGGCCTGTCCCCAGACGCGCATGCAGCGGCCAACGAGGCCAACCCGGCACCGGGCTGGTGGGAAGCGATGGTTGGCCCCGACAAACCCATCGATACCAACCGCTGGTTCGTGGTGTGCGTGAATTCGCTGGGCAGCTGCAAGGGCTCGACCGGTCCTGCCTCGCTCAACCCGGCCACCGGCCAGCCGTATCGTCTCGACTTCCCCGAGCTGTCGATCGAAGACGGCGCGCGCGCCGCCATCGAAGTCGTGCGTGCGCTGGGCATCGAGCAGCTGGCCTGCGTGGTCGGCAACTCGATGGGCGGCATGACCGCGTTGGCCGTGCTGATGCTGCACCCGGGCATTGCGCGCAGCCACGTCAACATTTCCGGCAGCGCGCAGGCGCTGCCGTTCTCCATCGCGATCCGCTCGCTGCAGCGCGAGGCAATCCGCCTTGACCCGCGCTGGAATGGCGGCCACTACGACGACGACGCGTATCCCGAGTCCGGCATGCGCATGGCCCGCAAGCTGGGCGTGATCACCTACCGTTCGGCACTGGAATGGGATGGCCGCTTTGGCCGCGTGCGGCTGGATTCGGACCAGACCGACGACGATCCGTTCGGCCTCGAATTCCAGGTGGAAAGTTACCTGGAAGGCCACGCACGGCGCTTCGTGCGATTCTTCGATCCCAACTGCTATCTGTACCTGAGCCGCTCGATGGACTGGTTCGACCTGGCCGAGTACGCCGATGGCGATGTGCTGGCCGGGCTGGCGAAGATCCGGGTGGAGAAGGCGCTGGCCATCGGCGCCAACACCGACATCCTGTTCCCGGTGCAGCAGCAGCAACAGGTCGCCGATGGCCTGCGTGCCGGAGGCGCTGACGCCCATTTCATCGGATTGGAGTCACCGCAGGGTCACGACGCCTTCCTGGTCGACTTCGATCGTTTCGGCCCCGCCGTGCGCGGCTTCCTCGACGCATTGTAAGTGGCGTGGCGGCGTAACCTCGCACTGGCCGCGTTCGGCGCGTTGATCGCGCTGATGATCAGCGGCGTGCTGCCGCTGTGGCTGGGCGGCTGGTGCCTGCTGGCCAGTGCGGTGTCGTTCGGCCTCTATGGCCATGACAAGCGCGCGGCGCAGCGAAAGCAGTGGCGTATTCCCGAGCGCACCCTGCAGCTGCTGGCCTTTGCCGGTGGCTGGCCGGGCGCGCTGCTGGGCCAAGCGCTGTTCCGCCACAAGCACCGCAAGGCCGCATTCCAGTGGGTGTTCTGGCTGTGCGTGCTGGCCAACGTGGCCTCGATCGCGGTGATGCTGCGCGAGTTCTCGCGGTAACCGTTCGAATGGGTAGTGCCGGCCGCTGGCCGGCAACGTCATGATGTTCGACGCGGATGCGTGGTTGCCGGCCAGCGGCCGGCACTACCGGGGTGTTTTCACGCTTCGCGCTCCAACACCCCATCACGCAACCGGTACTGCGCATCGACCACGCCTTCGGGCAGGTCGTCGTGGGTGATCATCAACAGGCTGCGCCCGTCCAGCAACCCGGAAAGGTCCTGCAACAACGCGCGTGCGGTATCCACGTCGAGGCCTTCGGTCGGTTCGTCCAGCAGCAGGATCGGCGCATTGCGCAGCAGCGCGCGCGCCAGTGCCAACCGCCGCGCCTGGCCGGCTGACATCGTCGCGCCGTTCTCGCCCACCCAGGCCTGCAGGCCGCCGTTGCGCTCGGCCCATTCGCCCAGACGCACGCGGCGCAGCACCGCCCACAACGCGGCGTCGCTGGCATCGGGATCACCAAGGCGCAGGTTCTCGGCCACGCTGCCGGCAAACACCGGCGCGTTCTGCGGCAGCCACGCCAGTTGCCGGTGCCAGTCAGCCTGGGCGAAATCACGCAGATCGCGGCCACCGTAGGTCAGCCGTCCCTGCTGCGGATCCCACAGCCGCAGCAGCAGGCTGGACAGCGTGGTCTTGCCGCTGCCGCTGTCGCCGCGAATCGCGATGCGCTCGCCCGGCGCCAGGGTCAGATGCAGGCCGGACAGCACCGGCCGCGCCGCACCGGGCCACTGGAAATGCACGTCATCCCACTGTACGCGCGCGGCCTGCGGTACCGGCTGCGGCGCCTGCGGATCGTCCACCGTCGGCGGTTGCTCGACGATGGCCTGCAACCGCTCGGCGGCAATGCGCCCGGACTGCAGCGACTGCCAGGCCAGGCCCATGCCGGCCCACAGCTCGATCAACGCCACGGTCAGGAACACCAGGCCCGCGGCCATCTCCGGCGCGATGCGCTGCTGTTCGGCCGCATGCAGGGCCAATGCCAGCATCGCCACCAGCCCCAGCCCGGCGACCAGACCGTGCAGCGTCGAGGCCGCGATCAGGCGCCAGCGGCGGCGGCGATCACGCGAGGCCAGCTGCTTGGCAGCTACGCGTACCTTGAGCTGCCAGGCCGCATCGGCGTGCAGCGCGGCCAGGTCACCCGCACCTTCCAGCCCTTCGAATGCAGCGGTACGCAATGCGGCACGATGCGCGGCACGGTCGGCCTCCTCGTCGTCATGGCCACGCACGCCCAGCCACGGCACGCCGAAGGCGATCAGCAGCGCCAGCACCGCCATCAGCACCGCAGCCGACGGCAGGATCAGTGCCGCCGAAACGATCGCGACCAGCGACAATCCGCCCAACGCCACCAGCAGCCCGATCGCACGCACCAGCAGGCCGTCCACTTCACCGATATCGCCGAGCAGGCGCGCCAGAAGGTCGCCGGTGCGCGTAGCCCCCAACCGTGTGGGTGCCAGCGGCAACGCGCGGCGGAAGAACCACACGCGCAGGTCGCGGGCGATGCGCAGCGTGGCGTCGTGGCCGACCAGCTTCTCGAAATAGCGCGACACGATGCGCGCCATCGTCAGCCCGCGTATGCCAGCGGACGGTGAAAAGAAGTTGAAGCCTTGGCCGAGGCCGGCCGCGCCAGCCAACGCGGCGGCGGTGAGGAAGCCACCGGACAGACCTAGCAATGCGGTGCCGGCCAGCATGGTGGTCCACAGCAGCAGCACGGTGAGCAGCAGGCGCGGCCGATGGCGCAGGAACACCGCGCGCAGCGAATCAGGCGAACGGCTCATGCGCGCACCGCCTGTGCCGGCTCGACCAGGCGGCCTTCCGGCAACAGCAGGCAACGGTCGGCCCAGGCGATCACCGCCGGGCTGTGGGTGGCGACCACCACGCTGCGGCCACGTGCATAGGCGGCCAGGCTGCGCAAAAGCGCCGCTTCGGTATCGGCATCGAGGAACGCGGTGGGTTCGTCCAGCAGCAGCACCTGCGGATCGCGCAGCAACAACCGGGCCAGGCCGATACGACGGGCTTCGCCGCCGGACAGGCCGAAGCCACGTTCGCCGATCACCGTGTCCAGGCCCAGTGGCAGGCGCTGTGCGAACTGCAGCACCTGCGCGGCCTCGGCCACCGCACGAAGACGCGCATCGCTGGCACCCGGATCGGCCAGGCGCAGGTTGTCGGCAATGCTGCCGTGGAACAGGTAGGGGCGCTGGCTGGCATAGGCCACCTGCACACCGGGACGCAGCTGCAGCTTGCCGGCGCGCGGCGGCAGCCAGCCGGCCAGCGCTTCCAGCAGGGTGCTTTTACCGGAGCCGCTGGGACCAACCAGGGCCAGGCGCTGGCCCGGCTCCAGCCGCAGGTCCAGATCCTGCAGCACATCCTGCGGCGCGCCCAGCGGGCGCAGCACCAGCCCTTGTGCCTGCAGCGGCGGCAAGGCGGCCTCGGCCGGCTCCACCGCCAAAGGTGCAACCTCGTTCTCGATCAGGCCCTGCTCATCGGGCAGCGACTGCAGCAGGCGCTCCACTTCGGCGGCGGCGGCCAGTGCATTGGCGCGATCATGGTAATGCGCGGCCAGCCGTCGCAGCGGCGCATAGAATTCCGGTGCCAGCAGCAGGCAGAACAGCCCCGCACCCAGCGTCGGCACCGCTGCATGCAGCGACATCATGCCCAGATAGCTCAGGCCCAGGTACAGCGCCACCATCGCCACGCTCACCGAGGCGAAGAATTCCAGCACCGTGGACGAGAGGAAAGCGATGCGCAGAACCTTCAGGGTGCGCACGCGCACGCCTTCGGCAGCCGCCTCGATCCCCTCCAGCTCAGCTTCGCCGCGGCCATACAGGCGTAGCAGGCCCAGGCCCTTGATCCGGTCGGCGAAATGGCCGCTCATGCGTGCCAGCTCACCCAGCTGCGCACGGCCGGCCGCTTCGGCGCCCCAGCCCACCAGCATCATGAAAAATGGCACCAGCGGCGCAGTGAACAGCAGGATCAGCGCCACCACCCAGTCGACCCAGGCGACAGCGGCCAGGATCAGTAGCGGCACCACCACCACTTCAGTGCGCACCGGCAGGAAGCCGCTGTAATAGCTCTCGATCGCATCACCGTGATGCAGCATCAGTTCGCCCAGTTCGCCGGTGCGGCGCTGCCGCAGCCACAGTGGGCCGTGGCCCAGCAGGCGTGCGAACACGCGTTCGCGCAATGCCAGGCGTGCGGCGTCGGCCACGTCACCGGCAGCCGCCTGGGTGGCGCTGCCCAGCAGCGTGCGCAGCACCAGGATCACCGCCAGCCCACCCAGCGCTGGCAGTCCCGAGGCCAGCGGCACGCGCTCCACCAGCACCTGCTGCACCAGCCAGGCGATGGCGGCAGCTTGGCCGATCAACAGCGCGCCGGACAGGCTGATGCACAGCGCGGCCAGGCGCTGGCGGGCCCGGGCGGAGCGTGCCAGGTCGGCCAGCCAGGCCGTGCGCACACGCCGCTGGCGGGCGGTTTCAGCTTCCGGGGACAGGCCGTCAGGGGTCGTTTCGGCAGCGCTCAAGAGGTCTTCACGGGCAACGGGGGAGACACGGCATTGTAGGCGCAGGCAATAGCCCGCCCCTGCGGCCGGCGGTCGCAGTCTTCATCAGGTTGGCATACGATCAACCGGGGCACCTGTTCATACATTGATCTGGATCAAGGCTGTTTGAAGTAGTCGGTCACATCATTCACGTCGTAGACCACCCTTCCCGCCACCTGCAACGGCACTATCCAACGAGGTAGCCAGGCCATGATTGATCAGACAGTCGTAGAACTGTCGCGGCTGCAATTCGCGCTGACCGCGATGTACCACTTCCTATTCGTACCGCTCACCCTCGGCCTGTCCTTCATGGTGGCCATCATGGAGAGCGTGTACGTGATGACCGGCAAGGAGATCTGGCGCAGGATGACCCTGTTCTGGGGCGTCCTGTTCGGCATCAACTTCGCCATGGGCGTCGCCACCGGCATTGTCATGGAGTTCCAGTTCGGCATGAACTGGTCCTACTACAGCCACTACGTGGGTGACATCTTCGGTGCGCCGCTGGCGATCGAAGGCCTGATGGCCTTCTTCCTGGAAGCCACCTTCGTCGGCCTGTTCTTCTTCGGCTGGAATCGCCTGAGCAAGGTCAAGCACCTGATGGTGACCTGGCTGATGGCGTTGGGCACCAACCTGTCGGCGATCTGGATCCTGGTCGCCAATGGCTGGATGCAGAACCCGACCGGTGCGGTGTTCAACACGGAAACCATGCGCATGGAAGTGGTCGACTTCATGGCGGTGGTGTTCAACCCGGTGGCGCAGGCCAAGTTCGTGCACACCGTCAGCGCCGGCTACGTGACCGGTGCGGTGTTCGTGATGGCGATCAGTGCCCTGTTCCTGCTGCGCAACAAGCACAAGGACCTGGCCCGACGTTCGTTCGCGGTGGCCGCGGCGTTCGGCCTGCTGTCCTCGCTGTCGGTGGTGGTGCTGGGTGACGAGAGTGGCTACGCCGCCAGCGAACACCAGAAGATGAAGCTGGCCGCGATCGAAGCGATGTGGGAGACCGAGCGTGCGCCGGCCGACTTCACCGCCTTCGGCATCCCGAACCAGGACACCCACCAGAACGACTACGCGGTGAAGATCCCCTACCTGATGGGCCTGATCGCCACCCGTTCGTTGAACCAGCCGATTCCGGGCATCCTGGAACTGGTCGAGCGCGCCGAACACCGCGTGCGTGGCGGCCAGCTGGCCTACGGCGCGCTGGAACGCCTGCGTGCGAACAAGAACGACGTCGAAGCACGCGAGATGTTCGACCGCCACTGGCAGGACCTGGGCCACGGCCTGCTGCTCAAGCGCTATCGCGATGACATCCTCAACGCCACCCCGCAGGAGATCTCGCAGGCGGCGATGGACACCGTGCCGCGCGTGATGCCGCTGTTCTGGACCTTCCGCGTGATGGCCGGCCTGGGCTTCTACCTGATCGCCTTCTTCGCACTGGCCTTCTACTACTCCTGCCGCAACAACTTCCAGGACAAGCGCTGGTTCCTCAAGCTGGCCGTGTGGACGCTGCCGGCACCGTGGATCGCGATCGAGTGCGGCTGGTTCGTGGCCGAGTATGGTCGCCAGCCGTGGGCGGTCGATGGCGTGCTGCCAACCTTCTATGCGGCATCGGGGCTGGCCCTGCATGAAATCGTGCTCACCCTGGCCGGCTTCACTGCCATCTACACCGCGCTGATCGTGGTCGAGATCAAGCTGATGCTCAAGGCGATCCGCAAGGGTCCGGACGAGCTGCTGCCATCGCTGCAGTCGCCCCAGCCGCATGCTTCCCACAATGCCTCGGCGCCGGTCGCCGGCCAGGCCTGAGGCAGGAGAACCAAGATGGATTTCATTCTTCTGGACTACACCACGCTGCGCGTGATCTGGTGGCTGCTGCTTGGCATCCTGCTGATCGGTTTTGCCGTGATGGATGGTTTCGACCTGGGCGTGGGCACCCTGCTGCCCTTCGTCGCCCGCACTGACGCCGAACGCCGCCGGGTGATCAACACCATCGGCCCGGTCTGGGAAGGCAACCAGGTGTGGCTGATCCTGGGTGGCGGCGCCATCTTCGCCGCCTGGCCGCCGCTGTACGCGGTCAGCTTCTCTGGCTTCTACCTGGCGATGTTCGTGATCCTGTTCGCCCTGATCCTGCGCCCGGTCGGCTTCAAGTTCCGCAGCAAGATGCCCAGCGAACGCTGGCGCAACACCTGGGACTGGGCGCTGTTCATCGGTGGCTTCATCCCGGCGCTGATCATGGGCGTGGCAGTGGGCAACGTGCTGCTGGGCGTGCCGTTCCATTTCGATGACAGCATGCGCATCTTCTACACCGGCTCGTTCTTCGGCCTGCTGATGCCCTTCGCGCTGCTGGCCGGCCTGCTGAGCGTGTCGATGCTGGTCGCCCACGGTGCCGCCATGCTGGTGATCAAGACCGACGGCGCGGTGGCCGAGCGTGCCGCCCGATTCGGCAGCATCGCGGCGATCATCGCCTTCGTGCTGTTCGCAGTCGGCGGCGCCTGGGTGGCCTTCGGCCTTCCGGGTTACCAGATCACCTCGCAGGTGGTTACCGATGGCGCCACCAATCCGCTGCTGAAGACCGCCGAACTCGGCGCCGCCGGTGGCTGGATGCGCAACTACAGCGCGATGCCGGCCACGATCCTGGCCCCCCTGCTCGGCCTGGCCGGCCTGCTGGCCAGTGCGGTGCTGCTGCGGGCCCGTCGTGGTGGCCTGGCCTTCATCGCCTCCGGTGCGGCCATCGCCGGCATCATCCTGACCGTCGGCTTCGCCATCTTCCCGTTCCTGCTGCCGTCCTCGAGCCAGCCCACCTCCAGCCTGACCGTGTGGGATGCCTCGTCCAGCCACCTGACCCTGTGGATCATGCTGCTGGCCACGGCGGTGTTCCTGCCGATCATCCTCGCCTACACCACCTGGGTGTACCGCGTGCTGAAGGGCAAGACCACCTCCGAAGAGATGGGCAACAACCCCAACGCGTATTGATTGCTTGCACGTGTGCCGACCAACGGTCGGCACCTACCCGGAATGAAGGAGACTGATCATGTGGTATTTCGCCTGGATTCTCGGTGCCGGCCTCGCCTCGACGGTGGCCATCCTCAACGGCATGTGGTTCGAAGCCCGCGAGCAGAACCGCATCGAGAACGAAAATCGTCGCTGAGATGTAAAAAGACCTTGCCGCCTTGGCCTTCACACGGTATCTTAGGCGGCTCCTTCGGGGTGTAGCTCAGTCTGGTAGAGCGCTACGTTCGGGACGTAGAGGTCGCAGGTTCGAATCCTGTCTCCCCGACCACTTCGGTGGTCGCATTGAAGCCTGGTGATGTCGCCCAGGCTTTTTTGTTCCCTGAAGTGGCACCGCTTTTGCGGTGTGAAGAAAACAGCGTTCACCCCTTGCCGCCATCGGGATGAATCGCTAGAATAGGCGGCTCCCTTCGGGGTGTAGCTCAGTCTGGTAGAGCGCTACGTTCGGGACGTAGAGGTCGCAGGTTCGAATCCTGTCTCCCCGACCACTTCGGTGGTCACCAAGAAGCCTGGAAGACATCACTGTCCTCCGGGTTTTTTTGTACCAGGCGCCAGGCCTCCCGCATGACGGGACCTTGCCAGGCAGCGCACGTACAATGGCCGCGCTGCCGGCCCGCCAGCAGCCCCTCCCCCACCTGCCGCTTCGGCGTAGACCGATGCCGGCGCTGCATGCCATTGCCCCGGCGTGCGACACCTGCAAGGACCACCGATGAGTTCCTCCACTTCCGATTCGCCGTCGCTGCTGCACGGTCGTGTCCTCGCGTTTGCCGCGATCCTGCTGGCAGCGGTCAACCTGCGCACTGCGGTCACCTCGATCACCCCGCTGCTGGACGTACTCGGCCAGCAGTTCGGCTTCGGCACCACCATGACCGGCGTGCTGGGCATGCTGCCGACCGCCTCGTTCGCGGTGTTCGGCGTGGCCACGCCGACGCTGGCGCGGCGCCTGGGCCTGGAGCGCACCACGCTGCTGGCGATGGTGATGGCGATGGCTGGCCTGCTGCTGCGCTCCAGCGCCGGCAACGTCGGCACGCTGCTGCTCGGTTCGGTGCTGGCACTGGCCGGCATGGGCATCGGCAACGTGGTGGTGCCGCCGCTGGTGAAGCGCTACTTCGCCAACAAGGTCGGCACCATGAGCACGCTCTACATCAGCGTGCTGCAGCTGGGCACCATGCTGCCCGCATTGCTGGCGGTACCGGTGGCCAACACCGCTGGCTGGCGCGTGTCGCTGGGCATGTGGGCACTGCTGGCACTGGCCGCAGCATTGCCGTGGCTGGTTCTGGCCAGGCGCGCACCGAAGCCGCAGGCAGATGCCATCGACCCGACCGCACAGCCGCATGGGAAAGTCTGGCGCACCTCACTGGGCTGGAGCATGACGCTGATGTTCGGCATGACTTCGCTGATGACCTATTCGATGTTCACCTGGCTGCCACGCATCGTGGTCGAGGCCGGCGGCACACCGGCCTTTGGTGGCGTGATGGTGGCGGTGTTCTCGGCGCTCGGGCTGCTGCCGTCGCTGGTCATTCCATCCATGGCAGTTCGCATGCAGAACCCGTTTCCGCTGGTGCTGATCGGCTTCTTCTCGTTCGTGATCGCCTTCACCGGCCTGCTGCTGGCACCGATGAAGGCCCCTCTGCTGTGGGCGTGCCTGCTCGGCGTCGGTCCATCCACCTTCCCGCTGGCGCTGACCCTGATCAACCTGCGCACGCGCACCCCCACCGGCTCGGCGGCACTGTCCGGCTTCATGCAGGGCGTGGGTTACAGCTTCAGCTGCCTCGGGCCGTTCCTGGTCGGCTGGCTGCATACGGTCAGCAACGGCTGGACGATCCCGTTCAGCTTCCTGTTCGGCTGCGCCACCCTGATGCTGTGCGCTTCCTGGGTGGCCTGCAAGCCGCGCAAGCTGGAAGACCTCTGGTAAGCCGCATGGGGCCAGCAACCGGCCCCACCTACCGCTCGTCAGCCCGTTTGCGCATTTTGACGCCGGGCTGACAATTCCGGGCGGATAGTGCCCACGAATGCCCATCCTTGCCGCGTGCCGGCATCGGGCATGGGGGCGGCAGCGCCGCCCAGGCCACCACTCGGTGCGCGGGGGACTCTCGTTTCAGACAAGACATTGCAGGTCGCTGTCCTGGTTCCGCCCATCCCTGCTGGATGGGAGTTCGCGAGGGGAGTGACGCAGGCCACGGCCACCCCAAAATCTGGCATGTGATGTGCGTCACATTTTTCAGGTTGTCTGGTTCGGAAGCCAAGGGGGTCCCCAATGGTTGTCCACCGCCGGCTGGCGCTCTGCGTCGGCCTTGCCTGTACCGCCCTGGCCTGGGCCAGCAGTGCTGCCCCGCCCGACCGCGAGGCGGCCCTGGCCGAGATCGGCCGCTACCGCGACCAGGCCCGCTGGCTGGATGCCCTCGGCGCCATCGAGCGCGCCAGCCAACAGCAGCCCAACGACGATCTGCTGTTCAAGCTGCGCGTACTGACCCTGGGCGACATCGGCAATGCGTGGCGCGCCTGGGAGCTGTATCAGCAGCGCCCGCAGCTGTTCGACGCTGCACAGAAGCAGCGCATCGAAGGCGACTACCTGGCCAAACTGGTGGTCTGGAGCCTGGCCTACAGCAGCAGCGAAGACAGCCGGCTGGAAGAGGCCGAATCAACCCTGGCGCGCATGCAGCGCTACCTGGGCGCCGAAGGCACTCCACCCGCGCAGGCGCCGCTTCGCGTCCGCATGGACCGGCTGATCCTGCTCAACCGGCTGGGCCGCCATGCGCAGGTGCGCGAGGAAGCCCGCGCACTGCAGGCCGAAGGCCATGCCCTGCCCGACTATGTGCTGCCTGCGGTCGGCGATTCGCTGATGGGCACCCTGCATCCGGAAGAAGCCATCCCGGTGCTGCAGGCGGCCGTCGCTGGCGATCCGGCGCGCGACGCCTCGCATTCGGAACTGGCCTACGCCTACCTGGAAAGCGAGCAGCAGGAAAAGGCGATCGACCTGCTGCAGGCATGGCGCGACAAGGAACCAGCGTGGCGCTGGAGCAATGGCAAATCCCCATACGCGAACTGGTCGCGCTACGAAGCTGACCTCAACCTGGCGATGGTACGCGCCTACAGCGGTGACCTGCCCACCGCGCAGCGCGACCTGGAATCAATGGTGGAGATCGCACCGGGCAACGGTGGACTGCAGAGCGCGCTGGGCAGCGTCTACATGATGCGCGGATGGCCACGCATGGCACTGCAGCGCCAGCAGATGGCACATGCGCTGGACCCTCGCGACATCGAGCCGCGGCTGGGCATGGAGGAGGCCTACGTCGCCCTGCAGCGCGAT
This sequence comes from Stenotrophomonas sp. YJH_SMC_48-3, assembly GCF_059369375.1. Lineage (NCBI taxonomy): Bacteria > Pseudomonadati > Pseudomonadota > Gammaproteobacteria > Lysobacterales > Lysobacteraceae > Stenotrophomonas > Stenotrophomonas sp. YJH_SMC_48-3. The sequence continues at coordinate 408,535 of NZ_JCAFSQ010000003.1, read as the reverse complement.
GACCTGGCAAGGCCACTGCACGACGATCTTGTCGCACGCTACCCGACCCAACCCGCCGTCGAACGCATGGACCAGGCCTGGCGGGCGCATCGCGGTTGGCAGCTGAAGGCATGGACCGACATTGGTCGCAGCTCCGGCGGTGGCGGCACCTCGCCGCTGGGCAACAACGACCGTCACTACGGGGTCGAAGTGCAGACACCGGTACTCGACGACCGCTGGCGGTTGTTCGCCTTGGCCGACAGGCGCTCGGTCGACTTCCAGGACCAGCGCATTGACCCGCTGTGGCTGGGCGCGGGCGTACGCTACCGCTTCGGCCAGCTGGATGCGGAAGCGGCGGTACTGCGCGCCAACGACCACATTGGCGATACCGGCCTGCGCATCGGCGTGGGTTGGCAGTTCAACGATTACTGGCATGCCGGGCTGGTGGCCGCACGCAATGACCCGGAAGCCTCGATGCAGGCGCGCGTGGCGGGCATCACCGCTGACAGCGTGAGCGCGCAGGTCGACTACCGGCGCAGCGAGCTGACCCACTGGATGTTCGGCGCCAGCCGCTTCCGCTACGACGACGGCAACCACCGCGAGCTGTTCAGCACCAGCATCGAACAGCGCCTGCTGACCCGCCCGCGCTGGTTGATCGACGGCCTGGCCAGTGCTTACACCAGCCGGGGCAGCCGCGACGACGCGCCCTACTTCAACCCGAAGCGCGACCGCATGGTCGAGATCGGGCTGCGCATCGACCAGCAGCTGTGGCGGCACTACGAGCGCCACTTCCGGCACCGCCTGACGGTCTCGCTGGGTGACTACTGGCAGGACGGCTTCGGCAGCGCTCTGGTCCCTTCGGTGTCCTACATGCACGAATGGCAGCTGGGCCAGGGCCGCGTGTTCGAGTACGGCGTGCGCTGGTCGCGGCCGGTCTACGACGGCCACCGCGAGCGTCATATCGGCTTCGAAGCCGCACTGCGCTGGGGAGAGTGACATGGCCCGCATCCTGCGACTGATCGTGCTCCTGCTGCTGGCCGCCACGCCGCCGGCGTTCGCGCAGCAGGCCCTGCATCTCGATGCCACTGACAACGGCCTGCTGATCCTCAGCTACCACGACATCCGCGACCGGGTCGCGGCCAAGGGCGATGCCGATACCTATGCGGTGAGCACGCAGAACTTCGCCGCACACCTGGACTGGCTCGGCGCGCATGGTTATCACCCGGTCTCGCTGTCGCAGGTGATCGACGCCTCCCAGGGACGCGCCACGCTGCCACCGAAACCCGTACTGCTGACCTTCGATGATGGCCTGCGCAGCGTCTACGACAAGGCGTTCCCGCTGCTGCAGGCGTACCGCTACCCGGCGCTGGTGGCAGTGATCACCGATTACGTGGACATGGCACCCGGGCGCACGATCGACTATGGCTACCGGCCGTTCGGCCACGATGACTTCGTTACCTGGGCGCAGCTGAAGCAGATGCACGACAGCGGCCTGATCGAAGTGGCCAGCCATACCGACGACCTGCACCACGGAGTGCTTGCCAATCCGCAGGGCAATTCGACGCCAGCGGTGGTCACCCGCATCTACCGGCCGGCCACGCGCAGCTACGAGAGCGAGGCGCAGTACGAGCAGCGCCTGCGCGCCGATCTCGGCCGCAGCGTGCAGCGCATCCAGCAGCATCTGGGCGTGCGCCCGCGCGCCATTGTCTGGCCGTACGCGGCCTACAACCAGTTGAGCAACGACATCGCCGAACAGCTGGGCATGCCGGTGTCCTTCGATCTGGAAGGCCGCAGCACGCCAGTGGCCAGCGACCTGCATGGGCTGGCGCGCTTCCTGGTCAGCGACAACCCGACCGTGGAGGGCCTCGCCTACGAGCTGCGGCGCGACGTTGCGCTCGACGGCATCCGCGCGTTGCAGGTCGACCTGGATGATGTATACGACCCGGACCCGGCGCAGCAGGGGCGCAACCTCGATGCGCTGATCGAGCGGGTCAAGCGCATCTCGCCCACCCACGTCTACCTGCAGGCGTTCGCCGATCCGGACGGCAACAACACCGCCGATGCACTGTACTTCCCCAACCGGCACATGCCGATGCGCGCGGACCTGTTCAGCCGGGTCGCCTGGCAGCTGAAGTCGCGCGCGGGGGTGAAGGTTTACGCATGGCTGCCGGTGCTCGGCTTCGAGCTGCCCGACCCCGTGCAGCGCAAGGCACTGGCGATCCACAACGGTGATGCCGACGGCATGTACCGGCTGGACTTCACCAATCCGAAGGCACGCCAGATCATGCTCGACATCTACGAGGATCTGGCCGTCAATTCGTATTTCGAAGGCCTGCTCTTCCATGATGATGGCTACCTGCGCGACACCGAGCTGCCCACCTTGTCGGCCGGTACGGACGGCAGCGCACGCACACAGGCGCTGATCGACTTCACCCTGGCCCTGCGCGACAGTGCGCAGCGTTGGCGGCCGAAGCTGGCCACGGTGCGCAACCTGTACGCGGAGCCGGTGCTGCGTCCGCAGAGCGAGGCCTGGTTCGCGCAGCGCCTGGACCTGTTCAACAAGGCCTACGACCAGACCGCACTGATGGCGATGCCGTGGATGGAAGGCAGCAGGCATCCGGAACGCTGGCTCGACCAGCTGCTGGCCGCGGTGCGCGCGCACGATCCCCAGTTGCAGCACACCCTGTTCGAACTGCAGACCGTCGATTGGCGCAGCGGGCAACCGATTCCCGCCGAGCGGCTGCGCGCGCAGATCCGCCAGCTGCAGGCGCAGGGCGTGCACCACTTCGCCTGGTACCCGGATGACTTCATCGCCGGCCAGCCTTCCACCCATGATGCCCGCGCGGCGATGTCCGCCGGCAACTTCCCGTACCCGGAGAAGTGACATGGACATGCATCCGCTGCTGCAGGTCCTGTTCCAGTTCGCCTTCTACTACCCGATGGTGATGGCGTTCTTCTGGATGTCGGGCGGCCTGTATTACTACTTCCGGCGCGAACGCCATTCGCGCCCACGCAACGACCCGCCGCTGATGGTCGATCCACCGTTCGCGAGCCTGTTGATTCCCTGCCACAACGAGTCCGCGAACCTCGACGACACGCTCGGCGCGGCGCTGGCACAGCGCTATCCGGCCGACTACGAGGTGATCGCCATCGACGATGGCAGCAGTGATGACACCGGCGCCCGGCTCGACGTGCTGGCGGCGAAGCATCCGCGGCTGCGCGTGCTGCACCTTGACCGCAACCTCGGCAAGGCCAACGCGCTGCGCATGGGTGCGCTGGCGGCCCGCTCGGAGTACCTGGTGTGCATCGATGGCGACGCGATGCTGGAGGAGCACGCGCTGCACTGGATGATCTGGCACCTGGTGAGCGGCAACCGGGTCGGCGCGGTGACCGGCAATCCGCGCATCCGCAACCGCTCCACCCTGCTCGGACGCCTGCAGGTGGCCGAGTTCTCGTCGATCATCGGCATGATCAAGCGCGCGCAGCGCGTGTACGGGCGCATCTTCACCATCTCCGGAGTGATCGCAGGCTTTCGCCGCACCGCCCTGCACCAGGTCGGCTGGTGGTCGGACGACATGGTGACCGAAGACATCGACATCAGCTGGCGCCTGCAGCGGGCGCACTGGGACATTCGCTACGAACCCAACGCACTGTGCTTCATCCTGATGCCGGAAACGCTGAAGGGGCTGTGGAGGCAGCGGCTGCGCTGGGCCCAGGGTGGCGTGGAGGTGATGCTGCGCCACGCCCGCTCGCTGCTGCACTGGAAGGAGCGGCGCATGTGGGGCGTACTGCTGGAGTACGTGCTGAGCGTGATCTGGGCTTACACCATGTTGTTCATCGTGGTGCTGTGGGCGCTGGGCAAGTTCATCGAACTGCCGCCGCAGCTGCATATCGCCAGCCTGCTGCCGCAATGGCATGGCGTGATCCTGGCCCTGGTCTGCCTGATGCAGTTCGCCAGCAGCCTGATCATCGACCGTCGTTACGAAACACAGATTGGACGCAACTACTTCTGGGTCATCTGGTACCCGATGGCGTACTGGCTGATCAGTCTTTCCACCACCCTGGTGGCGTTGCCGAAGACCCTGCTGCGCCGTCGCAGCAAGCGCGCCACCTGGACCAGTCCCGATCGGGGGATCCGATGAACGCACAACGCCCGTCCAACCGCTTCGACTCGCGGATGATCCGCAAGCCGCATCGCCAACCACGCTTCCAGCGCACCGCCTGGGGCTTCGTCACCCTCGCGTTCTGGGGGTTCTACTTCTACCTGTGGGCACCGTTGGTGACCCTGTTCTCGTGGCTGATCGGCGGCCAGCTGGCCTGGCAGCAGCTGTACGAACGGCAAAGCCAGTTCGACCCCTATGTGCTGGTGGCACTGCCGCTGATGCTGCTGTGTGCCAGCGTGCTGCTGATCGGCTGGGCCGAGTACAACCGCGCGCGCTTCCGTGGCCACGAGCGACGCCTGCCGCGACCACTGGCCAGCCTCAATGAAGTCGCGGCCGATCTGGGTGCCAGCACCGGCCTTGCCGAGCGCCTGCTGGGCTGCAAGGCCGCCACGCTGCACATGGACGATCACGCGCGGCCGATCGGTATCCGCCGCGAGGTGGTGTGACGCCCCGGTAGTCGCCGACCCGGGTCGGCGCTTGCTTTGGTAGCTGCCGATCCTGGTCGGCGCTTGGGCCTGGTGGGCGCCGACCTTGGTCGGCACCGGGGTCTACCGCGAAGTGCATCCGCGCATCGCGTGGATCTACGTGCGCGTCTGCCCTTCGCCGCGCACGACAAATCGTTCGACGGTGAGTGCTTCCAGGCCCATTGGACCGTACGCATGCAGGCGCGTGGTGGAAATGCCGATCTCGCTGCCCAGGCCCAGCTGGCCACCGTCGGAGAAGCGCGACGAGGCATTGACCATCACTACCGCCGAGCGCAGCGCAGTGACGAAGCGCTCGGCATGGCCGGCGTCTTCGGTGGCGATCACTTCGGTATGGTCGGAGGTATAGGCACGGATGTGCGCGATGGCCGCCTCGAGGTCATCAACCACGCGCACGGCCAGCACCAGGTCGAGGAACTCGGCAGCGTAGTCGTCTTCGCTGGCGGCGGTGCTGCCTGGCAGCAGCGGCTGCGCGTTCGTGTCGGCGCGCAGCTCCACGCCACGCTCACCGAGCGCCTGCGCCACGCGCGGCAGGAAGGCTTCGGCCACATCACGATGCACCAGCAGGGTTTCCAGCGAGTTGCAGGCCGACGGACGGCTGCATTTGCCGTCCACCAGAAGGTCGATGGCTTTGCCGAGGTCGGCGCTGGCATCCACGAACAGGTGGCAGACACCCTTGTAGTGCTTGATCACCGGCACCCGCGCATGCTCGGCAACGAAGCGGATCAGGCCTTCGCCGCCGCGCGGAATCGCCAGATCGATCAGTTCATGCAGCTGCAGCAGTTCCAGCATTGCTTCGCGGCGCAGGTCGGTCAGCACGGTCACTGCCGCCGCCGGTACGCCATTGGCCTGCAGGGCGCCGGCCAGCGCCTGGGCGATGGCGGTGTTGGAGTGGATCGCTTCGGAACCACCGCGCAGGATCACACCATTGCCGGCCTTCAGGCACAGCGCGGCCGCTTCGGCGGTCACGTTCGGGCGCGCCTCGTAGATCATCGCGATCACGCCCAGCGGCACGCGCACCTTCTGCACGCGGATGCCGTTTGGACGCACATCGTCGCGGGTGATCTGGCCGACGGGATCGGGCAGCGCGGCGACCTCTCGCACGGCTTCGGCCATCGCGAACAGGCGTGCCGGGTCCAGCGCCAGGCGGTCGAGCATGGCACTGCCAATGCCTTTCTCGCGCGCAGCGGCAAGGTCGCGCGCATTACCGGCCAGGATCAGCCCGGCATTCACTTCCAGTGCCTGGGCCATCGCCAGCAGCAGCGTGCGGCGCGTCGCACTGTCGAGGCCGGCAACGGTCTGGGCCGCGTCACGGCAGGCACGCGCCTGCGCTTCGATTTCGCTCATCGGCGAGTCCTTCAATCCGGTCATGGCAGCACCAGGTCGTCGCGATGGACGACGCTACCGCCGTAGTTGTAGCCCAGCACGGCCTCGATGTCGCGCGAATGGCGGCCGGCGATCCGGCGCACATCATCGGCCGCGTACTGGCTGACTCCGCGCGCCACGCAGACGCGGCCCTGTGGCGCGTTCCAGCACACCTGCACCATGTCGCCACGGCGGAACATGCCCTCCGCGCCGGTGATGCCGCCGGGCAGCAGCGAGGCGCCCTTCTCGCGCATCGCCTGCGCCGCGCCGGCATCGATCACGATAGCACCCTCGACCAGCGGCGCGTGCCGCAGCCAGTGCTTGCGGGCCGCCTCACGGCTGCGCGCGGCGTGGATACGGGTACCGAACAGGCGGTCCTGGGCCAGCGCGCGTACCACGTCACCGCTGCGGCCATTGAACAGATAGGTTTCGATGCCGAGACGCCCCGCCTTCGCTGCCGCTTCCAGCTTGGTCCGCATGCCGCCGGTACCGGCGCGCGAGCCGGCGCCGCCGGCCATCGCCAGCACCTCGTCACTCAGTTCCGGCACGTCGTGCAATGGCCGCGCATCGGCCACGGTGCGCGGGTCGGCGCTGTACAGTCCGTCGATGTCGGTGGCAATGAACAGCGCATCGGCATCAACCAGCGCGGCCACGGTGGCGGCCAGGTTGTCGTTGTCGCCGAGCTTGAGTTCGTCCACCGACACGGTGTCGTTCTCGTTGACCACCGGCAACGCGCCCAGCCGCAGCAGTTCGTTGAGCGTGGCGCGTGCGTTGAGGTAGCGGCGGCGGTTGCGCAGGTCGTCATGGGTCAGCAGCACCTGCGCCACCGGGCGCTCGAAGAAGCGCTGCCAGAGCCCGATCAGCTGGGCCTGGCCAAGCGCGGCCAGCGCCTGCCGTGCCGCCATCGCCGCGCCGGGCTCATCGGCCCGCGGCAGGATCGCCCGCCCGGCCGCAACCGCACCGGACGACACGATCACCACCTCACGTCCGGCCAGTACATTGGCAGAAACGAACTGTGCCAGGCCCAGCGCGTGGCGGGGCGACAGGCCGCCGCCATCGGCGGCGAGCAGGCTGCTGCCCACTTTCAGCACCGCACGCCGCCACGGCGGCAGCGCCTGTTCCGGGAACGGCGAAGCGACGTGGCTGGCATGCAGAGTCATCAGTCAGGGCCTCAGCGGGTGTTCCATTCGTGCACGGTCAGGTCGGAGGCATGCATCGTCACCAGCGGATCGGTGGCGACGATGGCCTGCGCCTGCGCCAGGCTGTCCACGTTGCACAGCACATAGGCGCCACCACTGCCGTCGGCGAAACCACCAGTCAGCTGCAGCTTGCCCTGCGCCTGCAACGCATCGAGGAAATCGCGGTGCGGCTGCACCGCTGCATCGTTGAAGTCCGGCCGGCGCATCGCCATCACCAGGTAGACAGTGCCCGCCATCAGGACAGCGCCTGCCAGCGCGCGCGCAGTTCGTCCAGGCGCAGGTCGGCGGCCGAACCCGGCGACACGCGCGCGGCGAGGCTGCCTTCCGGGGTACGCCCCTGCCCTGCACTGTCGGCACCGGCAGCTGCGGCCTTGTAGGCCTCGCGGAACGGCACGCCAGCCACCGCCGCTTCCACCGCAACGTCGGTGGCATACATGCCCGAATCAATCGCCGCGCGCAGCTTGTCGTCACGCCATTCCAGATTGGCCAGCAGCGCCGGCAGCAGTTCCAGCGCGGCCAGGCCACGGCCGAAGCCGTGGAAGATGGCCCCCTTGGACGACTGCAGGTCGCGATGGTAGCCGGACGGCAGCGACAGCAGCTGCTCGATCTCGGTGCGCGCAGCGGCGACGCTGGCGTGGGTGGCACGCATCAGCTCGATCACGTCCGGATTGCGCTTGTTGGGCATGATCGAACTGCCGGTGGTGTACTGCGCCGGCAGCGCGACGAAGCCGAACTCGGCGCTGGTGAACAGTGACAGGTCCCAGGCAATGCGGCGCAGGTCCAGCGTGGCGCCACCGAGCGCTTCCAGTGCAGCCAGCTCGAACTTGCCACGCGACAGCTGCGCATAGATCGGCGAGATCTGCATGCGCGCGAAGCCGAGCGCCGCCGTGGTGTGCTCGCGGTCCAGCGGCAGGTTCACGCCGTAGCCGGCAGCGGTACCCAACGGATTGGCGTCGACCAGCGCATGGGTATCGCGGGCGCGGATGGCGTTGTCGATGAAGGCCTCGGCCCAGCCCGCCCACCACATGCCGGCCGAGGACACTACGGCGCGCTGGATGTGGGTGTAGCCGGGAATCGGCAGGTCCTTCTCGGCCTGTGCGCGGTCCAGCGCAACCTTGGCCGCTTCGGCGCTGAGCTGTGCCACGCGCTGCAGCTTCTCCTTCAGCCAGAGGCGGGTGGCGACCAGGATCTGGTCGTTGCGGCTGCGGCCGGTGTGGATCTTGCGGCCGGCATCGCCGAGGCGTTCGGTCAGGCGCGCTTCGATCGCCGAGTGACCATCCTCGTACTGGGTATCGAGCACGAAGCGGCCTTCGCGGAAGTCCTGCGCCAGGATCTCCAGTTCGCGCAGCAGTTCTGCCAGTTCATCGGCGCTGAGGATGCCGATGTGCTGCAGGCCCTGCGCATGCGCGGCGCTGGCAGCGATGTCATGCAGGAAGAACTCGCGGTCGAGGATCACGTCGTCGCCGGCGAGGAAGGTCTGGATCTGGGCGTCGACGGCGACGCCGGGCTTCTGCCAAAGAAGGTCTGCCATGGGGGCTCCGGAATGCGTATTCAGTGCGGGATCGACGTCAGTTCGTCGATGCCAAGCGCGAGGTTGAGGTTCTGCATGGCCTGGGTGGCCGCGCCCTTCAGCAGGTTGTCCAGGGTCGCCACCACGACGACCCGCTTGCCGCCCGGCGCGAGCGTGAAGCCACCGACCTGGGCACCGTGTCGGCCGGCGATACGGCTGACCCACGGCGCTTCATCCACCACGTCGATCAGGGGTTCGCCGGCATAGGCCTGCTGGAAGCGCTCGACGATCTGTTCGCGGGTCTGCACGCGGTTCAGCCACAGGTTGGCGGTAAGCGTGATGCCCCGGAAATGCGGCGCGACATGTGGCATGAATTCAACAGCCACACCCAGCTGCACCGACACCTCCCGCTCATGCACGTGGTTGGTCAGCGCGTAGGGCATCAGGTTGTCGGCCAGCAGTTCGACGTTGTTCTTGTCCGACGGCGTGGTACCGGCGCCGGAGTAGCCGGAGACACCGAAGCACTGCGGCGGACCGGCCAGCAGGTCCAGCAGCGGATGCACCGCCAGCTGCATCGCCGTGGCATAGCAGCCCGGGTTGCTGATGTGCTTCTGGCCGTTGTAGCGGCCGCGGGTCAGCTCCGGCAGGCCGTAATACCAGCTGTTGTCGAAGCGGTAGTCGGCCGAGAGGTCGACGATGACGGTGTCCGCCTTCGCCGCCTCCAGCGCGGCCACGAACGGCGCGGCCAAGCCGTTGGGCAGGGCCAGGATCACCGCATCCACGCCCTTGGCCGCCACTGCGTCGGCGTCCAGGTTTTCGTACTGCAGCTCGCCCTGGAATTCCGGGTGGTGGTCGGACAGGCGCTGCCCGGCGCGCTCGCGCGAGGAGACGAAAGCCAGTTCCAGCCGCGGATGGGCGGCCACCAGCTTGATCAGCTCGGCGCCGGTATGGCCGCGGGCACCGACGATGCCCAGGGTAAAGGTCGAATCGTTCATGCGTGACTGTCCAGGCGGTACTGCAGGTGGCGCTTCACGCCCTGCCATTCCGCATCGATGATGGAGAAGATGACGGTATCGCGCGGCGTGCCATCGGCATGCCGCTTGTGGTTGCGCAGCACGCCATCCTGCTTGGCGCCCAAGCGCGCGATGGCGGTGCGCGAGGTGACGTTGAACCAGCTGGTTTCCAGTACCACGCTGATGCAGCCCATGGCCTCGAAGGCGTGCTGCAGCAGCAACAGCTTGGCTTCGGTGTTGGCGCCGGTGCGCTGCACGCGCGGCGTGTACCAGGTGTAGCCGAGGCTGAGCCTGGGCACGCTGGCATCCATGTCGTAGAAGCGCGTGCTGCCGATGATGTCACCCGCCGCATCACGGATCACGAACGGCAGCACCTTGCCTTCGCTCTGCGCCTGCACCGCGGCCCGCACATAGGCCTCGGCCTGTTCCGGCGATGGCACCTGGGTGTACCAGAGCTGGTCCAGGCCGCTGCCTTCAAGCGCATCGCGCAGGCCGGGCACGTGCTCCATCTGCAGCGGCTGCAGGGTTACGTGCTGGCCGCGCAGGGTAGGAACCGTGTTCCAGGCATCGAGGTTGCTCATTGCTCAGCCCTGCAGGCTCGGGGTGCGCTGCGCGCAATGATCGACATAGGTCTTGATCCGGTCGATGCCATCGGCACCGAACCAGAATACCTTCCACTGATCCTGCTTGTAGCAGCCATCGGACTCGGCGTAGTAGAAGTGATTGATCGGGTTGCCACGGCGCGAGCGCCAGAACAGCTGCGGCGTTTCTTCCAGCATCACGTTCCAGACCGCACGGCCGAGGCCTTCGCCCTGTGCGTCGTCGAGCACGGCGAACTTGTCCAGGTACACGCCTTCGGCCTCGTCGGTGAGGATGACCGCGGTGCGGTAGTTCTCGCTGACGTAGGCGCGCAGCAGCCTGGTCTTCTGGAAATAGTCCGGCACCAGGGTGCGGCCGAAGCTGGATTCGATCAGGCCCTTCAGGCGCGGCAGGTCCAGTTCGTCCCAAGCGGTGGCGCGCAGCACTTTTTCGCCCTTGCGCACCAGCGTGCCCGAGCCCTTGTGGGTGAACAGTTCCTTGGCCAGGTCGGCCGGGCGGGTGATCGACACCGACGATTCCAGCGGCAGGCGATCGAGCAGATCCTTGATCTGTTCGATCTTCACCTTCATGCCGCCGTGGATCCACGGCTGCGCGATCAGGTGGTCGTACTCGGTGGACAGGTTGATCGAATCGATCACGTTGCCCGCCTCGTCCAGCAGGCCGCCGGTGCCGGTCAGGAAGATGATCTTGTACGGCTGCAGTTCCTGCACCAGCTCGTTGGCGGCGAAGTCGGCGTTGACGTTGAGGATCTGGCCACCGACGGTTTCACCCAGGCTGGTGATGACCGGGATCGAGCCCGCACGCAGGCTGGCCTCGATCGGCGCCAGGTTGACCTTCTTCACCTCGCCGACCAGGCCGTAGGTATCCACGTCCAGGTACTCGGCCTCGAACACGCCACCGGTGATGGAGGTGGCGCGCGCGCCGTTCTGCTGCAGCGCCTCGACCAGGCGCAGGTTGGACTGCTGGAACACCCGGCGCACGATCGCCAGTGCTTCCGGCGAAGTCACGCGCAGGCCGTTCACGGTCTGCTTGTCGATGCCGGCCGCCGACAGCTCGGCATCCAGCTGCGGGCCGGCGCCGTGCAGCACGATCGGGGTCAGCCCGACTTCCTGCAGGAACGACAGCGAAGAGGTCAGCGCGTCGAGATCGTCGCGCAGCACCGCGCCGCCGACCTTGACCACGGCGAAGCGCTTGGCATCCAGCTGCGAAAAGCGCTTGAGGTACTGGCTGATCTCCTTCGCGCTGGCCATGCTGGAAAGCAGGCGCACGATGGTCTGGCGGGTCTGGCGGTGGGGCTGGAGGGCAGGAGACATTTCGGTTTCGTCGGAAAGGGAAGAATCAGGCGCCGGCGGCGATGATGCGGTGCACGGCGTCGGTGTAGCGCTGCAGCTGGTCCAGCGTCACGAACTCATCGGCGGTGTGGGCCTGGGCAATATCGCCCGGGCCAAACACCAGGGTGGTGTAACCGGCGGCGGAGAACAGCGAGGCCTCGGTCCAGAAGTCCACGGCGTTGCCGATCGGCAGCTCAAGCGCGTCGGCCACGTCACGTGCCAGCAGGCGGCGGTTCTCGGCTTCGGCGATGTCGCCGGCCGGCAGGCTGGGGCCACGGAAGGTCTCGGTGAATACCGCCGCTTCCGGCTCGGCGAACCCGGCGAAGGTGGCCAGCAACGCGTCGATGTTCATCGACGGCAGCGGCCGGAAACCGAAGCGCACTTCGGCAGCGGGCGCGATCATGTTGGCCTTGATCCCGCCTTCGACGCGACCGATGTTGAAGCGCAGGCCCGTCAGCCCACCGAAGCGCGCCGAAGCCAGCGATTCCACATGGTCCAGCGCGCGGTTGCCCCAGCGCATCGCCTGGTGCAGCGCGCTGGCAGCCGCATCCTGCTTGCCCGAGGCGTGCCCGGCACGACCGGCGAACTGCATCAGCACCGAGCTGATGCCGCGATGCGCCAGCACCGCTTCGCTCATGGTCGGCTCGGCCACCAGCACCGCTTCATACGGCAGGCCACGGGCCAGGAACGCGGCGATGCAGCGCGGATCGTTGGCTTCTTCATCGCTGGAGAACAGGAAGGCCGCGTCACCGTCGCTGGCATTGGCTGCGGCCACCAGTGCGGCGGCCGCGCCCTTGATGTCACACACGCCCAGACCGACCACGCGGTCGTCCAGGCGGCGCATCACGTGCGGGTCGGCGCTCCAGTGCGGCGAATCGGGCACGGTATCAAGATGTACGTTGAACAGGTACTTCGGCGTCCCGCGCACGGCGTACAGGCTGACCGCACCGGCGCCGTGGTCGATCACCTCGACGTTGAAGCCGGGCAGGTTCGCGCGCAGGTAATCGAAGATGCCACCGGTGGTGATCGCGCGCGGTGGGTTGCGGGTGTCGAAGGACACCAGGACCTGCAGGTGATCGAGCGTCTGTTCAAGCATGAAACAAAGATCCTGTGGAATTCCGCCGGGCATGGCCCGGCGCTACCGTGATGCGTCTGGTGGAGAGCCCCCCTTCTTGTTGAAGGGGGCGCGCCAACGGCGCAGGGTTAAGGTGGAATGCGCGGGAGACGCGCGCGCAATTCAATCGCTCAGCGATTGACTTGCGCGTAAAGCGTCGAGCTCATACCGAACAGCTTGATGAAGCCTTCAGCCTCCTCCACGCCCCAGTCGGCCGACTGCGCGTAGGTGGCACCCTTGGTGTTGAGCAGGTGCGGCGACTTCACGGCCACCGCATCGACGCGGCCACCACGGGTTTCCAGCACCACTTCACCGTTGACCTTGGCCTGCGAGGACTTCAGGAAGGCTTCGATGTCGGTCTTCAGCGGGTCGTGGTAGAAGCCTTCGTACACCAGCTCCACCCACTTGCGTGCCACGTCCGGCTTGAAGCGGTTCTGCTGCTTGGTCAGCACCGCATCTTCCAGCGCGCGGTGTGCGGCCAGCAGCGAGACCAGGCCCGGGGCCTCGAACACGATGCGGCCCTTCAGGCCGATCACGGTGTCGCCGGTGTAGACGCCGCGACCCACGCCATACGGGGCGAACAGCTTGTTGAGCTGGGCCAGGATCTGGTCGCCCGGCAGCGCCTTGCCGTTCAGTTCAACCGCTTCGCCTTCAATGAACTTCAGGGTGACGGTCAGCGCTTGTTCCGGCCATTCGCTGCGCGGCGAGCACCAGCCACGCGCACCTTCGCCCGGGGTTTCCCAACGGTCGATCTCGCCACCGGACATGGTCACGCCCAGCAGGTTCTCGTTGATGGTGTAGGCCTGCTGCTTGGCGCGCACGCCGAAGCCGCGCTCTTCCAGGTATTTCTGCTCGTAGGCACGGGTCTGGGTGTGTTCCTTCTGGATCTCGCGGATCGGCGCGATGATCTGGTAGTCACCCAGCGCCTTCACGGCCAGGTCGAAGCGGACCTGGTCATTGCCCATGCCGGTGCAGCCGTGGGCGATGATGTTGGTGCCCAGTTCGGCGGCACGCTTCAGCGCGGCATCCACGATCAGGTAGCGGTCCGACACCAGCAGCGGGTACTGGCCCTGGTAGCCTTCGCCGGCCCACACGAACGGCTTGACGAAGCCTTCCCAGATCGCCGGGCCACCGTTCACAGTGACATGGCTGGTCACGCCCAGCTCGGCGGCACGCTTCTCGATGAAATCGCGCTCTTCATCATCCACGCCGCCGGTGTCGGCGAACACGGTGTGCACGTTGTAGCCACGCTCCTGCAGGTAGGGCACGCAGAAGCTGGTATCCAGGCCGCCGGAGAAGGCGAGAACGACGTCTTTATTGCTCATGGGGAGGGTATGTCCTGGTAGCGCCGGGCCGTGCCCGGCGGAAATGATTGAATCGGAAAAAATCAGCGCCCGGCAACCGCGGCCATGATCGCCTTCTGCACGTGCAGGCGGTTCTCGGCTTCGTTGATGGCGATGCACTGCGGCGAATCCATCACCGCATCGGTGGCCTTCACGTTGCGACGCAGCGGCAGGCAGTGGCTGAACACACCGTTGTTGGTCAGCGCCATCTTGCGTTCGTCGACGATGAAGTGCTTGAACTGGTCGCGGATCGGCTTTTCCGGTTCCCAGTTGCCAAAGAACGGCAGCGCTCCCCAGCTCTTGGCGTAAACCACGTCGGCGCCGGCGTAGGCGCTGTCGACATCATGGCTGATCTTCAGCGAACCACCGCTTTCGGCCACGTTCTGCTCGGCCCAGCCCATGTAGCGCTCGTCGAGGATGTAGTCGGCGGTCGGGCAAAGCAGTGTCACGTCCATGCCCATGCGGGTGGCGATGGTCAGCGCCGAGTTGGCCACGGCGGTGTTGAGCGGCTTGGGGTGGTAGGTCCAGGTCAGCACGTACTTCTTGCCACGCAGGTCCTGGGTGCCGAAGTGCTCCTGCAGCGCCATGATGTGCGCCAGCTCCTGGCACGGGTGGGTGATGGTCTCCATGTTGATGACCGGCACCGGCGAATACCTGGCGAAGCTGTTGAGGACGATGTCCTGGCGGTCGTACGCCCAGTCCTGGAACTTCGGGAACGCACGCACGGCGATGATGTCGCAGTAACGGCCCAGCACCTTGGCCACTTCCGCGATGTGTTCCTCGGTATCGCCGTCCATCACCGTGCCGAGGTTGAACTCGATCGGCCACGCATCCTTGCCCGGCTGCAGCACCACCGCATGGGCGCCGAGCTGGAACGCGCCCAGTTCGAAGCTGGTGCGGGTGCGCATGGACGGGTTGAAGAACACCAGCGCGATCGACTTGCCCTTGAGCTGGTCGCCGAGCTTGTTGCGCTTGAACAGCGCGGCCTGGGTCAGCAATGCGTCGAGATCGCTGCGGCTCCAGTCCTGGGTGTTCAGGAAGTGCTTGGGGGACATCTTCTTTCCTTGCGTGGCGGCGCCGGGTTCGACGCGGTGGAAGGGAAAACAGGAAGCAAAGGTGAAACGAAAAGGTTGCAGTTGCAGCTTTCAGAACGCGGAAACGAAAAAACCCAGCCGACGGGCTGGGTTTTTTTCGGACGAACAGCAAAAAGCTCCGGTTACCCAGCGAGAATGTGGGGTTCCGGTCGACGCGCACGCGAGGTCATGCCCGACGCCTGTCGGGCTGCGCTGCTGTCGTGCTGGAAGTCGGTGAGCTTCATGGCCGAATATCTTTGCATGCGGCCGTGACCGGCGCAAGGGGCCGGGGTCGCAGAATCAGGGATTGCCGGCGGCGCCCTGCTCAGGACCGACCCAGGGGGTGATCGACACCCGGATCTTGAGCCGGTTGCCCGGGTCTTCCGGCAGCCGCGACCGATACTTGGTGCCCTTGTAGACGTAGTCCACGTCGTAGGCGATGGGCCGGCGGAATTCACGCCCCACCGGCACGATGCGGCAGTCACGGGTCAGCATCGGGCCATTGTTGGCAGGCGCCGGGGCCGGCGTTTCGGGGCCGGCCTCTTCGGAGGGCTCCTCGTCGCTGCGCTTGAATATCGAGCGCACCGAGTCCCAGAAACGGCTGATCCGGCCCTTGTCCTCGACCGGCTCCTCGCCGGTCACGTTGACCGGGGCCAGGGTGCGGGTCGACACCGGCTCGCAATGTTCCTCGGTACGGGTCGCGCGCAGGGTCTGGAATACCGGCTCGACGTTAAGTACCTGGGCGTAGTCGAACTTCACGTTCTCCACGATCACCACCCGGTTGCGGGGCTCGGCCTCCTGCGCCAGCACCACGGCGGGCAGCGCCGACAGGCAGGCCAGGGTCAGCAATGCGGTGGATTTCAGTGGCGACGGGAGCAAGGACACGGCGATAGTGTAGGCAGTGGCGAGCGCAAGGGGCTGAACATTACCCGTCCACGCCGCTCCTGCCCACCCCACCCTGGCTCCCTCCGGCGTCCACCGGTGGCAACCAGCGCCCCCAAAGGGAGCGACACGTTCTAAAATCACAGACTTGTCCCCCAGCCACAGCCCCATGACCCTGCGCCTGCACAACAACCTGACTCGCCAGCTCGAACCGTTCACCCCGCTCGACCCGGCCTGTCCGACCCTGTATGTGTGCGGCCCCACGGTCTACAACTACGTGCACATCGGCAACGCCCGTGGCCCGGTGGTGTTCGGGGTGCTGGCCGACCTGCTGCGGCGGCGTTTCGGCGCACTGCGCTACGCCCGCAACATCACCGACGTGGACGACAAGATCAACACCGCCGCGCGCGAGCAGGGGGTGCCGATCAGCACCATCACCGACAGGTTCGCCGCCGCCTACCGTGAAGACATGGCCGCGCTGGGCGTGGTGCCGCCTGACATCGAACCGGAAGTGACCGCGCACATGCCGCAGATCATCACCATGATCGAGCAGTTGATCGCCAGTGGTCATGCCTATGCCGCCGAAGGCCACGTGCTGTTTGCGGTGGCCAGCTTCGATGGCTACGGCAAGCTCTCCCGCCGCGACCCGGAAGAAATGCTGGCTGGCGCCCGCGTCGATGTCGCCCCCTACAAGCGTGATCCGGGCGATTTCGTGCTGTGGAAGCCATCCAGCGACGACCTGCCCGGCTGGGAATCGCCCTGGGGCCGTGGCCGCCCGGGCTGGCACATCGAATGCTCGGCGATGGCCGCCGCCCACCTGGGCGAGACCATCGACATCCATGCCGGCGGCGTCGACCTGCAGTTCCCGCACCATGAAAACGAGATCGCGCAGAGCGAATGCGCGCATGGCGGCAGGATCTTCGCCCGCTACTGGCTGCACAACGGCATGCTCAACTTCGGCGGCGCCAAGATGAGCAAGTCACTGGGCAACATCGAGCGCGTGCATGACCTGGTTCGCCAGCATCCGCCGGAGGCACTGCGCCTGGCCCTGCTGTCGGCCCACTACCGTCAACCGCTGGACTGGTCCGATGCGCTGATCGAACAGTCGGTGCGTACGCTGGACCGCCTGTACGGCACCCTGCGCGAACTGGCCTCGGTCGAGGCCAGCGCGGTGATTCCGGCCACGGTCGAAGCGACCCTCGACGACGACCTCAACACCCCGCAGGCGCTGGCCGAAGTGGCCCGCATCGCGGCCGAGGCGCGTCGTGCCACGGACCCGGCCGAACAGTCGCGCCTGAAGGCCGAGCTGCTCGGTGCCGGCCTGGCACTGGGCCTTCTGCAGGCCGATCCGGCGCAGTGGTTTGGTACCGCTGCGGGCGCTGACGGCGACGATGCCCGTATCCAGGGCCTGATCGACGAGCGCGCTGCGGCCAAGAAGGCGCGCGACTTCGCCCGTTCCGATGCCATCCGCGACCAGTTGGCCGCCGAAGGCATCGTGCTGGAAGACACCCCGCAGGGCGTGCGCTGGTCGCGCAAGCGCGGCTGACCTGCTGCCCTGCCCCGTGGCCGGCCCGCCGGCCACGCCCCCACTGTAGAGACTGTTGTGACCGACTCCCCGTTCCCGCTTGAACCCACCGCCGCCGAGGCCCAGACCGCCATCGCCGAGGAATTCGGCTTCTTCGGCGACTGGTCCGAGCGCTACCAGTACCTGATCGACCTCGGCCGCAAGCTGCCGGCCTTCCCGGAAGAATGGAAGACCGAAGAGCATCGCCTGCTCGGCTGCCAGTCGATGGTCTGGATCGTGCCGGAAGGCAATGCGCAGTCGCTGCGCTTCCATGCCATCAGTGATTCGGCCATCGTCTCCGGCCTGATCTTCCTGGCGCTGCGCGTGTACTCCGGGCGCTCGGCGCGGGAGATCCTGGACACCGAACCGAGCTATATCCAGGACATCGGCCTGGCCCGCCACCTGTCTCCGACCCGCAGCAATGGTGTGGCTGCGATGCTGGCCTTCATCCGCGAGACCGCGCAGACCCAGCTGCAGCGCGATCCGTCGTGAACGAGCCTGCCACAGCCGAGGACACCGCGCTGGGCCTGCTGTCCCGGCCCGGCTTCGCCAAGCTGCTGGCCTACCGCATCTTCGCGATGCTGTCCTACCAGGTGGTGGCAGTCACCGTCGGCTGGCACATCTACGAAGTCACCCGCAATCCGTTCTCGCTGGGCCTGATCGGCCTGGCCGAGGTGCTGCCGTTCTTTTGCGTGGCGCCATTCGCCGGCTACCTGGTCGACCATCTGCCGCGGCGTCGGTTGGGCATGGCGGCCTGTTCCGGGCTGATCGCCACCGCGCTGGTACTGACCAGCGTGGCCAAGGGCTGGCTGCCGTTTGAAGGCGTGTGGCCCATCTATGCAGCCATTGCCCTGACCGGCATGGTCCGCGCCTTCCTGTCACCTATCTACAACGCACTGTTCGCCCGCGTGCTGGCCCGCGATCAGTTCGCGCGCGGCGCAGGCCTCGGCGCGGTGGTGTTCCAGGCCGGCATGGTCGCCGGCCCGGCGCTGGGCGGCGTGCTGGTCGGCTTCGGCGGCAAGGGCCTCTCCTACGCGGTGGCTACGGCCTTTGCGCTGGTGGCGATGGCCTGCCTGGCTACATTGAAGGTGGAAGAACCGGTGCACACCGGTCCCGCCGCGCCGATCTTCAAGAGCATCGCCGAAGGCGCGCGCTTCGTGGTCGGCAACCGGATCATGGTCGGGGCGATGGCGCTGGACATGTTCTCGGTGCTGCTGGGGGGCGTGGTGGCGATGCTGCCGGCCTTCCTGCACGAGATCCTGCACCACGGTCCGGAAGGCCTGGGCATCCTGCGCGCGATGCCGGCGCTCGGCTCGGTGTGCGTGGGCCTGTGGCTGGCCCGCCACCCGCTGCACCGCAATGCCGGCCGCGTGTTGCTGTTCGCGGTGGCCGGTTTCGGCCTGTGCGTGATCGGCTTCGGCCTGTCGCAGCACTTCTGGCTGTCGGCGCTGATCCTGCTGTTCTACGGGGCCTTCGATGGCATCTCGGTGGTGATCCGATCGACCATCCTGCAGTTGGCCACGCCGGAAGAGATGCGCGGCCGGGTGTCGTCGATCAACGGCATCTTCATCAGTTCGTCCAACGAGCTGGGCGCGTTCTATGCAGGCACGATGGCGAAGCTGCTCGGCCTGGTGCCGGCCGTGGTGCTGGGTGGGTTTGCGGTGCTGAGCGTGGCCGGGATCACCGCGTGGAAGAACCCAACGCTGCGGAAACTGAATCTTCGCGACCTGCAGTGACGCTGCTAACAGCGGATTCGGCGGCGCCGGGTGTTTGGCTGGGGCCGTTGCTCTCCCTCGATGATTGGGCTTGTCACTTTCTTTTTGCGAAAAGAAAGTAACTAAAGAAACGCTCCGCCATCCGCGAGCCGGCGCTGCGCGCCGGTGCCCTGTGCTCCTCGGTGAATCAGGGGACGGCGCGGAGAGCCAGCCGACTAGCAGTCGGCTCTACTGGATAGAGCGGCCTCTTCGCCCCTGATTCCCCTGCGGTGCTCGGCTCGCTACAAAGCGGACTCAACAGCCGCGAGCACGCATGACCGCTCCTGTCGGCCTGAGCAGAGCGTGGGCTCGGCTCTACATCGGCCGCGCACGCAGGAAACCGTCGAGAGCCTGCGGGTGGGTCCGGGCGGGACCGTCCGCGGCATGGATGCCGCGGCCGAGCTTACAGGGATGGCTTGCAGCGTGTCCTGCCCGGACCCACCCGCAGGCTCCACCCGATACCCGGAAGGCGCTGCTCTACACAGCCAACTCGAACCCAACAAAAAACCCGGCCAAGGCCGGGTTCTTCGCATGACCAGACAACGAACTGGAATCAGTCGCCCTGCTGCTTCTGCAGGTGCTCCCAACGCTCCTGGGCGTCGATGGTGCGCTCGGCGGTCAGGCGCGCTTCCAGGCGCTCCAGGCCGATTTCTTCGCCGGTGTCGACGCAGTACCCGTAGTCGCCGGCTTCCAAGCGCTTCAGGGTGCTGTCGATCTTGCCGATCAGCTTGCGGTAGCGGTCGCGGGTACGCAGTTCCAGCGAGTTCTCGGTCTCGCGGGTCGCGCGCTCGGCTTCATCGCCGATGTCACGCACTTCCTCACGAAGATTCTCGATGGTCTGCTTGGACTCTTCCACCAGGTCCGCGCGCCAGTTCTGCAGACGCTGACGGAAGTACTCCTGCTGCAGCGGGCTCATGTATTCCTCTTCCGAGGACGGCTTGTAGCCAGCCGGCAGGATCGGGCGGCCGGTGGCCTCGTCGGTCTTGTATTCGACCACCTTGTACTTGCTGCGCGGGGCCGGTGCTGCCGAGCGGGCGGCGACGGCCACGGCAACCTTGCCGACAGGGCGCGACACGGTCTTCGGGGCGGAATCGGATTTCACGGCGGTTTTGGCAGGCGATTTCGAAACGGGCACGGGATTCTTGGATTGCGGGGCCTTCGAAGCGGCAGGAGCGGCGGCCGGGGCCGGCTTGGAGGCCGGTTGGGCTGCTGCCACTGCCACGGTCTTGGCCGGGACAGGCTTGGCCGGAGCCGGCTTGGCAGCAGGCTTCGGTGCGGACTTCACTACTGGGGCCGGGGCCGGCTTTACGGCCGGTGCGGCAACATTCTTGGCACCCTTCTTTACAGCGGCAGGCGTGGCGACCGGCTTGGCCGCAGCGACCTTCTTTGCTACGGGCTTGGCGACCGGCTTGGCTGCAGCCTTCTTCACCACCGCCTTCGGCGCCGGCTTGGCGGCGGCCTTCTTGGCCACCGGCTTGGCGGCAGCTTTCTTCACCGGCGCAGCCTTGCTGACGGTCTTCTTCACCGGCGCCTTCTTGCTGGCAGCGGCTGGCTTGGCCTTGGCGGGCGCAGCGGCCTTCTTCGCCACCGGCTTGGTTGCCTTGACCGGCGTTTTCTTTGCGGTGGCCTTCCTGGCCGCCGGTTGCGAGGACGCTGCCTTGGTCGCCGGCTTGCTGGCCGGCTTCTTGGCAACGGGCTTTGCCGCCAACTTCTTCACAACAGGCTTGGCGGTTTTCTTGGCGGCCGTTGCGGCCTTCTTTGCAGTTTTTTTAGCAGCCACGAAACGCTCTTCCTTGGATTCCCCGGGGCCCGGGAAAGCGGGCCTTTATAGCCTACCCGACCCGCAGCAGCAACCTCGGCACCCTGCCCCATTCAGTCCTGGAGCCAAGGCGCCCAATGGGCAGTCCGACGAACACGGACCGCCTTGCGCGGTACGGAACCTGGCCAGCACCCGACGGTGCTGGTACCGGTCGCAGGCCATCGGCGACATGCGACCAACGGCCCATCCTGCACAAATGCGGCCTTCATGCCAACTGGCATAAGATGACTGGGTGATCTCGCGCCTGCTCATTGCCCTGCTGCGCTTCTACAAGCGCTTCATCAGCCCCCTGCTGGGGCCACGCTGCCGTTTCGTGCCGAGCTGTTCTGAATACGCGATGGAAGCCATCTCGCGGCACGGCCCGCTGCGCGGCAGCTGGCTGGCTGCGCGCCGGCTGGGCCGCTGCCACCCGTTCCACCCCGGCGGCTTCGACCCGGTGCCCGAATCCAACCACGCCCCCTCTTGCCGTTGCACAGGAAAACACTGACATGTCCTCCACCCTCATCACCAACGCCCGGATGGTCAACGAAGGCCGCACCTTCGACGGCGACCTGCGCATCGAGAACGGCCGCATCGCGCAGATCGGCAATGGGCTGGCGCCGCGCGACGGCGAGCAGGTGGTGGACGCGGCCGGGCGCTGGCTGCTTCCCGGCATGATCGATGACCAGGTGCACTTCCGCGAACCGGGCCTGACCCACAAGGGCGACATCGCCAGCGAATCGGCGGCGGCCGTGGCCGGTGGCCTGACCAGCTTCATGGACATGCCCAACACCAACCCGCCGACGCTGGATTCAACCATCCTGGAAGCCAAGTACGAGCTCGCGCGCGGCCGCGCCTGGGCCAACTACGGCTTCTACCATGGCGCCAGCAATGACAACCTCGAAGCGATCCGTGCGCTGGACCCGAAGAAGGCCCCGGGCGTGAAGGTGTTCATGGGCGCCTCTACCGGCAACATGCTGGTGGACAACCCGGAAACGCTGGATGCGATCTTCCGCGAATGCCCGACCCCGATCATCACGCACTGCGAAGACACGCCGATGATCGATGCCAACCTGAAGGCCTTCCAGGAAAAGTACGGCGACGCGCTGACCCCGGACATGCATCCGGATATCCGTTCGCGCGAGGCCTGCATCAAGTCGACCCGCCTGGCGATGTCGCTGGCGCGCAAGCACGGCACCCGCCTGCATGTGCTGCACATCTCCACCGCCGACGAGCTGGCGCTGTTCGAGAAGGGCCCGCTGATCCGCGCCGATGGCAGCCGCAAGCAGATCACCGCCGAAACCTGCGTGCACTTCCTGCACTTCGCGCGCCCGGACTACGCGACCAAGGGCAACCTGATCAAGTGCAACCCGGCGATCAAGGAAGTGTCCGACCGCGAGGCAATCACCGCTGCACTGGCCGATGACGTGCTGGACGTGCTGGCCACCGACCACGCGCCGCACACCTGGGAGGAGAAGCAGAAGCCCTACGCGCAGGCGCCGTCGGGCCTGCCGCTGGTGCAGTACGCGCTGGTGGCCGCGCTGGAGCGGGTGCACGAAGGCAAGCTGACCCGCGAGCAGGTGGTGCAGAAATTCGCACATGCGCCGGCGCAGCTGTTCGACGTGGAAGAACGCGGCTTCCTGCGCGAAGGCTACTTTGCCGACCTGGTGCTGGTGGAGGACGTGCCGTTCACCGTCAAGCGCGAGGACGTGCTGTCCAAGTGCGGCTGGTCGCCGTTTGAAGGCACCACTTTCCGCTCGCGCATCGCCTCCACCTGGGTCAACGGCCAGCTGGTGTGGGACGGCAGCAAGCTGGTGGGCGAACCCGCCGGCCAGCGCATGACCTACGACCGCTGATGCGTTCGGCACTTCTGTTCGGAGCGCTGCTGCTGGCCGCGCCCCTGTTCACCGCACCGTCGGCGCAGGCACAGGACGGCATCGGCAGCCTGATCGACAGCCGCGTGGTGTTCCCGGCCAGTGCGTCACAGGGCGCGCTGGTGATCGGCAAGGTGCCCGCTGGCAGCCGCGTGCAGTACGCCGGCCGCCAGCTGCGGGTGAGCGGCTATGGCAGCGTCGTGTTCGGCATCGGCCGCGACGAGAAGGGTCCGCTGCACGTGCAGGTGCAACGCCCCGATGGTGGCAGCGAGACCGCAACCATCGCGGTGACGCCGCGCGACTGGCCCACCGAGCGGGTCAACGGGGTGCCACCGAAGACGGTGAATCCGCCGGCGGCGATTGCCGAGCGGATCAAGCGCGAACAGGCGCAGGTAACCGCTGCACGTTCGCGCGACGACGACCGTACCGACTTCACCCAGACCTTCATCTGGCCGGTCCAGGGCCGCATCAGCGGCCGCTTCGGCAATGCGAGGGTGTACAACGGCCAGCCCGGTGCCGGTCATTCCGGCATGGACATCGCGGTGCCGACCGGCACGCCGGTAAAGGCACCGGCCGCCGGCATCGTCACCTTCGCCGGCCCCGACCTGTACCTGACCGGTGGCACGCTGCTGCTCGACCACGGTTTCGGGGTCAGCTCCAACTTCCTGCACCTGTCGCGCATCGACGTAAAAGTCGGCGACCGTGTGGAGCAGGGCCAGGTGATCGCTGCCGTCGGCGCCACCGGCCGTGCCACCGGCCCGCACCTGCACTGGGGCATGAACTGGTTCGAGACCCGTATCGACCCGCTGCTGGTGCTGGAGCGCAAATAACGCCCATCGCCCGGTGCAGCGGTGAGCCACTGTTGTAGAGCCGAGCCCACGCTCGGCTGCTGTCGCGCAGAGATGGGCCGAGCATGGGCTCGGCTCTGCAGACAGCATTCAATCAACCGCGCGAGGTAGCGCCGGGCCATGCCCGGCGGAGCGCGGGATCAGCCGCGCGCCGCCCACCACACGCGCAGCAGGGTGCGCACCGGAGTGGCTTCGATTGGCTTGCCTGCGGCCTGCGCGGCCACACGGGCACGTGCCAGGCTGGACCACACGCGGCGCGGGCGCGGGCCGGGCACGCGGGTGCCCCACCCCTTCAACAGATGCTGCGCCCAGCGCTGCGCAGCGGTGCTGGCATCACCGTCCAGCAGGCTGCGCGGCACACCGGCCACGCCGGCATCCTGCAAGCGCTGGGCCAGGGTCTGCAGCTGCACCGCGCGACCGGCACCGGTGCGCGGCTTGTCCGCGAACAAGGTTGCCTCCACTGCGGCTACGGCCTCGGCGTAGTTGGCCAGCGCGCGCTCGGCGCCGGCTGCATCGGGCGCGACGGTGCGTGCTTCAACCAGATCCGGCAGCGCTTCGGCCAACTGCGCCCACGGCGCACGCACCGGCTCCAGCAGCCGGCCCAGCGGATGGCGCGAACGATGCCCGGCCCAACTGCGCAGCTCCTCGCCCCACCACGCCAGCTTGGCGTCGGCCGGCAACGGGTCGCCGCTGGTGTTGAGCATGTCGTCGAACTCCTGCAGCAGCGCAAACCACGCCACGGCCAGCTCGCGTTGCGATTCGGCCACGAACGGGGCGGCCACCGACCATTCCGGCCAACGGCTGCGCCACTTGTCGAGGAAACTGTCCAGCGCGGTACTGCTCACTACACCATTCCTTACGGCTGGGCCGGGGCTGCCGGCCGGGTCGGCCAGAGACTGGCCAGTTGCAGAAGTTCAGCGTTCTCGACCAGCACGTCGGCCTGCCAGGCCAGCGGATCGTCGCTGTGCAGGCGGTAGCCCCACAGCGCCGCCACCGACGGCATGGCCGCGGCCCGCGCGGCGATGATGTCGCGCTCGTCGTCACCCACGTACACGCAGTCTTCGGCAGCAACGCCAATGGCCTGCGCAGCGTGCAGCAGCGGCAGCGGGTGAGGCTTGCGCTCGGCCAGGCTGTCACCGCCGACCAGCACCGCGCAACGCTGCTGCCAACCATGTTGCGGCAGCATCAGGCGCGCCAGGTACTCCGGCTTGTTGGTGACGATGCCCCACACCGTACCGGCCTCATCCAGCGCGGCGAGCATGCCGGCCACGCCGTCGAACAGCACTGCGTGCTGGCCGATCAGCGCTTCGTAGCGCTGCAGGAATTCCGGGATCAGCGCGTCACGTGCGGCGACGTCCAGTTCCGGGAAGGCAGCCGAGACCATCGCCCGCGAGCCCTTCGACACCACCGGGCGCAGTGCAGCCGGATCGATGGGTGCACGACCACGTTCGGCCAGCATCGCGTTGCAGGTAGCGACGAAGTCCGGCGCGCTGTCCAGCAAGGTGCCATCCAGATCGAACAGCACCGCGCGCGGGAAGCGTGCGGCGGTCATGCCGGCTTGACCGCGTAGGCCAGATAGTTGATGTCGGTGCGGCTGCTCAGGCGGGCATGGTTGCGCCACGGCTCGTAAGCCATGCCACTGACATCCACCAGCTGCACATCAGCCTCGCGCAGCCAGCGCGCCAGCTCGGCCGGCTTGATGAATTCCTGGTAGTGGTGCGTGCCCTTGGGCAGCAGTCGCGCCACGTACTCGGCGCCGACGATCGCCACCGCGAACGCGGCGGCGGTGCGGTTGATGGTCGACAGGAACAGGTGGCCGCCCGGCTTCAGCAGGCGATTGCAGGCGTCGATGATCGCGCCCGGGTCGGGCACGTGCTCAAGCATTTCCATGCAGGTGACCACATCGAAACTGCCCGGCTGCTCGGCGGCCAGATCCTCGGCGGCCTGCACGCGGTAGTCGACCTTGGCGCCGCTTTCCAGCGCATGCAGGCGCGCGACCTTCACCAGCTCCGGGGCCAGGTCGATGGCGGTGACATCGGCGCCGGCCTGGGCCAGCGCTTCGCTCAACAGGCCGCCACCGCAACCGATGTCGAGCACACGTGCGCCGCGCAGCGGCACGCGGTCGGCCACGTATTTCAGGCGCACCGGGTTCAGCGCATGCAGCGGCTTCTGCGGGCCGTCAGCGTCCCACCAGCGGTTGGCCAGCGCGGCGAACTTGTCCAGCTCGGCCTGATCGAAATTGGAGGAAGCGTGGGGGGCAGTCATGAGGGGTCCTTGCGGCGCCAGGGATCAGGCGCGGATATGACGGATGCGCTCGCGCCACTGGCGCGCGTTGGCGATGATGCCCGGCAGGTCCATGCCGACCAGCTCGCGCTGCACCAGCTTCGGCTTGCCGGCGATCCAGACGTCGCTGACCTGCTGGCGGCCGGTGGCGTACACCAGTTGCGACAGCACGTTGTGCAGCGGCTGGGTTTCCAGCGCAGACAGGTCGACGCAGACCAGGTCGGCCTGCTTGCCGACTTCGATCGAGCCGATGCGGTCACCGAAGCCCAGCGCGCGTGCGCCACCCAGCGTGGACGCGCGCAGCGTGGTTGCCGCATCCAGTGCAGTGGCGTCGTCGGCCACGGCCTTGGCCAGGATCGCCGCGGTGCGGTTCTCGCTGAACATGTCCAGGTCGTTGTTGCTGGCGCAGCCATCGGTACCGATCGCCAGGTTCACGCCTGCGCGCTGCAGGGCGCAGGCCGGGCAGAAACCGGAGGCCAGCTTCAGGTTGGATTCCGGGCAATGCACCACGCTCACGCCGCGCTCGGCGCACAGGTGGATTTCCGCATCGGTCAGCTGGGTCATGTGCACCGCAATCAGGCGGTCGTTGACCAGGCCGAGCCGGTCCAGCCGCGCCAGCGGGCGCTGGCCGTGCAGCCTGATCGAATCGTTGATTTCCTGCGCGGTCTCGTGGGTATGCAGGTGCACCTGCATGTCGAGCTGGTCGGACAGCATCCGCACCCGCTCGAAGTTGGCATCGTTGACCGTGTAAGGCGCATGCGGCGCGAACGCGGTGGCGATCAGCGGATCGGTGCGCCACTGGTCGTGCAGTTCACCGGCCTTGGCGAAGTACTCGTCGTCGGTCTTGGCCCAGGCGGTGGGGAAATCGATGATGACCGCGCCCACCAGCGCGCGGAAACCGTGTTTCTTGTAGACCGCGGCCTGCACGTCGCCGAAGAAGTAGTTCTCGTTGGCGCAGGTGGTGCCGCCGCGCAGCATCTCGGCGATGGCCAGGGTGGTGCCGTCGGCAACGAATTCGGGGCCGATCACCGCCGCTTCCACCGGCCAGATGTGCTGCTGCAGCCAGGTCATCAGCGGCAGGTCGTCGGCGACGCCGCGCAGCAGGGTCATCGGGTTGTGCGTGTGGGCGTTGACCAGGCCCGGCATCAGCGCGGCCTCGGGGCGACTGACTACCTGGGCGGCACGGAAGCGCGCGCGCGCCTCGGCACGCGGCAGGATGGCCACGATCTCGCTGCCACGCACGGCGACGGCATGGTCTTCCAGCACCACCGCATGCGGCTCGATCGGAACGACGTAACCGGCTTCGATGAGCAGGTCGCAGGCTTCGGGGAGGTGCGGGCTATCGCTCATGCGGGCTCACTGGCTATTGGAGAAGGGCCTGGCGGGAGGCGGTAGCGCCGGGCCATGCCCGGCGGCTGTCCGCTGCGGCGCCATGGGCGCCAGCAACGGGTTCCGGGTTATGCCCGGAAAGCCGAGCATGGCTCGGCTCTACAGGTAATCCGGCTGCGCCGGATTACTTGACGCGTGCGGAGTACTCGCCCGAACGGGTGTCGACGCGGATCACTTCGTCCTGGTTGACAAACAGCGGCACGCGGACCACGGCGCCGGTTTCCAGGGTGGCCGGCTTGCCGCCGCCGCCCGAGGTGTCGCCACGGACGCCCGGATCGGTCTCGGTGATCTTCAGCTCGACGAAGTTCGGCGGCTGCACGAAGATCGGCTCACCGTTCCACAGCGTGACCACGCAGGACTCTTCGCCCTTCAGCCACTTCTCGGCGCCGCCCATGCCGGCCTTGGTGGCCTGGACCTGCTCGAAGGATTCCGGATCCATGAAGTGCCAGTACTCGCCATCGCTGTACATGAAGTTCATGTCGGTATCGACGACGTCGGCTGCATCCAGCGAGTCAGTCGACTTCATGGTGACTTCCTGGGTACGGCCGTCCTTGATCAGGCGGTACTTCACGCGGGTGAAGGCCTGGCCCTTGCCCGGCTTGACGTATTCGGTGTCGATGATGACGGCCGGTTGGTTGTTGACCAGGATCTTCATCCCGTTCTTGACGTCGTTCATGCCGTAGCTGGCCATGCGTAAACTCCTGAGTGGCAGAAACGCCGCGGGTGCGGCGAGCCGTTAGAATGGAAAGCCCACCGGATGCCGGTGGGCGACTGTTTTTCTGCCCCCATGATAACCGCAGGCCCCCTCTCCATGCAGCTTTCCGCCTTCCCCCGGCCCCAGTCGCCAGGCGCGCCCGCGCGCTGGCAGCAGCTCTGGCGCCAGGCACTGCGCGACCCACAGGCCCTGCTGGCCCGGCTGCAGCTGGACCCGGCCGCGCTGGGCGTCTCGGAAGCGGCAATGGCCCAGTTCGCGCTGCGCGTACCGGAGGGGTTCGTGGCCCGCATGCGCAAGGGTGATCCGGCCGATCCGCTGCTGCGCCAGGTGCTGCCGATCGACGAGGAAATGCGTCCCGCGCCCGGGTTCAGCTTCGATGCGGTGGGCGATGGCGCGGCCAAGAAGGCCACCGGCGTCATCCAGAAGTACCGTGGCCGCGCCCTGCTGGTCGCCACCGGCAGCTGCGCGATCAACTGCCGCTACTGCTTCCGCCGCCACTTCGACTATGGCGCGGAGAACGCCGCCAAGGGTGGCTGGCAGGAGGCCGTAGCCGCCATCGCCGCCGACCCGGACATCGACGAGGTGATCCTGTCCGGCGGTGACCCACTGTCGCTGGCCACGCACAAGCTGGTCGAACTGACCGATGCCCTGCGCGCCATCCCGCATATCCACCGCCTGCGCATCCACACCCGGCTGCCGATCGTGCTGCCCGAGCGCGTGGACGATGAGCTGGTCTCCTGGCTGGGCAGTCTGCCCTGGCCGCTGGCGATCGTGGTCCACGCCAACCATGCCAATGAATTCGACGCCAGCGTGGACGCGGCGATGGCCCGCCTGCGCGCTACCGGCGCCCAACTGCTGAACCAGGCGGTGTTGCTGCGCGGGGTCAATGACAGCGTGCAGGCCCTGCAGGACCTGAGCGAGCGCAGCTTCGACGCCGGCGTGCTTCCCTACTACCTGCATCAGTTGGACCGGGTCGAGGGCGTGGCCCACTTCGAAGTGGATGACGCCCAGGCCAAGGCGCTGATTGCCGGCCTGACCGCGCGCCTGTCCGGTTATCTGATCCCGAAACTGGTGCGCGAACTGCCCGGCGACCCGAGCAAGCGTCCGCTGTAGCCCCAAAAAAGGGGACGGAGGGGATTAAGTCGCAAATGCACAAGCGACTTAATCCCCTCCGTCCCTTTTTTTTGTGTCGGTCAGAGGCCCGATTCGATCATCCGCACCACTTCGGTGGCGGTCACCGGATGACTCAGCCAGTAGCCCTGGCCAAGATCGCAGCCGCGCTGCACCAGCAGGTCGAACTGCGCCTGCTGCTCGATGCCCTCGGCCACCACGGTGATGCCCAGTGCGTGGGCCATGGCGATGATCGCCGTGGTCAGCGCCAGATCGTCGGGATCGCGCTGCATGTCGGCCACGAAGCTCTTGTCGATCTTCACCCCGTCCACCGGTACCTGGCGAAGATGGCTGAGACCGGAGAAGCCGGTGCCGAAATCGTCCAGCCAGACCTTCACGCCGGTGCGGTGCAGCTTGTCCAGCAGCTGTGCGGCCACCATCTCGTCGCCGATCACGGCGGTTTCGGTCAGCTCCAGATGCAGGCGCGAGGCCGGTAGCCCGGACTCATGCAGGCACTGCGCCACCAGTGCCGGCAGTTCGCCGCCGCGCAACTGCCGTGGCGACACGTTGACCGACACGAACAGGTCGTCCCCGGCCGTCCCGCGCGGCCATTGCGCGGCCTCCATGCAGGCCGCACGCAGCACCTTCGGGCCGATGACTTCGATAAGGCCACTCTGCTCGGCCACCTCGATGAACACCGAAGGCGGGATCGTGCCCAGGGTCGGGTGCTGCCAGCGCAGCAGCACTTCAACGCCGACCATGCGGCGGTCGCGCATGCGGAAGATCGGCTGGTAGGCCAGGCGCAGTTCGCCGCGCTCCCAGGCGCCGCGCAGCTCCTGTTCCATATGCACGCGACGCTCGACTGCATGGTCCATCGCCCGGCTGTAATAGCGATAGCAGTTCTTGCCCGCCATCTTTGCCTGGTACATGGCAATGTCGCCGTTCTTCAGCAGGGTGGTGGCATCGGCCGCATCGTCAGGGAACAGGGTCACGCCGATCGAGGTACCCAGGAACAGTTCCCGGCCCTGCACCACCAGCGGCTTGCCCAGCTCCCGCACCAGCACTTCAGCCAGCAGCCGCGCATTTGCGGCCACATCACCATCGCCCACCAGGATCACGAACTCATCTCCGCCGAAGCGCGCCAACAGGGCTTCATCGCCCCCGGCTTCGGTGACCGCGCGATCGATACGCTGTGCAAACTGCAGCAGTGCTTCATCGCCAGCTTCGTGGCCAAGGGTGTCATTGACTCGCTTGAAGTCGTCGATATCGGCGAACAACAGGCCCAACCGGTGATTGGCGGCACGGGCAGCCATCAACCGATGATCAAGCGCCTCGCGGAATGCCAGCCGGTTGGTCAGCCCGGTCAACGCGTCGGTATAGGCCATGCGCCGCACTTCGCGGTCATGGCGGGCGATCGCATCACGCATGCGGGCAAAACCGCGCACCAGTTCACCCACCTCGTCGTCGCGGGTGTTCTCGGCCAGCGGCGTCTGGTAGTCGCCCGCCTCGATGCGACGGGCAGCGACGGCAAGATCACGGATCGGCGCAACCAGAGTACGCTGCACGTACAGGATCACGACCACGCCGATCACCACCAGTAGGCCCAGCATCAACAGCAGCCAGCCCAGGTGACGGCTGCCGACCTGCTGAAGGCGTTCGCCCAAGGTGGCGTTGGCTGCCTGCTCGCGCTGCTGCACCTCATCCAGCGCCATGCCGACGCGGACGCCGCCAATGCGCTGGTTGCCGACCATGATCGGCATGGTGTTGTCGAGCACCTTCGGCGACTCCTGCACGACCAGCGCCTGCGCAGCCGCGGCCTTGGGTGCAAGAGGATCAGCCATCGGCTGGCCGAAACCGGATACTTCGACCGAGCCGTCGTGAACCAGCCGGCCGCGTTCGTCGAACACCAGCACGTAGCGCACCACGGGCTGGCGCGCAGTACTGCGCACCAGTACGCCAACCTGGTCCAGGTCACGGTAGTACAACGGGTTGGCCAGCGCATCGGACAACTCGCGCGCCATCGCCTCGCCGCGGCTGCGCACGCTGCGGTCGAACAATTCATGGATGACGCCACCGCTGAGGTTGCGCACCTCGCCCTGCATCGCCGCTTGCCGCCCCAACAACACTGCCAGGATCGCGATCACCACGACCATTGCCCCGCCCATCGCGAGCAGGAACCGGGCCTGCATCCCCGAGCCAAGCCACTTCATTCCACTTCCATCCGCACGCGCGTCAATCCTTGTTTCAATTCATCCAGCCGCTGCTGCGCATGCGCATCGACACGGTGGAACCCGGAAGTGCCAAAAAACCGATGCAGCGCTCCCCGTGCCCTCGGGTCGCCGGCCGCCTGCAGCAGCACTTCCTGCAGGCGATCGCGCACGCGTGGATCAAGGTCGGCGCGGACCATCTCCACCGCACGCGGGTAGGGTTCGGTGCGCAGCAGCTCGCGGAAGTCGCGCCGGAACGCTGCTGGCATCCGCCGTTCGTCATTCCAGTCCACGCTGCTCACTGCTCCCACGTCAACCACCCCCTTGTGCACGAACGTCGCGATGTTCAGCTCGCTGCGTGCAAATACGTAGCCCACGCTATCTGGGCCCGGCATGTCCCATGCACCGGCCAGGATCTGCGGCGACAGGCCTTCCTGCAGCAACGTCATCACCGGCACCAGGTAGGCACTGGTGGACGCCGTGTTCTGCAGGGCCAGGCGATGGCCCCGCAGATCCTGCATGCGCTGGATCGGGCTGTCGCGGCGCACGAAGAAAACCGTCTGGTACTCCCGCACACCGTTGCGCTCGGTCAGCAGCAGCGGACGGGCGCCACTGCGCTGGCCCAGCGCCACCGCCGTACCCGAGGTTTCCGTGACCCAGTCGACACGACCGCGCCGCAGATAGCTGGCCATCTGCTGTGGATCGCGTGCCATCAGGATCCTCCCCTCCTTGATGCCAACGTCGTGCATGCGCGCCACCACGTAATCCAGCAAGGGCTGAAGCTGCTCGTAGTGGGCCTTGGGATCATCGCTGATCCGGCCCAGCACCAGCACGTGGTCCGGTGCTGCACGCACCGTCCCGGCCAGCAGGACCATGGCCAGGCTCAGCAGTCCCCCCTGCATTGCCTTTCGCAGACCCGACACAGGCTTCATCCCCCCCTGGGTATCCAGACAGACTACCCGAAAAAATGAGAACGTCGTCAGCTATCCTTGTTGCCTGCTTGTGCCAGTCGCGCCATGCGCTGGGTGTCGGCGAGGATGCCGCGCAACAGGCGCACTTCCTGCTCGCTTGGCTCGCTACGCAGGAACAGGCGGCGCAGCTTGCGCATCGCCGATTCCGGCGCGCGGCCCTTGTGGAAATCGATCTCGTCCAGCGTGTCGCCGAGCTGGGCGAAGAAGCTCTCCATCTGCTCATGGCTGGCGGCCTGTTCGCGGAAGCCGGGCTCGGCATTGGGGGCCGGCTGCGCGCCCAGCAGCTGCATGCGCGTTTCATAGGCCAGCACCTGTACGGCGGCCGCCAGGTTGAGCGAGCTGAACTCAGGATCGGACGGGATGTGCACCGCCGCATGGCAGAGCTGCAGTTCCTCGTTGGTCAGGCCGGTGCGCTCACGACCGAACACCAGCGCCACCTCGGCGCCCTCGCCCGCCTTGGCCACCGCGCGGGCGGCGGCATCGGCCGGCAGGTACTCCTCCAGCTGCACGCGGCGGGCACGCGCGGTGCAGCCCAGCACCAGGCGGCAATCGGCCACGGCCTCGGCCAGGGTGGCGACCACCGGGGCGTCCCCCAGCACATCTTCGGCCCCGGCCGAGCGGCGGAAGGCCTCCTCGTCCAGAGGCTTTTCGGGAGCGACCAGCACCAGGCGGGCCAGGCCCATGGTCTTCAGGGCACGGGCGGCGGCCCCCATGTTGCCGGGATGCTGGGTACCGACCAGGACGAATCGGAGGCGGGTGGCGGCGGGAAACTGGGACATGAACAGGGAAAAGGTCGAGCTGGACGATGACCAATGGTAAACTGTGCGGCCGGCCACTGCGCCGGACCCGCTCTTTTCCCCCGCCAGTCCATCTCTTCTGCCTTTCCGGGAGCCCACGCCATGCAGAAACCCGCCGTCACCGTCATGGTCAAGGCCGCCCGCCTCGCCGGCAACGTCCTGTTGCGCAACATCAACAAGCTCGAGGCACTGAACGTGGTGCAGAAGGGCCGGATGGACTACGCCAGCGAAGTGGATGCGGACGCGGAAAAGGTCATCGTCAAGGAACTCAAGCGCGCTTACCCGGACTACGGCATCTTCGGTGAAGAAGGTGGCGTGCAGGGCGAGCGTCGCCAGATGTGGGTCATCGACCCGCTGGACGGCACCAGCAACTACCTGCGTGGCGTGCCGCACTACTGCGTGTCGATCGCGCTGGTCGAGAACGGCGAGCCGACCGACGCGGTCATCTTCGACCCGCTGCGCAATGAACTGTTCACCGCCAGCCGTGGTGCCGGCGCCGTGCTGAACGACCGCCGCATCCGCGTGGCCGACCGCAAGGATCTGGAAGGCACGATGATCCACACCGGTTTCGCCCCGCGCGAGCGCAGCCGCGCCAGCGCCCAGCTGAAGGCGGTCGACGCCCTGCTGGTGCACGGCGAGGACATCCGCCGCACCGGTTCGGCCGCATTGGACCTGGCCTACGTGGCCTGCGGCCGCGCCGACGCCTACTTCGAAGCCGGTGTGAAGGCGTGGGACATCGCCGCCGGCCTGCTGCTGGTCCGCGAGGCGGGCGGCAAGGTCTGTGACTTCAAGGGCGCGACCCTGGGCCGCATGGACAACCGTGGCCCGGAGACCCACCAGATCGTAGCCGGCAACCTGAAGGTGGCCGAGTCGCTGCAGAAGGTGCTGGTGAACACCGGCTACGCCGCCGAGTTCGACGCGAAGTTCTGAGGTTTCGCGTAAAGCGGTTCATGGGGACGGCATCTGCGAAGGTGCCGTTTTCGTTTGTGCGCACGGAGAGTCGTTTCCGCGACCGCGGAGGGGTGTCACTTTCTTTGCGCGCAAAGAAAGTAACCAAAGAAACACGCCGCCGGGGCGCGAGCCGACGTGCTGCGCACGCCGGTACCCTGCGCTCCTCGGACCGTCGAGGGACGGTGCGGGAACTCGCTGCGCTCAGACACCCGCACCTCTTCGCCCTCGCCGGACCTGCGGTGCTCGGCTCGCTCAAGGCGGACCCAACGTCAAATGCCACAGCTGCACCCAGTAGATCCGCGCCACGTGTGGATGCTGTCGATCTTGATCTTGATCTTCCAGTCCGCCTTGAGCGAGCCGAGCATCGCAGGGGAATCAGGGGCGAAGAGGCGCCGGTGTCTGAGCGCAGCGAGTTCGGCGCCGTCCCCTGATTCACCGAGAAGCGCAGGGTACCGGCGCGTAGCGACGGCTCGCGGCTGGCGGAGCGTTTCTTTGGTTACTTTCTTTGCGCGCAAAGAAAGTGACACCCCTCCGCGGTCGCGGAAATGATCCTAGGCATCGCCTGGCGCCACCAATGCGTGCGCGCGCAAAACAAAAACGCCCGGCGCGGGGCCAGGCGTTCCTGCACTAACAAGGAGCAGAGAGTTACGCCACCGTCGACGCCCGCAGCGCGGCGATGCGCTCTTCCAGCGGCGGGTGGCTCATGAACAGCTTCTTGGCCGTCGAACCGGCAATACCGAACGCGGCGATCTGGGTCGGCAGCGTGCTCTGGCCGTGGTTCAACTGCAGGCGCTCCAGCGCGGCGATCATCTTCTGGCGGCCAGCCAGCGAGGCACCGCCTGCATCGGCGCGGAACTCGCGGTGGCGCGAGAACCACATGGCGATCATCGTCGCGAACAGGCCGAACACCATCTCCAGCACGAACACGATGATGTAGTAGGCGAAGCCGCGGCCGCCGCCTTCGCGGTTGCCCGACAGCGCGCTGTCGATGATGCCGCCGACCACGCGGGCCAGCACGATCACGAAGGTGTTCAACACGCCCTGCAGCAGTGCCATGGTGATCATGTCACCGTTGGCGACGTGGGCGATCTCGTGGCCCAGCACCGCTTCGGCCTCGTCTTCACTCATGTTGTGCAGCAGGCCGGTGGACACCGCCACCAGCGCGTTGTTGCGGTTGGCACCGGTGGCGAAGGCATTGATCTCCGGGCCGTCATAGACCGCCACCTCGGGCATGCCGATGCCGGCCGCCTTGGCCTGCCGCTCGACGGTGGCCAGCAGCCAGCGCTCGGTCTGGTTGCGCGGCTCGGTGATCACCACCGCACCGGTGGAGCGCTTGGCCATCCACTTGGACAGCAGCAGCGAGATGAAGGAGCCACCGAAACCGAAGATGCCGGCCATGATCAGCAGACCGCTCATCTTGCTCGGGTCGGTTCCCGCCAGCGACATCACGATGCTGGCGAGGATCAGGACCGCGAAGTTGGTCGCCAGGAACAGGGCAATACGGGTGAACATGGGAAAATCCGGCTCGGAAGGGGTCGATATCCGTCAATTTGCGGTGCGCTCAGCTTGAATTCAAGCGCCAACCTGACCGACGATTCAGCCTGCATGACCGCCATTGTTCCCTGCGGCCGCTTCGCGCCCTCGCCGACCGGCCTGCTCCATCCCGGATCCCTGCTCGCCGCCTTCGGCAGTTGGCTGCTGGCCCGCCACCATGGCGGCCTGTGGCGGCTGCGCATCGAAGACGTCGATCCGCCGCGCACCGTGCCCGGTGCCGCCACATCACAGCTGCAGGCGCTGGCCGCGTTCGGCCTCGCCCACGACGGCCCGATCCTCTGGCAGAGCACCCGCGGCGAGGCCTACCAGGCCGCACTGGACATGCTGCTGGCCAGCGATCTGGCCTTCATCTGCCACTGCAGCCGCAGCGAGTTGGCCGCCAACGGCGGCATCCATCACCGCTGCGTTGCGCGGCAACCGCGACCGGACCCTGCCGTCCGCTTCCGCGTGCCGCCGGGCAGCATCGTGCACTTCGACGATGGCCTGCGCGGCCCGCAGCAGCAGGACGTGCATGCCGAAGTCGGCGACTTCGTGCTGCGCCGTGCCGACGGCTGCTGGGCCTACCAGCTCGCGGTGGTGGTCGATGACGCCGCGCAGGGGGTGACCGAAGTGGTGCGCGGCGCCGATCTGCTCGATTCCACCGCGCGGCAGATCCTGCTGCAGCAGGCGCTGGGCCTGGCCGTGCCGCGCTACTGGCACCTGCCGCTGCTGCTGGACGCCCCCGGCCACAAACTGTCCAAGTCGCTGGCGTCGCTGCCGGTGGACAGTACACGGCCGGTGCCGGTACTGCGCGCGCTCTGGCAGCTGCTGGGCCAGGCCCCTGCCGCACTGGACGGCGCCGATGACCGGGATGCGCTGCTGCACACTGCGCAACGGGCATTCGACCCGGCTCGACTGCCGCGGACCGACATCCTGTTGCCGGCCGGCGCACTTTCCGCGCCGATGTTGCAGAATCCCCCTTCCCCCACCTGATTCCGGACAGCATTCCATGACATCTCGCGTCGCACTGGTCACCGGCGGAACCGGCGGCATCGGTACCGCCATCTGCCAACGCCTGGCCGACCAGGGCCACCGGGTCGCCACCAACTACCGCGACGAGGACAAGGCCCGCGCATGGCAGCAGGCGATGACCGAGCGCGGCTACAGCGTGTCGATCTTCCCGGGCGATGTCTCCGATCCAGGCAGCGCCGAGGCGCTGGTGCGTGCGGTCGAGGCCGAGCTGGGCCCGGTCGAGATCCTGGTCAACAACGCCGGCATCACCCGTGACACCACCTTCCACCGCATGCGCGCGGACCAGTGGCACGATGTGATCAACACCAATCTCAACTCGGTGTTCAACGTCACCCGGCCGGTCATCGAAGGCATGCGCCGCCGCGGCTGGGGCCGGGTCATCCAGATCAGCTCGATCAACGGCCTGAAGGGCCAGTACGGCCAGGCCAACTATGCTGCGGCCAAGGCCGGCATGCACGGCTTCACCATCTCGCTGGCCCGCGAGAACGCCGGCTTCGGCATTACGGTCAACACCATTTCGCCCGGCTACGTCGCCACCGACATGGTGATGGCGGTTCCGGAGGACGTGCGCGCCAAGATCATCGCCGACATTCCCACCGGGCGCCTCGGCAAGCCGGAAGAAATCGCCTATGGCGTGTCCTTCCTGGTGGCCGAGGAAGCCTCGTGGATCACGGGCAGCAACCTGGACATCAACGGCGGCCACCACATGGGCTGGTGAGCCGCGCAGGGGGCGCCGCGGCATGCACCGGCGGCCCCTGCCGATGGTCATGCTGCGCAGCACGCAAACCCTTGTTGCGCAACATGATCGCCCCTGAAAGCCAAGCCTGGCGGGGGCTGGGGCGGTTGCAACCGCTGCTGCACTGCGCCATGCTGCGCGTCTACTGTGACGAGTACCGCTTCATGGCTGCGACCCGCATCATCAAGAAGTATCCGAACCGCCGTCTCTACGACACCGAGATCTCCAGCTACATCACCATCGAGGACGTGCGCCAGCTGATCCTGGACGGTGAAGACTTCGAAGTCCGCGACGCCAAGAGCGGCGACGACCTCACCCGTTCAGTCCTGCTGCAGATCATCGCCGACCAGGAACAGGACGGCGAACCGATGCTGTCCACGCAGCTGCTGAGCCAGCTGATCCGCTTCTACGGCGATTCCCTGCAGGGCTTCATGGGCAACTACCTGGAGCGCAGCATGCAGGTCTTCCTCGACCAGCAGCAACAGTTCCGCCAGCAGATGGGCAACCTGCTGGGCCAGACCCCGTGGGCGATGATGAACCAGCTGACCGAGCGCAACCTGGAGCTGTGGCAGGAATTCCAGCGCAGCATGGGCAGCGGCTTCGGTGGCCCGCGCCCGGGCGGCACCGGTACGGGCACCGGCAACAAGCCGAACGAACCGGGCACCGGCACCGGCAGCAAGACCCGCCGCTGAGCCGCTTCACAGGCTGACACGAGAACGGCGCGCCCCTGGCGCGCCGTTTCTGTCTGGATCGCGCCAACGATACGTCAGCGTTTCGCCTTGCACGCCGAGCACACGCGCTCGACCTTGTACCCTTTCGCCTTCAGTTTCTCGACCACGCCATCACTGCCCAGCAGGTGCAGCGTGCCGACCACCACCAGCGTACCGCCCTGCCCGGCCTGCAGGTACGGCTGCAGCTTCGGCACCCAGGCATCGTTGCGCCCGGTGTTGATGCGCTGGTACAGCTGCGGGTACTGCTGGCGCATCTCTGCCGCCATCTTGGTCCACAGCAGGCGATCATCACCGCGGCGCCACGCATCATGCAGCAGCCGCGCCTGCTCATCGGCCTTGCCGGCCTGGTCCAGTGCTTCGGCCAGCATCTGCCGCTGTTCCTGCAGCGTCATTCCGTCAAGCATGCCGATCTGGGTATCAATGTCCTCCAGTCCCGCCGTCTTGCGGCCGGTCTTCTGCGCGCGCTCCATGAAGTGGCGGTCCAGGCCCAGCGCCGGGTCCAGGCCGAGCTTCTGCATCTGCCCGATCGAAATGCTCAGGCCGACGAACCAGGGCTTCATGCCCTGCATCTGCGCCAGCGGCAACTGGTTCTCGGCAGCAAAGGCCTGCAGCTTCTGCCAGGTGGCCGCATCCAGATCACGCTTCAGCTCGCTGCCATCGGTGCGGATCGCCGCCTGCACCATGCGGCTGGCCAGCTGGGGCGACTGCATGTCTTCCGGCGACAGTTC
The DNA here is from genome assembly GCF_059369375.1 of Stenotrophomonas sp. YJH_SMC_48-3. Taxonomy (NCBI): domain Bacteria; kingdom Pseudomonadati; phylum Pseudomonadota; class Gammaproteobacteria; order Lysobacterales; family Lysobacteraceae; genus Stenotrophomonas; species Stenotrophomonas sp. YJH_SMC_48-3. The sequence goes on along the minus strand of NZ_JCAFSQ010000003.1, from coordinate 369,460 downwards.
GAACACTACCCGCTGTGAGGCCTCGAACGCCTGTTCGACATCGGGCGACAGCGGGTAGTCCTGCGGCTTCAGCAGGTGGAAGGAACCGAGCAGGTAGAGGCGTGAGTCGCCTGGGCCAGTCACTTTCCACAGCAACGGCACCGGCGGCCTGGCCGCCGCTGCGCCAGCGGTGTCGGCTTGCAGGGTACGTGCTGCAACCAGCGGTGCCAGCGCACAGGCCGCCAACAGAACGGCGGCACGCAACAGTGATCTGATCGGCATCTCAGCCTTCTCCTTCAGGCAGGTGGTAGACCTTCTCGCCCGCTTCCACGCGCAGGTCCAGCCGGTTTTCAGGCGGCGCCAACGGGCAGGTTGCATAGGCGGTGAACGCACACGGTGGGTTGTAGGCATGGTTGAAATCGATGCGCACCGTACCATCGGCGCCTGGCGCATCGGTGTCCAGGTAACGCCCAGCCGGATAGCTGCCGCGACCGCTGGTGCGGTCGGCGAAGATCAGGAACAGCGGCTGCCCGGGTGCACCTATCGCCTCCAGCCGCCAGTTGCGGCCATCACGCTGGAACTCGACCGCGCCCGCGTTCGGCATCTCGGTGGTCAAGCCAGTGATATCGACGATCGGCAGGGTCTTGCCTGGCGGGTGCGCGATGAAGCGCGCCTGCACCTGCCAGTCAGGACCGCCCGGCCAGTACTCCAGGCCGGCGAACCCACGGCGTGCAGGCGCATCGGCGTGCTTGACCCGCAGCGCATCGCGCGGACCGCGACGGATGATGCTGAGCTGGCCTTTGCCACCATCGAAGGCCAGCAGCGTCGGCTGCGGATCCTTGTCGGTGTCGATGCGGATGCGGCCGCGGACCGGTTTGCCCCCATGGCTGACGTCCGTACCGGCTTCGGGAGTGAACCACCATTGGCTGCCTTCGCGGCGCAGCAGGCCCAGCTTGTCCGGCCCCACCGCCAGGCGGATGCCATTGGTCGCGCCACTGCCGACAAAGTGCGATCTGTTCTGCAGCCAGTGCAGGCCGACCAGCGCTGTCCAACCGTCCGGGCGGGTAAGGTCCTGATAGCGTGCCACCCGCCACTGCTGCTGCCCGGCGGCATAGGACGGATCCTCCGCGGCCGAAGCCGGTGCCGGCGGCGGCGCGGGGCTGCAGGCGGCCAACACCATGGCGACCAGCAGGCCGCCCATTCCCCGATAACGCATCGATGCTCCCCTCAACGTCCGCGCAGGAACCAGCGGTCGATCTCCGCCAGCGAAAAACGGGCCCAGGTCGGCCGGCCGTGGTTGCATTGGCCGGACCGCTCGGTGATCTCCATGTCGCGCAGCAGCGCGTTCATTTCCGGCACGGTCAGGCGACGGTTGGCACGCACCGCGCCGTGGCAGGCCATGGTCGACAGCAGCTCGTCGCGCGCGCTGGCCACGCGGCGGCTCTGGCCGTGCTCGCGCAGGTCGGTCAGCACGTCGCGCAGCAGGCCTTCCGGTTCGGCATGCGCCAGCAGTGCCGGTATGCTGCGCACGTGCAGTGAACCGGGGCCGGCACGGGTCACTTCGAAGCCGAGTGCGGCCAGCGTGTCGGCTTCGCTTTCGGCGGTATCGGCCTCGCGCTCGCCCACCGCCAGCGTGATCGGCACCAGCAACGGCTGCGACTGCAGGCCGATGCCATCGTGCGCGTTCTTCAGGCGCTCGTAGCCGATGCGTTCGTGTGCGGCATGCATGTCGACCACGATCAGGCCTTCGGCGTTCTCGGCCAGGATGTAGATGCCGTGCAGCTGCGCGATCGCATAGCCCAGCGGCGGCACTCCGGCATCGGCACTGGTGACCGGCAGTCCGTTCTCGGTCGGCATCGGCGGCAGCGCCGCCCCGGGCTCGGCACCGGCCGGCGTGGCATACAGCGCGGCGTAGGCCGCCGGAGCATCAGCAACCTGCAGCCCAAGGGGCTGCTGCGGGCGCCAGCCGGAAAAGCCACCGCCGCCTGCGCCCGAGCCGGCACCGGGCGCAGGCCCACGCACCAGCCCGAAACCCGATGCGCCCGCGCTCGATGCCATCGATGCAGCAGCGGCGTCCACCGGATGCACCGGACCCGCACCGATCTCCTGCGCCGACATGCCCGCGCGGGTATCAGCCAACGCGTCCTTCAGCGTGCGATAGACGAAGTCATGCACCAGCCGCGAATCACGAAAGCGCACCTCGTGCTTGGCCGGGTGCACGTTGACATCAACACGGGTCGGGTCCAGTTCGAGGAACAGCACATAGGCCGGCTGCCGACCGTGGTACAGCACATCGCCGTACGCCATCTTCACCGCGTGGGCGACGCTGCGATCGCGCACCGAACGGCCGTTGACGTACAGGTACTGCTGGTCGGCGCTGGCACGCGAGTAATGCGGCTGCGCGATCCAGCCATGCAGGCGCAGGCCGGCGCCACTGTGATCCACGCGCACGGCCTGGTTGGCGAAATCCTCGCCCAGCGTTTCTGCCAATCGCGTATCGGAATACAGATCGCCCGGCTTGTAACGGCGCGAGGCCTTGCCGTTGTGGGACACGCGCAGTTCGACGTCCGGCCGCGCCAGGGCCAGCGAGCGCAGCCATTCTTCGATATGGCCCAGCTCGGTGCGCTCGGCGCGCAGGAACTTGCGCCGCGCCGGTACGTTGTAAAACAGCTCGCGCACTTCCACCGTGGTACCCGGCGCATGCGCGCGCGGCGTCACCTCACCGATCTTCCCGCCTTCGATCTGCAGCGCGGAACCATGCTCGTCATGTGCGCGACGCGAGGCCAGGGTGAAGCGACTGACCGAGGCGATCGACGGCAGCGCTTCGCCACGGAAACCGAGCGTGGCCACCGATTCAAGATCGTCCAGATCGGCGATCTTGCTGGTCGCGTGGCGCGATACCGCCAGCGGCAGCTGCTCCGGCGCGATGCCACTGCCGTTGTCGCGGATGCGGATCAGGCGTACACCGCCCTCTTCAAGATCGATATCTACGCGGCTGGCACCGGCGTCGATCGCGTTCTCGACCAGCTCCTTGACCACCGAAGCGGGACGCTCGACCACTTCGCCAGCGGCGATCTGGTTGATCAGGATCTCCGGCAAGGGCCGGATCGGGCGCGGACCGGGCGCGCTCATGGGAGATGATGGGCAGCAGACTTCATGGGTCGATGATAGCGGAGCGCCCGTGGGTAGAGTCGACTGTCAGTCGACTGCTCTCCGCCCGGGCGCCGAAAAGCCCCGCGCTGCGCACGTAGTCAACCAACAGTCGACTCTACCGCGCTCTACAGGAAGCGGATTACTTGCTGCCGCCGGCCATGGTGGCTGCGGCGTCGATCTCGGCCTGGGCACGGGCCGCGTACAGCGTGCCCGGCGGTGGCTGGCGGCTGAAGAAGGTGTGCACGCCATCGAGCACGGCACCGGCGATCTTGCGCTGGTAGGCCGGGTCGGTCAGGCGACGCTCTTCATCCGGGTTGGAGATGAACGCGGTTTCCACCAGCATCGCCGGCATGTCCGACGTACGCAGCACCGCGAAGTTGGCGCGCTCGATGTTCGGCTTGTGGTTGTTGCCGATCCGCTTAAGGCCGCCCAGCACGTGGCCGGCGGCGTCTTCGGACGCCTTCATGTAGCCGCTCTGCGCGAGGTCCAGCAGCACATTGGCAAGCGTGCCCTCGGTCTGCTGCAGGCGAACGCCACCGACCAGATCGGCCGCGTTTTCCTTGTCTGCCAGCCAACGGGCGCGCTGCGAAGAGGCACCCTTGGTCGACAGTACGTACACCGACGAACCGGTGGCCGAACGGTTCTCGGCCGCGTCGGCATGGATGGAAATGAAGATGTCGGCCTTGTTTGCACGCGCCTTCTGCGCGCGCATCGGCAGCGGAATGAACACGTCGCTGTCGCGCGTAAGGTAGGCCTTCAGGCCTGGCGTCGCATTGACCTGACGGGCCAGTTCCCGCGCCACCGCCAGGGTGACATCCTTCTCACGCTTGCCGGTCGGGCCGATCGCGCCCGGATCCTGGCCTCCGTGACCGGGATCGATGGCCACCACCAGATGGCGCATGCCGGCCTGCATGCGGATGCGGGAGGCATCACTGGGCATGGCCGGGCGCGGCGGTTCCACCGGCGTCGGTGCCGGCGCAGGCACCGTGGCCGGCGGCGTGGTCACCACCGCTGCGGTGCGCTGCCCAGCGAGGATCGCGGCCGGCGAGGAAGAAGGCGAACTGCTGGCCACGGTACCCGCCGCCGCGACCTGGGCCGGCGCGGTGGATGGCGCCGGGGTAGGCGTGGCCGGCGCGGCGGCGGTGGCACTGGCCTGCTGCCGCACCTGGGCAGTCAGCAGCGCCGTGGCACGCGCGGCATCGGTACGCGCCTGCGCGCTCTCCGCCGGCGTCGGCGTCGGTGCGGGCGTGTTGGCCGGCGCCTGCGGCGGCACCGCTGGCGTCGCTGCCGGACGGCTGGCGGCCACGGCCGGGCCATCGCCCGGCCATTCGATCACCAGCTTGGATTCATTGCCCTCGCGCTGCATCTGTGGGCGGAACGGCGCCACCGATTCAGCAAGGTCGAAAACGACACGGAAGGTACCCGGCACCGGCTGTCCGGTGCGCACCGCGGTGACCACGCCCTGCGCCGCTGGCATTTTCAGGTTGCGTACGGCGCTGGAGTCCGGGAAATCGACCACCAGGCGGTTCGGTCCGGCCAACGACATCGTCTTGTAACCGCCACTGCCCACCAGCGAGATCTCGGCACGGGTGCCGGTGGCACCGGTATTCAGCAGGACCTGGCGAATTTCACCGGCCCACGCGCTGACGCTCGCCAGACCCAGTCCGACGGCGGCACAGATGGCGATGAGACGGTTCCCCGGGCGCATGGCTCAGGATTCAATCACCGCGCTGAACGGAATGCAACACCTTTTTCCTTAATAATCCGTAACCTGCCGGTGTTTGTTCTCGTCAGCCGACAGATATGGCCTGCAAGTCGCCTCCTTGGGGAAGCCGTTTCAGCCATTCATGCCCCGCGTCGCTGGCGCCAGTGAGACGAACGCGACGCCCTTGTCCCTCGATCTCCAGCGCCACCACCAGGTCGGTTGGCGGCAGCGCACCGGCACCGCGTTCCGGCCATTCAACCAGCCACAGTACCGCGCTGCCCTCGTCCAGCCCGAGGAAATCGAGTTCGCCGGCCTGCCCGATCCGGTACAGATCCAGATGCCAGGCCTCGCCACCGCCGGCCAGCGGATAGCGCTCGACCAGGGTGTAGGTCGGGCTGCGGATGGCGCCCTGGACACCCAGCGCGCGCAGCAGTGCGCGGGCCGTGGTGGATTTGCCGGCCCCCAGGTCGCCGCGCAATTCGACCAGCGCCTGCGGCGGCCGCGTGGCCGCCAGCCATTGCCCGAGCAGTTCAGTGGCATCGCTGTCGGCAAGGAAGAAATCGATCATCGGGAAAGTTCCGGGTTGGCCAGTCGCCGCAACGGCGACAGCAGATCAGTAGGAAGCAGGCCGCGCGCGCCATCGGCGGCCGCGGCGTCGCCCGCGAGCCCATGCAGCAGCGCACCGGCCGCGGCGGCGTCGAAGGCGGCCAGGCCCTGCGCGCGCAGGCTGGCGATGATGCCGGTGAGCAGATCGCCCATGCCTCCCACGGCCATGCCGGGATTGCCTGCAGCGATCAGCCGTGGCGCCTGCCCGGGCGCCGTCACGATGCTGCCTGCGCCCTTCAACACCACCACGGCGTGGAAGCGTTCGGCCAACGCCTGCGCACAACGGTAGCGATCGGCCTGGATGTCAGCGGTACTGCAGCCGAGCAGACGCGCGGCCTCGCCCGGATGTGGCGTAAGGATGGCGTCCGGCAGCGCGCGCGGATCCTGCGCCAGCAGGTTCAGTGCATCGGCATCGACCACCAGCGGTTTGGCGCTGGCCAGCGCCCGCGCAAACAGCGCGCGCGCCCATTCGTCCTGGCCCAGGCCCGGCCCGATCGCCACCACCCTGGCCTTGTCCAGCAGCGCCGGCAGCACATCGCCGTCTTCCAGCGCATGGGTCATCGCTTCCGGCAGGCGCGCCAGCAACGGGCCGACGTGATCGCGGCGGGTGCCCAGGCTCAGCAATCCGGCGCCGGCACGCAGCGCGGCCTCGGCCGCCATGGCGATGGCACCGCCGCTGCCATGGTTGCCGCCGACGCACAGCACGTGCCCGGATTCGCCCTTGTGGCTGTTGGCGCGGCGCGGCGGCAGCAGTGCCGGCAAGCGCGCCTGGGTCCAGTGCTCCACGGCAGGTGACACGCCCTGCCATGCGGCCGTGGGCAGCTGCAGCGGCGCCAACGCCTTCCGCCCGCAATGATCCAGCGCATCGCCGGTATACAGCCCGCGATGCGGCACGATGAACTGCAGGGTCAAAACAGCCTTCACCGCCTCGCCCGGTACGGCGCCCCGGTCGGCATCGACGCCACTGGGGACGTCCAGCGCCAGAACCGGTGCCGCCTGCGCGTTGAGGGCGGCGATCAGCGCCTGCGCCACACCTTCCGGCGCACGGTCGAAGCCCAGACCGAACAGGGCATCGACCCAGATATCGGCCTCGGGCAGCGCGCCGTCGAAATCGGTGAGGGTGCCGCCACCGGACGTGAATTCCGATGCGGCACGCTGTGCCAGCGACGTCGCCGGTGGCTTGCCCGGCAAGGCGATCACCGTCACCGTACGCCCGGCCTGTCGTGCATGGCGGGCCAGCACCAGGCCATCGCCGCCGTTGTTTCCTGCGCCAACCACCACGCCGATCCGCTGCGCTTGTGGCCAATGCTGCAGCAGGCACTGCCAGGCGGCGTGGCCGGCCTGCGCCATCAGGCTCCAGCCGCCCTCGGCAGCCAGTGCCGAGGCCTGCGCATCAAGCGCGCGCGCGGCAGCGGAATCGAACAGAGCGGCAAGGTTGGCCATGCGGGGATTTTATACTGGTGCATATGTCTCCCGCCCCCTCCCCTGTCGATCCGGTCCAGGCCGTACAGCGCATCCGCGAACTGGCGCGTGCGCATGGCTTCCAGCGCTGCGGCATCGCCGGCATCGAGCTGGGCGAGGACGAGGCGCACCTGGCCGACTGGCTGGGCCAGGGCCTGTACGGCACGATGGACTGGATGGCGCGCCACGGCACCCTGCGCGCGCGCCCGGCCGAGCTGCTGCCCGGCACGGTGCGGGTGATCTCGGTAGGCATGGACTACAGCCACAAGGACGACACCGAAGCCTGGGCAACCCTGGCCGACCCGGGCCGCGCCTACGTGGCCCGTTACGCCTTGGGCCGCGACTACCACAAGCTGATGCGCAACCGCCTGCAGAAGCTGGCCACGCAGATCAACGATGAAGTGGCACCGCTGGGCTACCGGGTATTCGTCGATTCGGCGCCGGTGCTGGAGCGCGCACTGGCGCGCAACGCGGGGCTGGGCTGGATCGGCAAGCACACCTGCCTGATCGACCGCAACGGCGGTTCCTGGTTCTTCATCGGCGAGATCTACATCGATATCCCGCTGCCGATCGATGCGCCGGCTACGGCACACTGCGGCACCTGCACGCGCTGCATCGATGTCTGCCCTACCCGCGCGATCACCGGCCCGCAGCGGCTGGACGCGCGGCGCTGTATTTCCTACCTGACCATCGAGCACGACGGTGCCATCCCCGAAGACATGCGGCCGTTGATCGGCAACCGCATCTACGGCTGTGACGACTGCCAGCTGGTCTGCCCCTGGAACAAGTTCGCCAAGCGTACCGACGAAGCCGATTTCCGCGCGCGCAACAACCTCGATACCGCGCGCCTGGACCAGCTGTTCGCCTGGGACGAAGCCGAGTTCCTGCGCCGCACCGAAGGCAGCCCGATCCGGCGCAGCGGCCATGAGCGCTGGCTGCGCAACATCGCCGTGGCGCTGGGCAATGCGCCGTCCTCGGCCGAAGCGCTGGCTGCCCTGCAGACCCGCATCGACGATCCCTCGCCGCTGGTGCGTGAACACGTGCAGTGGGCACTGGGCCAGCACACGGTGCGCTGACGTGCGATCCTGAGCCCCCGTTCCGCCCGCAGCACGCCGTTCCCATGCAGCCACGCAACAACGACATCCTCACCCCCAGCCAGCTCAACACCCTGGCCCGCGACCTGCTGGAAGGCAGCTTCCCGGCGATCTGGGTCGAGGCCGAACTGGGCAGCGTGGCGCGTCCCGCCTCCGGGCATCTGTATTTCACCCTGAAGGACGCACGTGCGCAGCTGCGCGCGGCGATGTTCCGGATGAAGGCGCAGTACCTGAAGTTCGTGCCGCGCGAAGGCATGCGCGTGCTGGTGCGCGGCAAGGTGACCCTGTACGACGCCCGTGGCGAGTACCAGATGGTGCTGGACCACATGGAGGAAGCCGGCGAAGGCGCACTGCGCCGCGCCTTCGAGGAGCTGAAGGCACGGCTGGAGGCCGAAGGCCTGTTCGACCCGGCACGCAAGCGGCCGCTGCCGGCGCACGTGCAGCGCCTTGCGGTGATCACCTCCCCCACCGGCGCCGCTGTGCGCGACGTGCTGAGCGTGCTCGGCCGCCGCTTCCCGCTGCTGGAAGTGGACCTGCTGCCGACCCTGGTGCAGGGCAGCAGCGCCGCTGCACAGATCACCCGCCTGCTGCAGGCCGCCGATGCCAGTGGCCGCTACGACGTGATCCTGCTGACCCGTGGCGGCGGTTCACTGGAAGACCTGTGGGCCTTCAACGATGAAGCACTGGCCCGTGCGATCGCCGCCAGCCGCACCCCGGTAGTGTCGGCGGTGGGCCATGAAACCGACTTCAGCCTGAGCGACTTCGCCGCCGACCTCCGTGCACCGACGCCATCGGTGGCAGCCGAGCTGCTGGTACCGGACCAGCGCGAACTGGCCCTGCGCCTGCGGCGCACCGCGGCACGCATGGCGCAGCTGCAGCGGCACACGATGCAGCAGGCGATGCAACGTGCTGACCGTGCCCTGCTGCGCCTGAACGCGCAGAGCCCGCAGGCGCGACTGGACCTGTTGCGCCGCCGCCAGCTCGATCTGGGCCGGCGCCTGCATGCCGCGTTCAACCAGCAGCAGGAGCGCCGTGCTGCGCGCCTTCGCCATGCAGCGGCGGTCCTGCGCGGGCACCACCCACAGCGCCAACTCGACACGATGCAACGCCGCCTGGCCGCCCTGCGCGGACGACCGCAGGCAGCGATGCAGCGTCTGCTGGAACGCGATGCGCTGCGCCTGCGCGGGCTGGCGCGTTCGCTGGAAGCGGTCAGCCCGCTGGCGACTGTAGCGCGCGGCTACAGCATCCTGACCCGCAGTGACGATGGCACGCTGGTGCGCCAGGTCGATCAGGTACAGCCCGGCGACGCATTGCAGGCGCGCGTGGGCGACGGCGTGATCGACGTGCAGGTCAAGTAAAGGGGTTCGGCAGGGCTGCGCCCTGCACCTGCAGAGGCAAATGCAACAGCCGAAGCAACAGCGAAAGCGGCTCTGGATTGCTGATAGCTTGGCGGGGTGGTGTGGCTGTGCAGGACACGCCGTAAACCCATCCCTGGGGGCTCGATGGCGCCATCCATGGCGCCAACGGTCCTGCACAGCCACACCGCCCCACCCTCGACAGTGTCCCGATGACGGTCGGTAGATCCACGCCATGCGTGGATGAATCTCTTTCAGATATCGAATCAATTCGGGGTCAGATCCGTTTTCCTGCGGAAAACGGATCTGCCCCCAAGCGCCATTCCGGCAGATCGCGGACATCTGTCGAAGGCGGGGTGGGTCCGGTTGCGGGGGCGTGAGCCGCATGGATGCGGCGACCGAGCTTACATGGACGTACTTGCAGCGGCCCCCGCAACCGGACCCACCCCGCCATCCCACGGAATGCACGCTGTTGCTGTTGCTGTTGCTGTTGCTGTTGCTTCGGCAGGTGCAGGGCTGCAAGCCCTGCCGAACAACCCCCTACTTTGCCTGCTCGCAGAACTTCTGCCGGTACTCGAGTGCCTTCGGCATCAACGCCTGCAGGTTCTGGATACGGGTACCCGGGTTCGGGTGAGTCGACGCGAACTCCGGCGGTGACTGGCCACCACTGGCCTGGCCCATGCGCTGCCACAGCGGCACCGCCTCGCGCGGGTCGAAGCACGCCGCCGCAGCCAGCATCAGTCCCACTTCATCGGCCTGCGTCTCGTGGCTGCGCGCATAGGGCAGCAGATACCCGTAGCCCATCGCCGACATCATCATCTGTTGCTGCTGCGCATCCATGCCGCTGGCGGCGCCGGCCATCTGCCCGATCTGGGTCAGCTTCTGCTGCGCCATCCGCTGCGCACCGTGGCGCAGCAGCGCATGGGCAATCTCGTGGCCCATCACCACCGCCATCGCGTCGCGCGTGCGCGCCACCGGCACCAGGCCGGTATAGACCGCCATCTTGCCACCAGGCAGGCAGAATGCGTTGGCCTGTTCAGATGGGATCACGTTGACTTCCCACTGGAAATCACGCGCGAAATGCGCCGGCTGAACGCCGTGCTCCTGCGCCAGTGCAGTCTCCACCACATCAACCTTGGCAATCAGGCGCTGGGCGATGTCGCGCACATCGCGGGCGATCGGCGCGTTGGAGTCCATCGGCGGCTCCTCCGAGAGGATCTGCTGGTAGGCCTGCAGGCCCAAGGCGGTCTCCTGGCGGGCGTCCAGGCTGCTGTCAATCATCACCTTCTCGCCGGTGTAGGGGTCCACCGTGCGATTGGAAAACCAGTAGAAGAGCGCATAGCCGGCGGCCAGCAGCAGCACCCACCAGCGGATGTTGCCAAACAGGCCGCGACGCTGCGGACCTTGGGGCGAGCGGGAAAAGGGATCATTGCGCATCAGGGGTCGTCCAGCAGGCCCCGCCGGCCGGCGGGCACGGCGCAATCTTAGTGCGCGGGCGCCAGCAGCGGGTGAAGCCCGGTGCCGCTCAGATGCCCCGCACCAGGCGGAAACCGATGCGAGCGCTGGTGGTGTCCGAATCCTGCGACTGCCGCCACGCCGCACGGGTCTGCTCCGGCGCGTTGGCCCAGTTGCCCCCGCGGATCACCCGTGCGCGGCAGCCCGGGTTGAACCAGGCCGCGCCATCGGAGGGCGCGCGCCGGTAGCTGGCATGCCAGCAATCGGCCACCCACTCGCTGAGATTGCCCGCCATGTCGTGCAGGCCGAAGGCATTGGCCTGGAAACTGGCCACCGGCGCGGGCCCCCACCAGCCATCGCCATAGCCGATGAAGGCGTTGTGCCAGTGCCGTCCCGATGGCGAGACATCCTTGCTGCCAGTGAAGTTGCCAGCACCGGGCGGCGGCGTGCCGGCGGCGCCCCACGGATAGCGGCCACTGCTGCCGGCGCGCAGCGCGTATTCGAACTCGGCCTCGCTGGGCAACCGGTAGCTGCGCCCGGTCTGCTCGGACAACCACGCCGCATAGTTTTCGGCATCGCGGATACTGACATGCATCACCGGCGAATTGGCCATCGCGAGGCCACCGTCGTAGTCCGAACGCCAGTCCACGCCGCTGCGGCGGATGAAGTTGCCGCTGCGTTCGTCATAGACCACTGAATGGCCGCGACGGGTCGCACGCGGGCGCGCATTGGTCGCCTTCACGTAGCGCTGGAAATCGCTGACCGTCACCTCGGTGATCGCCATCGCGAAGCCTCGATCAAAGCGTACATAATGCGATGGCCGCTCGGCATCGCTGGCGCCCGGCTCGGCATCACCGGCCCCCATCTGGAAGCCGCCGTGCGGGACCACCACCATCTGCGGCCCGCGCCCGCCATCGCGCATGGCATCGCTGAATACCTGCCCCGGGCGGAAGCTGCCGTAGTGCGTGGCCAGGTCAATGCGCTCACGCAGCTGGGCCACCACCGGGTCTCCCGGCAGGGCGATGCGCAGGGCCTCGGCCAGCTTCTCGCGTGCCGGCTTCAGGCCCTGCGGCGTGGACAGGTCGCGCAGGCCGTCATCGCGCAGCTGCAGCAACACCGCCGCACGGATCTGCTCGATGCGCTCGAACGCGTCGGCAATGGTCGGCGATGAGTCGCGCACCTTGCTGGCTTCGGCCAACCAAGTGCCCGCGCTGGCGAAATCGCGCGCGCGTGCAGCATCTTCGGCGCGGCGGATCAGCCCGCTTTCGGCTGCGGCCAGTCCCTGCCGCGCACGGCTGTTGTTCCCATCCAGTGCCAGTGCCTCGCGGAAGTTGCCAATAGCCCCGTCCCCGTCCTCGCCGATCCGGTCCGCGCGCAGGTCCTCTTCACCGGCGCGGTTGTAAGCGACCACCCGCTGGGCAAGCTCCACCCGACCCTGCAGTGCGCGTACCTTCTCGTCCTTGGGCGCCAGGGTCAGCAGCACCAGCGCCTGGCGGCTGGCCTCGGCCAGCGCCTCGCGCTGCTTCAGCGGCCGCACCAGCAACGCATCCGCCTGCTGCTGCAGGCGCTGGCGGGCACGCTGCAGGCCCTGGCGGGCCTGGCGGTCATCCGGGTCCTCTTCCTGTACTGCCAGCCACAGCGGAATGGCGGCATCGGCATCCTCATACAGCCGGCCCTCAGTGAAGGCCTGCCCGGCCGCGCGGCGCAACTGCGCCAGGCTGCGGCCTTGGCGGTCCACCCGCGGCGGCGTCCACTGCTGTACATCCTCGGCGGCATCCTCACCGGCGATGGTCACGCTGCCCTGCCCGGCCTGCGGGCGCTCGTCGCTGTCTGCGTTCGCGGACGGGCGCGCCTCCTCCCCGGCACTCCGGTCCACTGCCGTGGGGGGCGACGGCGTGCAGCCTGCCAGGGCCATGGCCAAGGCGGTGCACAGCACGGACGACAGCGGAAAACGCAAGCAGGATCTCCTTCGGCAGGGACGCGCACCGACGTTAGGCTATTCTCCCCTGCCTGAGCAAACCCGAGTAGTAGGCCCTGACCCGTGGCAACCTGGATCACCACCCCCGCCGAGCTGGATGCGTACTTCCAGCAGCGTCCGGCCCGCATCGGCCTGGACACCGAATTCATCCGTGAACGCACCTTCTGGCCGCAGTTGGCTCTGGTGCAGATGGCGGTCGGGCAGGACATCCTGCTGATCGATCCGCTGATTCCCGGCATGACCGAGGCACTGGCGCCGTGGCTGGCCGATGAATCGATCACCAAGGTGATGCACAGCGCCAGCGAAGACCTGGTTGCCTTCAAGTGGACCTGCGGCGTGTTGCCGCGACCGCTGTTCGACACACAGATCGGCGCCTCGCTGGCCGGCATTGGTGGCGGCATGGGCTACCAGAAGCTGGTCGCGGAAATCACCGGCGTGGCGCTGGCCAAGGGCGAAACCCGCTCGGACTGGATGCGCCGTCCACTCTCGGAGTCGCAACTGCAATACGCCGCCGACGACGTCGAGCACCTGTTCGCGCTGCATGACGCCATTGATGCCAAGTTGCAGGCACTGGGCCGCCAGCAGTGGCTGCACGACGACGGCGAGCGCCTGCTGGCCAGCGTCGCCAATGACGAGGACCGCTGGCCGCATCTGGCGATGCGCTCAGCGCAGTTTCTCGATGCTCCCGCGCAGCGCCGCCTGCTGCGCCTGCTGCGCTGGCGTGATGTGCAGGCACGCAGCAGCGACCGCCCGCGCAGCTGGATCCTGGACAACGAACTGGCCGCCACGCTGGCACGCACGCCACCGGCCGATGCCGCCGCGCTGGCCACGCTGTTTGAACAGTTCCCGAAGGCACCGCGCAAGCTCGCCGGCGCGGTGTGGCAGGCGCTGGACACGCCGCTGGCCGATGAGGCCGAGGCACCGCTGGCGTTGCCCGCCAACGACACCAACAAGCAGGCACTGAAGAGGCTGCAGGACGCCGTTGCCGAGCGCAGCCGCGAGCTGGGCCTGCCGGATGGCGTGCTGGCCTCGCGCAAGCATCTGGAAAGCTACCTGGAGCGCCGCCAATGGCCGGCCGCTCTGGCCGGCTGGCGCCAGCAGGAACTGGAGTCGCGGCTGCAGGCGCTGCTGCCGGCACGCTGATGACAAGGCGCCGGACCACGCCGGCGCCGTGCACCTCAAGCCTGCAGGGGCCGTGCTAGGGTTGGGCGGTACTGACAAGGAGACGTCGATGCAGACCCTCAAGATCGCGACCGCCTGCGCACCGCTGCTAACCACGTTGGGCCTGGCATGCTCTGGGCAGGCCGCACCGCTTTCCTACGCACAGGAAAAGGAGAACACAGCCAAGCTGGTGGACATCATTGACGGTGCCACCCGCGACGGTCTGGTTGCCGTGCTGGTGCCGGCCCCGTATGTCGTGCACAACGGCGGGCCAGGTGTCGGCTCTCCGGTCCCCGGCTTTCATCTGGGCAACCGCTCGACCGACCTACCCGGGTTCTCGACGCGGGTGTCCTTCCAGCACAAGGATATTCCCTCCCAGGGCTATGTGCAGCTGTTCAACACCAACGAACTGGAAACCGGCCCGCAGCGGACGGTGTTAATGGACGTGTTCGAGGTGCATCTGATTCCGCCGGGCACCTATCTGCTGAACGGTGCGGAGAACTACCGCCTGAACACCCGCGTGGCCAAGCTGAAGCCGCTGGGGACCACGGACGAAGTATCGAAGGACATCGGCGCCACCCGCCTGGCCGACGTCGATTACCGTTTCTATTCCTGGAAGAAGGTCTGGGTACCACCCGGCGTCCTGACCGATCAGCACTCCCAGCAGGTCTGCATCTCGGTGCATGTGGCCTCCGGCAACTGCGTGGCATGGGGCACCCAGAACTACGAAACCTCGCGCCCGACCGAAGGCTACTGGGATGACAGGATCGTCCCTGAAGACATCCCTGCCGTACGCATCCAGGCGGTCATCGCCAAGGCCCACGCGCCACTGGCCTTCACTGCCCGCGAAGGGCAGATCCTGCTCAGCCCCTTCATTGTTGCCGCCGACGGCGATATCGATTTCAACGCCAACGACTGCGCACCGGTCGACAAGCTGATGGGATGCGCCCTGCGCCGCTTCACGGTGCACTACCAACCCGCGCCGCTGGACGCTGCACGCAAGCACATCGCAATCACCTCGCGCGGCCTCAACGGCAAGCAGCGCAAGGTACTGGAGCGGATGGAGGCGATGCAGCTGCAGGTGCTGGGCCCCAGTGCGCCGTCCGATGCAGCGCTGGGCAAGGGCGTCAGCGCCACGCCTTGAGCACGGATGATGCCTGGCCAGCAACGAAAAACGGCGCTCGATGAGCGCCGTTTCCGGTACACGACGGGGTAAGGCTTACCAGTTCATGTTCAGCGAGACACCGACGGTGCGCGGTTCGTTGTAGACCGCGGCCATGTAGTTCTCGATCACACCCTTGAGGTTCTTCTCGTTGGTGATGTTGCGCGCGAACAACGCCACTTCATAGGCACCGTAATTGCCCGAGTAGCCGATCTTCAGGCCACCTTCGAAGTCACCCTTGGAGTTGAACTCCTTGCTGTCGTACAGCACGAAGCTGGTGTAACCCTGCTTGTTCCAGTCGGTGGACACGAACATGGTGCCGGCGTCGCTGACCGGGAAGTCGTAGCGGGCGGCCAGGTTCACGTTGTACTTCGGTGCGTTCGGCAGCGGGTTGCCGTCGATCTGCGCGAAGGTGTTGGCGCCGACCTTGATGGTCGGGTCATTCACCGTGCACACCACCTGGCCGTTGAGGCCGCAGACCTGTGCGTAGACGCGCTTGTCCTTGATCTCGCTGTGCAGCAGGCTCAGGCCGGCGCTCAGGGTCAGGTTCGGGATCGGGCGCAGCTCCATGTCGGCTTCGAAGCCGTAGGCCTTGGCCTTGTCGGCGTTGAACAGCACGCCGTTGCCGTCCGAATCGTTGCCGTTGAGCTGGATGTCGTTGACGGTGTAGGTGAACGCGGTGGCGTTCAGGCGCAGGCGGTTGTCCCACAGGCTGCTCTTCACGCCCGCTTCCCAGGACAGGATCGTCTCGGAATCGGCGGTGGTGAAGTCGGCATTGAACACTGCCGAACGACCCTGGATGGTCGGGCCACGGAAGCCACGCGCGACCTTGGCGTAGACGCTCACGTCCGGCGTGACCTGATACATCGCGCTCAGATCCCAGCTCGGGGTGGTGTCGGACATCTTGACGTCGGTGCGGCCCTTGTAGGTGACCACGCCAGCGGCAGTGTCAGCCGTCTTCAGCAGGCGGGTGTGCTTCTCGTCCCGGGTCTGGCGCAGGCCGGCGGTAACGGTGAACTTGTCGGTGAAGGCATAGCTCAGCTGGCCGAAACCGGCCCACGAGGTGTTCTTGTTGCGCAGGCGCACCCAGTTGTTCGGGTTACGTGCCGGGCTCTGCAGGAACCACGCGCGCTGGTAGAAGTCGGTGGTGTCGCTGCCGTTGAAGTAGAACGCACCGGCCTGCCACTGCAGCGCGCGGTCGTCATGGCTGGCCAAGCGGAATTCCTGGGTCCACTGATCCAGGTCGCGGATGCGGCCCATCGACTGGCCGTAGCCGTTCGGCACGCCGTTGACCGGGAAGTTCGCCGCGGCGCCACCGTCGGTGTCACCACGGCTGTAACCGGAAGTGGTCTCGTAGGCGGTGATCGAGGTGAAGTCGATCGCACCGAAGTCGTAGCGTGCCTTCACCGAGCCGCCGTAGGTCTTGTAGGCCTGCGGGTTGTTGTCGGCCTCGTCGTAGGCGACCTTGTCGCGCGGCACGTCGGTCTTGTTCGAGCCCTTGGTCAGCGCACCGCGCAGGAACAGGGTCGAGGTGCCTTCATAGTCGCGGGCGTGGGCCGAGGCCAGGATCGAGAACTGGTCGCTCGGGGTCAGCAGCAGCTGGGCGCGCACGTTACGGTCGTCGAAGCCGCCCATGGCGTTCTTCTTCGGGCTGACCGTGCCATCGGCGCTCGGGCCCTTGTAGGTGTTGTCGACGTAGTCATCGCGGTGCTGGTACAGCGCCGACACGCGGAACGAGGCGATGTCGTTGATCGGGCCGCCGAAGCCGCCGTCGATCGACACGCTGTTGTAGGTGGCGTAGCTGGCGCTGACGCGGCCGGTGTAGTCCTGGGTCGGCTTCAGGGTGTCGAACTTGACGATGCCGGCGGTGGTGTTGCGGCCGAACAGCGAGCCCTGCGGGCCGCGCAGCACTTCCACCTGGTCCACGTCATAGACCGGGTTGGACTTCAGCACCACGTGCTCCAGCACCACGTCGTCCTGGATGATCGACACCGGCTGCGAGGCTCCCAGGTAGAAGTCGATGTTGCCCAGGCCGCGGATGTAGAAGCGCGGGAAGATGCGGCCGGTGGTGGTTTCCGCATACAGGCTCGGCACGCGGCCGGACAGTGCCAGCAGGGTGTCGTCGCCGCCGGCGGTGAAGTCGCGCATGCGCTCCCCCTGCACCACACCCACCGAGACCGGCACTTCCTGCAGGTTCTGCTCACGGTGTTCGGCGGTCACGGTGATCGTGTCCAGGCCGGTTGGGGTCGGCGCGCTGTCCTGCGCGGCGGCACCGAAGCTGCCCGCCAGGGCCAGGCCAGCACAGGCCAGGGCCAGCGGGTGACGGCGGAAGGAAACAAAGGAAGACGACAGACCCGACAGGCGGCGGGAATCGGAATGGGAGGGCATGGAATGCTCTGAGGAGGCGTCCGTGCGGCCTGCGCGAGCCGGGCGGCAAAAGGGAGGAGAACTGCGCAAGCGGCCATTATCCCCCAAATTGTTACGATTTCGTTGCGTGGTGCCCAAGCCCGTCGAAACAAGCGGTTTCGGCACAGTCACCCGCTGTGCCTCGCGTCTCGACATGAAATTCCTTTGATCGGCTTGGCAAGCGGCAAGCGCTTGGCTAGACTGAAGCCCTGCCGTGGGGCCATAGCTCAGCTGGGAGAGCGCGTCGTTCGCAATGACGAGGTCAGGAGTTCGATCCTCCTTGGCTCCACCACTATTCAGAAGAACCCGTAGATCTTCGTGATCTGCGGGTTTTTCTTTTTAGCGCCCGCAACTCAGGCCGGCTCCTGGTCGCCGTCCTTGCGCTGCGGGCCGCGTGAGTGCGCATCGCGCACCTGTTGGTCGCGCTGCCCGGGCCGCTGCTTGGCCACATCGTCCTGCTTCCTGTCCTGGCGGCTTTCCTGGACGCCCTGCTTCGGGTCCTGATCCCTGCTTTGCTCGTTCATCGAAAACTCCCTCGCCGGCAGCAGGCCAGCGCTGCCACCACGCTAGAGGTTGCCGGGTGAGCCGCAGGTCAGTCCCGCGCCAACATCCTGTGCAGGAAGCGGCTTGCCGCCACCGCCCCGCCCAGCCAGAATCCGGGGCACCACGCTCGCCGGTGTGCCATGCCCTCCTCTGCCCAGCACGCAGCCCACGCGTTGCCGATGCTCCTCAATGCGGCCGACGGCAGCATCCAGCTCGGCAACCTGCCCGCATTGATCGGCCCCACCTTGTTACTGGACGAAGCGCGTGCCGCCTTTGCCCCGCTGGTCCGAGGGGAGCGCGATGTCGGCACCGGCTATCGCTGGCTCAGCCTGCACCAGCTCAGCCTGGGCGGTGCGCCCGCTGGCATCAGCCTGTGCTTCCACGGGCAACAGCTCGACGTGGTGACAATGGGCGTCGATCTACCCGGTGCAACGTTGGAAGACGGCTGGCCGACCCAGGCCGCGATCGATGCCGAAGTCGCCTTCATGCGCCGCACGCTGGGTGCGGCGCTGGGTCGCAAGCTGGCCGGCGGCCACGCCCAGTTCGGCTGGGGCGAAGCCTGGGCCCGTTTCGATCCGAAAGGCTTCATGGCCAGCAGCGGTATCCGCTACGCGCCACGCTCCTGACCCCGCTCAGGTACGTGTGATCGACACCCCACCTTCCACACGCATCGCGGTACCGGTAACGAAACTGCTTTCATCGCTGGCCAGGAACAGCGCCGCATTGGCGATCTCCTCCGGCTCGGCCAAGCGCTTGAGTGCGTGCAGCGAGCGCACGAAGTCACGTGCATCGCCGGTGGGCGCCGCCTGCCGGCCCATCTCGGTATCGGTACCACCGGGCAGCAGCACATTGCTGCGTACGCCGCGCGCACCGTATTCGGCGGCGATCACCTGGCTCAGGCCGATCAGCCCGGCCTTGCTTGACGCATAGGCCGCCATGCCCGGGAATCCCACGGTGTGACCGACGAAAGTGCCAACGAACACCAGCGAGCCGCCGCCGCGCGCCAGCAGTGCCGGCAACTGCGCACGTGCGGCATGGAACGCGGCATCCAGATTGGTGGCCATCACTTCACGCCAAGCGTCCACCGGGAACTCCGCTGCCGGCACGCCCGGCCCGAGCATGCCGGCATTGTTGAGCGCGATGTCCAGGCCGCCGAAGGACTGCTGGGCCAGATCGACCAGCGCTTGTGCCGTGCCCGGGTCAGCCACGTCAGCGGCATGCGCCACGGCTTCGCCACCGGCGGCGCGAATCTGCTCGACCAGCGCCTGCAGCGGCTCCGGCCGCCGTGCGTTGAGCACCAGCTTCGCCCCTTCGGCGGCGAAGCGCAGCGCGCTGGCGCGGCCAATGCCAGCGCTGGCACCGGTGATGAGAGCGATCTTGTTGTTCAGGCGCATGGTCGTGGTGCCGGTTGTGAAGTGGCCGCCACGATGCCGCGCCTTCGGCCTGCCAACACTCCGTTTCCGGGCCTGGCCCGTCGGTGCAGGAAACGGAGTTTCCGCAGAACCGGCGCGTGCCAGAATCCGGCCATGGACAGTACCGCCACCACCGCCCTCGATGCCCGCGTCGAACGGGTCTGCCGCCACCTGCAGACCAGCCTCGACGAACCCTCACTGCAGGAACTGGCCGACATCGCCGGCTGCAGTCCGACCCGGCTGCACCGCCTGTTCAAGCAGGCCACAGGGTTGACCCCCAAGCAGTACGCTGCCGCGCTGCGCGCCGACCGCCTGCGCACCGGGCTTGAACAGCAGGAACGCATCACCGATGCCTTCCATGATGCCGGCTTCGGTTCCAGTGGGCGCTTCTACGAGAACGCACCGAAGTTGCTGGGCATGACGCCCAAGCAATGGCGCGCAGGTGGTCGCGGCGAAGTCATCCACTTCGCGCTTGCCGAAAGTTCACTGGGCAGCGTGCTGGTGGCCAGCAGTGCCACCGGCGTGGTCGCGATACTGCTCGGCGACGATCCGGAGACGCTGCTGCAGTCATTGCAGCAACGCTTCCGCCAGGCCGAACTGATTGGCGCCGACCAGGGCTATGAGCAACTGGTGGCGCAGGTCGTGGGCCTGGTCGAGGATCCTTCGCGGGGCGCCACGCTGCCGCTGGATATCCGCGGCACCGCATTCCAGCAACGGGTGTGGCAGGCGCTGCAACAGATCCCGCGTGGACAAACCGCCTCCTATGCGGATGTCGCTGCGCGTATCGGTGCGCCACGCTCGAGTCGTGCGGTGGCACGTGCATGCGCAAGCAACCCGCTGGCGGTGGCAGTCCCCTGCCACCGCGTGGTGCGCCGCGACGGCGACCTGTCCGGCTATGCCTGGGGCGTGGCACGCAAGCGCGAACTGCTGCGCAGGGAAAAGGCCTCGACTGCCTGAAGTGGGTGCCGACCTTGGTCGGCACACCGCCAAGCCCTCAATCCAGCTTCACCACCAGCTTGCCGAAGTTGCGTCCCTGCAGCAGCCCGAAGAACGCCTCCGGCGCATTCTCCAGCCCTTCCACCACATCCTCGCGGTACTGGATGCGGCCTTCGCGCAGCCACTGCCGCATCTCACGTTCGAAGTCCGGCCACAGATGGTTGAAGTCGTGCACGATGAAGCCACGCACGGTCAGGCGCTGGCGCAGGATCTGGCTGAACAGTGCCGGCAACCGGTCCGGGCCGGGCTGCTCGACGCCCCGCTCGTTGTAGGTGGCGATGGTGCCGCACACCGGAATGCGGGCGAAGTTGTTGAGCAGCGGCAGCACTGCATCCTGCACATGGCCACCGACATTCTCGAAGTACACGTCGATGCCGGCAGGTACCGCCGCGCGCAGCTGCTCGGCAAAATCAGCCGCGCGATGATCCAGCGCCTCGTCCACGCCCAGCGTCTGCAGATAGGCACGCTTGGCCTCGCCACCAGCGATAGCCACTACGCGCGCGCCCTGCAGCTTGGCCAGCTGCGCTACGGTCGCGCCGACCGGCCCCGTTGCGGCAGCCACCACCAACGTCTCGCCCGGCTTCAGACGGGCGATTTCATGCAGGCTGGAATAGGCGGTGAAGCCGGGCATGCCATATACCCCCAGCGCCGTACTCAGCGGCAGTCCGGCCGGGTCCAGGCGGCGCCCCAGTGCCGTGGCCGGCAGCACCGCGTGGGTCTGCCAGCCACCCGGCGCCAGCACCAGCTCACCTGCAGCTACACCCTCGGCGTTGGACTGCAGCACCTCGGCCACGGTCTGCCCTTCCATCACCGCGCCCACCGCCACCGGCGCGGCATAGGACGGTCCCTCATCCATGCGTCCACGCATGTACGGGTCAAGCGACAGATAGCGATTGCGCAGCAGCACCTCGCCGTCGCCCAAGGGCGGCAGCGCGGCATGCTCCAAGCGGAAATTGGCTGCAGTAGGCGCCCCCAGCGGACGCGACGCCAGCACGATGCGGGTGGTGGTCGATGAGTCGGACATGACGACGATCTCTGCTGTTGCCAGCGTCAGGAAGAGAACGCCGACACTACGCCGCAGCGTGCCCCAATGGCGGTCACGAAAACAGCGTTCCATGTCAGGTGTCGGTGCCGTCCACGCGCTGGCCCCGCCACACCGCTTTTGTCGATCACCGTGGCCCGCTGAATTCCGCCGCAGGCGATGATCACCGCGCCGCCGCGCCCCGATGAATCGGCTCCAGCGCGCCCCCGCCCCGCGACGGCGGATCAAGTACTTGCGCCTGCGCAGACGGCAATGTGAAGGTTTTTTGCCAAAATGCTTGCCGTGGGCGACTGACCTCCGTAATATGCGCGTCCTTGGCAGCGACCTCGCTGCAATGAACTACGTGGCCGAGTAGCTCAGTTGGTAGAGCAGGGGATTGAAAATCCCCGTGTCGGCGGTTCGATTCCGTCCTCGGCCACCACGTTCGACAGCCTGCAGAAATGCGGGTCTTTTTTTCGGGAATCGCAGTTGATCGTGATTGCCACACAGTTTGGCCGAGTAGCTCAGTTGGTAGAGCAGGGGATTGAAAATCCCCGTGTCGGCGGTTCGATTCCGTCTTCGGCCACCATCTTTCGAGACCTGCAGAGATGCAGGTCTTTTTTTTGTCCGTGCTTCGCGCACTGCACAAGTTGCGGATGCGGCGCCTGCGCACACGCCCGGTTGACGAAACATTTACACCGGCATGCGCGGCGGCACCTACGCTCCAGACTCCTGCCTGGAGCCTAACGATGCCTCTGCGTCCTGCCCTGCTCGCCTGCCTGCTGCTGGCCGCCTTCCCGGTGATCGCCACTGAACCTGTGCGCGCGGTCGAGCGCCTGGACATCGATCGCTATGCCGGCCAGTGGCACGAGATTGCGCATCTTCCGGTTTCGTTCCAGAAGCAATGCGTGGGCGATATCACCGCCAACTACGGGCTGCGCCGCGATGGCCGCATCAGCGTCACCAATGCCTGCCGCAACGGCGACGGAGAACGCGTGGTTGCTGAAGGCGTGGCGCGCCCGGTTGCCGGCCATCCCGGCCAGTTGCAGGTGCGATTCGTTCCGGACTGGCTGAGCTGGGTGCCACTGGTCTGGGCCGACTACTGGGTCCTGGCACTGGACCCGGACTATCAGTGGGCGTTGGTCGGTGAACCGGACCGAAAGTACCTGTGGATCCTCTCGCGCCTGCCGGAAATGGATCGCGCCCAGTTCGAACAGCTGAAAGCCAAGGCCGAGACGATGGGCTACGACCTCGGCCCGCTGCGCCTGATGGCCCCGATTCGCGATACACCCGCCGACTGAACCTCCCCGCATCCGGCGCACCACGCGCGCGCCATCCGGCGCCGCGCACGCCCGGCCGCCATCTTCACGCGCTACCCTCTGCGACGGGTCGCCACAGGCGATCCAAACGACCATACGCCGTAGTATGCTTATCCAACGCACCCCTTCAGAGGAACTGCGCCCATGCTCCACCGTTTCCGTATCGCCTTGATCGTCCTGTGCACCCTCGCCCTTGTTGCCTGCAACAACGGCATCGTCAAGCGTGTTTCGGAACCGGCGGCCAGCCTCCAGCAGCTGACCGTGCGCGCCGACGGCAACTGGACCGTGGCCCTGCGCCTGCAGAACTACAGCTCCATGCCCATGACCTTCGATGACGTCGCGCTGGCGCTGACCGTCGGCGACAGCGACGCCGGCACCCTGCAGGCCAAGCCGGGCATCTCCATTGGCGGCACCTCAGCCGATGTCATCAATGTTGACCTCGTGCCCAGCTCGGCCGCACGCCTGGTGGTGGCCGACGCGCTGGCCAGCAACCGCACCCTGGCTTACGGCCTGAAGGGAACGGTGGCGGCCACGCCGCAGGAAAAGAAGCAGCGCAGCTTCGATATCAGCAGCCGCAGCACCCTCAACCAGGCGCCCGGCCTGCCGGGCGTGCTGCGCTGATTTCCACCTTCCGTCGCGGCGCCTGGCGCCACTCTCCCCTGCCCTGATCAAACCGAGACGTACCGATGAGCAGCTACACCGCCCCGCTTTCCGACCTCCGTTTCGCCCTGCACGACGTGCTCAAGGTCGAACCCCTGTTCGCCCGCCTGGGCTTCACCGACGCCACCGCCGACGTGGTCGATGCCGTGCTGGAGGAAGCCGGCCGCTTCAGCGCCACCGTGCTGGCCCCGCTCAACAGCGTCGGCGACGAGATCGGCTGCGTGCTCGACCAGGCCACCGGTGAAGTGACCACCCCGCCCGGCTTCAAGCAGGCCTACGACCAGTTCGTCGATGGCGGCTGGACCGGCCTGACCGCCTCGCCGGAACTGGGTGGGCAGGGCCTGCCGCACACCCTGGGCGTGCCGCTCAACGAAATGATCAACGCCGCCAACCTGGCGTGGGGCAACTTCCCGCTGCTCTCGCACGGCGCCATCGAAGCGCTGAAGCAGCACGGCGAAGCCTGGCAGCACGAGGCCTTCCTCAAGCCGCTGATCGAAGGCCGCTGGACCGGCACCATGTGCCTGACCGAACCGCACTGCGGCACCGACCTGGGCCTGCTGAAGACCAAGGCCGAGCCGAATGCCGATGGCAGCTACGCGATCACCGGCACCAAGATCTTCATCACCGCCGGCGAGCACGACCTGACCGGCAACATCGTGCACCTGGTGCTGGCCAAGCTGCCCGACGCCCCTCCGGGCGCCAAGGGCATCTCGCTGTTCGTCACCCCCAAGTTCAAGGTCGACCGCGAAGGTAACGTCGGCGAGCGCAACGCACTGCGCTGCGGCTCGATCGAGCACAAGATGGGCATCAAGGGGTCGGTCACCTGCGTGATGAACTTCGATGGCGCACAGGGCTACCTGGTCGGCCAGCCGCACAAGGGCCTGCAGGCGATGTTCACCATGATGAACACCGCGCGCCTGGGCGTTGGCCTGCAGGGCATCGGCCTGTCCGAGCGCGCCTACCAGAACGCACTGAAGTACAGCCGTGAGCGCCTGCAGTCGCGCGCCCTGAGTGGCGCCAGGTTCCCGGACAAGCCGGCCGACCCGATCCTGGTCCACCCGGATGTGCGACGCATGCTGCTGACGGTGAAGTCGCTGGTCGAAGGCAGCCGCCTGCTGGCGCTGCACGCTGCCACCCTGATCGACATTGCCCACCATGCCGGCGATGCCGCCGAGCGCGAGCGCGCCGACACCCTGGTGAGCTTCCTCACGCCCATCTCGAAGGCCTGCCAGACCGAATGGGGCATCGAGAACACCTACAACGCCCTGCAGTGCTTCGGTGGCCACGGCTACATCCGCGAACACGGCATGGAACAGCTGGCCCGCGATGCGCGCATCACCACGCTGTATGAAGGCACCACCGGCATCCAGGCGCTGGACCTGATCGGCCGCAAGACCGCCTCCAGCCAGGGCGCCGGCCTGAAGCTGATGCTGGCCGAGATCGAAGCCTTCGCCAAGGAACACGAGGGCAACGAAGCGCTGGCCGAGTTCATTGGCCCGCTGCGCGCCAAGGCCGCCGAATGGGGCAAGCTGACGATGGACGTGCTGCAGCGCGCGGCCGGCAATCCGGACGAACTGGGCGCAGCCAGCTACGACTACCTGTTCTATTCGGGTTACGTGGTGCTGGCCTACTGGTGGGCCCGCAGCGTGGCCGCCGCCGATGCCAGCGCGCACGGTGCCGCTTTCGCCCAGGGCAAGCGCGAAACCGCGCGCTTCTACTTCGCCCGCGTGCTGCCGCGCACCCTCAGCCACGCCGCCGCCATCCAGGCCGGCGCCGCCCCGCTGATGGCAATGGACGACGAGCGCTTCGGCGCCTGAGCCGGGCTGCCGCCCGGCACCCGCGGTAGTGCCGGCCGCTGGCCGGCAACCGCAATAGGAACAGCTGGATCCCGGTGGATGGCGGGGCGGTGTGGGCTGGCAGGACACGCCGTAAACCCCGCTCTGCGGTCCGGCCCAGCCGCTGGCGGCTGGGCGTTCGGGCGCTTGCGAAGCAGTGCTTCGCAAGCAAAGCGCCCTCACCCCTGGGGGCTCGATGGCGCCTTGCTCGTGTGCGCTGTCCTGCGCACACGGCAAGACCGGGGTTGGGGCGTCCTGCCCAACCCGCCCGAGGCATGCCTCGGGCCCATGGCGCCAACGGTCCTGCCAACCCACACCGCCCCGCCTCTGACAGTTCCCCGCGATCTGAAATCCACGCCACGCGTGGATGAAAGCCACCGAAATCCCTCTGGGGAAAAGCCCCCCCTTGTTAAGGGGGGCGCGCCGATGGCGCAGGGGATAGGAGGAATGCGTGGGCATCCCAACCCGCCATCGGCGGCCTGGAATGCGGAATGCGCGGACCTGAATCTTGCGATTTGGGTTTCGCCCACAGGGCGATACCCAAATCGCAATGATTCAGGTATAAGCTGTTCTCCCGATGGAGACAGACACTACACGCTTGGGTCTGATCGAAGCCGGAGCTCCCCTTTCTGCTCCGGGCGCCGAAGCATCGCCCAACGCCACGACGCTGCATCGCCCCGGATCGGTCCGGCTGCTCTCGCTTGATGCCCACGGACGCGTACTGGACTGGATCACCTGGCAGGACGCAGCCTGCCTCTACGCCCGCGAAGCGGTTGCCTGGACGCTGGGCGATCCCTGCCTGCACATCCACGGCGGCACCAACCGCTTCAGCGGCCTGCAGAGCGGCATGGACCTGCACCCGATCATTGCCGCCCGCGGCCACGCCCGCTCCCGCGCGATCGATCCGACACCGAACCTGACCAACCCGGCCCTGTTCGCTCGCGACGCCCATCTGTGCATGTACTGCGGCCAGCAGTTCAACCGCCCCACGCTCACCCGCGACCACGTCGTGCCGCTGTCCAAGGGCGGCCTGGATTGCTGGGAAAACGTGGTTACCGCCTGCTTCCACTGCAATTCGCGCAAGAGCGACCGCACCCCGCAGCAGGCCGGCATGCCCCTGCTGGCAGTCCCCTACCGGCCCAGCTGGATCGAGCACCTGATCCTGTCCAACCGCAACATCCTGGCCGACCAGATGGCCTTCCTGAAGGCGCAATTGCCCAAGCGGTCGAAACTGAGCACCTGAACGCCTGAAAAAATGCAACCCTCACCGTCCTGTCACGGGCGGCGGCGTTTGCTTGCCCCACCCCCGTTTGAGGGCGAAAATGGGCGTTCAGAAAAAGTGCGAACATGATGATCGACTCTGCCCGCTATCCCCGCCTCGCGCGCATCCAGACTCCGGATGACCTTCGCACGTTCGACGAATCCGAATTGAGGGCGGTCGCCGACGAACTGCGCGCCTACCTCATCGAATCGGTGGGCAAGAGCGGCGGCCACTTCGCCGCCGGCCTGGGCGTGATCGAACTCACCGTGGCCCTGCACTACCTCTACCAGACTCCGGTCGATCAGCTGGTCTGGGACGTGGGTCACCAGACCTACCCGCACAAGATCCTGACTGGCCGCCGCGACGAGATCCATACCGTCAAGCAGAAGGACGGCGTCGCGCCGTTCCCGAAGCGCGAGGAAAGCGAGTACGACACCTTCGGCGTCGGCCACTCCTCGACCTCGATCTCGGCGGCACTGGGCATGGCCATCGCCCGCCAGTCCGAAGGCGACGACCGCAAGATCGTGGCCGTGATCGGTGACGGCGCGATGACCGCCGGCATGGCGTTCGAAGCGCTGATGCATGCCGGCGGCATGGAGCCGGAACCGAACCTGCTGGTGATCCTCAACGACAACAACATGTCGATCTCCGAGGCGGTCGGCGGCCTGACCAAGATGCTCGGCCGTGCTACCGGCAGCCGCACGCTCAATGCGCTGCGCGAAGGCGGCAAGAAGATCCTCGGTGACAAGAAGAACAACCCGGCGCGCTTCGTGAAGCGCTGGGAAGAACACTGGAAGGGCATGTTCGTGCCGTCCACGATGTTCGAGGAAATGGGTTTCCACTACACCGGCCCGATCGACGGCCACGACATGCCCGCCCTGCTGTCCACGCTGAAGACGCTGCGCGCCTCCAAGGGCCCGAAGCTGCTGCACGTGATGACGACAAAGGGCAAGGGCTACGAGCCGGCTGAAGGCGATCAGATCGGCTACCACGCGGTGGGTCCGTTCGATCCGGACAAGGGCCTGGTGGCCAAGGCCGGTGCCAAGAAGCCGACCTACACCGATGTGTTCAGCGACTGGCTGTGCGATGCCGCCGCCGCCGAACCGCGCCTGTACGGCATCACCCCCGCGATGCGCGAAGGCTCCGGCCTGGTGCGTTTCAGCAAGGAATACCCGCAGCGCTACTTCGACGTGGCCATTGCCGAACAGCACGCGGTCACCCTCGCCGCCGGCATGGCGACCCAGGGGGGCAAGCCGGTGGTGGCGATCTACTCGACCTTCCTGCAGCGCGCGTACGACCAGTTGGTGCATGACGTGGCCATCCAGGACCTGGATGTGCTGTTCGCGATCGACCGCGCCGGCGTGGTCGGCCCGGACGGCGCGACCCATGCCGGCAACCTCGACCTGAGCTTCCTGCGTTGCGTGCCGAACATGGTGGTGATGGCCCCCTCCAACGAAGCAGAATGCCGGCAGATGCTCAGCACCGGCCTGCAGCACCCCGGCCCGGCAGCCGTGCGTTATCCGCGTGGCACCGGCACCGGCGTGGCTGCCGGCACCGACCTGTCCACCCTGCCGATCGGCAAGGGCGAGCTGCGCCTGCAGGGCAGCCGCATCGCCCTGCTGGCCTTCGGCAGCACGGTGGCCGCCGCCGAGCAGGTCGGCCGCGAACTGGGCCTGAGCGTGGTCAACATGCGTTTCATCAAGCCGCTGGACCGCGAGCTGTTGCTGGCTGTGGCCGCCCAGCACGAGGGCCTGGTGACGATCGAAGACAACGTGGTGGCCGGTGGCGCCGGCTCCGGCGTCGGTGAGCTGCTCAACGCCGAAGGCGTGCTGCGCCCCATCCTGCACCTGGGCCTGCCCGACAGCTACCAGCACCACGCCAGCCGTGAAGACCTGCTGGCCGAAGCCGGTATCGATGCCGCGGGCATCCGCGCGGCGGTACTCAAGCGCTGGCCGCAGCTGGCCGCCGGCACACCGCCGCTCAGCGCGGCCGGCTGAGGCCGATTGCCAATCCGTGGATCCACGCATGGCGTGGATCTACTGCGGAACAGAGGCGCAGACCCACGCCAGATGCAAAGTAGATCGACGCCATGCGTGGATAGCGGGGTCCCAGAACCGGATCTGGCCGGAAGCCCCAACCCTCAGCCGTAGCTGACCGCTTCCACGAAGGCGCCGCTGGCTTCCACCCGCACCGCAGCGCGCTGCCCGGTGTCGACGAAGTGGAGACGTGCAAGGGTCTCGGCGAAATCATAGGCTCTGGCACCGTCGCGGAACTCGATCGGTTCGGGCCGGTCCGGGTGCAGCACGCGCCATTGGCGTTGCTCGCATTGCAGGCGGATCAACATGCAGCTCACTCCTTGAGGCAGCGTATCGACGGTGGCGGGATGGGCGTGCCGGTTACGGCAGACGTCATCGCGACGGATCAGGGGCACGCAGGGGTGCCCTGATTCGCAGAAGATACGACGTTCAAAATGTGAGCTGTATCAGATTATTCTGATTTTCGAGGGGCGCGCTCAATTCACCTGGAACTGCGCCCGGCAGCCGTCGCTGACCCAGATGCCACGGCGGTCCCAGCCCCAAGTCTGGCCTTCGATGCAGGCACTGCGTGAATCCTGGCGGACCAGGCGCACGCCACGGCGGATGCGGGCATCGCAGTATTCCTGGCGGTGACCGTTGGAATGGCAGGTGATCACCTCGCCCCCGCCCCAGCCATTGCCACCATTGCCCCAGCCGTTGCCATGGCCACCACCCCAGCCACCGCCGCGGCGGTACTCGCCGACGAACTCGGCACGGCAGCCCTGGGTGACCCAGACGCCGTAGCGCGATTGCCCCCAGGTCTCGCCTTCCACGCACGGCGAGCCGGACAACTGACGGATCATCCGGGCACGGCCTTCCAGGCGGCATTCATTGCTGCGGTTCTTGATCGATTCGCAGCGTACGATGCCGCCGCCGTCGCGACCGCCATAGCGATCGTCGTCATAACCGTAGCCATAGCTCTGCGCCTGCGCGCCGCCTGCGGCGGCCAACATCGGCAGCAGCGTGCAGGCCAGGGTGCGCCAGGTGAGTGCCTTGCCCATCGGAATCTCCACATGAATACGATGGCGCAAGCATCCGGGATTCGCGGCGCGGCGGACAGGGGGCGCCCCCAAGGCGGTTCTTTCCCCATTCAAACAGCTCAACCGTGGCTGACTGCACCTCGGCCGGGTGGTGTCAACGTCCGAAGTGGAGTGCGTCCACGGAATTGCCAAGCGCCTCGACCCGTACCGTGCTGCACTGGCCGGTGCGGCGGTGGTGCTCCTGGGCCCGCGCTGCGGCGACATCGAAGGCCTCGGCGCCCCGTGCATAACGGGTTGCATCATGCGCCTGCGGGTCCAGTACGGACCAGTGCCGGGCATTGCATTGAACGGTAATGACCATTGGAGACTCCTGCGGAATGGGTCAAGCCGGCGACGGAAGGCCCTGAGCACCGGTACCCCATCAGGCTAGCGATCGCCTCCGGGATGGCCCATCAGATTTGTACGAAAATGCCGCGCCGCGCTGTCAGGGCCCCCGCCATCACATCCCTGAGGCCGTTTAGTGAGTCCCCTTTCGTGACCCTTGTCACGGAGTTGGCGGAGCTTCACACTACCGTCACCAACAGGGGCCCCTTCCACATGCGCACCTTCTTCTCGCAGCAGCGTTGGACGCTGCTGAAGTTCTACTTCGTGGCCAGCTACCTCGTGCTGATCGAGGAACTGATCCGCGCCGCCATGCACTGAGCGCTTGCTGCAGGGCTATTTGCGGCAGACACTGTCGCTTTAGGCACGGAGCCCGCCCGATGAAAGCGCTTCTTCTGATTCCAGCCCTGCTGGTGCTGTCCGCCTGTGCCAACCAGCATCAGGCCGCTGCGCGTGCCGATACGGCGGCCACTTCGCCTGCAACGCCGAAGGTCGGTGGCGACCGCGATGCCCACGGTTGCATCGGTTCGGCCGGCTACCAGTGGTGCGAGCACAGCCAGCGTTGCGAACGTCCGTGGGAACTGGCGCAGGCACAGGGTCTGGCCAACACCGCCGAAGCCATCGATGCCTACTGCGCGAAGCCGGCCAGCCCGGCGCGCAAGTGAGTCGCGCCGCCCATGGCCGAGCTGAGTCCGCTACCCACCCTGGCCCCGGGCCGCTACCGCCACTTCAAGGGCGGCGAGTACGAAGTGCTCGACATCGTCCGCAGCAGTGAGACCCTGCAGCCGATGGTGCTGTACCGCGCGCTGTATGGCGAAGGTGGCCTGTGGGTACGCCCGTACACCATGTTCGTCGAGCAGGTGCCGGGCGAGCACGGACCGCAACCGCGTTTCGCCCGCATCGACGCATGATGGCTCCGCTGCCGGCCTTGGCCGGCAGCGCGCGGCAACGCGGTGGGCCTGCGCTACAGTCGTACCGTCCAGTCGGTTTCTTCCCGCCACGCCGGTATCCGCTCCTGTTCGCGCTGCAAGGCAGCCGACCGCGTGCGCCAATCACTGCTGCGGGCCACCATCGAAGTAGCCTGCCGTAATGGCTTGGCTGCTGGTGGATGAAGCCACCGGCGCGCTGATCGGCGATTTCGAAGCGCGGGCAACCCGATGGAACCAGCGCTGCCTGCGCTTGACGTCCTGGAAGCGTGCGATGCTGGCCGAATCCTGGCGACGCCAACGGTACGCGGCGCGCTGCACGCTGCCAATGGCTTCTGGGCCACGGCCTACCCGCTGGACGCGCAGGAACGTGCCAGCGCATTGACCATGGCCGAACAGGCGCTGAAACTGAGCGCAATGAGCTGGAGCGGTCAATGAATTCCTATCTCTACCTTGCCGCTGCCATCGTGCTGGAAGTGATTGCCACATCACTGCTGAAGGCGTCCGACGGCATGAGCCGGCTGGCGCCGACACTGGGCGCACTGGTCGGCTATGGACTGTGCTTCTACCTGTTGTCGATGACCATGAAGTCGATCCCGACCGGCATCGCCTACGCGATCTGGTCCGGCGTCGGCATCGTGCTGATCTCGCTGATCGGGCTGGTGGTGTTCAAGCAGCGCCTGGATGCACCCGCGCTGATCGGCATCGGCCTGATCTGCGCCGGTGTACTCGTGATCAACCTGTTTTCGCGCAGCAGCGCGCACTGAGCACGCTGCTGCGCGATCAACGCTAGCTGACCTTCTTGGCCACGGTCATGCCGAGCAGGAACAGCACCACGGCGATGATGATGCCGGCCCAGAACAGGAACTTGGCGATGCCGACCGAGGCACCGGCGATGCCACCGAAGCCGAGCACGCCTGCGATCACACCGATGATGGCGAAGATGATGGCCCACTTGATCATGTCAAACCTTTCCCTGCGGGGACTGCGTACTGGATGATCAGGCTAGGCCGTCACCGATGCGGCAGTCGTGAACAGGCCGCGTGCGCGGCGTGAATCAGCGCGGACGAAAGCGCAGCAGCGCGACGGCAAACGCCAGGAACACGCTACCGACCAACCGCTCGAACCAGCGTCGCGCAAAGGGTTCGGCCAGCCAGCGGCGCAGGCCATGGCCACCGGCTGCATACATCACGTACCAGAACAGTTCGCAAGCGGCGAAGGTGGCCACCAGCACGCTGTACTGAAACGCCTGGCCACGTGACGGGTCAACGAACTGCGGCAGGAACGCCGCCGCGAACAGCAGCAGCTTGGGATTGCTCAGGCCCACCAGAAGGCCACCACGGAACACGGTCCAGGCACCAAGCGTCGGCATCATCGGCAGTGCGGCATCCACCGTCACCGTAGGCGCGGGACGACAGCTGTCGCGCCATGCCTTCAGGCCCAGCCAGGCCAGGTAGGCCACGCCCAGATAGCGCAGCACTTCGAACAGCATCGGCGAGGAATGAAGCAATGCGCTCAGGCCAGCAGCGGACGCGGCCAGCACCAGCAGCATCGCCAGCAGGCAGCCGGCCATCGCCGGTACACTGCCGCGGAAGCCGAGTCCGACGCTGCGGCCGAGGATATGCAGCATGTTCGGCCCCGGCGTGCCACACAGAACGAACACCGTGGCGAGGAACCACCACCAGGTATGCAGGGCCATGGCGCACATCCACTTCAGAAGACCGTACGAGCATAGCGTGCGTCTGCAACGCGCGGCACATACAGCACAGCGTGGATGCGGTGGTTACAGAGGCAGGCTCAGGCCGCGTGCTCATCGCGCCGTACCAGTACCTGGTCGATCAGGCCCCATTCGCATGCCTGCTCGGCACTCATGAAACGATCGCGGTCCAGGGTCTGCTCGACCTCCTCGACACTGCGTCCGCAATGCTGCGCATACAGCCGGGTGATGCGCTGCTTGGTGCGCTGCATTTCCTCGGCGTGGATGAAGATGTCCGAAGCCTGGCCCTGTACCCCGCCCAGCGGCTGGTGCACGTGCAGGCTGGCATTGGCCAACGCCGCGCGGTGACCCGGCTCGCCGGCCATCAGCAGGAACGACCCCATCGACCGCGCGGTGCCCATGCACAGCGTATGCACCGGAGCAGAGATGTATTGCATCGTGTCGTACATCGCCAAGCCGCTGGAAATGACTCCGCCTGGCGAGTTGATGTACAGATGGATCGGCTTCTCCGGGTTTTCCGATTCCAGGAACAGCAGTTGCGCGCAGACCAGCGCCGATACGGTGTCATCGACTTCGCCGTTG
The DNA here is from genome assembly GCF_059369375.1 of Stenotrophomonas sp. YJH_SMC_48-3. Lineage (NCBI taxonomy): Bacteria > Pseudomonadati > Pseudomonadota > Gammaproteobacteria > Lysobacterales > Lysobacteraceae > Stenotrophomonas > Stenotrophomonas sp. YJH_SMC_48-3. Next base: position 336,237 of record NZ_JCAFSQ010000003.1, on the reverse strand, counting down.
AGAAAGATGATGCGCTCGCGCAGCAGCCGCGAGTAGATGTCATAGGAACGCTCGCCGCGCTCGCTGCGTTCCACCACCATCGGTACCAGCTGCATCCTGTCCCGCATGTGCCTGCTCCCTATAGCGTTCGATCCAAGCGCTGGTTCAAGCCGCGCGCATCACCGTGCGATGCTCATCGTTGGAAGCCGGCCGGATCAGAGAACGCCGGTCAGTGAGCCGATGCACGATGGTCAGCACCGTCCCTCCACCCTCATCCGCGCGCAGCCGGAAACACACCAGACTGTGCAGATGTGGGGGCTGCGCATCGCGCAAGCGGAAGCCCAGCTCCCGTCCCTCCTCGCAGAGGCAGGGCTGCGGGTCGGCAAGATCGGCCGCAGGCAACCAGCGCTCACGCAGCGCCGGGTCCAACAGTGCGCGCCAGACCCGTTCCGGTGGCGCTGGCAGCCACTGCTCCATCACCAACGCAGGAGCCGCTTCGTTCAGAACGTCGTCCATCAATCCATCTCCTTCAGCAGATCCTGCAAGGCATCCATACGCGCGGGCCAGTAGGCCCGGTATCGCTGCAGCCAGTTGCCGATGTGGGCCAGTCCGCGCGGATCGACCTCGTAGTAGACGAAGCGGCCTTGGCGCTGTTCGCTCACCAGCCCGGCATCGCGCAGCACCGCCAGGTGCTGGGACATCGCAGACTGGCTGATCGCCATGCCCTCGCGCAGCGCGCTGGCATGCTGCCCGCCCTCGGCCAGCTTTTCGAAGATGTGGCGGCGGGTGGGGTCGGCCAGCGCTTTGAAGAGGGCGTTCTCGATCATGACCAATACATTAGCAATCACTAATGTGTAGTGCAACTCCCGCATCGGCTGTGCTGCAATGACGGCTCCCCGGCATGGAGCTGTGCATGAAGACCCTTGGCCTGATCGGCGGCATGAGCTGGGAAAGCTCGGCGCAGTATTACCGGCTCATCAACGAGGACGTGCGGCAGCGCCTCGGTGGCGCACATTCGGCGCAGCTGCTGCTGTGGTCGGTGGACTTCGCCCCGATCAAGCAGCTGCAGCACGACGGCGACTGGGATGCACTGGGCGACCACATGGTCGAGGCCGCACGGCGCCTGCAGGCCGGTGGTGCCGAACTGCTGCTGGTCTGCACCAACACCATGCACCAACTGGCCGACCGCATCGAGGCGGCCTGCCCACTGCCACTGCTGCATATCGCCGACCCCACCGCCCAGGCCATCGTGCAGGCAGGGGCGCGAAAGGTGGGCCTGCTCGGCACCGCCTTCACCATGGAGCAGGACTTCTACCGCGGCCGGCTGCAGGATCGCTTCGGATTGGAGGTCCTGGTTCCCGAAGCCGATGATCGTCGCAGCGTGCACGACATCATCTACCAGGAACTGATCGCCGGCGTGGTCAGCGAACACTCACGACAGGTCTACGCCGGCGTGATCGAGAGACTGGTCGCGCGCGGCGCCGAGGCCATCATCCTCGGCTGTACCGAGATCATGCTGCTGGTACGGCCGGAGGACAGCACAGTGCCGCTGTTCGATACCACTGCACTGCATGCGCGGGCCGCCGTGGACGCGGCGCTGGCGTGAATCAATGCGCGCCGGAACGCGGAATCAGTCCGCGCCCTGCACTTCCAGCGCGGTGATCAGCCATTCGACCACCGCCTGGGAATCGCACAGGAAGAAGATGGCATCGCCGGAGCGCGCTTCGGTAAGCAGGCGATAGACCGTGATCGCCACCGCCGACTGGTTGGCGATGAACACTTCCGGGCTGCGCGGCCCTTCGCTGTGGCCGGCAACCGCGTGCAGCGCCTTGCGTGCGGCCACGGTCGCAACCGGGTCCGCGCTGCGGGTCAGTTCCGGCCCGCGCAGGCCCCAGGCAGTGAACACGTGCTTGCCCTTGAACGTGGTGTCCAGGACCCGCACCTCGGCGCCGCCTGCGTCGGCCGAGCGATGAATGACGGTACTGCTGATCAACGCAACCCCCTGTGGTCGTCGTGGTCCGCGCATCCTCCCGCACAGGCCGCCCGCACACCAGTGACGGCAGCCACAGGCTGCGCCGACAGGCGTGGAAGACATGTAAGAAGGTGTAAACCGATGCGATCGGATGTGCAGCGATGATACGGGATGTAAGCCTCTGCATGGGCCCGTGCGCACTACTAAATCCTTACTGAGCCACTTCCGGAACGATGCGTTCCGACGGCCCCGTGCTGGGTCATTCTTGCCGCCCGAATCCCCCGCTCGAGGCTCCCCATGACCCTTCGCCCGCTGCTGCCGATCACCGGTGCCGTCCTTGCCCTGCTGCTGGCCGCCACCGCCGTGGCCGCCCAGGACCACGACACTGATCACATTCCAGCGCTGCGCTGCGAATCCCAGTTCAACAAGACCGAGCAATGCCCCATTGAGGGCCCGATGCGCCTGGCCAGGCAACTGTCGGTCACCCGCTGCGTGGAGAACCAGAACTGGGGCCAGAGCCGCCGCACGTTATGGGTGACCGACGGCTGCCGCGCCGAGTTCGTCGCCGACGGATACGGGCGCTGGCCGGGACGTGGCCGTGGCCGTGATCGCGACAACGAGGGTGAACGCCTGGTCTGCGAGTCCTACGAGAACAAGGGCAAGGAGTGCCGCATCCGCGTCCGCCACGAGGTGCGGCTGGTCAAGCAGAAATCGGTGACGACCTGCATCGAGGACCGCAACTGGGGATGGGACCGTCGCGGCGTGTGGGTCAGCGACGGCTGTCGTGCCGAGTTCCGGGTGTATTGACTGCCTGCCACGCGCTGGCTGTGGCGCATGCGCGGACACGGCCGACGTGATCGATAGACTGGGCGCAACCAGCCCAGGAGCTTCGATGGTGCCGCCCGATCCTTCCTCGACGACGCTGCATATCCGCGAGGCAACGCCCGCCGACGTTCCCGCGTTGATCGCGCTCGACAGCGTTGCGGCCCACGATCCGCGGCGCGCACGGCAGATCAGCGACTGGCAGGCCAGCGGTGGCATGCACGTGGCCGAACGGTCCGGCCAGCTGGCCGGTTACCTGGTCATCCATCGTCACTTCTTCGGCGAAGCCTTCGCCGAGATGCTCATGGTGGCGCGCGAACAACGCAGACAGGACGCCGGCGCCGCCCTGCTGCGCCATGCCATCGCGCTGCAGGGGCAAGGCAAGCTGTTTACTTCGACGAATGCATCCAACACCAGCATGCAATGCCTGCTCGCCGCCTCGGGTTTCATCGAAAGTGGCATCGTGCATGGATTGGACGAAGGCGATCCGGAACTGATCTACTGCTTTGCCGGCAGCTGATCGAGATACACGGCCACCTTGGCGTCCAGCAGGTCCATCAACAGCGGATCCATGCAGCGATAGTCGTCGGGGATGTCCAGGCAATGCAGGCGCTTGTGTTCCAGCAGTCGCGCGTACGTGGCCTGCAGGCGATGCTGGTGCTTGGCCTCCATCGCGAAGATGACATCGGCCCAGCGGATATCCGCCGGGCCGATGGGGCGTCGTGCGTGCGGGCTGGTACCGGCCGACAGCGCGTTGAAGCCGGGCCGCCGTCGCCACATGGCTTCGGCGGTCGGGCTGCGCAGCTGGTTGCGGCTGCAGACGAACAGCAGGTTGATCATTCCTGTTCCTGCAGTTGGCGGGCGCTGAGGACCGGATAGGTGAAGCCCAGCTGGCGTGCGCGCGCGAGCTTGGCATCGCGCGTATACAGCAGCTTCCAGTTCTTCTCGGGCTTGTAGCTGTAGGCGGTCGTGGCGCGGTCGCCACCATGGTTGCGGGCCTGGCTGCGACGCCAGGCACGGTTTCTTGCAGATTCCATGATGTGTTCTCGTGAGTACCGGGTTCAGCAGCCGCGGTAGTACGAGTGGCGCGCAGCATACACCGCACGCACAAAAAAAACCCACGCATCGCTGCGCGGGCTTCTTGATTCATCACAGTGGTCGGGACGGCCGGATTCGAACCGACGACCCTCTGTCCCCAGGCATCATCACTGGTTGCCCCATCCCGTTGATCTATAAGGGTTTCAGGCCTGCACCGGGCCTCCCAGAAGTGCCGATTGAGGCCCAATTCAATCAATTACTTCCGCGCTGATAGGGTTGCAGCCACCGGGACTAAACATGGCTCCGCATCTGCTGCGGCCCTGCCCTCATCTACGCCCTACGGGCGTCGCTCGGACGGAGCTTGGTCACCGGCGGCGGCTTGGCGGGCTCCAATGACCGCACCCTCCTGCCTCGGACTATTCCGGCGGAGAAAAACCGTGTGCTTGACCCAAAACGAAAAACTTGTACGCGTTCGGGAATCGAACAGCGCCTGGATGTGAGCTGGCCGCCAACTCTAGTGCGTACGAAAGAGATGAGACATTCTTGCCGGGGACCGGCGGATGCCGCAGCGCCATGCCCTTGTCGTCAGTAAAATGAGTGAACTCGTGGACCATCGTGCCAACCTTTGAGGGTTCACCAATGTGATTGGCGGGCAGCATAGATAGGGACCAAAATACAGGGCATGCGTGAATTACGTATGGAGCACCTGACTGCACATAAGCAATGGTGTCTGCCGGCACTTCGTCAGCATTGCACCGGCAGGAGAGGGACACCGGCGGCTTCGGGGGTCACTCCGTCTCCCGAAATTCTCCAGATGATCGCCATCAAAGTGCTATCAACCAGCGCATCATCTTCGTTGACATCTTCACCGGCAACGACGTTGACGTCCGGGCCATGCTCCCCGAAATAGCGCGTATAGTGAACTGAGGGGCTGAACCTCAGCCACAACTCAGTTTCAGATGTTGTATCGACCTCAGTCATCTGCTGGAGCTGGCTCAGCGCATTTCCTGCACCAATCGTTACCCCAGCCAATACACTCTGGAAAATTGCACTTTTTTGGCCGAAGGCGGGGTGCCGGCCGGATCGACACATGCCACAGGTTCAAGAAACTCCCCCGCCCGGGCTTGCTTCATTGTTCTTCCAGTAACGGGTACAACAACCGTGCGGGGTGCGGGATACGCACTTTGCCACTTGCCTGATTGCCGCTTTATGGGCCCAGCTTCCGCATTCCTGCCGTCGGCGGTGCGATAGGAAATCGGGGCTCGCAAGCCAATGGTGTAACCCAGCCCTGGCGACAGACTATAGCCACTTGCAAGATTTATATCTAGGCTGAAACTGCCGCCAGGAGGTATGGACAAAGAACTCGGAGTTTCGGAGAGCGTATCCCTCATTATCCCGAAGAACTGGACTTCGCGCCCATCCTGCTGTTTCACTATGAAGGGATCATCCAACAACATTTTGCGAGCATTGAGCGTCGGCAGAGAAGACTCAGCGACTACCGCAACCTGGTCACCGACATTCGAGAGCTTCAACGCGATTGAAGTTTCTCCCAGGTCGCCCTTCAGCGGAACTATTTCGACTTGTAGCCGAGCGTCGGCCATCGCAACATTGCTGCTACAAAGCGCGATGAACAGCATTGCCACTTTAATGGGTGATTTCATTCCGCCACCCGCCTTCTTCCATGATTCAGGATGCGTTATTAACATACAGATCAGCATTTTCCAACCCGAACCTCAGCCATCGATCTGTAGGACTTCCCCGAACCGCAGATTAAATTTTCGAACCGCCATAAGAATCACGTTTTTGCAGGCACTGACCTCCAGGATCTTTTGCTACCGCGCCTACGCCACTGTGCCGAGCTCGGCCATCATCGCAAAGGCCATCGCCGGCGAGACCGTTGGACTTCAGTGAAGCGTCGAAGAACTACGCCTTTCGCCTGGCAATCGAGCGCATCAGCGGAGAGCCGCGAGTTCCAGGACGTCCGCGAGTCAATCAGCTTGGATCGGCATGCATCAGGTGTCACTCCAGGAGATCCGCAGGCTTGGCGGTGCTCTTCCACACAACCGTCGAGGTTGGTCGGAAGAACAAGTGCAGCACCTTCTCACACACAGCTCGCCGGCGATGACCGAGGTGTATCTGGAAGGCCACGAAAGGCCGTGGACCGAGATCAACACGGGCATCCTCGCCATTCGATAGGATGGCGATAGGGTGCACAACGAAGAAGGGCCTGCACCGTATGGCGCAAGCCCTTTTTCTATCGCTGCTTTTGGTCGGGACGGCCGGATTCGAACCGACGACCCTCTGCCCCCCAGGCAGATGCGCTACCAGGCTGCGCTACGCCCCGACTGATGCTGCGATGTGCCCGCCAGTGCGGCGGGCCGTGAAGTATAGCGGATTACGATGGAAATGGGATCAGCGGCGCAACAACTGCAGCACTTCTTCCAGTTCCATGCGCACCTGCTTGATGATCTGGTTGCTCAGCGCCGATTCCTCGCGGGCATCGGGGCCGTCCAGACGCAGGCGTGCACCACCGATGGTGTAGCCCTGTTCGTACAGCAGGCTGCGGATCTGCCGGACCATCAGCACGTCGTGGCGCTGGTAGTAGCGGCGGTTGCCTCGGCGCTTGGCCGGCTCAAGGCTGGGAAACTCGGTTTCCCAGTAGCGCAGGACGTGCGGCTTGACGTCGCACAGCTCGCTGACTTCACCGATGGTGAAGTAGCGCTTGGCCGGAATCGGCGGTAGTTCGCGGTTACTGCCCGGATCCAGCATAAGCTTCCACCCTCTCCTTGAGCTTCTGGCCCGGACGGAAGGTGACCACCGTACGGGCGGAAATCGGAATTTCCTCGCCGGTCTTGGGGTTGCGACCCGGGCGCTGGTTCTTGCGCCGCAGATCGAAATTACCGAAGCCCGACAGCTTCACCTGACGTCCCTGTTCCAATGCTTCACGCAGCACATCGAAAAACGCGTCGACGAATTCCTTGGCTTCCCGCTTGTTCAGACCGACTTCGTCGAACAGCTTTTCCGCCATCTCCGCCTTGGTCAATGCCATTGCCTGCTACCCCCGAGTGCTGCCCGCTCAGCCGCGGATCCGGGCGTGGTGTTCACGCTCGATGGCAGTGACCGCCTCGGCCACCACCGCTTCCACGTCGCGGTCCGTCAGAGTGCGCGACTTGTCCTGCAAAATCAAGCCCATAGCGAGACTCTTGAATCCCGGCTCGACGCCCTGGCCGACATAGCGGTCGAACAGGTTCAGGTCGCGCAGCAACGGGCCGGCGACCTGGCGGACGGTCGCCGCCAGATCGGCCCAGGCCACCTGTTCAGGCACCAGGAATGCCAGGTCGCGGCGCACCGCCGGGAAGCGCGACAGTTCGCCGGCACGCGGCAGGCGGCGGGCGGTCAGCGGTTCCAGGTCCAGTTCGAAGGCGTAGACGTCGGCTTCGATGTCCATCGCCCTGGCCAGGCGCGGGTGAACCTGGCCGATCCAGCCGATCGCCACGCCATCGCGCAACACCTCGGCCGAACGCGCCGGGTGGCCGTAGGCGCGGGTGGACGGACGGAACTCCAGCTGCGCGCCACTGGCGGCCGCCAGCGATTCGAGGTCACCCTTCAGGTCATGGAAATCGACCTTGCGGGTCGGCAGGCCCCACTGCACCGCCTGCGCATCACCGCAGACCGCAGCGGCCACGCGCGGGGTTTCCAGCGGTGCCGGCTGGCTTTCGCCAAGCGACGCATCTCCGGCCTGCTGGGCGAACACCCGACCCAGCTCGAACAGGCGCACGCGGCCGAGCTGGCGAGCGGCATTGCGGCCCAGGGTGGCAACCAGGCCCGGCAGCAGCGACGGGCGCATCACCGCCAGTTCGGCCGACAGCGGGTTGGCCAGCGGCACCAGGGCGTCGCGCAGCTGCCACTGGGCCAGCAGTGCGTCGTCGACGAAAGCGAAATTGACGGTTTCCTGCAGGTCGCGGGCGATCAGCTGGCGGCGCACGCTCAGCGCGTCCAGCTGGGTCTCGCTCGGCATCGCCACGCGCGAGGCACCGCCCGGCAGCGTGGTCGGGATCTGCTCGTAACCGTGGATGCGGGCCAGTTCTTCGATCAGGTCCTCTTCGATGGCGATATCGAAGCGGCGGCTCGGCGCGGTGACCTGCCAGCCGTCGGCGGTGGCGGCCACGTCCATGCCCAGCGCACGCAGGATGCGCTCGACTTCGGCATCGTCAATGGTGATGCCAAGCACGCGGGTGATGCGCGTGCGGCGCAGCACGATCGTGGCCGGCTGCGGCAGATCGGCCTCGCGCACAGCTTCGGTGACCGGCGCCGGGGTACCGCCGGCCAGGTCCAGCACCAGGCGGGTGGCGTACTCGATCGCGGTACGCGGCAGTGCCGGATCGACACCGCGCTCGAAGCGGTGGCCGGCATCGGTGTGCAGGCCCAGCTTGCGGCCACGGCCCATGATCGCGGCCGGCGCGAAGTGCGCGGCCTCCAGGAACACGGCGGTGGTCGCGTCGGTGACACGGGTGTCGAAGCCGCCCATCAGGCCGGCCAGGCCGACCGCACGATCGGCATCGGTGACCAGCAGGAAGCTGTCGTCCAGCGCGGCATCGCGGCCGTCCAGCAGCTTCAGCGTCTCGCCCGCGCGCGAACGGCGCACGGCAATGCTGCCCTGCAGGGTGGCCAGGTCGTAGGCATGCATTGGCTGGCCCAGTTCCAGCATCACGTACTGGGTGATGTCGACCAGCAGCGAGACCGGGCGCACGCCACTGCGGCGCAGGCGCTCGGCCATCCACAGTGGGGTCTTGGCGGCAGCGTTGACGCCCTCGATCACACGGCCCAGATAACGCGGCGCTTCGGCGCCAGCGTCGAGCTGGATGGCCAGCTCACGGCTGCCGGCAGCCGGAATGGCGTCGGCGGCGAAATCCAGCACTTCACTGCGGGTAGCGGCGGCGACGTCGTAGGCGATGCCGCGCAGGCTGAAGCAATCGGCGCGGTTCGGGGTCAGCTTGATTTCGATACTGGCGTCCGGCAGGCCCAGGTACTCGACCAGGGCCTGGCCGACCGGGGCGTCATCGGGCAGTTCCAGCAGTCCGGAGGCATCGTTGTCCAGGCCCAGCTCCTTGGCCGAGCACAGCATGCCGTTGGACTCGACGCCACGCAGCTTGGCCGGCTTGATCTTCAGCTCGCCGATCTGCGCACCGACCATCGCCAGTGGCGCGACCAGGCCCGCGCGGGCGTTCGGCGCACCGCAGACGATCTGCAGCAGCTCGCCCTGCCCGGCATCGACCTTGCACACCTGCAGGCGATCGGCTTCCGGGTGGCGCGCGGCCTCGACGATGCGTGCCACGACCACGTGGTCGAGGCCTTCGCCCAGCGCGGATACTTCTTCCACTTCCAGGCCGATGGCGGTCAGCACCGCGCTCAGCTCATCGCGCGAGGCGGAGGTCGGGACGTGGCTGCGCAGCCAGTTTTCGGAGAATTTCATGGTGTCACCCTGGTGGGAGGCGTGCCTCCCGTTGCGGTTTTTGTGGTCGCCCAGCGCATGCGCAAGGAGGCGTCCATCCAGAAAGGCAGCCGAGCATGGCCCGGCTCTACATGGTTGCGGCTTACGCGAACTGCTTCAGGAACCGCACATCGTTCTCGAAGAACGCGCGCAGGTCGTTGACGCCGTAGCGCAGCATCGCGAAACGCTCCACGCCCATGCCGAAGGCAAAGCCGGTGTAACGCTCCGGATCGATGCCGACATTGCGCAGCACGTTCGGATGCACCATGCCGCAGCCGAGCACTTCCAGCCAGCGGGTGCTGCCATCGGGCTGCTGCCAGGCGATGTCCACTTCCGCACCCGGTTCGACGAACGGGAAGTAGCTGGGACGGAAGCGCATCTCGAAATCGCGTTCGAAGAACGCGCGCACGAATTCCGCCAGCGTGCCCTTCAGGTCGGCGAAGGTCGAGTGCTCGTCCACCAGCAGGCCTTCGACCTGATGGAACATCGGCGAATGGGTCTGGTCGCTGTCGCTGCGGTACACCTTGCCGGCAGCGATCATGCGCAGCGGCGGCGCGTGGTCGCCCATGTAGCGCACCTGCACACCGGAGGTATGCGTGCGCAGCAGGCGGCCGTCGCCGAAGTAGAAGGTGTCGTGCATGGCGCGCGCCGGGTGGTGCGGCGGGAAATTCAGCGCCTCGAAATTGTGCCAGTCATCCTCGATCTCCGGCCCTTCCGACAGCTCGTAGCCCAGCCGGCCGAAAATACCGGTGATGCGTTCCAGGGTACGGGTGATCGGATGCAGGCCAGCACGGTCGCCATTGCGGCCCGGCAGGGTGATGTCGATGGCTTCGGCAGCCAGCCGCGCGTCCAGTGCGGCGTCTTCCAGCAGCGCCTTGCGCTCGGCCAGCGCACGGGTCAGTGTGTCGCGGGCCTGGTTGATCGCTTCACCGGCGGCCTTGCGCTCCTCGGCCGGCAGGGTACCGAGCTGCTTGAGCTGCGAGGTGATGCTGCCGCTCTTGCCAAGCAGGGCCACGCGCAGCTGTTCCAGCACGTCAGGGCTCTGTGCGGCGGCCACATCGGCCAGCGCCTGGGTGGTGAGGGATTGGATGTCGCTCATGGGGGGCCGGAACTCCAGTCGATCTGCCATCGCGATGCGCGAAGGGCCGACCCCTGTCGCCACCGCCGTCCCCGCGCTGCCGCTGTGGCCGCACCGGGACCCAAAAAAGAATGGGGAAGGACTTGCGCCCTTCCCCATGCATTGCCTTGACCTGACACCGTTCCGAGTGAACGGTTACGGCATCGGGAAGGACTTATGCCGCCAGCGCGCCCTTGGCCTTTTCGGCCAGCGCGGCAAAACCGGCTGCGTCGTGCACGGCGATGTCAGCCAGGACCTTGCGATCCAGGGTGATGCCGGCCTTCAGCAGGCCGTTCATGAAGCGGCTGTAGCTCAGGCCGTTGATGCGGGCAGCCGCATTGATGCGGGTGATCCACAGCGAACGGAAGTTGCGCTTCTTCTGCTTACGGCCGATGTAGGCGTACTGCTGTGCCTTGATGACCGCCTGCTTGGCAACGCGGAAGACCTTGCGACGGGCGTTGTAGTAGCCCTTGGCGAGATCCAGAATCTTCTTGTGGCGGCGACGCGCCTGTACGCCACGCTTAACTCGTGCCATTTTTCAGTTCCTCAGAGGTAAGGGAGCATGCGGTCCAGACGGCCTGCGTCTTCTGCACGGACATGGCCCGTCTGACGCAGATTACGCTTACGCTTGGTCGCTTTCTTCGTGAGGATGTGGCTACGGTTGGCGTGGCCGCACTTGTACTTGCCCGAGGCGGTCTTGCGGAAACGCTTGGCCGCTGCCCGGTTGGTCTTGATCTTGGGCATTGCAATGTCCTTGATGGGATTTGACCCTGGTTTCTGACTGATCTGGCGGCGGCCTGGGCCGCTCTTTCCGTCCTGCCATGATCGGCGTACGACCCGTCCTGGGTGGGTCGAGCCGGGCATGATACAGGCAAAACGGCCCTGCCACCAGCCCCTGCCCGCCTTTCATCCGCAACCCGCCGGCCCGCCACAAAAGCAAAGGGACGCCAGCGGCGCCCCCTTACCCTGAACCATTCAGCCAGGCGCCCCGAAAGGCAGCCCGTCAGGCCTCAGGTCTTCTTCTTCGGCGCGATCATCATGACCATCTGACGCCCTTCCAGGCGCGGACGGGATTCAATGACGATGTCCTCGCCCAGATCGGCCTCGATCCGGTTGGCCATTTCGCGGCCCAGTTCCTGATGGCTCATTTCACGGCCACGGAAGCGGATGTTGACCTTGATCTTGTCACCATCTTCGAGGAACCCGCGCATCTTGCGCAGCTTGATCTGGTAGTCGCCCTCGTCCGTGACCGGACGGAACTTCACTTCCTTGATCTCGACCTGCTTGGTCTTCTTCTTGGCCTCGCTGGCCTTCTTCTGCGCTTCGAACTTGAACTTGCCGAAGTCCATGATCTTGCAGACCGGCGGATCGGCCTGCGGCTGGATTTCGACCAGGTCCAGACCTTCATCTTCGGCCATGGACAGCGCTTCGTCGCGCGACAACACGCCGATCATTTCTCCGTCACTGCCGATCACGCGGACGCGCGGCACACGGATTTCCTGATTCTTGCGGTTCTGTTTGTTGTCAGGGGTGCTGATATTACGTTCTCCCAAGGGTATCGAACCGGCCCGGGTGCCTGTGCCCCCGGACCGGACCTTTGCTTACGCGCCCTCGGCGTGGAGCCGCTCGATGAAGGCCTGCAGGCTCATGCTGCCCAGGTCTTCGCCAGAACGCGTACGCACCGCCACAGCCCCATTTTCCTTCTCGCGGTCACCGATGACCAGCAGGTAGGGCACGCGCTGCAACGTATGCTCGCGGATTTTATAGCCGATCTTCTCGTTACGCAAATCCGAGCTGACGCGGAAGCCTTGCTCCGCAAGGGTTTTGGTCACGCCCGAGACATAGTCGGCCTGGGCGTCGGTGATGTTGGCCACCACCACCTGGGTCGGCGCCAGCCAAGCCGGGAACTGGCCGGCATGGTGCTCGATCAGGATGCCCAGGAAACGCTCCATCGAGCCGACGATGGCCCGGTGCAGCATCACCGGGTGCTTCTTCTGGCTGTTCTCGTCCACGTACTCGGCGCCCAGGCGGCCGGGCATCATGAAGTCGACCTGCATCGTGCCCAGCTGCCAGGTACGGCCGATGGCATCCTTCAGGTGGTACTCGATCTTCGGGCCGTAGAAGGCGCCCTCGCCCGGCAGCTCCTGCCATTCCACGCCACAGGCGGTCAGTGCCGAGCGCAGCGCGCCTTCGGCCTTGTCCCAGGTGGCGTCGTCACCCAGGCGCGATTCCGGGCGCAGCGCGATCTTGATCTGGATCTCGTCGAAGCCGAAGTGCTGGTAGACCGCCAGCGCCTGCTGGTGGAAGGCAGTCACTTCCGACTCGATCTGGTTTTCCGTGCAGAACACGTGGCCGTCGTCCTGGGTGAAGCCACGCACGCGCAGGATGCCGTGCAGCGCGCCGGACGGCTCGTTGCGGTGGCACGACCCGAACTCGCCGTAGCGGATCGGCAGGTCGCGGTAGCTGTGCAGGCCCTGGTTGAACACCTGGATGTGGCCCGGGCAGTTCATCGGCTTGACCGCGTAAGTGCGTTTCTCCGATTCGGTGAAGAACATGTTGTCCTGGTAGTTGTCCCAGTGGCCGGACTTCTTCCACAGGCTCACGTCCAGAATCTGCGGGCAACGCACTTCGCCATAGCCGCTGTTGCGGTAGACCTTGCGCATGTACTGCTCCACCACCTGCCACAGCGCCCAGCCCTTCGGGTGCCAGAACACCAGGCCCGGGGCTTCTTCCTGCAGGTGGAACAGGTCCTGCTGCTTGCCGATGCGGCGGTGGTCGCGCATTTCGGCTTCTTCGATGCGCTTGATGTACGCCTCCAGCTGCTTCTTGTCGGCCCAGGCGGTGCCGTAGATGCGCTGCAGCTGCTCGTTCTGCGCGTCACCGCGCCAGTAGGCGCCGGAGATGCGGGTCAGCTTGAAGGCCTTCAGGAAGCGCGTGTTCGGCACGTGCGGGCCGCGGCACATGTCCACGTATTCCTGGTGGTAGTACATGCCCATCGCCTGGATGTCGTCGGCCATGTCCTCGATCAGGCGCAGCTTGTAGTCCTCGCCACGGGCCTTGAAGATCTCGACCACTTCGGCGCGCGGCGTCATCTTCTTGATGACGTCGTAGTCCTGGGCGATCAGTTCACCCATGCGCTTCTCGATCGCGGCCATGTCGTCCGGGGTGAACGGGCGCTCGGAATAGATGTCGTAGTAGAAGCCTTCGGCGATCACCGGACCGATCACCATCTTCACATCCGGGTACAGCTGCTTGACGGCGTGGCCGACCAGGTGGGCGCAGGAGTGGCGGATGATCTCCACGCCCTCCTCGTCCTTGGCGGTGATGATGCGCAGGCTGGCGTCGTGGTCGATGACGTCGCTGGCATCGACCAGCACGCCATCCACGGCACCGGCGATGGTGGCCTTGGCCAGGCCGGCGCCGATCGACTGGGCAACCTCCATGACGCTCACAGGGTTTTCGAATTCGCGGCGGCTGCCGTCGGGAAGGGTAATGTTGATCATCGCAGTGGCTTCGTGCGGGGCCCGCCGGGCGGGCTGGAAAGCGTTCCCGGGCCGTTGCCCGGGCAATAAAAAAGCGCCGCGAGGGCGCCTGGAACGCAGGGCCTTCGGGGGCAGGTCAACAGTGGGCGGTGGTAGTGCTCATGTCGCACGCTCGGCCGGCGCTGGGCGCGGGCCACCTTGTTCCAGTCAGGGGTTCTGCGATGATCTTAAACCAGCGCACCGGAAAGCCCAAGGGCCACCGTACGGCCCGCTGAATGAGCCGCGCTGGCGGCGTGAAAACGCAATGATTACCATGTGCGCGCAGCCCGCCCCGTGCCAGCCTGCCCGCTTTCCCCCAGGACCTCGTGATGCGCCACCCGCTTCGACCGGCTGCCGCCGGCCCCGCCCGTGCCCCGCGTTCGCCGACCCGCCGCCGCGCAGGCTGCCCGCGATGATCACCGTCGGCCTCTCCACGCTGGGTTTCTGCAGCCTGGGCATGCTGGCGGCGATGTTCTCGGCACTGGCCTTCTATGCGGCCTCGCCCCACTGCCGCTGGCCGCGCCTGCGCCGCGCCGGCCGCCTGGGCCGCCAGATCGGCCTGGTCGCCGCTGCCGCCGCGCTGTGGCTGTGGATGGCCGAGCTCGGCTTTGCCGCCGGCCTGGTGGCGATGTTGTGCACCTGGATGCTCGCGGCGATGCTGCTGCCGGCGCTGGCCGCCTGGCACCGACCGGGCACGGAGTTGCCCTGATGTGGGCGCGCGCCTTCGCCGGCATCATCGTCGGCTTCCTGCTTGCAGCCGCCGTTACCGGCCTGCTGGCCTGGCTTCCGCCGGGCCCTTGGCAGCGAGCGCTGGTACCTACCCTGATCGCCTTCATCCCGCTGTGGATGCTGGCCGCCCTGTGGGCGTTCAGCTTCCGCAGCGCGCTGCGCGCCTGGCTGGTGCTGGGCGGCAGCGCCGCCACCGGCTTCGTCGTGCTCGGGCTGCTGCGCCTGACCGGCGCGGTGCAATGAGATCCACGCCATGAAGTTCAGTTCGCAGACCCTGCGCACGTTCACCACCCTGCACACCTGGGTCGGCCTGGCGGCCGGCTTCGGCCTGTTCGTGGCTTTCTACGCAGGCTCGCTGACCCTGTTCCACCATGACCTGCCGCAGTGGCAGACACCGGGCGCCGCCACGGCACTCCCGGCCAGCCTGGATGACGCCCAGTACCTGCTGGAGGACGTGCTGGCGGCGCATCCGGAAGCGCGCCGCCACGTCGGCATGACCTTCCCCGGCACCGAACACCCGCAGCCTCTGGCCTACTGGCAGGCCGATGACGGCAGCTGGCGCTATGCCTGGCCCGGCCAGATCGCCGGCAGCCCCACACCACCGCAGACCGGACTGGCCGAACTGGTCAACGAGCTCCATTACAGCCTCGGCCTGCCCGTGGCCGGGATCTACGTGATGGGCATTGTCAGCCTGCTGTACGGGATGGCACTGCTCAGCGGCCTGGTGATCCATCTGCCGAAGCTGCTCGGCGACCTGTTCGCGCTGCGTCCGGGGCGCAACCTGAAGCAGCTGTGGCAGGACGCGCACAACGTGGTCGGTGTGCTCAGCCTGCCCTTCCACCTGATGTTCGCGGTCACCGGCGCCCTGCTCTGCCTGGTGTTCGTGCAGATGGCCCTGCTCAACCCGCTGATCTACGACGGCAAAGCGCTGCAGGCAGTACCGACTGCGATGGACACCGCGCCGGTGCGCAATGCCAGTGGCATCCCGGCACCGCCGGGCAGCCTGCGCGTGCTGCATGCGCGCGCACTTGAAGTGGCCCGCGCACAGGGCGTGGCCAACTTCGAACCGGCCTATCTGAAGCTGGCCAATGGCGGCGATGCCAACGCGACGATCGAGATCACCGGCGAGGCCAGTGGCACCCTCGGCCCGCTTGGTGCCGTGGCATTGGACGTCGCCACCGGCAATCTGCTCGCGTCGCAGCTGCCGGGCCAGCGCGACGCCAACCACGCCACGCTCAGCGCCGCCTACGCGTTGCACTTCGGCGAATTCGGCAATGGCGTGGTGGTCTGGCTGTACTTCCTGCTCGGACTCGGCGGTGCGTTCCTGTTCTACTCCGGCAACCTGCTGTGGATCGAGTCGCGGCGCAAGCGTCGCCAGCCGCAACAGCCACGTGCCGGTGTGAACATGGCGCGGGCCACGGTCGGCGTGTGCATCGGCCTGTGCGTGGCGATCTCGATCGCGTTCGGCACCGCACTGGTGCTGGAGCGGCTGGCACCGTCGGCGGTCGACCACGGCATCCGCTGGGCCTGCTTCGGCAGTTGGGCGGCCTGCGCGCTATGGGCCGCGCTGCGCCGCCCGGCGCAGGCGGCACGCGAACTGCTGTGGGCGGCGGCGGTCAGTACCGCGCTGGTGCCGGTGCTGCACGGCGCACTCAATGGTGACTGGCTGTGGCGCGCCGCCGCAGGGGGGCACTGGCCGCTGTTCTGGGTCGATGCCATCGCGCTGGCGATGGCCTTCGGCTTCGCGCGTCTGGCCGTGGCCAGCCAACGCCGCGCCCGCAACGGCGATCCCAACAGCGTCTGGGCCGATTGAGCCTTCGCCGGGCATGGCCCGGTGCTACTGGAAGTCGGCTTGGCATGGGCAACGACGTACACCGCAGTGTGTGTATCAGATCGGTGACGTTGCGGCATGGGCCCAGCACGACGCGCCACCCGACACTCAATCGCCGATGCGCGCCTTCTGCCAGGGGCCCAGCATGGCATTGAGCAGGCTGGCCTGTTCGTCATCGCCGGTCAGTTCCCACATGAACACCCCGGCCAGGCCCTGCTCACGGGCGAACTGCGCACGCAGCCCGATCGAGCGCGGGTCTTCATAGCTGATGAAGATCTTCTGCGCGGCGTTGTACAGCCACGGGCTCTGCGCCTGCGGCTGCCAGTGTTTCGTCCAACCCGGCTGGTCGAGATAGCGCGCCTTGATCACCCGCCAGTCGCCCGCATCGGCCGGTGCGCTGTAGGGCTGGTACAGCCCATCCGGGGCGTCGCCGGTGACCTTGAAGCCGCGCCCGTAGAACGGTACGCCCAGCACAAGCTTCCCGGCCGGCACGCCGTGCTCGCGGTAGAACTGCACCGCGCCGGCCACGTTGTTCCAGCGCCGCAGCTCCGGCGCCAGCGGATCGGCCGGCACTTCATGCAGAGGCGCATTGAAGGTCGACACCGAGGAGAAGCCGGTGCCCATGTCGTAGCTCATCAGGTTGATGAAATCGAACACCTTGGCCAGCGCCGGCAGGTCGTAGCTCGCCGCCGGATCGTAGGGGCCATCGGTCTGCAGGCGACCGGCGGCCAGCGCGGCGGTCAGCAGCATCGGCTGTCCCATCTTGCGACCGCGCGCATCGAGTGCCACGCGGAACGCCTGCGCGAGCCGGGTCAGGTTGGCGCGGTCCTGCGGGCGGTGCGCCAGCTCCTTCGGGCCACCACTGACCGGGAACTCCCAGTCGATATCCACGCCATCAAAGCTGCCGGCGTGACGATCAAAGAACAGCGCCATGCACGAATCGACCAACCGCTTGCGGCTGGCCTCGCTCAGCGAAGCATCGGAGAACCCACCCGCACCCCAGCCACCGATCGAAATCAGCGTGCGCAGGTGCGGATGCGCCTTCTTGAGTTCGGCCAGTGCGGCGAAATTCTTCGGCGCTTCCGCACCGATCGTGCAGCGCCCGTCCTCGATGGTGGAGAACGCATAGAACAGATGTGTCAGGCGCTCGGCTGGAATGCTCGAGACCGGATAGCGTTCGGCCGAGCCGCCCGGGTAGTAGGCGCCGAAGATCGGCGGCTGCGCGGGCGCCGCGTGCGCGGCGATGGGCAAGACACCGGCAATCAGCACGGCAAGGACGGCCACGGTCTGGCGGAACATGGAGATCTCCCGGTTCGAAGGCGCCGCCACGTTAGCAAACCGATGGGGCTGCGGTACGGGTATCGCGGCATGTCGTCCCATGGACAGGCGCGATCCGTACAACCGAGACAGAACGATGGCCGCGTGGCGGCGATCATGCACTGCAGCAGGACATGCAGCGACCTGGATGAGCTTCTTTTCGCAACATCGAGGCAAAGAAAAAGCGGGCCGAAGCCCGCTTTTTCATTTGCGAAAGCGTGAGGACCAACGGTCCTCACCCACCGCACGATCAGCAGTACCGATTATTCGGCGCTGGCGCCTTCGCCTTCTTCGACTGCCTTCATCGACAGGCGGATACGGCCCTGCTTGTCGACTTCCAGCACCTTGACCTTGACCACATCGCCTTCCTTCAGCTTGTCGCCGACCTTCTCGACGCGCTCGCTGGAGATCTGCGAGACGTGGACCAGGCCATCCTTGCCCGGCAGGATGGTGACGAACGCACCGAAGTCCATGATCTTGGCGACCTTGCCTTCGTAGATGCGGCCCGGCTCGACGTCCGAGGTGATCTGCTCGATGCGGGCCTTGGCAGCCTGGGCAGCGATGGCGTTGACCGACGCGATGACGATGGTGCCGTCGTCCTGGATGTCGATCTGGGTGCCGGTTTCCTTGGTGATGGCCTGGATGGTCGAGCCGCCCTTGCCGATCACTTCGCGGATCTTGTCCGGGTGGATCTTGATGGTCAGCAGGCGCGGCGCGTAGTCCGACAGCTCTTCACGCGGAGCGGTCAGGCCGTGGGCCATCTCGCCCAGGATGTGCAGGCGGCCAGCCTTGGCCTGCTGCAGGGCCTGCTTCATGATTTCTTCGGTGATGCCTTCGATCTTGATGTCCATCTGCAGGGCGGAGATGCCCTCAGCGGTACCGGCGACCTTGAAGTCCATGTCGCCCAGGTGATCTTCGTCACCCAGGATGTCGGACAGGACCACGAAACGATCGCCTTCCTTGACCAGACCCATGGCGATACCGGCCACCGGGGCCTTCACCGGCACGCCGGCGTCCATCAGGGCCAGCGACGAGCCGCAGACCGAGGCCATCGACGAGGAACCGTTCGACTCGGTGATTTCCGAAACGACGCGGATGGTGTACGGGAAGGCTTCCAGCGACGGCATGACAGCCAGCACGCCGCGCTTGGCCAGACGACCGTGGCCGATTTCGCGGCGCTTCGGGCCCATCATGCGGCCGCACTCGCCCACCGAGAACGGAGGGAAGTTGTAGTGGAACAGGAAGTTTTCCTTGTATTCACCGGCAACGGCGTCGATGACCTGGCCATCACGGGCGGTGCCCAGGGTGATGGTCACGATGGCCTGGGTTTCGCCGCGGGTGAACAGCGAGGAACCGTGGGTACGCGGCAGCACGCCGGTCTTCACGGTGATCGGGCGGACGGTGTCCAGCGCACGGCCGTCGATGCGGACCTTGGTGTCCAGCACCGAGTCACGCATGGTGCGGTATTCCAGCTCGCCGAACTCCTTCGACAGCTCGGCCGGGTTCCAGCCTTCGGCGGCCACGCGGCCCGCCAGGGCTTCGAACACGTCCTTCTTGATCGCCGAGATGGCGTCGCGGCGCTGCAGCTTGTCACGCACCTGGAAGGCTTCGCCCAGGCGCGGGCCGATGGCTTCCTTCAGGGCGGAGATCAGCGCGTCGTTCTTGGCCGGGGCTTCCCAGGTCGACGGCTTGGTGCCGGCTTCGACGGTCAGCTCGTTGATCGCGTTGATGACCTTCTGCATTTCGCGGTGACCGAAGGTCACGGCGCCCAGCATCACTTCTTCGGACAGCAGCGCGGCTTCGGATTCGACCATCAGCACGGCGTTGGAGGTACCGGCGACGACCAGTTCCAGCTGCGAGTCAGCCAGTTCGCTGACGGTCGGGTTCAGGATGTACTCGCCGTTCTTGTAACCGACCTTGGCAGCGCCGATCGGACCCATGAACGGGGTACCGGCCAGGGCCAGGGCAGCCGAGGCACCGATCAGGGCCGGGAT
This sequence comes from Stenotrophomonas sp. YJH_SMC_48-3, assembly GCF_059369375.1. NCBI lineage: Bacteria > Pseudomonadati > Pseudomonadota > Gammaproteobacteria > Lysobacterales > Lysobacteraceae > Stenotrophomonas > Stenotrophomonas sp. YJH_SMC_48-3. The sequence goes on along the minus strand of NZ_JCAFSQ010000003.1, from coordinate 316,426 downwards.
GTCACCGTCCACGTCCGGGTTCAGCGACATCACGGTGGCGATGATCTGCACTTCGTTCTTGTAGTCCTCCGGGAACAGCGGGCGGATCGGACGGTCGATCAGGCGCGAGATCAGCGTTTCCTTCTCGGTCGCACGGCCTTCACGCTTGAAGAAACCACCCGGGATACGGCCGCCGGCGTAGAACTTTTCCTGATAATCGACGGTCAGCGGGAAGAAGTCCTGGCCTTCGCGCGCGCTCTTGGCGGCGACGGCGGTGACCAGCAGTACGGTGTCGTCCATCTTGACGATGACGGCACCGCTGGCCTGGCGGGCGACTTCGCCGGTCTCAAGCGTGACGGTGTGCTTGCCGTACTGGAAGGTTTTGGTGATTTTTGCCACGGAGGGTGTCCTTGGGGATGCTGTCTGCGAATTTGGACCGTCGGCGACCCTTGCCGCCAGCGGGTGACCGGATCGTTCCGGCCTGAATCGGGGATTGCGGTACTACAAAACAAAACCGCGGCGCATCGCTGCGCCGCGGGGAATTCGTTGCTTAGCGACGCAGGCCAAGCTTCTCGATCAGGGCCTTGTAACGCTCGACGTCCTTCTTCTTCAGGTAGTCGAGCAGGCTGCGACGGCGGTTGACCATCTGCAGCAGGCCGCGGCGGCTGTGGTGGTCCTTCTTGTGGGTCTTGAAGTGGCCGGTCAGCAGTTCGATGCGGGCGGTCAGCAGGGCCACCTGGACTTCCGGGGAGCCGGTGTCAGCGGCGCTGCGCTTGTTGTCTTCAATGACCTTCTGGGTGTCGATCGACATTTCTTTTTTCTCTGTGATGCGTGGCCGGCAGGAACGCGCTTCGCGCACCGCCAGGCTCGCCGTGGACTACGAGGATGAAACCTGCACGAGGCAGGCTGCCGGAAAACGGCCGCGAAATTGTAACGGCCAGAGGCTTCCGGGACAAGGACCGGGGCTGAACCGCCCTGGCCCCAGTCAGAGGTTGAAACGACGCTGCGGAGCCAGCAGGCCACTGCCATCGACCTGGCCCAGCCCCTGGACAGTATCGCCCGGACCGAACACCGCCACCAGGCCGTGGGGCCAGGACGGGTCGCGCTGGCGCTGGCCGACGCAGAAGCGATGGGTCTGGTCGGCATCGAGATCGACCCGCGGGTATTCAGCCAGGCCGGCCGCCAGCGGCAGCAGCAGCGCATCCATGGCCGCCTCGTCGCCGGCCTCGGCCATCGCCCGCAGCTGGTCCAGGGTGACCATCGCCGGTTCGCGGAACGGCTCCACCCAGAGCCGGCGCAGCGCACTGATGTGTGCGCCACATCCCAGCGCCTCGCCCAGGTCGCGGGCCAGGCTGCGGATGTAGGTGCCCGAACCGCAGGTCACGCGCAGCCGCAAGCGCTCAGGCTGCTGCTCCAGCACGTCGATGGCGTGCACCTGCACCTCGCGTTCCGGCGCCTCGATGACGTCACCACGGCGGGCCTTCACATACAGCGGCTCACCACCCTGCTTCAGTGCCGAATAGACCGGGGCACGCTGGCGGATGTTGCCGGTCAGCGGCGCCAACGCGGCCTGCAGGGCCTCGGCACCGATCGCCGGAACCGGGCGCTGCAGCAGCACCTGGCCCTCGGAATCGTCGGTATCGGTCGTCTGGCCGAGCACGATCTCGGCATCGTAGGCCTTGGCCGACCCCAGCAGCAGCCCAGCGATCTTGGTCGCCTCGCCGAAGCACAGCGGCAGCAGACCGGTGGCCAGCGGGTCGAGGCTGCCGGTGTGGCCGCCCTTCTCGGCACGGAACAGGCGACGGGCCACCTGCAGGGCGGCGTTGGAGCTCATGCCGGTCGACTTGTCGAGCAGCAGGATGCCATCCAGGCGGCGGAACTGAATTCGGGTCATGACAGATACGGGTAGCGCCGGGCCATGCCCGGCGAGCGCGAAGCGCGGCCAGCGTCCGGCCTCGCACGGTCAGAATGAAAAGACGCCGGGCATGGGCCCGGCGCTGGCTTATTCTTCGTCGCTCTCGCGACGCTTCTCCGCGGCCAGCGTATCGGGCAGGTCGCGCAGGAGGTTGTCGATATGCTCGCCACGATCGACCGAGTCGTCGTAGTGGAAATGCAGCTCCGGCACATGGCGCAGCTTCATCGCCCGGGCCAGGTCCATGCGCAGGCGGTAGCCCAGTTCCTTCAGGCCGGCCACCGCTTCCGCCGAACGCTCCGGCATCAGCGCGGTGACGAAGACCTTGGCATGAGCCATGTCGCGGGTGATTTCCACGTCGGACACGCTCACCGAGGGCAACCCGTGCTCGCGCACGGCGTTGTGCACCAGGGTGCCGAGTTCGCGGCGCAGCTGGGCAGAGACACGGTCGGTTCGATGGAAAGTCTTGGGCACGAGGAGCTCTTGGTTCAGTTGTCGCCCGACCAACGGTCGGGCGCTACCTTTGATTCGATTGTCGCCCGGCCAACGGTCGGGCGCTATCTTTGATTCGATTGTCGCCCGGCCAACGGTCGGGCGCTACATCTACCATGGTACCCGACCGTTGGTCGGGTTCTACATCACGGTAGGGCCCGACCGTTGGTCGGGCCGCCTTGCAGCATTACAGGGTGCGCGGCACTTCGATACGCTCGAAGCACTCGATCTGGTCACCCGGCTTGACGTCGTTGTAGGCCTTCACCGCGATACCGCATTCGGTACCGTTGCGGACTTCCTCGACGTTCTCCTTGAAGCGACGCAGCGATTCCAGCTCGCCCTCGAAGATCACCACGCTGTCGCGCAGCACGCGGATCGGCTTGTTGCGCTTGACCACGCCCTCGATGACCATCGAGCCGGCAACAGCGCCCAGCTTGGAGCTGCGGAAGACGTCGCGGACCTCGGCGATACCGATGATCTCTTCGCGGATCTCCACGCCCAGCAGGCCGGAGGCCACCTGCTTCACCTGATCGATCACGTCATAGATGATCGAGAAGTAACGCAGGTCCACGCCGTTGGATTCGATGATGCGACGGGCCGAAGCATCCGCACGCACGTTGAAGCCGATGACGGTGGCCTTCGAAGCGGCCGCCGAGTTGGCGTCCGACTCGGTGATGCCACCCACGCCGGAGTGGATCACGTTGATGCGGATGTCGTCGTTGGACAGCGCGACCAGTGCCTGGCTCAGGGCCTGCACCGAACCCTGCACGTCGGCCTTGATGACCAGGTTGAGGACCTGCTGGCCCTCGCCCTTGCCCAGGGTCGCCATGATGTCTTCCATGCGGCTGCCCGCGGTGGCGACCAGGCGCGATTCACGGCGCTTGGTCTCACGCTGCTGGGCAACGTCCTTGGCCAGGCGCTCGTCCTCGACGACCACGAAGTCGTCACCGGCTTCCGGCACGCCGGACAGGCCCAGGACCTGCACCGGGATGGACGGGCCGGCGAACTCCGGCTGCTTGCCGGTTTCGTCGAACAGCGCACGCACGCGGCCGTACTGGATGCCGCACACCAGGTAGTCGCCCTTCTTCAGGCGACCCTGCTGCACCAGCACGGTGGCGACCGGGCCACGGCCCTTGTCCAGCGACGATTCGATCACCACGCCCGAGGCCCGGCCTTCGTCGACCGCCTTCAGTTCCAGCAGTTCGGCCTGGATCGAGATGGCGTCCAGCAGGTCGTCGATGCCCAGGCCGGTCTTGGCCGAGATCTCCACCATCTGGGTGTCACCACCGAAGTCCTCGGCCACGACCTGCTCGGACAGCAGTTCGTTCTTGACCCGCATCGGGTCGGCGTCGGACTTGTCGATCTTGTTGATCGCCACGATCAGCGGCACACCCGCCGAACGGGCGTGCTGGATCGCTTCCTTGGTCTGCGGCATGACGCCGTCATCGGCAGCAACGACCAGCACCACGATGTCGGTCAGCTTGGCGCCGCGCGCACGCATCGAGGTGAACGCCGCGTGGCCCGGGGTATCCAGGAAGCTGATCACGCCCTTGGGCGTATCCACGTGGTAGGCACCGATGTGCTGGGTGATGCCGCCGGCTTCGCCGGTGGCAACCTTGGTGCGGCGGATGTAATCCAGCAGCGAGGTCTTGCCGTGGTCGACGTGGCCCATGATGGTGACCACCGGCGGACGCTGGGTGGCTTCGCCCTGGTTTTCACCGGCCGAGGCCAGCAGCGCGTCTTCGGCGTCGTTGTCGTTGGCACGGATCGCCTTGTGGCCGAGTTCTTCGGTCACCAGCGCGGCGGTGTCATGGTCGATGGACTGGGTGATGGTGGCCATCACGCCCATCTTGAACAGCGCCTTCACCACCTCGCCACCCTTCAGCGCAAGCTTCTGCGCCAGGTCGGCCACGGTAATGGTGTCGCCGATCGCCACTTCACGCACCACCGGTGCGGTCGGACGTTCGAACGCGTGCGGGCCGGCGTTGTTGCCACCACGCGACATGTCGCGACGGCCACCGGCCTGGTTGCGGCCGCCCGGACGACCACGGGTGTTGCTGTTGTTGCTGTTGCCACGACGCGCACGATCGGCCGCAGACAGGTGCATCTGGCCGGCGAAACGATCACCCGGGCCACGCTCGTTGCGCGGCGCGCTGCGGTTGTTGCGGTCGTCGTTGCGCGGCGGCGGCGCAATGCGCGGCGCAGCCGGGGCTGTCGCCGGGGCGCGCGGCGGGCGCGGCGCGGTTTCGTCGATCGGAGCACGCTTGGGCTTGCTGGCAGCCAGCGTCTCGGCCGCCTTGGCGGCAGCCGCAGCTTCCTCGGCGGCCTTCTTCTCGGCCTCGGCGCGTTCCTTGGCGGCGGCCTCTTCCTCGCGGGCACGGACGATGGCTTCGTCGCGCAGACGATCCTTTTCGGCCAGCGCCTGCTGTTCGGCGAGGTTGCGCGCACGCGACTCTTCCAGCTTGCGCAGGATGTCGGCGCGCTCTTCGTCCGGCGTCATGGCGCGAGCACCATCCTTGACGTAGGTACGCTTCTGGCGCACCTCGACATTCACGGTCGTCTTGCTGCGACCGGAACTGACCGTCACTTCCTGCTGTTTCCGGCGGTTGAGCGTGATCTTCTTTGCAGACTGATCCGTCTCTTCCGGGGCCTGCTCGGGCTTGCCGTGCGAACGACGAAGGAAGCCCAGGAGCTTCACCTTCTCGGTACTGGTCACGACCTGGTCGGGACCGCTGAACTTCATGCCGGCACCGGCCAGCTGTTCCAGCAGTTTTTCGACCGGCGTGTTGACCAGTTCGGCAAGCTTGCGGATGGTGGTTTGCTGCGACATTCGGATCCTATGATCTTGTGGGCGCCCCCCCGCATCTGGAGGTGGCGCGGATTCTACGCCCTGAGCGGCTCAGGGCCCTGTTCATTGCCGGCTCATTCGCCGCGTTCCAGTCGGGCGATCTCCTCGGCACGCGCGGCCAGGATCAGCGCCGCAGCGCGCTCCTGGTCCAGCCCTTCAATGCCGAAGTCCATGACCTCGTCGGCGGCCAGGTCGGACAGGTCCTCGCTGGTACGCACGCCGTGGCCGGCCAGCGCATACGCGGTGGCTTCGTCCATGCCCCTCAGGGACAGCAGGTCCTGCGCCGGCTGGCCGTCTTCAAGGCCTTCCTCGACTGCCAGGGCCTCATTGAGCAGCGCATCGCGGGCACGAGCGCGCAGCTCTTCGACGATGTCTTCGTCGAAACCTTCCACGGCCAGCAGTTCGCCGACCGGGACATATGCGATTTCCTCGACGGTGCCGAAGCCTTCGCTGACCAGGATGCCGGCGATCTCTTCGTCCACTTCCAGCTTGTCCATGAACAGCTGGCGTGCGGCGGCCTGCTCGGCCTCCGACTTGGCGGTGACCTGGTCCTGGGTCATCACGTTGAGCTGCCAGCCGGTCAGGCGGCTGGCCAGGCGCACGTTCTGGCCGCCCTTGCCGATCGCCTGGGCGAGACGGTCTTCGGCAACGGCCAGGTCCATCGAGTGCTTGTCTTCATCGACGATGATCGACTGGACTTCGGCCGGCGCCATCGCATTGATGACGAAGTTGGCCGGATTGTCGTTCCACAGCACGATGTCCACGCGCTCGCCGTTGAGCTCGTTGGACACGGCCTGCACGCGCGAACCGCGCATGCCGATGCAGGCACCGATCGGATCGGTGCGCTGGTCGTGGGCCAGCACGGCGATCTTGGCGCGATCGCCCGGATCGCGCGCACAGGCCTTGATTTCCACCAGGCCCTGGCCGACCTCCGGCACTTCCAGCTTGAACAGCTCGATCATGAATTCCGGGGCGGCGCGGCTGATGAACAGCTGCGGACCACGCGGTTCCGAACGGACCTCGGCCAGGTAGCCGCGCACGCGGTCACCGGCGCGCAGCACGTCGCGCGGGATGCCCTTGTCCTTCGGAATGAAGCCTTCGGCGTTGCCGCCGAGGTCGACATAGATGTTGCCACGCTCGGCGCGCTTGACCACGCCGGTGATCAACTCACCGACACGATCCTTCCACGCGTCCACGACCTGCTGGCGCTCGGCTTCGCGCACGCGCTGGACGATGACCTGCTTGGCGGCCTGGGCAGCAATGCGGCCGAAGTCCGGGTTCTCGATCTGTTCTTCGATGTAGTCGCCGACCTCGACGCCTTCGGCTTCGTCGACGGCATCCATCAGGCGGATCTGGCGGTCGGGCGACTCCATGACCACATCATCGGCCACCACTTCCCAGCGGCGGAAGGTTTCGTAGCTGCCATCCTTGTGGTCGATGACCACGCGGGTCAGCACTTCCTCGTCGGGATAGCGCTTCTTCGCTGCCGAGGCCAGAGCGGCCTCGATGGCATCGAAGATCACTTCACGCGGCACGCCCTTCTCGTTGGCGACTGCGTCGACTACCAGCAACAGTTCCTTGCTCATTGGCTCACTCCGCGCGCGGCTTCTTTGCCGCCGGCTCGTTGGAAGAAGAATTCGTGTTCGGCTTCGGACGCTTCGGTGCCGGACCGGTCGGCTTGCTCGGGGCCAGCCCCAGCGCCACCCAGTCGGGCATGATCCGTGCCTTGTCGATGTTGTCGGCCGACACCACCACTTCGGCCTTGTCGACGATGAAGGTGATGGTGCCCGCAGCCTCGTCGGTCGCCTCGATACGCCCCTGCAGGCGACGACGGTTGTCCTGCGGCAGCTTCAGCGTGACCTTGGCCGATTCACCCTGGTGGCGAGCGAACTGCTCCAGGTTGAACAACGGGCGATCCACGCCCGGCGAGGACACTTCCAGCGTGTAATTGCCGCTGATCGGGTCTTCGACGTCCAGCTGCGCCGACACTTCGCGGCTGACCCGCTCACAGTCGTCGACATTGATGATGCGCTCGGGCTGTTCAGCCAGTGGCACGTCGATGTAAAGGCGCAGGGTCGCACCGCCGGGGGCCGGCAGATACTCAACGCCCAGCAGCTCCAGGCCCAGCGACACAACGGTCGGGGCGAGCAGATTCGCGATGTCGGTTGCCTTGTCGCTCACAGCCTGCCTTGATCTCTTGGTTGGGTGCCGGCCTTGGCCAGCGTGAAAACATGACGCCCCGGAAACGACAAAGGGCCCGCTGGGCCCCTTTTCCGGAAAGACTCCGGTGACTGGATTCCGGTTGCAACCTGCATTGCCTGCCGGTCGCGGCCCTCCTTCCGGATCCGGACTCCCGCTGGGAGGCCGCCTTCAGGGGTACTGCTAGGCCGCTGATGATAGCGGCTGCACCGCGCTGGTGCAAGGTGCGGGCCTGGGGGCAGCCCCTTTTCCGCACCGGCAGTCGGGCATGGCTCGACTCTACAGAAACGGGCCACAGCCCAAAGAAAAACGCCTTCGAAGGAGGACTTCGAAGGCGATCTCTTTACTTGGTAGCGGGGGCAGGATTTGAACCTGCGACCTTCGGGTTATGAGCCCGACGAGCTGCCAGACTGCTCCACCCCGCATCAGGAGCGGAATTATGAGCGATTGCTTCGAAACATGCAAGCTTTCCCTCATCCATCAAATCGGTTGGCGCCGATCCGACGTTGGTAGCGGGGGCAGGATTTGAACCTGCGACCTTCGGGTTATGAGCCCGACGAGCTGCCAGACTGCTCCACCCCGCACCGGAAGTGTTTGAACTGTTGCCGCGCTCTTTCGAGGACGGCTACCGCAACGATGTTCTGGCTGAACCGCTGCAGTGACAACTCAGGCTGCGCATATTACACGAATCGCGCAGCTTTGTGTCAATTTTTATGCAAGATGCGCAAATGCCTGCTGGCACCAGACCATGATCGGGTTCCAGGCAAGGCCCAGCGCCAGCAGTGCCAGCGCGTTCACGCCCAGCACCAGGCCCAGCACGCGGTCGTTGCTGCGCGGCATGGCCTCGCCCACCGGCTCATCGAAGTACATGACCTTGATGACGCGCAGGTAGTAGAAGCAGCCCACCACGGCGCACAGCACGCCAAGGATGGCCAGCCACAGCAGGCCGCCGTTGACGGCCGCGCCCAGCACCGCCAGCTTGGTCCAGAACCCCAGGAACGGCGGGATGCCGGCCAGCGACGCCATGATGCACAGCACCAGGCCGGCCATCCACGGATTGCGGGCGTTGAGCCCCTTGAAGTCCTCGATGTTCTCGGCTTCGAAACCGGCGCGCGACAGGGCGATGATCGCACCGAAGGCAGCGGTCGACATGATGGCGTAGGCCAGTGCGTAGAACAGCGCGGCGGCATAGCCCTGCGCGCCGCCACCGGCGATGCCCATCAGCAGGAAGCCGATGTGCGAGACGGTGGAGAACGCCAGCATTCGCTTGAGGTTGCTCTGCGCGATGGCCATCAGGTTGCCGATGACCAGCGAGACTGCGGCCAGGCCGGCAATGAGCAGCTGCAGCTCGGTCGACAGCGGCCCCACGCCCATTTCCAGCAGGCGGTAGGCCATGCCGAAGGCCGCCAGCTTCGGCGCCGAGCTGATGAACAGCGCGATCGGTGCCGGGGCACCCTGGTAGACGTCCGGCAGCCACATGTGGAACGGCGCGGCGCCCAGCTTGAAGGCGACGCCGGCGATCATGAACACCGCACCGGTGATCAGCAGCACGCGCTCTTCCGAGTGCGGGATGGCATCGCGGATGACGTCCAGGTGCAGGCTGCCGGTGGCGCCGTAGATCAGCGACATGCCGTACAGCAGCAGGCCCGAGGCCAGCGAGCCCAGCACGATGTACTTCATCGCCGCTTCCGAGGCCAGGCCGTTTTCACGGTTGCTGGCGACCAGGGCGTAGGAGCACAGCGCCAGCAGCTCCAGGCCCAGGTAGACCATCAGCAGGCTGCCGGCCGAGACCAAGATCATCATGCCGGCGGTACCGAACAGGATCAGCACCGGGATCTCGCCCTGGAACAGGTTGCGGTCACGCAGGTAGCGCCAGCCGTAGATCAGGGTCAGGCCGCTGAGCAGCACGATCCCGGTCTTCATCACGTCCGCGGCGGTATCGCGCACGAACATGCCATGGAAGACCTCCCCCTGCCCGCCCACGCCGGTGGCCAGCATGAACAGCACCACGGCCAGCGCAGCGAGCGCGAACAGGTGGGTGACGATCTTGTTCCGGTTGCTGACGAACAGGTCGAGGATCATCAGGGCGAAGGCGCTGCCGATCAGCACCAGCTCGGGAGCGAGCGGTGGCAGGTCAGCGGCGGTCAATGGCAGCAGCGGCGAGGTGGTCATCATCAAATCCTGGAATTACAGCAGCTTGCTGGATGCGATCTGCATCGCCAGCTTCGCGATCGAGGGCTCCATCAGGTCGGTCAGCGGCTTGGGGTAGATGCCCAGGGCCAGCACGCCGATGGCGAACACGCCCAGCACCAGCCATTCGCGGCCGTTGATGTCCTTCAGTTCGGCCACATGGCTGTTGGCCACTTCGCCGAAGAAGATGCGCTTGTACAGCCACAGGGTGTAGGCGGCGCCGATGATCAGGGTGGTGGCCGCGCCCAGGGCGATCCACGGATTACGCTGGAAGGCCGAGAGGATGACCATGAACTCGCCGACGAAACCGCTGGTACCCGGCAGGCCAGCATTGGCCATGAAGAACAGCATGGCGAAGGTGGCGAACCACGGCATCACGTTGACCACGCCGCCGTAATCGGCGATGCGGCGGCTGTGCATGCGGTCGTACAGCACGCCGACGCAGGAGAACATGGCGCCGGACACGAAGCCGTGCGAGATCATCTGCACCATGGCGCCCTGCAGGCCCAGGCGGGCGGCATCGGCGTTGCCGGCTTCACGCACCAGCCACAGGGCGATGAAGGTGCCGAGGGTGACAAAGCCCATGTGCGCGATCGACGAGTAGGCGATCAGCTTCTTCATGTCGTCCTGCACCAGGGCGACCAGGCCGACATAGATCACTGCGATCAGCGACAACGCGATCACCAGCCAGGCCCATTCCTGCGACGCGTCCGGAACGATCGGCAGGTTGAAGCGCAGGAAGCCGTAGCCACCGATCTTCAGGGCGATCGCGGCCAGGATCACCGAACCGGCGGTCGGCGCTTCCACGTGGGCGTCCGGCAGCCAGGTGTGGACCGGGAACATCGGCACCTTGACCGCGAAGGCGATCAGGAAGGCGAAGAAGATCCAGGTCTGTTCCTTGGCCGACAGCGGCAGTGCGTACAGGTCGGCCAGCTGGAAGCTTCCGCCCTTCATGTACAGGTAGATCAGCGCCACCAGCATCAGCACCGAGCCGAGGAAGGTGTACAGGAAGAACTTCAGCGCGGCGTAGATGCGGCGCGGGCCGCCCCAGACACCGATGATCAGGAACATCGGAATCAGCATCGCTTCGAAGAACACGTAGAACAGCATCGCGTCCGTCGCAGCAAAGATGCCCACGGTGACGCCTTCCAGGATAAGGAAGGCCGCCACGTACTGGTTCACGCGCTTGTCGATGGCGCTCCAGGCGCCGATCAGGGCAAGCACGCTGACCAGGGTGGTCAGCAGGATCAGCGCCACGGCAATGCCGTCCACGCCCAGGTTGTAGCCGATCTTGTACGCCGGGATCCAGGCGTGGGTCTCGACGAACTGCAGACCGTCGACGCCCGCGTTGTAGCCGCTCAGCAGCGAGAGGCTCGCCACGAACGTCAGCACCGCTACGCCCAGCGACGCCCAGCGGGCGGTCTGCGCATCACGGATCGCAAGGATCAGGGCGCCACCGATGATCGGCAGCCAGATGAGGACACTGAGTAGAGGCCAGTTCGACACGTCTTCTTATTCCGTACAGGTCATCAACGCAGGTAATGCATCAGCACGCCCAGCAGGGCAATCAGGCCGATGATCATCGCGAAGGCGTAGTGATAGAGGAAACCGGATTGGGTACGACGCAGCACGCCGGCTGCGACGTCCACAACACGTGCCGAGAGATTGACCACGCCGTCGACGATGTTGCTGTCGATCCAGCGCGAGACCTTGCCCAGCTTGACGCTGCCACCGGCAAAGCCATCGATCCACAGCTTGTCGAAGCCGTACTTGTTTTCCAGCACCGAAACCAGCGGAGCGAAGGTCTTGCGGGCCTTGCCCGACAGGTCCGGCTTCCACAGGTAGAACAGTGCGGCCAGCAGGAAGCCCGCAACGGTCAGCACGAACGCCGGCGCCATCATGCCGTGCAGCGCGAACGCGACCGGGCCATGGAACTCCTCGCCCAGGAAGCCGATGGTGTTCTTGGCCGGATCGTAGAAGTCGACGATGCCAGTGAAGAACGTATGCGCCTGTCCCTTGATGGCGTCGTGCGCGTGGTGGCCGGCCCAGTCGGTGCCATACAGCATCGGACCGATGCTGAAGAAGCCGATGGCGATCGAAGGGATGGCCAGCAGGATCAGCGGCAGGGTCACCACCCACGGGGTTTCGTGCGGCTCATGAGGACCGTGGCCATGGCCGTGGTCGTCGTGATGCGCATCGCCGTGGTGGGCGTCGGCGGCATGGTGCTCGTCATGGCCATGGCCATGCGCGTGGTCATCATGCGTGTCGCGGAATCGTTCCTTGCCATGGAAGGTCAGGAACAGCAGGCGGAAGCTGTAGAAGCTGGTGACGATCACGCCGCCCAGCACGGCCCAGTAGCCGTAGGTGGCCACCCAGTTGTTGGACAGGTGCGCGTGCAGCTCGGCCGCCTCGATGATGGTGTCCTTCGAGTAGAAGCCGGAGAAGAACGGCGTACCCACCAGCGCCAGGGTACCGATCCACATGGTGATGAAGGTGATCGGCATGTACTTGCGCAGGCCGCCCATCTTGCGCATGTCCTGCTCGTGGTGCATCGCGATGATGACCGAGCCGGCGCCCAGGAACAGCAGGGCCTTGAAGAAGGCGTGGGTCATCAGGTGGAACACGGCGGCCGAATAGGCCGACACGCCCAGTGCAACCGTCATGTAGCCCAGCTGGGACAGCGTGGAATACGCGACGACGCGCTTGATGTCGTTCTGCACGATGCCGATCAGGCCGGTGAAGAACGCGGTGGTGGCACCGATGAACAGCACGAAGTTCAGCGCGGTCTGCGACAGCTCGAACAGCGGTGACATGCGGGTGACCATGAAGATACCGGCTGTCACCATCGTCGCGGCGTGGATCAGTGCCGAGATCGGGGTCGGGCCTTCCATCGAGTCCGGCAGCCACACATGCAGCGGGACCTGGGCCGACTTGCCCATGGCACCAATGAACAGGCAGATGCAGATGACGGTGGCGATCGACCAGATCACCGGCTCGTTCAGCAGCTGCATGCCCAGGATGGTGCCGTCCCAGATCTGCAGCTGGGCGCGCGGGTCAGCCAGCATGCCGGCCTGCGAGAACACCTGCGAGTAGTCCAGGGTGCCGAACACCCACAGCACGCCGGCGATGCCCAGCAGGAAGCCGAAGTCACCGACGCGGTTGACCAGGAACGCCTTCATGTTGGCGAAGATCGCGGTCGGGCGCTTGAACCAGAAGCCGATCAGCAGGTACGACACCAGGCCCACCGCTTCCCAGCCGAAGAACAGCTGCAGGAAATTGTTGCTCATCACCAGGGTGAGCATCGAGAAGGTGAACAGCGAGATGTAGCTGAAGAACCGCTGGTAGCCCGGGTCGTCCTGCATGTAGCCGATCGTGTAGATGTGGACCAGCAGCGACACGAAGGTCACCACCACCATCATCATCGCGGTCAGCTTGTCGACCATGAAGCCGACGTGCGCCGAATACTGGCCGACTTCAAAGAACGTGTAGATGTTCTGGTTGAACGGCTGCGCGCCGCCCCACATCAACTGGTAGAACGTGTACATCGACAGGCCGCAGGCCACCGCGACGCCGAGGATGGTGATGGTCTGCGCGCCGAAGCGCTTGACCTGGCGACCGAACAGGCCGGCGATGATGCTGCCGAACAGCGGTGCGAGCACCACTGCGATCAACAGACTCTTGGAGAGAGTGATTTCCATCTGTGGATCAGCCCTTCAACGAATCGACTTCGCCGACATTGATCGTGCGGCGGGTACGGAACAGGGTCACCAGGATCGCCAGGCCGATGGCGGCTTCCGCGGCGGCGACGGTCAGGATGAAGAACACGAACAGCTGGCCGGACGGATCGCCCAGCTGGCGCGAGAAGCCGACGAAGTTGATGTTCACCGACAGCAGCATCAGTTCGATCGACATCAGCAGGACGATGACGTTCTTCCGGTTGAGGAAGATGCCGGCCAGGCTGATGGCGAACAGCACCGCGCCAAGCGCAAGGATGTGGCCAAGGGTAATCACGGCTGGGTCTCCTCGCCGGTGGCCGGCTTGCTGTTGCTGTGCACGACCGGGGCCTCGGCACCCATCTTGACCATGCGCAGACGCTGGCCGGCCTTGACCATGGTCTGCTCACCCGGGTTCTGGCTCTTGACGCCGGTGCGGCGACGCAGGGTCAGCATCACGGCAGCAACCACGGCCACGGTCAGGATGACGGCGGCGAACTCGAACGGAAGCAGGTACTCGGTGAACAACGTGCGCGCCAGCCAGGTGATGTTGGACGTGTCGGCGGCGACCGCAGCGGCGTTGTCGGCCGGGAACGGCGTGGCCGAACGCGCCTTGACGCCGATCAGGATCAGCATCTGCACCAGCATCGCGACGGCGACGATGAGGCCGACCGGCAGGTAGCGCACCCAGCCCTCACGCAGCTTGGTGGGGTCGATGTCCAGCATCATCACCACGAACAGGAACAGCACCATCACCGCGCCGACGTAGACCAGCACCAGCGCCACACCGAGGAACTCGGCGCCCACCAGCAGCCACACGCAGGCAATGGAGAAGAAGGTCAGCACCAGGCAGAGCACGGCGTGAACCGGGTTGCGCACGCTGATCACCGCACCGGCCGAAACCGTCGCCGCGATGGCGAACACCCAGAAAGCGATATTTACCCAATCCATCTCTCGACCTCAGCGGTAAGCGGCATCGGCGGCACGACGCTCGGCGATCTCGTTTTCGAGACGGTCGCCCAGGGCCAGCAGCTGCGGCTTGGTAACGATGTTTTCGCCACGATTCTCGAAGTGGTACTCGAGGATGTGGGTTTCGACGATCGAGTCCACCGGGCAGCTTTCCTCGCAGAAGCCGCAGAAGATGCACTTGAACAGGTCGATGTCATAGCGCGTGGTGCGGCGGGTGCCGTCCTCGCGCTTGGCCGAGTCGATGGTGATGGCCAGCGCCGGGCACACCGCTTCGCACAGCTTGCAGGCAATGCAGCGCTCTTCGCCGTTGGGGTAACGGCGCAGCGCGTGCAGGCCACGGAAGCGCGGCGACTGCGGGAACTTCTCCATCGGGTACATCATCGTGTACTTCGGCTTGAAGCTGTACTTCAGCGTCAGCCAGAGGCCCGCCAGCAGTTCGAGCAGCAGCAGGCTCTTGAAGTAATGGGTAATCCTGTTCATCACTTTAGACGCCCTTTTGAATCACGCCGAAGAACACCATGACGGCGGTAACCGCGATCCACAGAATGGCCAGCGGGATGAAGACCTTCCAGCCCAGGCGCATGATCTGGTCGTAGCGGAAGCGCGGGAAGCTGGCACGGAACCAGATGTAGGCACTGGCGAAGAAGAACACCTTGACGAACAGCCACGGCGCGCCGCCCTTCCAGACCCAGTCGACCAGCGGCGAGACATCGCCGAAGTTGACCCAGCCCTGGACCGGGCTCAGCCAGCCGCCGAGGAAGAAGATCGAGATCAGGAAGCTGATCAGGATCATGTTCGCGTATTCGGCCAGGAAGAACAGGGCGAACGCGCCGCCGGAGTACTCGACCATGTGGCCGGCGACGATTTCCGATTCGCCTTCCACCACGTCGAACGGCGCGCGGTTGGTTTCAGCCACGCCCGACACCCAGTAGATGACGAACAGCGGGAACAAAGGCAGCAGGAACCAGTCGAAGAAGCCGGAACTGCCGGCCTGCGCCATCACGATGTTGCTCAGGTTCAGGCTGCCCGAGGCGATCATCACGCCGACCAGGGCAAAGCCCATGGCGATTTCGTAGCTGATCATCTGTGCCGAGGCGCGCATCGCACCCAGGAACGCGTACTTCGAGTTGGACGCCCAGCCGGCCAGGATGATGCCGTAGATGCCCAGCGAGGTCATCGCCAGCAGGTACAGCAGGCCGGCGTTGGCGTTGGACAGCACGATCTGCGAATCGAAGGGGACCACCGACCAGGCCGCGAAGGCCGGGGCCAGGGTGATCAGCGGGGCCAGCAGGTAGATCGCCTTGTTGGCGCTGCTCGGCTGGACCACTTCCTTGAACAGCAGCTTGAAGACGTCGGCGAAGGCCTGGAAGATGCCCATGCCCACATACATCGGGCCGTGGCGGACGTGCATCCAGCCGATCAGCTTGCGTTCCCAGACCACGTAGAAGGCCACCGAGATGATCACCGGAACGGCGATCACCAGGATCTTCAGGATGATCCAGATCAGCGCGCCGATGTCACCGAGGCCCAGCAGCCACTGGTGCAGCGGGTCGACCGCGTTCAACAGCAATTCGTTCATGCAGCCACCACCGATACGCGAGCGGCACCCAGCGGCGCGGTCGCGCCGTGGCCCGATTCAATCCAGACCGAACCCGCTGCGACGCGGGCGTCGACCACCACCGGCAGGGTGGCCTTGCCGGCATCGGTGCCGACCTTGGCCATCTGCCCTTCCTGCAGCTGCAGGCGAGCGGCATCTTCAGCGTTCAGCACGATGCGCGGGGCGTTGTTGAGCGGATGCGACTGCAGCGCCGGCGCGCGACGGACCACCGCATCGGTGCGGTAGATCGCGGCGGTCGAAGCCACTTCCAGGCCCTCACCGGCAACCGCCGGCTGTGCCGAAGCGGCAATACTGACCGACACGGGGGCCAGGCTGGCACGCAGTCCGGCCAGGTCGGTGAAGTCGAAACCGGCCAGCGCCATGTCGCCGCCCAGGGCGCGCAGCACGCGCCAGCCTTCACGGGCCTCGCCCGGCAGCTTGCCGCCGGCACGGGCCGATTGCTCGCGACCATCGAGGTTGGTCAGGGTGGCATCGATTTCCGGCAGCGCACCGATCGGCAGGATCACGTCTGCAACGTCGCGGGTCGAGGCGCAGGCGAAGTGGCTGAACGCCACCACCTGGGCACCCACCAGCGCCTTGCGCGCGGCCGGTGCATCGGCGAAGTCCAGGCCCGGCTCCAGCCCGTACACCACGTAGGCCTGGCGCGGCTGCGCCAGCATCGCGGCGACGTCCTTGCCGGCCGGCAGCACGCCGGCGCGGGTCAGGCCCACGGCGTTGGCGCCCTGCGGGATGCGGCACAGCTTGGCACCGGTCGCTGCGGCGAAGTCACGCGCCGCGGCGCGGATCGCGGCAGCCTGCGGGTGATTCTCGGCGATGCCACCGACGATCAGCACGGTGTTGTTGCCGCCCTGCACTGCCGAACGCAGCTCGCTGCTGGCCAGCGCATCGACGAACTTGGACGGTGCGACGATCTGCTTGCCGGCAATGCTGAAGGCAAAGTCGAAGTCCACCGGATTGATGACGTGGATCTTCGCGCCCTTGGTGGTCTGCGCCTTGCGCAGGCGGGCGTGCAGCAGCGGCAGTTCGTGGCGGATGTTGCTGCCCAGGACGACGATGCGGTCGGCGCCTTCGATCTCGGCCAGCGGCAGGCCGAACACTTCGGCGGTTGCGGCGTCGGAGAAATCGCGGTTGTTGATGCGGTGGTCGATGTTGCCCGAGCCCAGGCCCTTGGCCAGGCGGGCCAGCAGCGCACCCTCCTCGTTCGAGGTCGACGGATGCACCAGCACGCCCAGGTTGTCGCCCTGGTTCGCCTTGAGGATCTCGGCGGCTGCGGCCAGGCCTTCGGCCCAGCTCACTTCCTTCCACTCGCCATTGACCTTGCGCAGCGGCTTGACCGCGCGGTCTTCGCTGTACAGGCCCTGGTGCGAGTAGCGGTCGCGGTCGGACAGCCAGCACTCGTTCACCGCTTCGTTGTCGCGCGGCACGGTGCGCAGCACTTCGCCGCGACGCACGTGCAGGAACAGGTTCGAACCCATCGCGTCGTGGTAGCCCAGCGACTCGCGCGCGGTCAGCTCCCACGGGCGGGCGCGGAACTGGAACACCTTGTTGGTCAGCGCGCCGACCGGGCAGACGTCGACGACGTTGCCCGACAGCTCGGTGGTCAGCGGCTTGCCGTCGAAGGTGCCGATCTGCAGGTTCTCACCGCGGTACATGCCACCCAGTTCGTAGGTACCGGCAACGTCGGCGGTGAAGCGGACGCAGCGGGTGCACTGGATGCAACGGGTCATCTCGGTGGCCACCAGCGGCCCCATGTCCTCGTCCGGCACCACGCGCTTGCGCTCGTTGAAACGGCTGACCGAACGGCCATAGCCCAGCGATACGTCCTGCAGTTCGCACTCGCCGCCCTGATCGCAGATCGGGCAGTCCAGCGGATGGTTGATGAGCAGGAACTCCATCACCGAGCGCTGGAACTTCAGTGCCTTCTCACTGCGGGTGGCGACCTTCATGCCGTCCATCACCGGGGTAGCGCAGGCCGGCGCCGGCTTCGGCGACTTCTCCACGTCCACCAGGCACATGCGGCAGTTGGCGGCGATCGGCAGCTTCTCGTGGTAGCAGAAGCGCGGAATCGGAATGCCGGCCTTGTCGGCTGCCTGGATGATCATCGAACCCTTGGGCACGACCAGCGACTTGCCATCGATCTCGATGGTCACGTGGTCTGGTGGCACGTTCGGGTTTACGGGTTGCGCGCTCATGCGGCGGCTGCCTCCACCTTCTTGCCGTCAACCATCGAATGACCGTTGACGATGTAGTACTCGAATTCGTCCCAGAACTGGCGCAGGAAGCCCTGGATGGGCCATGCAGCCGCTTCACCGAACGCACAGATGGTGTGGCCTTCGATCTGGCCGGCCACCGCCTTCAGCTGGTGCAGGTCTTCCATCGTGGCCTTGCCGGCGACGATGCGCTCCAGCACGCGGTGCATCCAGCCGGTACCTTCACGGCACGGCGTGCACTGGCCGCACGATTCCTTGTGGAAGAACTGGCTGATGCGGCAGGCGAACTTGACGCAGCAGACGCTGTCGTCGAGCACCACGATGGCCCCCGAACCCAGGCCGGAGCCCAGCGCACGGATGGTGTCGTAGTCCATCGGCAGGCCCTTCAGCTCGGCCGCGGTCAGCACCGGCATCGACACGCCGCCCGGAATCGCGCCCTTGAGCTTGCGGCCCGGACGCAGGCCACCGGCCATTTCCAGCAGGTCGTCGAAGGTGGTGCCCAGCGGTACTTCAAAGTTGCCGCCGTTCTGCACGCAGCCGGACACCGAGAAGCACTTCGGGCCGCCGTTGGCGGTCAGGCTCAGGCCCTTGAACCACTCCGGGCCGTTGCGGATGATCGCCGGCACCGAACCGTAGGTTTCGGTGTTGTTGATCGTCGACGGCTTGCCGTAGAGGCCGAAGTTTGCCGGGAACGGCGGCTTGTAGCGCGGCTGGCCCTTCTTGCCTTCCAGCGATTCCATCAGCGCGGTTTCTTCACCGCAGATGTAGGCGCCGGCGCCCAGCGCACCGTAGATGTCGATGTCCACGCCGCTGCCGAGGATGTTCTTGCCCAGCCAGCCGTTCGCATAGGCGTCGGCCAGGGCCTGCTCGAAGTGCTCGAACGGCTCGTGGTGGAACTCACCGCGCAGGTAGTTGTAGCCCACGGTCGAACCGGTGGCGTAGCAGGCGATCGCCATGCCCTCCACCACCGAGTGCGGGTTGTAGCGCAGGATGTCGCGGTCCTTGCAGGTGCCCGGCTCGGATTCGTCCGAGTTGCAGAGGATGTACTTCTGCATGTTGCCCTTGGGCATGAAGGACCACTTCAGGCCGGTCGGGAAGCCTGCGCCACCGCGGCCGCGCAGGCCCGAGGCCTTGACCATCTCGATGACCTGCTCCGGCGGGATCTTCTCTTCGAGGATCTTGCGCAGGGCGGCGTAACCACCGGTCTTCAGGTAGCTTTCGTACGACCACGGGGTGTCGTAATGCAGGGTGGTGTAGACCACCTGGTGCGGCAGCGGCGCGGGGCCGACCGGACCCTTGGATTCGTGGTGATGTGCCATGCCCTTACTCCAGCCCGTCCAGCAGCTCGTCGACCTTTTCCAGGGTCAGACGCTCATGGTAGTGACCGTTGATGACCATCATCGGTGCGCCGCCGCAGCCGGCCAGGCACTCTTCCTCGCGCTTGAGGTAGACGCGGCCATCCGGGGTCGATTCACCGTGCTTGATGCCCAGCTTCTTCTCGCAGTGGCGCACGATGTCTTCGGCGCCATTGAGCCAGCAGCTGATGTTGGTGCAGATGGCCACGTTGTTGCGGCCCACCTTCTCGGTCTCGAACATCGAGTAGAAGCTGGCGACCTCGTAGGCCCAGACCGGCGGCAGGTCCAGGTACTTGGCCACGGCGGCGATCAGCTCGTCGGTCAGCCAGCCCTGGTTCTGCTCCTGGGCCGCATGCAGGCCCTGCAGCACGGCAGAGCGCTTGCGATCCGGCGGGAACTTGGACAGCCAGTGATCGATGTGAGCGCGGGTCTTGTCGCTCAGCACCACCATCGGGTCGACGTCGCGCGCCGCCTCGAAATTACCTGTCGCCTTCATCGGCCGACCTCAGCGAAATGCATAACGTGAAATTCCAGAAACTGCGGCGCCGGCTTGCGCCGGCTGCCTGCAGCGGGCGTTGGCGTAGCGGACGGCATTACCGGTCAACCTCGCCGAACACCAGGTCGTAGGTACCGATCATCGCCACCACGTCGGCCAGCATGTGGCCGCGCACGACCGAATCGATCGAGGACAGGTGGGCGAAGCCCGGCGCGCGCAGGTGCACGCGGAACGGCTTGTTGGCGCCATCGGAGACCAGGTAGCAGCCAAACTCGCCCTTCGGGGCCTCCACCGCCGAGTAGGTCTCGCCGGCCGGTACGCAGTAGCCTTCGCTGAACAGCTTGAAGTGGTGGATCAGCGCTTCCATGTCGTCCTTCATGTCCTCGCGCCTGGGCGGAGCGACCTTGAAGTTCTTCACCATCACCGGGCCCGGGTTGGCCTTCAGCCACGCCACGCACTGCTTGATGATGCGGTTGGATTCGCGCATTTCGGCAACGCGGACCAGGTAGCGGTCGTAGCAGTCACCTTCCTTGCCCAGCGGGATGTCGAAATCGACGGCATCGTACTTGGCGTACGGACGCTTCTTGCGCAGGTCCCAGGCAATGCCAGAGCCGCGCAGCATCACGCCGGTCATGCCCCACTGATGGGCCAGCTCGGGAGTGACCACGCCGATGCCGACGGTACGCTGCTTCCAGATACGGTTGTCGGTAAGCAGGGTTTCGTATTCGTCGATGCGCTTGGGGAACTCGACGGTGAAGTTCTCCAGGAAGTCCAGCAGCGAGCCTTCGCGCGAAGCATTGAGCTGCTTCAGCGCCTTGCCCTTGTGCCAGCGCGATTCCTTGTACTTCGGCATGTGGTCCGGCAGGTCGCGGTAGACACCGCCCGGACGGTAGTACGCCGCGTGCATGCGCGCGCCGGAAACCGCTTCGTAGCAGTCCATCAGCTCTTCGCGTTCGCGGAAGGCGTACAGCATCACCGCCATCGCGCCCAGGTCGAGCGCGTTGGAGCCCAGCCACATCAGGTGGTTGAGGATGCGGGTGATTTCATCGTACATGGTGCGGATGTACTGGGCACGCTCCGGCGCCTCGATGCCCATCAGGGTCTCGATCGCGCGCACGTAGGCGTGCTCGTTGCACATCATCGACACGTAATCCAGGCGATCCATGTAGCCGATCGACTGGTTGAACGGCTTGGACTCGGCCAGCTTTTCGGTACCACGGTGCAGCAGACCCACGTGCGGGTCGGCGCGCATGATGGTTTCACCGTCCATTTCCAGGATCAGGCGCAGCACACCGTGAGCGGCCGGATGCTGCGGGCCGAAGTTCATGGTGTAGTTGCGGATTTCCTGCCGGCTTTCGGCGGCGTTGCTGGCCAACGCTTCGCCAGCCTGGTGTACGTGGCTCACTTCACTGCCTCCTGCGCGCGCTCACCTTCTGCGGTCTGCAGACGGGCGTCGTCGCGGATCACGCGCGGCACGCCGACACGCGGCTCCACCGAGGTGACCGGTTCGTAGATCACGCGCTTCTTTTCTTCGTCGTAGCGGACTTCGACATTGCCGATCAGCGGGAAATCCTTGCGGAACGGATGGCCGACGAAACCGTAGTCGGTCAGGATCCGGCGCAGGTCCGGGTGGCCTTCGAAGATCACGCCGTACAGATCGAACGCTTCGCGCTCGAACCAGTTCAGGCCCGGCCAGATGCCGGTCAGCGAGGACACCACCGGCAGCGCTTCGTCAGGGGCGAAGCAGCGCAGGTGCATCATCAGGTTGTGCTGGTACGAACGCAGCTGGGCGACCACGGCGAAGCGCTGGGTCGGCATGTGCTGCGGGCGGGCACCGTCGGCACCGTTTTCCTCGGTGGGGAACTCGCCCCACGCGAAGCGGCCCTGGGCCTTGCCTTCGACGCCACGGCTGAAGCCCTGCGAGGACACATCGGCGGTGTCCCACTCGTCGGAGCCGTAGCCGAGGTAGTCGACGCCGCACAGATCCACGGCCTGCTCGAAACCAAACTCGTCACGCAGCGCCAGGGCGGTGGCGTGCCACTCGGCGGCAGGCACTTCCAGCGTCACTTCGCCGCGGGGTTCGACCACGATGACCTTCGCACCAGCGAAACGTGCGGACAGTCGGTCGATGAAGGATGCTTGCTCTGCCATGGGGGCTTGGCGCGCTCTTGTCAGGTGAAGGGGTCAGCGGGCGATGGTCTGTGTACGCCAGATCTTCTTCTGCAGCTGCAGGATCCCGTACACCAGCGCCTCGGCGGTCGGCGGGCAGCCCGGGACGTAGACGTCCACCGGCACCACGCGATCACAGCCGCGCACCACAGAATAGGAGTAGTGGTAGTAGCCGCCACCGTTGGCGCAGCTACCCATCGAGATGACCCACTTCGGGTCCGGCATCTGGTCGTAGACCTTGCGCAGCGCCGGGGCCATCTTGTTGACCAGGGTGCCGGCCACGATCATCACGTCGGACTGACGCGGCGACGGGCGGAACACCACGCCGTAGCGGTCGAGGTCCAGGCGCGCGGCACCGGCGTGCATCATCTCGACGGCGCAGCAGGCCAGGCCGAAGGTCATCGGCCACATCGAGCCGGTGCGCGCCCAGTTCAGCAGTGCATCGACGCTGGTAGTGACGAAGCCCTTCTCCAGCAGCGGGTTGTCGCCTTCCGGCCGCAGGATGTCATCAACCCGGCCTTCCGGCGTGGGGTTGTTCATGAGGCCATCGAGAGTCTGAATCACTCCCATTCCAGCGCTCCCTTCTTCCAGACGTAAATGAAACCGAGGAACAGCATGCCGACGAACAGGCCCATGGTGATGAGCGAGCGGGCGCCCAGTTCCATGAAGACCTGGGTCCACGGCACGATGAAGATGATTTCCAGGTCGAAGACGATGAACTGGATCGCGATCAGGTAGTAGCGCACATCGAACTTCATGCGCGCGTCTTCGAAGGCCTCGAAGCCGCACTCGTACGGCGAGAGCTTTTCCAGATCGGGGCGGCGGGGACCGAGGAATCGACCAACCAGCATCAGCGTAACGCCGATACCGGTGGCAACGATCAGAAACAGCAGAGACGGCAAATATTCGGCCAGCACAGCGATTCTCTCTTGCCTCTGCCGCCGCGCCTGCAGGCGCTTTGGCATGGGGGAGTGGACGGGAATCTGCCTGGCGCCTTGCGCGCCAGACGAACCCGCTTTACTTACAAATGGTGCCCAAGAGGGGACTCGAACCCCTACGACTTGCGTCGCTACCACCTCAAGGTAGTGCGTCTACCAATTCCGCCACCTGGGCAAACGATCACATCAGACTATCTTCCCGATGCGCCGCGTATTGTAACCGGCTTCAGTGTTTCTGGGAGCCTTCCGAAGGCTTTTCTTCACCAGAAACCGAAGATTCCGCCTGAGCCGGCACATTCGCCGCCGGAACCGGGGCGGCCGGGACCGCATCGGCCTTCGGAACGGCCGGCAGTTCGCCCGCCGGAGCCGCCGGCGCGCTGGCCGCCGGGGCGGACATCAGGCCCAGATCCTGGTCGGCCGCCGGGCGGCTACCGTGACCGGCATACCAGGCCATGAAGAGACTGATGCCGAAGAACACCACGGCCAGCCACTTGGTCGACTTGGACAGGAAGTTCGAGGCGCCGCGCGCACCGAACACCGTGCCCGAGGCACCAGCACCAAAGCCCGAACCTGCCGCCGCACCCGAGCCACGCTGCATCAGGATCAGCGCGATCATGGCCACAGCGACCAGCACGTAGACGACATTGAGGATCAACATCAGCATTGGAAACCGCCCTCGGACAATACTTCTAGGATTAGTTCGCGGCCGCCGCCCGTGCGATGGCCAGGAAGTCCGCGGCCACCAGGGAGGCGCCGCCGACCAGCCCACCATCGACATCCGGCTGCGCGAACAGTTCCCCGGCATTGTCGGGCTTCACGCTACCGCCGTAAACAATGGGCAGTGAATCAGCGATTCTAGCATCGATGCGCGCGACTTCGCCACGGATGAACGCGTGCACCTGCTGTGCCTGTTCCTTGCTGGCGGTACGGCCGGTACCGATGGCCCAGACCGGCTCGTAGGCGACCACAGCATTGGCGAAACCTGCCGCGCCCACCAGCTCCAGCACCGGCGCCAGCTGGCTGGCGATGACCGCTTCGGTCTGCCCGGCCTCGCGCTGTTCCAGGGTCTCGCCCACGCACAGCACCGGCACCAGGCCGGCGTGCTGGGCGGCGGCGAACTTGCGCGCGACCAGCTCGCTGCTCTCATGGTGGTACTGGCGGCGCTCGGAATGGCCGACCAGGCCATAGCGGGCCCCAACCTCGACCAGCATGGCCGCGCAGACCTCGCCGGTGTAGGCGCCCTTCTCGTTGCTGCTCACGTCCTGCGCGCCGAAGGCCAGGCCGGTCTCGCCGAAGTCCTCGACCAGCTCCCCCAAGTAGGGCAGCGGCGGCAGGATCACCACGTCCACCCCCTCCAGCGGCAGCCCGGCAGCCACCTGCCCCAGCAGTTCATTGGCGAATTGACGGCTGCCATGCAGCTTCCAGTTTCCGGCGACGATCTTGCGGCGCATGAGCGGGTGGCTCCTGTGTGAAGTCAGCCGGTCATGATACCCGTTACGGCAAAAATCCGTTTCCTTGTAAGCGGTTACATGGATTTTCAGCCAACGGCGCAGCCCCTCGTGGCGGAGGGGGGGGGCGGGGTTTGGTTGGTCGCGGAGAGCCCGGCTAGATCTGGGGCTTGGCCGGGCGGGTGGGACTGCGCAGGGGGCGCTGCAAGTACGTCCATGTAAGCTCGATCGCCGCATCCATGCGGCTCACGCCCCTGCGCAGCCCCACCCGCCCGGCCTTTGACACATTCCGGCGGTTCCGCCCGCCACGGAAAGAAAAAAAGAAGAGCAAGAGCAAAGGCAAAAGCTGCATCCCGGGTTGATGCTGGCTGGACCAACCCCTACCCCACTTCGATCCGACAGATTTCATCCACGCAAGGCGTGGATCTACCGCGTCGACCAAGGTCGACACCCACCGGGAATCGCGATTTACCCACCGTCACCGGGAAACTGTCGAAGGCGGGGAGGTGTCGGATGGCGGGGTGTCCGCGGCAGGATGCCGCGGCCAAGCCCCCAGGGATGGGTCCACGGCGTCCCCGCCATCCGACACCTCCCCGCCTCCCCACGGAACACCCCAGAGCCGCTTTGGCTTTGACTTTGGCTTTGGCCTCTGCGGGTGCAGGGTGCAGCCCTGCAAAGAAAAAGGCCGCCTTTCGGCGGCCTCACTTCTCTTTACTTCAGCTTGATCTCGCGCAGGCGCTCCTCGAGGAAGCCGTGGGCGGTGATCGGCTCCGGGTACCGGCTCGGGTTCTCCGGGGTGATGCACGAGGGCAGCACGTCGATCAGGAAGTCCGGGTTCGGGTGCAGGAAGAACGGCACCGAGTAGCGCGGCTGGCGCGCCAGCTCGCCCGGGGGATTGACCACGCGGTGGATGGTCGACGGATACACGTGGTTGGTCAGGCGCTGCAGCATGTCGCCGATGTTGACCACAATGGTGTCCGCGTCTGACGTGAACGGCACCCACTCGCCATCATGCGACTGCACTTCCAGGCCTGCGGCACTGGCACCGACCAGCAGGGTGATGAAGTTGATGTCGCCATGGGCACCAGCACGCACGTTCGGGATGTCGTCGGTGGTGATCGGCGGGTAATGGATCGGGCGCAGGATCGAGTTGCCGAAGTTGGTCTTGTCGGCGAAGAAGTCTGCAGGCAGGCCGATATGCAGGGCCAGCGCCGACAGGACGCGCGACCCCAGGTTGTCCAGTGCCTGGTACAGGCCGTAGCCGCGCTCACGGAAGCCCTCGACCTCGGTCGGCCACAGGTTCGGCGCCATCACATCGCGGTACTTGGAGTCGTCGGCGATCTCGCGGCCGATGTGCCAGAACTCCTTCAGGTCGAAGTGCTTGGAGCCCTTGGCGGTCTCCACCCCAAACGGGGTGTAGCCGCGGGCGCCGCCGCTGCCGGCCACGTGGTACTTGCGCTTGACCTCTTCGGGCAGGGCGAAGAAGGCCTTGAAGGCATCGTAGGCCGCATCGATGTCGGCCTGCGGAATGCCGTGGTTGCGGATGCCCGCGAATCCCCATTGGCGGTAGGCCGCGCCCAGCTCGGCCACGAAGGCCTCGCGGTCGCTGTCGAAACGGGTGATGTCGAGGGTGGGGATCTGGCTCACAGCGGTTCCTGGCTTGTCATTGGGTCTGGGGGGCCAGCGCATTCATGGCCCACCTGAACATTGTGACAGATCGCCCGGGGGACGCCACACGATACGAAGAAACAAACAGATACAATGCGCGACCCGCGCGCGGCCCCACGATTCCGTCACCCCGGGGATCCCGCCGCCTGCATCACCCGCCGCCCCAGTCCCTCATGCGCCCTGCTGCTCCCTCTGCCGACACCGCCCTGCCCTCCGGCCCCGCACGCCACTGGCGCCGCCTGGCCTGGTGGTCGCTGTTCGTGGCCGGCAACGCGCTGCTGGCCATGGCGATCACGCTCGGCAACGTACCGCTGGCAGACAACCCCGGGGGCAGCGTGGGCCTGGCCTATCTGGCCGTTGCCCTGCCCGGTCACCTGCTGGCATTCGGCGCCCTCGCCGGCCTGCTGCCGCTGCTGATGGGCCTTTGGCCGCGCAGCGCACGCCCCCTGAGCCTCAGCGCCGTGCTGCTGCAGGGCCTGTGGCTGTGCCTGTTGCTGGTTGATGCAAAGGTTTTCACTCTGTATCGGTTTCACCTCAATGCCATGGTGGTGAACATGGTGTTCGGCGGTGCGCTGCAGGACCAGGTCGCGTTGTCGTGGAAGACCTGGCTGCAGGCCGGACTGCTGGTGGCCGCCATCTTCACGGCTGAAGGACTGTTGGCCTGGGCATGCTGGAAGCTGCTGCCCGCCCGGCCGCGCCGCCGCCGGGTCCTGCAGGGGTGGGCCATCGTTGCGCTGCTGATGGCCGGCGGCCAAGCCGCCACGGCCTATTACGATGCCCGCGGCGACCGTGCCGTCATCGCGCAGTGGAACTATCTGCCTTGGGCACAGCCGATCACCGCCAAGAGCTTCATGCGCAGGCTCGGGGTCATAAGCGAACAGCAGGCGGGCCTGCCCGACCCGCGCCATGCGCAGCTGCTGTATCCGCTCCAGCCCCTGCGTTGCCAGAACCCACACCGCCCCAATGTGCTGATGGTGGTGCTGGAATCGCTGCGCCAGGACGTGCTGACGCCGCAGCTGATGCCCAACACGTCGGCGCTGGCGCAGGACGCGCGCGTGTTCGATCGCCATTTCAGCACCGGCAATGCCACCCGCTACGGCCTGTTCGGCCTGCTCTACGGCCTGCCCGGCGGCTACTGGCAGAGCATGCTGGACGAACAGCGCGGCTCGCAGCTGTTCCAGGTGCTGGGCCAGCAGGGCTACGACCTGCACCTGTACGGCAGCGCGCCGTTGTACAGCCCGGAATTCGATCGCACGGCATTTGCCGATGTGCGCGACCGGCTGCACCAGGGCCCTTCCGCCATGACCCCCGACAAGCGCGACGCAGCCATCGTCGCCGCGCTGCGGAATGACATCCGCAGCAGCCAGGCGGCGCAGCACCCATGGTTCGGCTTCGTGTTCCTCGACTCCACCCACGCCGGCTACCACCTGCCCGCCAGCTACCCACCGGTAGCCACGCCGATGGCCAAGGAGATCGACTTCCTGTCCTTCGGCCCGGACCACGACCCGACGCCGGAACTCAACCGCTACCGCACTGCCGTGCACTATGCCGACAGCCTGATCGGTTCGCTGCTGGACGACCTGCGCGCGCAGGGCCTGGCCGAGGACACCATCGTGCTGGTCACCGGTGACCATGCCGAAGAGTTCAACGACCTCAAGCTGAACTACTGGGGCCACAACGGCAACTTCTCCGATTACCAGCTGCAGGTCCCGTTCGTGCTGCATTGGCCAGGCAGGGCCGCTGGCCGCGACGTCCGCACCAGCTCGCACGAAGACTGGGTACCGACGCTGATGCGCCATGCGCTGGGCTGCGAGAACGCATTGACGGACTTCAGTACCGGCCAGGACCTGCTGGCCACGCCCGCCGCCAGCGAACGTGCACTGGTGGTGGAGAGCTGGTCGCAACGCGCTGTACGCCATGGCGATGCCATCTACGTATTCGACAAGTTCGGCAACGCCACCGCGCTCGACCGGCACTACCGCCCGCTGCCGCAACAGGCTCCGGACGCCGCAGCCATCCGCTCTGCATGGGAAGCGCTGACCCGCTTCCGCAACCGCTGATCTTCAAGGACCGATCCTGCATGAACCGTCCTCTGCGCATCCTGCATACCGAAGCCGCCAAGGGAATGGGCGGGCAGGAGATCTACATCTTCCGGCACATGCAGGTGATGCGCGCGCGTGGCCATGAGGTGTCATTGCTGTGCCAGCCCGATGCACGCCTGGCCACACTGGCACGCGAGGACGGATTCACCGTGCATACGCTGCGCATGGGTGGCCTGGCACGCCTGCTGCGCGGCATGTGGTCGGTATCGCGGCTGGTGCGCCGCGAACGCTTCGACGTGGTCAATACCACCAGCCGCCGCGATGCGCTGATCGCCGCCGCCGGTGCACGCCTGGGCGGCACGCCGCTGGTGGTGCGCTCGCGCCATCTGATGAGCCCGGTCAACTCGTTGCTGACCTATACCAAGCTTCCACACCGGGTGCTGACCGTCAGCAGCTTCGTCAAGCAACTGCTGGTCGACCGCGGCATTCCAGCCGAGCGCATTGGTATCGTGCCGCCGATCGCGGTGCCTCCACGCTGGAGTGATATCCGCAAGGCCGATCCTTGGCAGTGCCTGCAGGACGTACGTGCGGAGGTGCGTGCCGAGCTTGGCTTCGGCGAGCAGGACATCGTGGTCGGCTGCGTGGCCGTGCTGCGTGAGCCCAAAGGCCATGCCGACCTGCTGCAGGCGATGGTGCCGCTGTGCAAAGCCAACCCGGACCTGCACCTGGTGATTGTCGGTGATGGCCAGGCCGTGACGGAACGACTGCAGGCGATGTGCGCCGAGCACGGGCTGCAGCGCCAGGTCCACCTGCTCGGCTACCGCGATGGAGCCTGCAGGCTGATGGCCGGCTTCGACATCTTCGCACTGGCTTCGCACAAGGAAGCGGCCGGCACCGTATTCCTGGAAGCGGCCTACGTGGGCGTACCGATCGTCGCCACGCGGGTGGGCGGCGTGCCGGAGATGGTGATCGATGGCAGCAATGCGATCCTCACCCGTTTGGGTGACAATGCCGCCCTGACAGGTGCATTGCGCCTGCTGGTGGACGACCCGGAACGGCGACGGCAGATGGGGCGCGCTGGCTGGGAGTGGATGCACGGCGCACATCGCTTCACGCCGGACGGCCACGGTGAAGCGACCGAACACTACTACCACCAGTGGCTGAAGGAGCTGGGACATGGCTGATGCACGAACCGTTCCGGTGCTGATGCACCACCACGTCAGCCCTTCGCCGGGCATGATCACCGTGTCGCCGGAGAACTTCGAAAGCCAGATTGCGTGGCTGGCAGCCAATGGCTGGACCTCACTGACGCTGGAGCAGTACGCCGGCTTCCTGGCCGGCAAGCCGGTGCCGCGCAAGTCGATCGTCATCACCTTCGACGATGGCTATCTCGACAACTGGGTGTATGCGCACCCGATCCTGCAGAAGTACGGCATGCACGCGGTGGTGTTCGTGGTCACCGGCTGGATGGGCGAAGGCCCGGAACGTCCGCACGCCGGCATTGCCGGCGCGGCACTGCCGTCGACGCCGGACCATCGTGGCTGCGAAGCGGCGATCTACGAGCAGGACCGCAGCGACGACGTGATGATGCGCTGGAGCGAAGCACGCGCGGCCATTGCCGCCGGCACCTTCGAAGTGCATTGCCATACCCACACCCACACCCGCTGGCTGCGCCGCGACGATCTGGACCGTGCGCAGCGCCGTGCGGGCCTCAGCCGGGATCTGGCGATCTCGCGCGACGTCCTGCAGGACAAGCTGGGCGAGGTGTCCGATACGCTGTGCTGGCCCTACGGCGATTTCGACCAGGACCACATCGAGGTGGCACGCGAGCAGGGCTTCCGCTACCTGCACACCACCCACCCGTTCGGCCGCAACGTGGTCGGCGGTGATCCGGAGCGGATCTACCGCTTCGCGATCCGCAACCGCCCGGCCAGCTGGCTGCGCAAGCGCATCGCGCAGAGCTACAACCCGCTGATCGCGCCAGTGTTCAATGGCTTCAAAGCGCGCCAGAAGAAGATGGTGCCGGGGCCATAAGCACCACGCCCCTGCCGGTTGAATGAAAAACGCCCCGGCTTTGCGGGGCGTTTTTCGTTGGTGCGTATGTGCACGCGCTTCAGGCAGCGGCTTCACGCACCGCTGCGGACAGGCGGTCCAGCGTGTCCTGCATCAGCGTGGCGTCATCGGCCTCGACCGTGACCCGCACCACCGGCTCGGTACCGGACGGGCGCAGGAACGCGCGGCCACGGCCGGCGACAGCCTGCTGCGCCACAACCAGCGCGGACTGCACGCTTTCAGACTGCACCGCAGTCTTGGCCGGGACATTGCCCAGACGCACGTTCACGGTCTTCTGCGGTACCCGCACAAGGCCCTTCAGCGCCTGGCGCAGGGTCTGCCCACTGTTGCGCAGCGCGACCAGCACCTGCAGGGCGCTGACGATGCCGTCCCCCGTGGTGGCGCGGTCCAGGCACAGCAGGTGGCCGGAGGCTTCACCGCCGAGCACACCACCGCCTTCGATCAGCGCCTGGTGCACGTAGCGATCGCCGACATTGCTGCGCACGAATGGAATCTGCAGGTCGGCGAGGGCCTTCTCGATGCCATAGTTGCTCATCAGCGTGCCGACCACCGGGCCGCGCAGGCGGCCTTCGGCCTTCCAGGCACGGGCCAGGATGTACAGCAGGTCATCGCCATCGACCGGGTTGCCCTGGTCGTCGGCCATCAGCACGCGGTCGCCATCACCATCGAAGGCGATACCGAGATCGGCGCCGGTCTCGCGGACCTTGGCCGCAAGGTTGTCGATATGGGTGGAGCCCACGCCTGCGTTGATGTTGATGCCATTGGGCTCGGCGCCGATGCCGATCACCTCGGCACCCAGTTCGCGGAACAGCAGCGGCGCGATCTGGTAGGTGGCACCATGCGCGCAATCCAGCACCAGGCGCAGGCCACGCAGATCGAATGTGCGCGGCACGCTGGCCTTGCAGAATTCGATGTAGCGGCCGACCGCTTCGCGTGCACGGAATGCCTTGCCCAGCTTTTCCGATTCGGCGGTGGTGAACGGAACGTCCAGCGCCGCCTCCAGGGCCAGCTCGGTGGCATCGTCGAGCTTCTCGCCCTGGGCCGAGAAGAACTTGATGCCGTTGTCGTAATGCGGGTTGTGCGAGGCGCTGATGACGATGCCGGCGTCCACGCCCAGCGTGCGGGTCAGGAACGCCACCGCCGGGGTCGGCATCGGACCCAGCAGCTGCACGTCGGCACCGGCGGCGACCAGGCCGGCCTCCAGCGCCGCCTCGAACATGTAGCCGGAAATGCGGGTGTCCTTGCCGATCACCACGATCGGCCGGCGTCCGTCCTGGCCACGCTGGGCGAGCAGGACACGGCCCAGCGCATTGCCCAGGCGCAGCACGAAGTCGGCCGAGATCACGCCCTGCCCGACCCGGCCACGGATGCCGTCCGTGCCGAAGTACTTGCGGGCACCCATCAGGCTACCTGCGGCGCGGGCTGCCGACCCAGCATGGCGAGCAGATCGGACAGGCGGTCGCGCAGTTCGCGGCGATCGCAGATCTGGTCGATGGCACCGTGCTCCAGCAGGAACTCCGAACGCTGGAAACCTTCCGGCAGCTTCTCGCGCACGGTCTGCTCGATCACGCGCGGGCCGGCGAAGCCGATCAGTGCCTGCGGTTCGGCGATGTTGATGTCGCCCAGCATCGCGAACGACGCCGAAACGCCGCCGGTGGTCGGATGGGTCAGCACCGAGATGTACGGCAGCCCGGCTTCACGCAGCTTGCCCAGCGCAGCGGAGGTCTTGGCCATCTGCATCAGCGAGAACAGGCCTTCCTGCATGCGCGCGCCGCCACTCTGCGAGAAGCACACGTAAGGCGCACCGATCTCGACCGCGGTTTCTGCGGCGAGCGCGAAACGCTCGCCCACCACCGAGCCCATCGAGCCCCCCATGAAGGCGAAGTCGAACGACGAGGCGACCAGCGCACGGCCCTTGAGCAGGCCGCGCATGGCGATCAGCGCGTCGTATTCGCCGGTGTTCTTCTGCGCGATCTTGATGCGCTCGCTGTACTTCTTCTGATCCTTGAACTTGAGCAGGTCGGTCGGTCCCAGGCGCGCACCGATCTCGGTGGTGCTGTCGGCATCGAACAGGGCCGCCAGGCGCGCACGCGCGCGGATCGCCATGTGGTGGCCGCACTTCGGGCAGACCTCCAGGTTCTCTTCCAGTTCCGGACGGTACAACGCGCTGCCGCAGTTGCTGCACTTTTCCCACAGGCCCTCGGGGACACTGCGCTTCTTGCTGGGGGTGTTGTCGGTGCGGATGCCGGACGGCATCAACTTGCTGAGCCAACTCATGCGGGAGGACACTTCCGTTCAGGGCGGCCCATGGGCCGCAAAGGCGGACAGTCTAGCTCCGCTTTCCCCGGCCGTGCACCCCCTTGCCAGCTACGGGGCAGCCCGAAAAACCATGCTGGGACGTACGTTTAGGTGCTGCGCGGTGCCGGCCGCTGGCCGGCGGCCCTGCACGCGGGTGGGTACGGACGATGCCGGCCAGCGGCCAGCATTACCGCTACGCGTCCAGCGCCTGCCGCAGCGGGGCGAGGAACGCCCGCGCACGCTGGGCCGCGTCTTCAGCCGAGCCCGCTTCGGCCAGCGCCGCCACCAGC
The DNA here is from genome assembly GCF_059369375.1 of Stenotrophomonas sp. YJH_SMC_48-3. Lineage (NCBI taxonomy): Bacteria > Pseudomonadati > Pseudomonadota > Gammaproteobacteria > Lysobacterales > Lysobacteraceae > Stenotrophomonas > Stenotrophomonas sp. YJH_SMC_48-3. The sequence goes on along the minus strand of NZ_JCAFSQ010000003.1, from coordinate 283,519 downwards.
GCACTTCCGACCACCACGCCATCCGCCTGGCGGGCCATGGCTGCGGCACTGCCGGCGTCCTTGATGCCGAAGCCCGCCACCACCGGCACCGAGGCGCGCGCGCGCAACGCCTGCAGGCGGGCGCTGGCGGCGTCGCTGTCCAGGCGCTCGGAGGCGCCGGTCACGCCGGCAAAGCTGACGTAATAAAGGTAGCCACGAGCCAGGGCCAGCAGCTTGTCGGCACGCGCCTGGCTGGTGGTCGGCGACGCCAGCAGGACCAGCGCCAGGCCCGCTGCATCGAAGGCCTGCTGCGCTTCAACGGCTTCTTCCGGCGGAAGGTCGACCAGCAGCACCCCGTCCACGCCAGCCTGCACGGCCGCCCCGGCGAAGGCAGCGTAACCGTGGATCTCCACCGGGTTCAGGTAGCCCATCAGCACCACCGGGGTGTGCGCATCACGCTCCCGGAACTGCGCCACCGCCTGCAGCACATAGCGGCTGCCGGCTCCCCGCGCCAGCGCGCGTTCGGAACTACGCTGGATGGTCGGGCCATCGGCCATCGGATCGGAGAACGGCACGCCCAGTTCAATCACGTCGGCACCAGCATCGACCAGCGCGTGCATGACCGGCACGGTGGCTTCCAGCGAGGGATCACCTGCGGTGATGAAGGGAATCAGCGCCTTGCGCTGCTGTTCGCGCAGGCGCTGGAAGCAGGCATCGAGTCGGGATACGGACATGTCAGGTACATCCTTCGATCAGGTCAACGGCGCCGCTGGCGCCCCAGTACATTCGGGAGATGGTGCCGTCGACGATCTCCACACGGATCGCCAGGTCGGAACCGGGGTCCTGCCAGAGCAGGCTCTCGCCGGCCTCCGCATCATCACCATAGGGTTGCGTGGAAACGCCCTTGGGCAACTGCTGGAAGGCCTGCGCGCGTGGCATGCCCAGATGAAGGCCGAACGGCCCCGGCTGCAGCACCACCTGGCCGGACTCGTCGATGGGGGCCAGGTCGAAGCGCACCACGTCGCCGTCCTGCACCATCATCGCCACGCCCTCGGGCAGCGTGCCGCGCTCGTAGTACTCGCAACGCCCAGCGGTCGACTCGCCCAGCCCGGCCGAGTGCCACTGCGCCTCGCCCTGCAGTTCGCTGAAGGGCTGGCCGATCAGCACCTCACCGGCATGGTCCAGGGCCACCGACACCACCGCCCGGGCCGCCTGGTCCTCGCCGCCATCGCCTGCCGTGAACATCGCCGGGCCCTCGATCGGGCGATGTGCGGCCTCATCGTCGTTGCTGGCCGGTTCGCGTGCCGGGGCGATCGCCGCGGGGGCGGCCGGGGCCGGGGCAAGCACCGGTGGATCGGGCGGCGTGCAGCCGCCCATGCCGATCACCAGCACCAGCGCCCCGCCGTGGCGCAGCACGTGATTCACAGCACAAGCCCTTCGCGCGCGGCGATGGTGTGCACGTCCTTGTCGCCGCGGCCGGACAGGTTGCACAGCACGATCTGGTCACGCGGACGCTCACGCGCCAGCTTGATTGCCTGTGCCAGCGCATGGCTGGATTCCAGCGCGGGCAGGATGCCCTCGGTATGCGCCAGCAGATGGAAGGCCTGCAGCGCTTCCTCGTCGGTGATGCCGAGGTAGCGCGCGCGGCCGGTATCGGCCAGGAACGCGTGCTCCGGGCCGACGCCCGGATAGTCCAGGCCGGCCGACACCGAATGGGTCTCGATGATCTGGCCGTCATCGTCGCACAGCACGTACGTGCGGTTGCCGTGCAGCACGCCGGGGCGGCCTGCCGCGATGGAGGCGGCATGGCGACCGGTACTGATGCCATCACCGGCGGCTTCGGCGCCGACGATCTCGACCTGGCGATCGTTGAGGAAGGCGTGGAACAGGCCGATGGCGTTGCTGCCGCCGCCGACGCAGGCGGTGATCGCATCGGGCAGGCGGCCGTACTCGGCCAGCATCTGCTCACGCGCTTCGCGGCCGACGATGGCATTGAAGTCGCGCACCATGCGCGGGTACGGGTCCGGTCCAGCCACGGTGCCGATGATGTAGAAGGTGTCCTGCACGTTGGTCACCCAGTCGCGCATCGCTTCGTTGAGCGCGTCCTTCAGGGTGGCCGAGCCGGAGGTGACCGGCACCACCGTCGCACCGAGCAGCTTCATGCGGTAGACGTTGATCTTCTGCCGCTCGATGTCGGTGGCGCCCATGTAGACCACGCATTCCAGGCCCAGACGCGCGGCAACGGTGGCACTGGCCACGCCATGCTGGCCGGCGCCGGTCTCAGCGATGATGCGCTTCTTGCCCATGCGTGCGGCCAGCAGTGCCTGGCCGATGGTGTTGTTGATCTTGTGCGCACCGGTGTGGTTCAGGTCCTCGCGCTTGAGCAGGATCTGCGCGCCGCCGACGTGATCGCTCAGGCGCTGGGCGTGATAGATCGGGCTCGGCCGGCCCACGTAGTGCGCCAGGTCGCGGTCATAGGCCGCCTGGAACGCGGGGTCCTGGCGGGCCTGGTCATAGGCCTGGGCCAGTTCCTGCAGCGGGCCGACCAGGGTTTCGGCGACGAAGCTGCCGCCGTAGCGGCCGAAGTGGCCCTGGGCATCCGGGAAGGCGTGGTAGTCGGCAATGGGGGAGGCAGACATGGATACGACCGGTGGTTCAGACAGGTGGATACTCTAGCGCACGGGTCATGACCGGAAAATGGATATTATCTGGCACATATCGTCAGGAAATCTCACGTGAGCCGCTCCCTGCTGCCTCCCCTCAATGCGCTGCGCGCGTTCGAAGCCACTGCCCGCCTTGGCGGCGTCGGGCGCGCCGCACAGGACCTGCACGTCACCCACGGCGCGGTCAGCCGGCAACTGAAGCTGCTGGAGGATCATCTGGGCCTGGCGCTGTTCCAGCGTGCCGGTCGCGGCCTGCGCCTGACCGCTGCGGGCACGCGCCTGCAGGCAGCGTGCAGCGAGGCCTTCGCCGGGATCGAAGGCTGCGTGCGCGAGCTGCGGCGGCCCGCGACCTCCCCAGCACTGGTACTGGGCTGCAGCGGCAGCGTTCTGGCGCGCTGGATGATTCCGCGCCTGCCCGTGCTGCAGGCCGCCCTGCCCGGCGTGCGCCTGCAGTGGTCGGCGCTGGACGGCAGTTTCACCGAAGCGCAGGCGGCGCTGGACGCCGTGCTGTTGCTGGCGCAGGGACCGTGGCCACGGGGCTGGCAGGTCCGCGAGCTGGCACCGGAACGGGTCGGTGTGGTGGTGGCCCCGTCACATCCGGCGGCGCAGCGCCTGCGGCAGGCACCGCCCTCGGCACTGCTGCAGGAAACCGTGCTGCACACCACGTCACGTCCACAGGCTTGGCCCGCCTGGGCGCAGGCACACCGCCTAGACCCGTCAAAGCTGCAGCTGGGCACCGCTTTCGAACATCTCTATTACCTGCTGGAAGCAGCCGTGGCCGGGCTGGGCCCGGCAATCGCGCCCGAGCCGCTGGTGGCCGAAGATCTGGCAGCAGGCCGGCTGGTCGCACCGTGGGGGTTTGCGGCCACCGGCGGCTTCTGGGTGCTGGCGCGGCCGGATGGCCCGGCCGATGCACGGGTAGACGCCCTGGCCGACTGGGCAGCAGCGCAACTGCGATGAGACGAGGCCCCGGGCGGCATCCACCTCCCGGAGCCGGCAATGCAGGCCTCAGCGACCGCCCATCGCGACCCGCTGCTGCTCCTCATGCACCTGCTGCTGGTGCGACGGATCTGCCAGCAGCTTGGCACTGGTCTGCTCCAGCGGCGGCAGCGCCTGGGCCAGATCGACAGCGGTGCGGAAGCCCGGCGTCGTGCCCATCACGAACGGCTTGCCATCCTGCACCGTGATGCTCTGCAGCTTGTGGGCCGCGTCGATACCGTCCTGCTTTGCATGCAGGGTGATATTGGCCGCAGCCTCTTCGGAAAACACGCTGGGAAGCTTGCTGCGGACCGCGTTGTGCAGTGCGTGGTCCGGATGCGATGCATCGTTGAGCGACGGCCCTTTGGGCACAGCCGCTGCGGGTTCATGACCCTGCACACGCCCCGCCGCCAGGGCGGCAGCGGTGTGGCGACCGACGATGCCGTCGGCGGACAGTCCCTGGTTGAGGGTCTGCTGCAAGGCTCACCGTCGACGATGACATCCCGGCGCCCCTCAGGTGACGCGGATCACTCCAGGACGGTGCAATCGGCGCGCCGCACTTCCTCGACGAAGGTGCGCATCTTGTAACCGTCCTTGATGCCCGGCTCCAGTTCGATACCGCTGGAGACGTCCACGCCCCACGGCAGCGTCGCCAGCACGGCGTCGTAGACGTTTTCCGGGTTCAGGCCACCGGCCAGCAGGAACGGCCGATGCAATCCGGTCGGGACGCGGCCCCAGTCGAACGCCACGCCGGTGCCGCCACCGCCACCCGGCGCGTGGCTGTCGAACAGGAAGCCGGCAGCGCTGGGATAACGCAGTTGCAGGGTGCGGGCATTGACCTCTTCGCGCCCCCCCATGGCGATCGCCTTCAGGTACGGCATGTTGAAGCTGCGGCAGAAGCTCTCGTCCTCCTCGCCATGGAACTGCAGCAGCGTCGGTCGTACCGTGCGCAGCACCTCGCGCACTTCTTCCTTGCTGTTGTTGCGGAACAGCGCAACCACGTCGACCATAGGCGCGATTGCCTGGCGCATCGCGCGCGCCTCGGCAGGCGCGACCCGGCGGCTGCTCTCGCGGGCAAAGATGAAACCCACCGCGTCCACGCCCAGCTCACCGGCCAGGCGGACATCGCCGGCGCGGGTCATTCCACAGAACTTGATGCGTGTACGGTAGTAGGAACGGCTCATAGCGTGACCTCGGCGGGCAGATGCCAGTTGTCGGGGTACAGGGGCCCAAGGAACACCAGGCCCTGCGGCGGTGCGGTGGGACCAGCTACGGTGCGGTCGCGCCCAGCCAGCAGTTCGGCGATCCATTCCACCGGTTTTTCGCCGCTGCCCACCAGGATCAACGATCCGACGATATTGCGGACCATGTGATGAAGAAATGCATTGCCACGCACTGCGACTTCGATCACTTCGCCCTGGCGGCTGACCTGCAATGACTGCAGCTCACGCCGGGCATGCAGCGCCTGGCACTGCACCGAACGGAACGCGCTGAAATCGTTCTCGCCGAGCAGGGCCTGGCCGGCGGCGTGCATCAGGGTCTCGTCCAGCGCGCGGCGCTCCCAGCTCAGGGTCTGCCGGTCCAGCGCGGGCCGCACCTCGCGGTTGAGCAGCCGATAGCGGTAGCGGCGCGCACGTGCCGAGAAGCGCGCATGAAAATCATCGGCCACCGGCACGCACCAGCGCACCGCGATCGAACGCGGCAGGCGGGTGGTGGTGCCGAGCATCCAGGCGCGCGGGTCACGCACCACGTCAGTGTCGAAATGCACGACCTGGCACTGGCCGTGCACACCGGCATCGGTGCGGCCGGCGCAGACCACCTGCAGCGGCGCATCCGCCACCGATGACAGGGCCTGCTCGAGGCTGGCCTGCACGCTGGGACCACCCTCGCCCAGGTTCTGCCAGCCCCTGAAATCGCTGCCGTCGTACTCGACGCCAAGCGCATAACGCATGTGCTACCTCGATGTTGCGGGTGGGGCGGCGCTCAGGCCGGATCGCGTTCGGACCAGACCGCCAGTTCGTTGCCACCGGGCTCGACGAACTGGAAGCGGCTGCCACCGGGGAAGGAAAACACCGGGCGTACGATCTGGCCGCCGGCGTCGCGCACGGCGGCCTCGACCGGAGCCAGATCGTCGGCATACAGCACCAGCAGCGGTGCACCGCTGTCGTCGGCCCGCTGCGGCTGGCCACGGAAGAAGCCGCCCTGCAGGCGGCCATCGTCGAAAGCCGTGTAGTCGCTGCCGTAGTCGACGAATGACCAGCCGAACGCCGTTTCGAAAAAGGCACGGCTGGCGGCCGGGTCGCTGGAGGCGAATTCAACGTAGTCGATACGGCGCTCGCGGCTCATGGCAGGGTCCTTGTCGGCGGGTTCGGTCACGGCAGGCGGGCAAGCAGTTCGCGGGCCTGCGCCTGGCTGTGCAGGTCACCGCCCTCGGCCACTTCCAGCAACAAGGTGCGCGCCGTCTGCGCGTCACCCAGATCGAGGTAGGCAATGGCCAGTTCCAGGCGCTCCTGGCCGGCACGTGGCGACCAGCCCGCGTCATCGGCAGGCGCGGGTGCGCTCGACGCGGTGTCGTCGGAATGAGCAGCCTCGGTGCTGCCACGGTCGATGCCGTCGATGGCTTCGGGACCTGCGGCATGCGCCGGAGACGGGTTCTCATGCGCGTCGGCCGGCAGATCGAACACCCCGCGGAACTGCGGCTGCCGTTCGGCATGCAGTGCGTAGTCTGGCACCACCACTTCGGCCGGCACCTGCGGTACAACGCTATCGTCCTGCACCGGCTCGGCCGGGACCACCTCGTCGCCGGTGGTTGCGGGATCGTCCCAGCGCGGCAGATCGGTCACCGCTTCAGGCAATGCCACCGCGTCCTGGTCGCGCAGCGTGTCGGCCTCCTGGTCGGCCCGCACCGCGTGCTCAGCGGTGGGTTCGGCGACCACCACGTCGTGCACTTCGGTTCCGGTCGCCCACGCAGGCATCGCCGGTTCCTGGCGGCCGTTGCCGGCATCAGGCGACGACCACGAGGACTGCTCGGCCAGCGCATCCAGCGCGGCACCTGCCGGCACCGCTGCGGCCAGGCCGGCGGCATCGTCTTCCTCACGCAGCGGCGGCAACGGCGACGGCTTGCGACGACGCAGCAGCCAGGCCGCCCCCGCCACCAGCAGCAGTACCGGCAGCCCCAGCCAGTACCACGGTGTCGCCGCATCACGAGCACCCGGCGCCTGCGCCAGGCGCTGCTGCGCAGCGGCCAGGTCGTTGTCCTTCATCGCGATCAGCGACTGCTGCTGTTCCCTGAGTTTCTCCAGGTCGGCCACGCGCTGCTTCAGCTCGCCGATCTCGGCATCACGGGTGGCGATGTCCTCACGCGCCTGACGCAGTTGTTCGTTGCCCAGCATGTCGCCCTCGCTGCCGGCAGCTGTGCCGGTGGTTGTGCCCGCGTGCGCGGCGTCTGACGCCAGCGCCGGAGCGATCTCAAGCCGTGGCCCGTTGGCCGCAGCCGGGGAAGAAGCGTTCGTGGCTGCCGCCCTGGCAACCGGTGCGAGCATGCCCGCCGGTTGCGGCACGGTACGCGCCTGACGCCATTGCGCGGCGTGCTCGCGCACCAGCGTCGCCGCTTCGGCGGCGTCGACCGCCGCAAGCGCATCGCTGCCCGGCATGCGCAGCACCGCGCCCTGCTTGAGCAGGTTGACGTTGCCACGGATGAAGGCTTCGGGATTGGCACGCAGCAGGGCGATCATCGCGCGGTCGCGACTGACCTGGTTGCCACGCGCCACCACCCTGGCGATCTGCGACAGGGTCTGACCGCGTTGTACGGTGACGCTGCCATCGGCCGCCGGTGCAGCGACCGGCGCGGAGGCCGCACGCGGGCGTGCTGCTGCAGCCGCCACCGTAGATGGCGGCGCAGCGGGCGCCTCTGCGGCTGGCACCGTTGCCAAAGCCGGTGCAGGTTCGCGCACGATCGTATTGGAGAGCGTGCCTGCCGGCGCGACGATTTCCGGCTCGGCCACGGCCAGCGCACTGGGCGGCGCATCGACCAGCGCCGAGTACTCGCGCACCAGGCGGCCCTGGCCCCAGTCGGCTTCGATCAGGAAGCTCAGCGACGGCGTCTCCACCGGTGCCTGCGAGGTCACCCGCACCACCGCTCTGCCCTGCGTGTCGCGGGTCAGCTCGAACTGCAGTTCGCTGACCAGTCCGGTCGGCCGCTGCAGGCCGACACGCTCGAAAGTGACCGGCGAGGCCAAGGCCACCCGCAGGTTTTCCAGCTCGGACGGATCGGCCGAAACGACCGGGATTTCTGCCAGCAGGGGCTGGCCCGGCCTGGACAGGACGCGGATGTCGCCCAACCCCAGGGCGAGCGCCGAACTGCTGGCCAAGGCGAGCAGCGCTGCGGACAGATAGGTGAGCGGGCGCTTTGCGCCCCTGGCCCGTTTATTCATGGGCGACACTATAAAGCGTGCGGACCAAGGTCCGCACCCACCGGAAAGACCCTTGAGGCAATGCCGGCCAGCGGCCGGCACTACCCGGTGAGGCGACCGCGCCGATCAACGCTGCTCGGCGGCAACCAGCTCGGCCAGCTGTACGGCATTCAGGGCTGCGCCCTTGCGCACGTTGTCCGACACGATCCACAGGTTCAGGCCACGCGGGTGCGAGAGGTCCTCGCGGATGCGGCCGACGTACACCGCGTCGGTGCCTGAGGCGTGGGTGACCGGGGTCGGGTAACCACCGGCCTCGTGGCGATCCACCACTTCGATGCCCGGCGACTGCTCCAGCAGCGCGCGCGCTTCGGCGACCGTGACCTTGTCTCGGGTCTCGATCGCCACCGACTCGGAGTGGCCGTAGAACACCGGCACGCGCACCGCGGTCGGGTTCACCAGGATGCTGTCATCGCCGAGGATCTTGCGGGTCTCCCAGATCAGCTTCATTTCTTCCTTGGTGAAGCCGTTGTCCTGGAAGTCATCGATGTGCGGGATCAGGTTGAAGGCGATCTGCACCGGGAAACGCTGCGGATCGATCTCCTGGAAGCTGAGCAGCTGGCCGGTCTGCTTGCCCAGTTCCTCCATCGCCGAGCGGCCGCCGCCGGACACCGACTGGTAGGTGGAGACGTTGATGCGCTCGATGCCGTACTTGCGGTGCAGCGGTGCCAGCGCCACCAGCATCTGCATGGTCGAGCAGTTCGGGTTGGCGATGATGCCGCGCGGACGGTTGGCGACCTGTTCCGGGTTGACCTCGGACACCACCAGCGGCACGTCATCGTCGTAACGGAAGGCCGAGGAGTTGTCGATCACCACCGCGCCTGCTGCGGCGAACTTCGGTGCGTACTCCTTGGACACGCTGCCACCGGCCGAGAACAGGGCGATCTCGACGCCGGTGGGATCGAAGGTGGCCAGGTCCTGGACCTTGACCTTCTGGCCGTTGAACTCGATCTCGCCGCCGGCCGAACGCTCGGAGGCGAGAACGCTCAGGGTGCCGACCGGGAAATCACGCTCGGCCAGGATCGACAACATGGTCTCGCCGACGGCGCCGGTGGCACCGACGACGGCGACGTGGAAACTGCGCTGTGCATTGCTCATGGGGGAACTCTCACGAAAACGGGAATGGGGAAAAACACGCACGACAGCTGGGTTCGGGGAACCTCCTCAAGCGGGGCGCGCGGAGGTTCCCTATCGTTTCCCGGTTTTTTTGCCCAGCGTCACGCGCGCGGCCATCGCCGCATCAGCGTTGATCGCGCTCGGCATGCGCGACGGGCCGCCGTCCAGGCCGAGCCCAGCAACCAGGTTATCCACGGCCAGCTGTACCATCGCCGTGCGCGTGGCCAGCGAGGCGCTGCCGATATGCGGAGTGAGCACGACGTTGCGCAGCGCCAGCAGTTCCGGGCGCACCGTTGGCTCGCCCTCGTACACATCCAGGCCCGCCGCAGCCAGGCGACCGTTGGCCAGCGCGTCGGCCAGCGCGATCTCATCGACCAGGCCACCGCGGGCGATATTCACCAGCGTCGCCGACGGCTTCATCTTCGCCAGTGCGGCGGCATCGATCAGATGATGCGAGGCCGGCGTGTACGGCAGCACCAGCAGCAGGTGGTCGGACTGTGCCAGCAGCGTATCCAGATCCACATAGGTCGCGCCCAATTCCGCCTCGGTCGCCGCCGGCAGCTGCGAACGGTTGTGGTACAGCACGTTCATGCCGAAACCGTGCGCGCCGCGACGGGCGATGCCCTGGCCGATGCGGCCCATGCCAAGGATGCCCAACGTGCTGCCGTGGATATCGGCACCGAGCATGGTCTGGAACGACCACTGCTGCCACTGCCCTTCGCGCAGCCAGCGCTCGGACTCGGTAATGCGGCGCGCGGTGGCCATCAGCAGGGCGAAACCGAGATCGGCGGTGGTTTCGGTCAGGACGTCCGGCGTGTTGCTGGCCAGGATGCCGGCCGCGCTGAGCGCGTCCACATCCAGGTTGTTGAAGCCCACCCCGACATTGGCGATCACCTGCAGCTGCGGGGCGCCGGCCACCTGGGTCGCGCCGATGCGCTCGTTGAGCGTGATGATCGCGCCGTCGGCGCTGGCCAGTTGTTCGGCGATCTGGTCCGGCGCCCAGGCGGTGACGGTGTCGGTGCTGCGCAGCTGCACGCGATCGCGCAGCGGCGCGATGGCCGCGTCGATCAGCGGCTGGCTCACCCACACGATCGGCCGCGTGTCAGCCATCGATCTGCCCGGGAATGCGCGGGGTGACCGTGCCGACATCGCCGCACTGCGCGCGGTGGCGCAGCGCCTGGTCCATCAGCACCATCGCTACCATCGCCTCGGCGATCGGGGTGGCGCGGATGCCGACGCAGGGGTCGTGGCGGCCGGTGGTGACCACCTCGACCACGTTGCCGGACGTATCCAGCGACGGGCCCGGCAGGCGCAGGCTGGAGGTCGGCTTCAACGCGATCGAGGCGACCACCGGCTGGCCGGTGGAAATGCCACCGAGGATGCCACCCGCGTGATTGCTGGCGAAGCCCTGCGGGGTCAGCAGGTCGCGGTGTTCGGTGCCCTTCTGCGCGGCGCTGGCGAAACCGTCGCCGATCTCCACGCCCTTCACCGCGTTGATGCTCATCAGCGCGGCAGCCAGTTCACCGTCGAGTTTGCCGTAGATCGGCTCACCCCAGCCCGGCGGCACGTTGTCGGCGACCACGTCCACGCGCGCACCGACCGAATCTCCGGACTTGCGCAGCGCGTCCATGTACGCCTCCAGTTCGGGCACCTGTGCAGCGTGCGGCCAGAAGAACGGGTTGTCTTCCACCGCCGACCAGTCGAAACCGGCCGGGGTGATGTCGCCCAGCTGCGACAGGTAGCCGCGCACGGTCACGCCGAAGCGCTCGGCCAGCCACTTCTTGGCGACCACCCCGGCGGCTACGCGCATGGTGGTTTCGCGCGCCGAGGAACGGCCGCCACCGCGCGGGTCACGGATGCCGTACTTGTGCCAGTAGCTGTAGTCGGCATGGCCCGGCCGGAACTGCTGGCCGATGTTGGCGTAGTCCTTGCTGCGCTGGTCGGTGTTGCGGATCAGCAGCGCGATCGGGGTGCCGGTGGTCAGGCCCTCGTACACGCCAGAGAGGATCTCGACCTCGTCGGCCTCGCGCCGCGCGGAAGTGTGCCGGCTCTTGCCGGTGGCACGGCGCTGCAGGTCGTGGGCGAATTCGGCCGCGTCCAGCGCCAGCCCCGGAGGGCAGCCATCGATCACGCAGCCGATGGCCGGCCCGTGCGACTCGCCGAACGTGGTGACGGTGAACAGCTTGCCGAACGAATTGGAGCTCACGGGCGCTGCGCCGCCAGTTCGGTGATGCGTGCGCTGTGGGCGATCAGCTCGCGGCATTCGACCGCGAAGATACCCATCTGGCCGACCTTGAACTCGATCCAGGAAAAATCGACTTCCGGCAGCAGCTTGATCAGGTGCTGCTCGGATTCGCCCACTTCGCAGATCAGCAGGCCGTCCTCGCTCAGGTGCAGCGGCGCGTCACGCAGGATCTTCAGCACCAGGTCCAGGCCGTCGTCGCCGGCACGCAGGCCCATCTCCGGCTCGTAGGAGTATTCCTGCGGCAGGGCGTCGGTCTCGTCGTTGGTGACGTACGGGGGGTTGGTGACGATCAGGTCGTAGTGGCGGCCGGTCAGGCCGTTGAACAGGTCCGACTTGATCAGGGTGACGTTGTGCGCCTGCAGGCGTTCCTTGTTTTCCTCGGCCAGCGACAGTGCTTCGTCACTGAGGTCGACGCCATCCACTTCCCAGTTCGGGTAGTAGTGGCCCATGGCGATGGCGATGCAGCCCGAACCGGTGCACAGGTCCAGCGCACGGCTGACATCGCGGCCGGCCAGCCACGGCTCGAAGCCGCATTCGATCAGTTCGGCGATCGGCGAACGCGGCACCAGCGCGCGCTTGTCGCTCTTGAAGCTCAGGCCGGCGAACCAGGCCTCACCGGTCAGGTAGGCGGCCGGGATGCGTTCATCGATGCGACGCTGGAACAGTTCCAGCACGCGCAGCTTTTCGGCCTGCAGCAGGCGCGCCTGGCCATAGGCCGGGCCCAGATCGTGCGGCAGGTGCAGGCTGTGCAGCACCAGCTGGGTGGCCTCGTCCAGCGCATTGTCGTAGCTGTGACCGAAGGTCAGCCCGGCTTCGTTGAAACGGCTGGTGCCGTAGCGGATCAGATCGATGATCGTGTGGAGTTCGGCGGCCGTTTCAGCGGTCATGGCGGTACTGCGGGCAAAGTGGGCCCCGATTATAGGGGCTGGCGCCCGCGGCAGCATCCGTTGCGGCGGAAACGATCCGGCCTCACCCGGTATGATGGAGCCCACTTCGCGCGGGGGCACCCATGTTCAATCGCAATGCCGGCATCATCCTGCTGATCGCCCTGGCGGCGGGCCTGGGCCTGCTGGCCGCCCAGCAGGTGTTTGCGCCGAAGCCGCCGGCCAATGCCCCGGCCACCGAAGCGATCACGCTGTACCCGCAGCCGCGCGAACTGCCCGACTTCAACCTGGCCCAGTCCGACGGCACCCGCCTGATACCGGGCGAGCTGAAGGGCCACTGGACGCTGGTGTTCCTGGGCTTCACCTTCTGCCCGGACGTCTGCCCGACCACCCTGGCCGAGCTGGCTGGCGCGCAGAACCAGTGGGAGGCCCTGCCCGACAGCCTGCGCCCGCGCGTGCTGTTCATCTCGGTCGACCCGGATCGTGACAGCGCCACCCGGCTCGGCGAATACGCGCACGGCTTCCACAAGGACACCCTGGCCGCCACCGCCGATATCCCGTCGCTGGAGCGCTTCGCCACCTCGCTCGGTTTCGTGTTCCAGAAGGTGCCGGGCAAGCACTTCGACGAGAACCCCGAGGATTACACCGTCGAGCATTCGGCCAGCCTGGCCGTGCTCGACCCGCAGGGCCGCCTTGCCGGCCTGGTACGCCCCCCGTTCAACGCGCCGGCGATCGCCCGCGACCTGCAGAAGCTGACCGAGAAAACCGCCCCATGAGCCTCACCACCGCCCTGACGTACGCCCTGCCCCACCGCCTGCTGTCTTCGATGGCGCGTTCGCTGGCGTACTCGGACGATCCGCGCGTGTCGCGCTGGCTGATCGACACGGTCACCCGCAAGTTCAACGTGAACCTGGACGAAGCGGCCAACCCGGACCCGCGCAGCTATGCGACCTTCAACCAGTTCTTCACCCGCGCGCTGAAGCCGGGCGCGCGCGTGGCCGACGCCGATCCGCGCAGCCTGGTGATGCCGGCCGACGGCCGCATCAGCCAGCTCGGCAGGATCGAGGCCGGCCGCATCTTCCAGGCCAAGGGCCAATCGTTCACCGCCGCCGAACTGCTGGGCAGTGACGAGGACGCCAAACCGTACAACGACGGCCTGTACGCGACCGTGTACCTGTCGCCGCGCGACTACCACCGCGTGCACATGCCGTGGACCGGCACCCTGCGCGAGACCGTGCACGTGCCGGGCCGCCTGTTCAGCGTCGGCCCGGCCGCAGTGAACGGCGTGCCGCGCCTGTTCGCCCGCAACGAGCGCCTGGTCTGCCACTTCGACACCAGCTTCGGCCCGATGGTCAGCGTGATGGTGGGTGCGTTGCTGGTATCGGGCGTCGAAACCGTGTGGAGCGGCGAGGAAATTCCGCATTATGGCGACCGCATCACGCGCAAGGACTACCGCGGCCAGGGCATCAGGCTGGAGCGCTTCGCCGAGATGGCGCGCTTCAACTACGGTTCGACCGTGATCGTGCTGCTGCCGCCGGGCGTGGCTGAGTTCGCCCCGCAGCTGGCCGCTGAAAGCCCGGTGCAGCTGGGCCAGGCGCTGGCGAAGCTGCGCTGAGGTACATGTAGAGCCGAGCCCATGCTCGGCTACTGGCTGCAACCGGCCATGCATTTCTGTGGGCAAAGGAAGCCGAGCATGGGCTCGGCTCTACAGCCAGAAGCGCGTTACTGCAGGACCGGGGCCGGACCGACGTCCATGCCGTCGTAGTCTTCCACGCCATTCTCTGCGGCCAGCGCTGCGAATTCCTGGTTGCGGCGGTCCAGCGAGGCTTCGTCGTGGATCTCCACGCGCTCTACATGCAGCACGTGGAACGGCGCGTCGCCCTCTTCCGGCTCCTGCTCGAACAATTCCACGAAGGTATAGCCCTCCGCCTGCAGGTGCTCTGCCAGCGCCTGCAGCGGCTCAGCGGTGGAGTGCACGAAGAAGTACCCCCACAGCAACGGGCCCTTGATGTCCCAGTCGGTGTTTTCGCGGAGGTTGGCGAACAGGTTGCGGGTGTCTTCGAGGTCCATTGCAGATTCCAGCGGTCGTGGGAATTACTTGTCGCAGCCCTGCAGCTTCAGCGTCTGGCCCTGGCGCAGGCTGTAGGCCGGGGCCTTCAGGCCGTTGGCGCGGGCCAGGGTCGGCACATCGCACTGGAACTTCGCGGCAATGGCGCCCAGGGTTTCACCCCGGCCCACCTTGTGGCTGCGCGGCGGCTTTGGCCGTGCGGCCGGGCGCGGCGCGGCCACCGGAGCGACCGGGGTGGTCGGCACGCTGGTGGAGGCTGCGGCGTCGGCCACCGGCACCACGCCGCCCACGGCCACGCTGCCGGTGTAGCCGGCGGCGGCCGGGCGCTTGATCGCCGCGTTCAGGTCGGCGGTGATCAGGGTACGGGCCAGGTCGGCACGCGGGCCGCTGACGCAGTTGCGCTGGTACAGGCCGGCGATGCGGGTGGTAGCGTTGATCAGCGTGCCGGCCGGAATCCAGCCGTCGGCTTCATAGCGCGGGTTGAGGTTGCGCAGCGCGCGCATGTAGCCATCGCGGGTGCCGTGGCTGCCCAGGCAGATGGTCAGTTCGTAGATGGTGGTGGACTTGGCCAGGCGCAGCGTGGCCGGCTGCGCGCTGATCTTCGGGAATTCCACGCCGTACTGCTGCGGGTGCAGGAAGATCCAGGCCGCCGCGATCACCATCGGCACATAGTCCTTGGTCTCGCCGGGGAACTGGTTGTAGACACTGTCGGTCCAGAAGCTCTGGCCCGCACTCTGCTTGAACACGCGCGCGGCACGGCCTTCACCACCGTTGTAGGCGGCCACCGACATTTCCACGTTGTTGTTCAGTTCGCGCAGGCGCTCGTTGAGATAGCTGGCGCTGGCCTCGGCGGCGCTGCGCGCGTCAAAGCGGGTGTCGAAGCCGGTGCCATCCGGGCCAAGGCCGAAGCGGCGGCCGGTAGCCGGCATGAACTGCATCAGGCCGGCGGCGCCGGCGCGCGAGGAGGCATGCACGCGGCCGTTGGACTCCTTGGCCATGATGCCGAACAGCAGCGCCTCGGGCAGGCCGCGCTTTTCCCACTCCGGCCACATCACCGCACGCAGGTTCTGGTAGTTCTCGTAGCTGGTCAGCAGCGCCGGGCGCATGTCGGTCAGCCAGCGGCGGATGCCCGCCTGCACGGCCGGGTTGTATTCGACCATGCTGTCGAAGGCGTGCCGCTTGTCGTTGAGCAGCGCAGCGGCGCGGGCCGCCTCCGGCACGTCGGCGGTAAGCGGGCCGATATGGTCGGGGTCGGCTTCCAGCCGGTCACCGCCCTCGTCGGCCACCTCATCGCTGCCCGCCGCATCGGCGTCGTGCTTGAGCAGGCGCTTGTAGCTGGCCAGCAGCGTGCCCATCTGGCAGCCCTTCTGCTTCACGCAGTCGTTGAGAACGTCTTCCATGTCCTCCAGCGCGGCGTCGGCCTCGTTGCTGCCCTTGGGGTCGGCATTGGCGACCAGCAGCAGCGCATCGCTGTAGCGCTTCTCGGCGACGGTCATGCGCTGCTGCAGCGCATCCACCTTCGCCTTGTCCCGGGCCGAGACCCGCTGCGCATGGGCGTCGGGCGCCAGGGAAACCAGGCCGGCCAGGGCCAGCAGCGGCCAACCGCGGGAAATCAGGACAGAAACGGGCATTGATGGCACTGTGTGCGAAACAGGCAGGCAGAGTAGCGGCGCCGCCAAGGTCGGGGCAAGCCGACCTTCGGACTGCCACTGCCGGCGGTTAACATTGGGCTATTCACCACAAGGGCTGGACCATGGATCCGATTCTGCTCGGCAAAGGCATCACCGACGATGTGGCCGTCACCCTGCTGCCGAAACTCGGCAACCGCCACGGCCTGGTGGCCGGCGCCACCGGCACCGGCAAGACCGTGACCCTGATGACCCTGGCCGAAGGCTTTTCGCGACTGGGCGTACCCGTATTCCTCGCCGACGTGAAGGGCGACGTGTCCGGCCTGGCCGTGCCGGGCACCGGCGCGGAGAACCTGCTCAAGCGCGCCGCCGAGATCGGCGTGGCCGACTACGCACCGGCCGCCAGCCCGACCATTTTCTGGGACCTGTACGGCAAGCTCGGGCATCCGGTGCGCACCACGGTCAGCGAGATGGGCCCGACCCTGCTGGCGCGCATCCTCGAGTTGAACGACACCCAGTCCGGCGTGCTCGACATCGTGTTCAAGCTGGCCGACGATCGTGGCCTGCTGCTGCTGGACATGGACGACCTGCGCGCCCTGCTTGGCCTGGTGGCCGAGGAGCGCAAGGACATTTCCACCGAATACGGCCTGGTCAGCGCGCAGTCGATCGCCGCGATCCAGCGGTCGGTGCTGCGCCTGGCGCAGGATGGCGGCGAGAACTTCTTCGGTGAGCCGGCCCTGGAACTGGCCGACATCATGCGGGTCAATCACGACGGCCGCGGCATGATCGGCATCCTCGCCGCCGACCAGCTTGTGCTCAAGCCCAAGCTCTATTCCACCTTCCTGCTGTGGCTGCTGTCGGAGCTGTTCGAACAACTGCCGGAGGTGGGCGACCTGGACAAGCCGAAGCTGGTCTTCATCTTCGACGAGGCCCACCTGCTGTTCGACGACGCACCGCCGTCGCTGGTGCAGCGCATCGAGCAGGTGGTGCGCCTGATCCGCTCCAAGGGCGTGGGCGTGTACTTCTGCTCGCAGTTCCCCGACGACGTGCCGGGCAACATCCTCGGCCAGCTCGGCAACCGCGTGCAGCACGCGCTGCGGGCGTTCACCCCGCGCGACCAGAAAGCGGTGAAGACCGCGGCCGAGACGTTCGTGCCGAACCCGAAGCTGGACGTGGCCAAGGTACTGAGCCAGCTCGGCACCGGTGAGGCCTTGGTTTCCACGCTGCAGGACAAGGGCGTGCCGATGCCGGTGCAGCAGACGATGATCGCGCCGCCACGCTGCCGGATGGGGCCGATCACCGAAGCCGAGCGCGCCCAGGTGCGTGCCGGCAGCCCGGTCGGCAGTCGCTACGACACCGCGATCAACCGCGAATCGGCTGCCGAACTGCTGGCCCAGCGCGCACAGAAGAGCGTCGAGCAGGCGCAGGCGCCAGCCGCGCGCAGCCGCGAACAGGACGATGCGCAGGAAGGCGGTTTCGGCCAGGCGATCAAGGATGCGATTTTCGGCACCAAGCGCCGCCAGGGCATGATCGAGACCATGGCCAAGCAGACCACGCGCACGGTCGGCACCAAGCTGGGCAACCAGATCGTGCGCGGCCTGCTGGGCGGCATCTTCGGTGGCAAGCGCTGATCTGATCCGCCGCTGCTGGGGTCAGAGCCCTTCCCGCGGAAGCGGAGTCTGCCCCCCCCTCCGCTCGTCCTCCGGAAAAGAAGTCGTATTGCATGTCGCGCTGGCGTCCCCCTGCAGAAAAGAGCACCGCCCTGATCACCGCCTCCGGCCACGCTCGGCTGAAGGCCGAACTGGATGACCTGTGGCGGGTACGGCGACCCGAAGTGGTGAAAGCACTGGCCGCAGCCGCCGCAGAAGGCGACCGTTCGGAAAATGCCGAGTACACCTACCGCAAGAAGCAGCTGGGCGAGATCGACCGCCGCGTGCGCTACCTGACCAAGCGGCTGGAATCACTGCGCGTGGTCGACACTACGCCAACCGATCCGCTGGCGGTGTTCTTCGGCGCGTGGGTGGAGCTGGAGAACGTGGACAGTGGCGACACCAGCCGCTACCGCATTGTCGGCCCGGACGAGACCGACGCAGGCCAGGGCTGGATCAGCATCGACTCGCCGCTGGCGCGTGCGCTGCTGAAGAAGCGGCTGGATGACGAGTTTTCGGTGGAGCTGCCCGGCGGGCGGTTCACCTTTGCGGTGATCGGCGTGGAATACGAGACGGTGTAGAGTCGCCTGTCAGTCGACTACCGCGCGAAGCGCGGCACAAACCTCCACAGCGGGACGGCAAACGCACCGCGATCTTCATCGCGGTTGGTGACTCGCCAAAGCCATCTGTCAGGCGCTCACGGCCTCGGAACGAAGAGCAGTCGACTGACAGTCGACTCTACATGGCCCCGTGCAATGGCGGCGGGTATGCGCGGCCGGCACGCAGCGGGCGGAAGTAGTCGGCATTGCGATAGAAGGCGGCATCCTGTCCCTCGTGCCACCCCGGGATTCCAGCCAACGGCAGCGGACGCAGCTGCAAGGGATCGGTCACCGCCCTGCCCTCGGCGATGGCCACGGCCACCGCGTCAACGCAGGCCGCATCGGCATCGCTGTGCACCACCACGCACTTGCCCACCAGCAATCGCCCCGGCAGCAGTGCCTGTTCCATCAGCGCATGCCCGAATACCGCGGTGATGGCGATGTCATCGCTCTGCCAGTTCACCGGGTCAAACAACGCGGGCCAGTCGTGTGCATCCCAGGCAGCCCGCAGTGAGTCATCGCGCACGCGCACGATCACACCGGTTTCGTCGAACTGGGTCAACGCGGCCTGCGCGCGGTTGCGCTGGCCAGGCGGCATGGCCTCGATATGCCCGCACTGCTGCACATTGAGCGCATGCTTCAGCTGTGGGCATGAGGCCCAGACCAGCGCATTGAACAGGTCGTGCCAGTTGTCTGCGCGGGTGGCGATGCGCCCCTGCGCGATGCGGGCTTCGTAGTGCAGGCCATCGGCCAGCAGCGCGGCGTCCTGTTCAACCAGGCGCTTCCCGGGCAATGCCAGGCGCGCATCAAGTGCAGCGATGGACGGCCAGCGAGGGCCGAGCAGCAGATCCCGGAAATCCTGCAATCCGGCAAACAACGGATGCGCGAACACCTGCGGATCGACCGCCGCACGCGGCGGCGGCACGAAGCGCCGGACACCGCTGCCGTCACCGGCGGCGGCCGTTGCGATCACAGTACCTTGAGGTCGAACGCCGGGCGGGCATTGGCCGGCAGCGCATCGCCGTACAGGTCGTGCTCGTCGCTCTCGGTGATTTCCACGTCGACGAACTCGCCCACCCGCAGCGGCACCTGATCGGCGTTCTGGATATGCACCAGGCCGTCGATCTCCGGCGCATCGGCCCTGGAGCGGGCCACGGCGATATCGCCTTCGATGGCATCGACCAGGCACTGCTGCACGGTCCCGATCTTGGCTTCCAGGCGCGCGGCGGAAATCTGCGCCTGCTTCTCCATGAAACGGGCCAGGCGTTCCTGCTTTACTTCTTCCGGCACAGCGTCGGGCAGGTCATTGGCGGTGGCGCCCTCTACCGGCGAATAGGCGAACGCGCCCACGCGATCCAGCTGCGCTTCGTCCAGGAACGACAGCAGCTCTTCGAACTCGGCCTCTGTCTCGCCCGGGAAGCCGACGATGAAGGTGGAACGCACGGTGATGTCCGGCGCGATGCGGCGCCAGTTCTGCACGCGCTCCAGGGTCTTTTCGACTGCGCCGGGGCGCTTCATCAGGCGCAGGATGCGCGGGCTGGCATGCTGGAACGGGATGTCCAGGTACGGCAGGATGCGGTTCTCGGCCATCAGCGGCACCACCTCGTCCACGTGCGGATACGGGTAGACGTAGTGCATGCGCACCCACGCATCCAGCTCCGACAGGCCTTCGCACAGCGCCTTCAGGCGGGTCTGGTAGGCCTTGTTGCGCCACATCTTTTCGGCGTACCTCACGTCCACGCCGTAGGCCGAGGTGTCCTGCGAAACCACCAGCAGCTCGCGCACGCCGCCACGCACCAGGCGCTCGGCCTCACGCAGCACCTCGTCCACCGGGCGCGAGACCAGCTTGCCGCGCATCGACGGGATGATGCAGAAGCTGCACGTGTGGTTGCAGCCTTCGGAAATCTTCAGGTAAGCGTAGTGGCGCGGGGTCAGCTTGATGCCGTAGTCCGGCACCAGGTCCACGAACGGATCGTGCTTGGGCGGCAGTGCTTCATGCACCGCTTCCATCACGCTCTGGTAGTCCTGCGGGCCGGACACCGCCAGCACGTTCGGGTAGGCCTCGCGGATCTGCTCCGGGCGCTTGCCCAGGCAGCCGGTGACGATGACCTTGCCGTTCTGGTTCATCGCCTCGCCGATCGCGTCCAGCGACTCGGTCACCGCCGAATCGATGAAGCCGCAGGTGTTGACCACCACCACGTCGGCCGAATCGTAGGACGGGACGATGTCGTAGCCTTCCGAGCGGAGCTGGGTAAGGATGCGCTCGGAATCGACAAGGGCCTTCGGGCAGCCAAGGCTGACGAAGCCGACTTTGGGGTTCAGCTGGGACATGGAATCGCGGGACTCTGGGGGCCTGGGCCCCTGCCGGCATGGCAGGGGGTCCTGGGGGCCGGGGCCTGAAAGGGCGCCAGTATACCGGGGTTGGCGGCGGCGCTCTGAACGGGCCAACCCTGCCCGCAGATAGCTGGAGACGCCAGGCAGCTGGAGATCACCGATCCGGCCCAACTGCCGACATGACGTGCACTGACGCGCACCGGATAATCGGCTTTCAGTTTCCAAAGCGAGTCAGCCGCGATGAACGAATGGATCACCCTGGATACGCACCACGGCGCGGTACGGGCCTGGCAGGCACTCCCCGAGGGCACCGCGCGAGGCGGGCTGGTGGTGGTGCAGGAAATTTTTGGCGCCAACCCGCACATCCGCGGCGTGGCCGAGCGCTTCGCCGCCGAGGGCTATGCGGTGCTGGCTCCTTCGTTCTTCGACCTGGTCGATGGACCCCATGCCGACCCGGATGCCCTGCCCTACGACGCCGACGGCGTGAAGCAGGGCCTGGAAAGGGTCAGCGCGCTGGGCATGGAGAAGGCGCTGGAAGTGGTCCGCGCGGCGGCCACCCGGCTGGCCCCCTACGGCAAGGTCGGCACCGTCGGCTACTGCTGGGGCGGCACGGTGGCGATGCTGTCGGCGCTGCGGCTCGGGCTGCCGTCGGTCAGCTACTACGGCGCACGCAACGTCCAGTTCCTCGATGAGACACCCAAGGCGCCGGTGATCTTCCACTTCGGCACCCAGGACAGGAGCATCCCGCCGGAGGCCGTCCAGGCCCACCGCGAAAAGCTGCCGCAGATGGCCACTTTCGTCTATCCGGCCGACCACGCCTTCAACCGCGAGGTCGGACATGCGTATGATCCAGACAGCGCCGCCCTGGCGCTGCAACGCACCCTGGACTTCTTCTCGGAGCATCTTGGATGAGCGAATTCGAACTCGATTCACGCCTGGCCACCGATAGCGTGCTGGTGGCGGAAGGACCGTTGTCGCAAGTGCGGCTGATGAACGACGAACGATTCCCCTGGCTGGTGCTGGTACCACGCCTGGCCGGGGTGACCGAGTGGATCGAGCTGGACGGCGAGCAGCAGGACAAGCTGCGCACCGAGCTCAACCGCGCCTGCAAGGCCCTGAAGGGCCACGACGGCGTGGAGAAGATCAATATCGGCGCGCTGGGCAACATCGTGCGCCAGCTGCACTTCCATGTGATCGGCCGCCATGACGGCGATCCGGCCTGGCCCGGCCCGGTCTGGGGCAGCGGCCCGGCGCACCGCTACGAGCCTGCGGCCCTGGACCAGCATGTCGCCTACTGGAAGGAACGGCTAGGATATCCAGCCCGTCCCTGAGCCTTGCCCGACCCGATGCGATTCAACCTCGTTGCCGCCATCCTGCTGATCCTGATCGGCCTGTTCATGCTCGCCAGCAACCTCGGCTGGACGCACCTGAACCTGTCCAAGCTGCTGCTGACCTGGTGGCCGGTGGCACTGGTGGGCGTGGGCATTGCGATGCTGTTCGGTCGCGGCAAATGACGTAGCGCCGGGTCGTGCCCGGCGAACGCACCGCGTGGACCATGCGAAAACGCCGGGCACGGCCCGGCGCTTTCGTCATGCAATGACGCGGGCGATCAGGTCCGCGGCAGGGTCACGCCGGTCTGGCCCTGGTACTTGCCGCCACGATCGCGGTACGACGTCTCGCAGATGTCATCGGCCGCGGCCTGGAAGAACAGCATCTGCGCCACGCCTTCGTTGGCATAGATGCGGGCCGGCAGCGGCGTGGTGTTGCTGAATTCCAGGGTGACGTGGCCTTCCCACTCCGGTTCCAACGGGGTCACGTTGACGATGATGCCGCAGCGCGCGTAGGTGCTCTTGCCCAGGCACACCACCAGGGTGTCGCGCGGGATGCGGAAGTACTCCACGGTACGCGCCAGGGCGAAGCTGTTCGGCGGGATGATGCACTCATCGGCCGTGATGTCGACGAAGCTGCCCGAATCGAAATGCTTGGGATCGACAATCGTCGAGTTGATGTTGGTGAACACCTTGAACTCGCGCGAGCAACGGACGTCGTACCCGTAGCTGGAGGTGCCGTAGCTGACGATGCGCTCGCCATTGGCCTGCTTGACCTGCCCGGCCTCGAACGGCTCGATCATGCCGTGCTGCTCGGACATGCGGCGGATCCAACGGTCACTCTTGATGCTCATGCTTTGTCCTGTTGAACGAGGGGGAATGGGACTGGGTCCGGGCCGGCGATTCTACAGCCGGGCCAACTGTGCCAGCCACGGTGTGGATGTTGACCAGTCGCCAGTGACCTGGGACCTCGAGCGATGCACGCGCCCGCAAGGCGGATAACAAATGAGACCACCCCGACCAAAGGAAATCAGTTACCACACATTTATGTCAGTTCCAATCGAAGCGCAGGCAATGACACATATCGACATAAAAAAATTTTCTCTTCAAATTCAACAGGATGAGGCGCCAGAAAGCACTTTTTATAAAATGAGCGCCAGATGAACGTTGCATGACGGGAGCCCGATGATTACGGTTTCATTCATCCTGAACAATTCGTTCAGGCCACTTGAACTGAACCGATTTCCGTCTGCAACCGCAAAGGAACACGATGAATCTCAACTTCAATGGCCGCACACTGAAGCGCACTGCCCTTGCGCTGGTTCTCGGTGCCCTGGCAGGCACCAGCTACGCCCAGAGCACCACCGGCGATATCGTCGGCAGCGTGACTTCGGCAGATAAGATTCAGGTCAAGAGCCTGTCATCGGGCACAACGCGCGAGGTGAACGTCAGTAGCGACGGACGTTTCCGCGTATCGCAGCTGCCAACCGGAACCTACGAGGTCAGCACGGTCAGCAATGGCAGCCCAACCGCGACCACCCGGGTAACCGTGGTCGCCGGCCAGTCCTCGATGGCCACTTTCGCGTCGGCATCCTCCGGCAGCGCGACATCCCTGGAGACCGTGAACGTACGCGCACTGGGCGCGGCAAACGCCATTGATCTGGGCAGTGTCGAATCCCGGACCACATTTACCGCCGACAAGCTCAACTCCCTGCCGGTCGCCCGCGATGTCACGAGCGTCTCGCTGCTGACTCCCGGCACCGTATCATCCAGCGGGTACTTCGGCCCAGCGTCGTTCGGCGGCGCGTCGGCGGCCGAGAACAGCTACTACGTCAATGGCTTCAACGTCACCAATCTGTATGACAGTCTCTCGTTCTCGGAGATTCCGTACCAGGCCATCGACCAGTTGGACATTCAGACCGGTGGTTATGGCGCCAAGTACGGCTTTTCGACCGGTGGCGTGACCAGCGTCAACGTCAAGCGCGGCACCAACGAGTGGAAGGGCGGGTTCAGCTGGACAGGCGCTCCTGACTCGCTGCGTGAGAACGAACCGGACACCTACTACAACGATGGCTCGATTTTCCGTTCCTACGACAAGAACAGCAGCAGTTCGAATGTCTACAGTGTCTGGGCTGGTGGCCCGCTGATCGAGGACAAGCTTTTCGTCTTCGCGATGGGGCAGTTCAGCAACTCCAAGACCGGCAGCTACAGCAACCGCGGATCGCAGTACACCACCAACGGTCGCCCGCCGAGTGCTGCTGCGCTTTCAACGACCGGCTACGACTATGAGTCCAAGACGCCCTACTGGCTGCTGAAGGTCGATTGGTACCTCAATGAGAACAATCACCTGGAATACACCGGCTTCGACAACAGCCGTCGCTACAGCTACAACTATTTCAATGCACTCTATGACAAGCCCGACGCTGGTGGCGAACCCGCACGCACCAATGATCTCGGCGAATTGATCGGCAAGACCGGCGGTCAGACCGACATCTTCAAGTGGACCAGCTACCTGACCGAGAATCTGACGGGCTCGATCCAGTACGGCCAGATGCGCAACCGCAGCTCGGAACACACGATCAGCCCCGACGGTGTGACCAGCTTCTATGACGGCAACATCAACAGCCCTGAAGGCGCATGCCCGTACGTGCTGGATTACCGTTCGGAAACTGGCGGCACCGGCCGTCGCATCGGTTGCGCCGTCGCCAGCACAGTAGGCATGTTCGGCGGCCGCAACGAGCGCAAAGGCGCACGTGCCGACTTCGATTGGCAGCTGGGTGACCACAAGATCGGCTTTGGCTACAGCGATGAGAAGTGGACTTCAGTACAGGGCACCTCCTATTCCGCAGGCGCGCTCTGGTATCTGGAAGATGATTACGCCAACCGCGTGAACTTCCGCAATGGTGGCTCGATCGAAATCAAGCAGAAGTCCTGGTATGTACAGGACAACTGGCAGATCACCAACAACTTCATGCTGTACGCCGGCATCCGCAATGACTCGTTCGACAACAAGAACTCCGACGGCATCAGCTTCGTGAAGCAGGATGATATCTGGCAGCCACGCTTCGGATTCTCGTGGGACATTCTGGGTGACGGCCGCAGCAAGCTGTTCGCATCGGCCGGTCGCTACTCTCTGCCCATCGCTGCCAACGTGGCGCTTCGCGCCGCGAGCGCATCGTATTACCTGGACGAGTACTTCACCTACGATGGCATCAATCCGAACGGCTCGCCAATCATCACTGGCAGCTACGAAGATGGTGCCTATGACAACATCGTCAACGGTGAGAGCGGTGTCACCCCGGATCCTCGCGCGGTAGCGTCCAAGGGTTTGAAGCCCTACACCCAGGATGAAGTGATCCTTGGCTACCAGCAACAGATCAACTCCTCGATCGACTTCTTCAATGATTGGACCGTTGGCGTCAAGGCTACCTATCGCCGTGCGAACAAGGTGATCGACGACACCTGCGATTCGCGTTCGCTCTACAACGCGGCGGTAGCCGCCGGCTATGACCTTTCCAACTGGGCCGATCCCTGGACCGTGCCGGAAGGGTTGCCGGGTTGCTGGATCTACAACCCGGGTAGCGACCTGCAGGTAACCCTGGACGTGGACGGCGATGGCAAGGTTGACGACATCACCGTGCCGGGAGCAAGCCTGGGCCCGAAGGCCAAGCGCGTGTACAAGGCCGTGACCCTCAGTGCTGACAAGCAGACCGAGCGCTGGTATGCCAGCTTCTCGTATACCTGGTCCAAGCTGGAAGGCAATTACGAAGGCCTGGTCAAGAGCACCAACGGCCAGGATGACACCGGCACCACGTCCGACTTCGATTTCGCCGAGATCATGTATGGTTCGGACGGCTATCTGTTCAATGACCATCGCCACAGCATCAAGCTTTATGGCGGCTTCAGGTTCACGGATGAGTGGTCGGTGGGTGTGAACATGCTGGCGCAGTCCGGTGCACCGAAGAGTTGCCTTGGCGGCGGCTGGGGCAGCTTCGACAGCGAGTATGGCTACTCCGGTGTGTTCCACAGCTGCGAACTCAACGGCAACCAGCCTGCTGACGATATCTCCAAGGTCGGCAGCGCGGGCCGAACCCCGTGGCAGTTCACGGTCAGCCCGAACATCACTTATACCCCGAACTGGCTGAAGGGCCTGAGCGTTCAGATGTCGGTGATCAACGCATTCAACAACATCAAGCCTGTGCAGGTGTACGAAACAAAGTACGGTCGCCCGAGCTCGGCGCCGACCATCCGGACATATTACAACTACAACACGCCGAAGTATTTCAACGATCCGCGCTACGTCCGCTTCCAGGTTCAATACGACTGGTAAACGGACAACTCTCCAGGAAAGCGCCACTTGCCGCCGGCCTCGCGCCGGCGGCTTTTTCTTTGTAGCTGTGCTCAGAGCAGCGACGACAGAATCGGAATAGAAGCGCGCGGGCGCTTGCCCACTTCCTCGATCAGGCGCTGGGCGGCATGGCGGTAGGCCTGGGCTGGCACCGAATCGGGCTGCGCCACGGTGATCGGAGTGCCAGCATCCCCCTGCTCGCGGATGCCGATCTGCAGCGGCAGCGAACCCAGCAACGGCACACCATACTGCGCGGCCATGCGCTCGCCGCCGCCCTCGCCGAACAGGTGCTCGACATGCCCGCAGCTGCTGCAGGTATGTACCGCCATATTCTCGACGATGCCCAGCACCGGCACCTCCACCTTCTCGAACATCTTCAGCGCCTTCTTCGCATCCAGCGTGGCGATGTCCTGCGGCGTGGTAACGATCACCGCACCGGCCAGCGGAATCTTCTGGGTCAGGGTCAGCTGGATGTCACCGGTGCCCGGCGGCAGGTCGATCAGCAGGAAATCCAGGTCATCCCACAGCGTGTCATTGAACAGCTGGGTCATCGCCGAGGTGGCCATCGGCCCACGCCAGATCATCGGCGTATCCTCTTCGATCAGGTAGCCGATCGACATGGTGTCCACGCCGAACGCGCGCAGCGGCTCGATGCTCTTGTTATCGGGGCTTTCCGGACGACCGGACAGGCCCAGCATGGCCGGTACGCTCGGCCCATAGATGTCCGCGTCAAGCACGCCCACGCGTGCGCCGAGCTGCTGCAGCGCCACGGCCAGATTGACTGCGGTGGTCGACTTGCCGACGCCGCCCTTGCCCGAACCAACCGCGATCACGTTGCGGATGCGGGCATGCGGCGTGAGTCCCTTCTGGACCTGGCTTGCATGGGGACGGCGGGGAGAACTGTTCACAACGAGCACCGGCGGGTCAGGGGAATAACCCAACATCATACAAGCTGGACACAAGCTGACTGAAATTCAGGATTGCTACAGATTCGTGCACAGATTGTTAAGTTCATGTTACGTTCGCTAAGCACTGGTTTTGGGCTGCGTCGCTGTTTCATTGCACGCACGATGGCGCATGCGCAGTGCCGTATTCGTATTTGCTCTTTGAACGGAACCACATGAAAGACCTTCGCAATTCCGCACGTCGCAACACCCTCGCTGTCGCCTTGATTTCCGCCCTGGTCGCCGCCTCGCCGGCAATGGCCCAGGACAAGGCCACCAACCTGGACAAGATCACCGTCACCGGTTCGCTGATCCCGCAGACCCAGGTTGAGACCCAGACCCCGGTCATGACCATCAGCGCTGAAGCCATCCAGTCGCGCGGCTTCAACAGCGTCGCCGAAGTGCTGCAGCAGTCTTCGCTGACCACCGGCGGCATCCAGGGCGGCCAGACCTCCGCCTCGTTCACCCAGGGCGCTGAAGCCGCTGGCATGTTCGGCCTGAATCCGGGGTACACCAAGTACCTGATCAACGGCCGCCCGATGATGTCCTACCCGGCGCTGTACAACGGCGGCGACGCGTTCAACAACATCAGCGGCATTCCGATCGACATCGTCGAGCGCATCGAAGTCCTGCCGGGCGGCCAGTCCTCCCTGTATGGTTCGGACGCGATCGCCGGCGTGGTCAACATCATTCTGAAGGACCACATGGAAGGCGGCAGCCTGTCCGTGCGTGGCGGCACCTCCACCGAAGGCGGTGGCAGCAGCTTCCGCATCAGTGGCGCGCACGGCTTCTCGGCGCTGGACGACCGCTTCAATGCGCTGGTCAACGTGCAGATCGAAAGCAGCAACCCGATCTGGGGCTACCAGCGTGACCTGACCAAGCAGAACAACACCCACGGCTATACCGCACAGCTGCCGTCGAACGACTTCGCCGTCATCGACGCCAAGACCAATGCGCTGTACATGATGGACCCGGGCAACTGCGCCAATGTCGCCGGCCAGTTTGGCGGCACCACCGTGCTGGCCAACCGCCCGACCGGCCAGTCCTGCGGCTCGGTGTTCGGCGCCGGTTACAAGACCCTGAAGAACGGCAAGGACAGCGGCCAGTTCTATTCGTCGATGACCTTCGACGTGAACGACAACTTCCAGCTGTTCGCCGACGTGCTGTACAGCAAGGAAAAGACCGAGTACACCTCGGGCTCGAACTACCTGTGGTGGGGCACCAAGAGCACCATGGGCGGCTTCTACGACCAGGCGTCAGGCAAGCTGGTCAACCTGCAGCGCGCCTTTGCTCCGGAAGACATCGGCGGCGAAGGCTACAAGAGCATCCTGAACAACGACAAGAGCCGTGCCTACCAGGTCACCCTGGGCGGCAAGGGCGCAGTGGGCAACTGGGACTACAGCCTGAGCTTCACCCGCGGCGAATATCGCCTGGATGAAAGCAAGTTCCAGCGCTTCGGCAATGCCATCAACAGCTACTTCGCCGACAAGGTGCTCGGCCCGCAGCTGGGCACCAAGGATGGCTTCGGCATCTACAACACCAACTGGGGCGCGTTCTACTCGCCGATCTCGCCGGAAGATTTCGCTGGCTTCACCGGTTACACCACCAACCACAGCCGCACCTGGCAGAACCTGGCTCGCGCGCAGGTCACCAACGGTTCGCTGTTCTCGCTGCCGGGTGGCGATGCGGGCCTGGCCGTGGTCGTCGAAGGCGGCAGCGAAGGCTGGGACTACAGCCCCGACCAGCGCCTGCTGGACGGCGACGTGTGGGGCTCGTCGGCTGTTGCCGGCAACGGCCATCGCAGCAACTATGCGGTGACCAGCGAACTGCGCATGCCGCTGCTGGAGTCGCTGACGGTGACCGCTTCCGGTCGCTATGACGCCTTCAAGATCGCCGACAACACCGTCGACAAGGCCACCTACAGCGTGGGCGTGGAGTTCCGTCCGATCGAAAGCCTGCTGTTCCGCGGCAAGTACGGCACCGCCTTCCGCGCGCCGACCCTGCCCGACGCCTTCCAGGGTCGCAGCGGCTACTATGCTGCCAACTCGACCGACTACTACCGTTGCGGCGAGCTGGGCTACACCCCGGGCAACACCGACGCCTGCCGCTACGCCGACAGCGTCTCGGTCTATTCCGAGCGTGCCGGCAACCCGGACCTGGAGCCGATCACCGCCGACGTCTGGAACGCGGGTATCGTCTGGGCACCGATGGCAAACCTGTCGATCTCGGCCGACTACTACAACTGGAAGATCGAGAACGAAGTCGATACGGCCAGCACCGACCAGCTGCTGCTGGCCGAGTACTACTGCCGCAACGGCCTGCCGAATGGCTCCTCGGCCACCTGCCAGAACGTGGCCGACTGGGTCGTGCGCGATTCGGCCGGCAACCTGAGCTCGCTGTACACCCCGAAGATGAACGTGGCCCGCCAGAACCTGCAGGCCGTGACCGTCGGCTTCAAGTACCTGCAGGACATCGGCCGCTTCGGTTCGCTGCAGTTCTCGGGCAACTACACCAACATGCTGAAGCGTGAAGTGCAGGCGCAGCCGGGTGAGGACTTCCAGGACCTGCTGGGCAACCCGAAGTCGATGTGGAACTACGACAGCTACGCCAAGGTCCGTTCCGACGCGTCGGTGGCCTGGTCGCTGGACAAGTGGACCACCACGCTGTACGCGAACTACATCGGCCACACCCCGAACTACCTGGCAGGCCTGAACGGCTACGAGTACACCCACGCCGCATCGGGCTACAAGGCAGGCAAGTGGGGTTCGTACACCACCTACAACCTGAGCGTGAACTACCGTGCGCAGGATGACCTGACCCTGTCGCTGATGGTCAACAACGTGTTCAACAAGATGCCCGAACAGCAGGCCCACAGCTACCAGGGCACCTCCGGCACGCCGTTCAACAACTACCTGTACAACGTCTACGGTCGCACCGTGTACGTGCAGGCCAAGTACGACTTCGGCAAGTAATCCCGTCGTTTTCCGGGTTTGATTCCGGACCAGGCCCCGCTTCGGCGGGGCCTTTTTTTTGGTCGCTCTCCCACCGCGGAGTTGGAGACACCCGATTCGTGGTTCCTGGCAGGCGCTTTGCCAGCGCCCTGCGCCAGGAGCAACCGGCATCTGCAGCTGGCGCCTCAAGCAGGGGCCAACGGCCCACCACGCGCTTGCGCCGCCGCGATCGGTGCCCGAGGAATCGGCTGAATGAACCGTTATGCCAGCCCTTCCGCCCCCGCTGGAAAGCAACTGTTGCGGACTACTGAAAGGCCTGTTTGCGCAAAGGGACCCGACTCCCCACATTCAGCTACGCGTCATCCAGCCTTTACCTGCAAATCACAACTGATACTAAGTGACTGTAATTATTGCACTTTCATGTACTTTTGGAGTGACTTCAGAGACATTGCGTGACATTGGCATGCATTTCTCGTTAAGACCGTGTTAGGTTCCATGAACAACGCCCGTTATCTGAACTCAGATGTAACGAACGGACGGAACGGCACGCTTCACTTCAATAGGGGATCCATCACGATGACGTACAACCGCTCACCTGGCCGCCACCCGCTGACCAGCGCCCTGCTCGTCGGCCTGCTGGCCGCGACTTCGGCGCCCGCCTTCGCGCAGGAAGCCTCCTCCAACCCGGTCGATCTGGACCGCGTCAGCGTGACCGGCTCGCGCATTGCGCGTACGGGCTTCGTGACCTCTTCGCCGGTTACCGCCATCACCGCAGAAGAAATCCGCCAGACCGGCGCGCTGACCATCAGCGACCTGATGAACAAGATGCCGCAGCTGGCACCGTCGTTTACGCTGGGCAACTCCACCCGCTACATCGGTACCGCTGGCCTGGGCCTGATGGACCTGCGTGGCATGGGCTACGACCGCACCCTGGTGCTGGTCAATGGCCGCCGCCATGTCGGCGCCAACCCGGGCAGCACCTCTGTTGACGTCAACACCATTCCGGTGGAGTGGATCGAACGCGTTGAAGTGATCACCGGTGGTGCCTCGGCCATCTACGGCGCGGACGCCGTGGCCGGTGTGGTCAACTTCATCATGAAGAAGAACTACGAAGGTTTTGAAGCCCGCGCCCAGAAGGGCATCGCGGGTGAAGGCGGCTTCAACCGCGGCTTCGTGTCGGCCACGGCGGGCACCAACTTCGCCGACGGCCGTGGCAATGCCGCCGTCGCCGTCGAGTACAGCGAGCAGGGTCGTTTCGGCCGTGGCGACCGTTCGATCGGTCAGCGCTATGACGTGACTGTGCCCAATCCGAACTTCGACAGGACCAAGCCGCCGAGCGAGAGCAACCCGCAGACCGTCTTGGCGCGTCCGGGTGGCAACTACTCCACCTCCTACGGCGGCACCTTCGACCTGGGCGGCAAGTTTGATTTCACCAAGCCGGGCACCTACAAATACCGCTACCACTTCAATCCGGACGGCAGTTTCAGCCGCAACCGCTTCGATGGCCCGGTGGTCAGCCCGAGCACCTGCGTCAACTGTGATTTCGCCGATCTGAACGCCGTTGCCGACCTGCAGCCGAAGTTCGACCGCGTCAGCGTCAACACCGTCGCCCACTTCGACCTGACCGACAAGCACCGCCTGTTCTTCGAAGGCAAGTACACCAAGACCGAATCCACCTTCTTCGGCCAGCCCGCTTTCGACAGCACCCTGCGCATCCGTCGTGACAACGCCTTCATCAGCCCGGAACTGGGCGCGCTGATGGACGCCAACGGTGTCAACCAGTTGCAGATGGCCCGCTTCAACGTCGATGCCGGCCGCCGTGGTGAAGAGGTCAAGCGTGAGACCAAGCGCTTCGTCCTGGGCATCGAAGGCATGTTCGGCGACAACTGGAGCTATGAGGCTTCGGGCAACTATGGCGAGACCGAGATCAACCGCGTCAACGTCAACAACCGCATCAACGAACGCTGGCAGGCCGGCCTGGATGCCGTCCGCGATCCGAGCGGCAAGATCGTCTGTCGTGTCGACCTCGACCCGAATGCCACCAACATCAATGCAGGTGGCCGCAAGTACAACCGCGACCTGATCGGCTCGGGCTGCATTCCGTTCAGTGTTCTGGGCAACGGTGCGGTGTCGCAGGAAGCGGCCGACTGGTTCAACACCCGTTCGCACTACTTCGGCAAGCTTCAGCAGACCGTGTTCAGCGCATCGGTCAACAACAACGCGCTGTTCTCGCTGCCGGCCGGTGACGTCGGTATCGCGGCCGGCGTGGAATACCGCAAGGAAAAGAGCCTGGAGCGCACCGATCCGCTGGCGGCCTCCGGCGCGACCTTCCTCAATGCCATCAACGGTGGCGGCGGCTCGTACAACGTCAAGGAAGTGTTCGCCGAAACCAACATCCCGCTGCTGGCTGACATTCCGGGCATCCGCCGCCTGTCGCTGGACCTGGCCGGCCGCTATTCGGACTACAACACCATCGGTTCAACCAAGACCTGGAACGTCGGCCTGGATTGGGAAGTGATCCCGTCCTTGCGCGTCCGCGGTACCCTGGCCAAGGCCATCCGCGCTCCCAACATCGGTGAACTGTACGACGAGCAGTCGCAGAACTTCGCCACCATCAACGATCCCTGCAACACCAACGCCACCAACTCCAACCGTCCGGCCACCGCTGGCGATCCGGCACTGCGCGCTGCCAATTGCGCTGCGCTGGGTATTCCGGCCAACTGGGTTGACTCCTACAGCGCCAACCGTCCTGGCCTGAGCGGCGGTAACCCGGACCTGAAGCCGGAACGCGCCGAGTCCACCTCGATCGGCTTCGTCTGGCAGCCGGAGTTCTTCGAAGGCTTCGGCATGTCGGTCGACTACTGGCGCATCACCCTGAAGGATGCGATCGGCTCGGTCACCGCGCAGACGCTGGCCACGCGCTGCGTCGACTCGCCGGGGGGCATCAACAACGCCTTCTGCGACAAGATCAAGCGCGCCCCGATCGGCGGCGCAACCGGGGCCAACGGCGCCGAGTTCCCGGCGTACAGCATCTACGACTGGACCGCACTGGCCGAGAACCTGGCCAAGAGCCGTCGTACCGGTATCGACCTGGAAATGAACTATGACTTCGGCATGTTCGGTGGCCACACCAACCTGCGCCTGGTCGGTACCCGCCTGCTGGAATCGCGTGAATGGGAGTTCCAGGACTTCCCGAGCGACTACAAGGAACGCTCGAACTACGTGACCAATCCGCGCTGGCGCGGTCAGTTCACTGCCAAGTACACGCTGGGCAACTTCCGCGCCAGCTGGGACATGGTGTACATCCATCGCAACCTGCGCGTGTTCCCGGAGAGCTACAACAGCAACCCGGGTTCGCAGAGCCCGATCTGGAACCCGTCGTACACCTACCACAACATGCAGATCGGCTACAAAATGGCTGATTCCGGTGTCGAGGTGTACCTGGGCGTGGACAACGTGTTCGACAAGGATCCGCCGGTCAACTACTTCGGTGCGGACCTCGGCTCGGCCTACTACGACAACGTTGGTCGCTTCATGTATATGGGCGTCAACTACAAGTTCTGATCCGTCCGGACTTGATGCAATCCGCAGACCCGGCTTTTGCCGGGTCTGCTTTTTTGTACCCGCAATGCCCCCCTTGCACCCGGCCATGACCTTCGACACCCTTGCAGGTCTGGCCGGCGGCGTATCGTTCGGCCCACGGCCGTCCCACGGCCTTTCCCTGACTCACTCGGCCTGGAGGCCATCAAAGTGACCCGTACTCCCAAGATCGTGCTGCTGACCCTGGCCGTTTCGGCCGCGCTGGTCGGCTGCGGCAAGACTGAAACCCCGGCCAAGGACGCCACCGCCTCCACGCCGGCCGCGGCCGAAGCCACCAACTACACGCTGGACGAAAGCAAGCTGCCGGCCTACAACGCTTTCCAGCCCAGCGATCTGGATACCACCAAGGACGCCTGCGGCGCCTTCGGCGACTATGTGAACAGCAAGTGGCTGGCCGCCAATGAAATTCCGGGCGACCGCACCAGCTGGGGTGCGTTCACCATCCTCGACGAGCGCTCGGTGGCCGTGCAACACCAGCTGGCCGAACAGGTGGCGCAGGTCAAGAATCCGAACCACATCGAGAAAATCGTCGGCGACCTGTGGGCCACCGGCATGGACGAGGCCAAGATCAATGCCCAGGGCATCGAGCCGCTGAAGGCCGACCTGGCCGCCATCGACGGCCTGCAGGACAAGGCGGCCATCGCCGATTACCTGCGCACCAGCGCGGCCAAGGGCGACAACGTCCTGTTCGGCTTCGGTGCCGAAGCCGACTTCAAGAACTCGGCCGTGAACATGGCCTACGCCAGCCAGGGCGGCCTGGGCCTGCCGGACAGCACCTATTACACCGACGCCAAGAATGCCGACAAGCTGAAGGCCTACCAGGCGCACGTCGCCAAGGTGCTGGAGCTGTCCGGTGTCGCCGCTGCCGACGCCGCCAAGCAGGCCGAGGACGTGGTCAAGTTCGAGACCCGCCTGGCCAAGGCCTCCAAGTCGCGCGTGGAGCTGTCGCGCAACGTCGAGCTGTACTACAACCCGGTCACCCTGGCCGATGCCGACAAGCTGACCCCGAACTTCAGCTGGACCGAGTTCTTCAAGTCGCAGGGCGTGGCCGCGCCGGAGAAGTTCTCGCTGGCCATGCCGGCCTTCCATGAGGAAGTAAGCAAGGCGCTGGGCGATACCGACCCGTCGGTGTGGCGCGCCTACCTGCGCTTCCACACCGTGGACAGCGCCTCGCCGTACCTGGCTGATGCCTTCGTGCAGGAAAACTACGAGTTCTACGGCAAGACCCTCAACGGCCAGAAGGAACAGAAGCCGCGCTGGAAGCGCGTGCTGAGCACCATCGAAAACGATGCGGGTGAAGCCTTCGGCCAGCTGTACGTGAAGGTTGCCTTCTCGCCGGAAGCCAAGGCGAAGATGGAAGAACTAGTGAAGAATCTGGCCGCCGCGCTGAAGGAGCGCATCCAGGGCTTGAGCTGGATGAGCGAGGAGACCAAGGCCAAGGCCATCGCCAAGTGGGAAACCTTCACCCCGAAGATCGGCTACCCGGACAAGTGGCGTGACTGGTCGGGCCTGCAGACCCAGCGCGACAGCTTCCTGGGCAACGTGCGCGCGGCCAACGAGTTCAACTACAAGTTCAACCTGTCCAAGATCGGCAAGCCGGTGGACAAGACCGAGTGGGGCATGACCCCGCAGACGGTCAATGCCTACTACAACCCGCTGCAGAACGAGATCGTGTTCCCGGCCGCCATCCTGCAGCCGCCGTTCTTCGACCCGAAGGCCGACG
Organism: Stenotrophomonas sp. YJH_SMC_48-3; assembly: GCF_059369375.1. Lineage (NCBI taxonomy): Bacteria > Pseudomonadati > Pseudomonadota > Gammaproteobacteria > Lysobacterales > Lysobacteraceae > Stenotrophomonas > Stenotrophomonas sp. YJH_SMC_48-3. The sequence continues at coordinate 248,013 of NZ_JCAFSQ010000003.1, read as the reverse complement.
ACGCATTGAACTACGGCGGCATCGGCGCGGTGATCGGCCACGAAATGACCCATGGTTACGACGACCAGGGCGCGCGCTTCGGGCCGACCGGCAACATGGAAGACTGGTGGACCGCCGCTGACAAGAAGAACTTCGAAGGCCTGACCGGCAAGCTGGTCAAGCAGTTCGACCAGTACAAGGTCGACGGCCAGGCGGTGAACGGCCACCTGACCCTGGGTGAGAACATCGCCGACCTGGGCGGCCTGGCTACCGCCTACGATGCCCTGCAGAAGGCCAGCGCCGGCAAGGAAGACCCGAAGGTGGACGGCTTCACCCGCGACCAGCGCTTCTTCTTCAACTGGGCCACCGTGTGGCGCACCAAGTACACCCCGGAGAACGCCAAGGTCCGCCTGGCGACCGACCCGCACGCCCCGGCGCAGTTCCGCGCCATGGGTGCACCGTCGAACCTGCCGACCTTCGCGGCCGCGTTCCAGTGCAAGGCCGGTTCGCCGATGGCCCGCACCGGCGAGCAGCAGGTGGTGATCTGGTAAGTCCTGACTGACGCTGTTGCAGACCTGCAAAGGCCCGGGAATTCCCGGGCCTTTGTTTTTCCGGGGTGTCTTTCATCCACACATGGCGTGGATCTACTGATCCCGGCGCTCCCCGGTAGCTGCCGACCTTGGTCGGCGAATGCACCGCGACGCGTGCATCCCGCGCCCATGCCTGGCTTGCTATAGTGCGCGCGCCCTCAATCCATCACGGATTCGTTCCACATGCCCAACTTCCGTCCGCTTGCCATCGCCCTGGGCATCAGCCTGGCGACCCTGGTCCCGACTCACGATGCGTTCGCCGCCAAGAAGAAGGCCGCACGCGCTCCGGCCGTCAGCGCCCAGTGCAGCGACTTCTACGACGCCACCAATGCAGGCTGGCTGAAGGCCAACCCGGTGCCGCAGACCGGCGCCGTCACCGCGCTGGGACAGCTGGTTGACCGCAGCCGCCAGCAGCAGCGTGAACTGCTCGACGCCGCGATGAAGTCGCCGCAGGGCAATGTGCAGAAGCTGCTGGGCGACTTCTGGGCCAGTGGCCTGGACGAAGCCGCCGTGGAAGCAGACGGCTCCAATCCGATTGCGCCGCTGCTGACCCGCATCAACGCCATCAAGAAGGCCAAGGATGTGCCGGCCTCGATCGCCGCGCTGCACCAGGTCGGCATCCCGGTGGCCTTCAACTTCGGCCCGGACGTCGACCTGAAGGCGCTGGATCGTCACATCGGCTACTTCATGCAGGGCGGCATGGGCCTGCCGGATCCGGCGTTCTATACCCGCACCGACGCCGACACCGTGGCGCTGATGGGCCGCTACCGCAACTACGTCAAGCAGATCCTGGCGCTGACCGGTACCCCGGCCGCCAAGCTGGATGCCGAGTCGCAGGCGGTGATCGCGCTGGAAACCGAACTGGCACGCAATGCGCAGTCGCTGGCCGGCATCAACAACCCGTTCAACAACTACGCGCCCATCTCCACCAAGGAGCTCAACAGCCGCTACCGCAACCTGCAGCTGGATGCCTTCCTGAAGGCACAGGGCGTGGACGATGACCTGGTCTCGCTGGCCGACCCGGGCCTGTTCAAGCAGCTCGATGGCATGGTCACCAAGCTCAAGCCGGAGCAGTGGAAGGCGTACCTGCGCTGGCGCGTGGGCGACTCGATGGCGCCGTACCTGTCCAAGGCCTACCGCGACGCCGAGTTCGAATTCCGTGGCCGTGTGCTGCGTGGCCAGACCCTGCCGCCGCAGCGCTGGGAATCCGTGCTGGATGCAATCAATGTGGCCGCCGGCCCGATGGTCGGTCGCGAGTACGCCGCCCGCTACCTGTCGGCCGAAGATCGTCGCCAGGCCGCATGGATCGTCGACAAGGTGCGCGAAGTACAGATCGAGGCGGTAAAGAACAGCAGCTGGATGAGTGCCGAAGCCAAGACCGAAGCGCAGGCCAAGCTGGCTGCGCTGAAGATCGAGATCGGCACTCCACTGCGCGACCTGGACTACAGCGTGCAGCCGATGGGCCGCGGCTCGTTCGGTGGCAATATGCTGATCGCGTCGACCTGGCGCCATCGCGAGGAAATGAAGCGCATCGGCAAGGGCAACGCCGACCGTCGCTGGGACGTGCTGCCGCAGCAGCCGTCGCTGGCCTATGACCTGGCGCAGAACCGCCTGATCGTCACCGCCGCGATCCTGCAGGGCCCGGTGTTCAACGCCAAGGCCGACGCCGCCGACAAGTTCGGCAGCTTCGGTGGTCTGGTCGGCCATGAACTGACCCGTGCGATCGATGCCAAGGGCGCGCTGGTCGATGCCAAGGGTGAGCTGCGCAGCTGGTGGACTCCGGCCGACAAGACCGCCTGGACCCTGCTCGGCAATCGCGTGGCAGCGCAGTACAGCGCCTACGACTTCCCGGGCGTGAAGGGTGCCAAGGTCAACGGCACGCTCACCCAGGAAGAGAACCTGGCCGACATCGCCGGCCTGGAACTGGCCTGGGCCGCATACACCGCGCAGGAGCCGAAGGCCAAGCCGGCACAGCAGCAGGGCTTCTTCCGCGCCTGGTCGACGTTGTGGGCGCAGCAGCTGTCGCCGAACGAGGCCGCGCGCCGCCTGACCGCCGACATCCGCGCGCCGGGCCTGTGGCGCAGCAACGGCACGCTGGCGAACCTGCCGGCGTTCGGTGCTACCTTCAGTTGCAAGGCCGGGCAGCCGATGCAGCGCAGCGAAGCCGACCAGATCAAGGTCTGGCGCTGAGGTCTGATGGTTTGTTATTGATGAAAGGGCGCCTCCGGCGCCCTTTCTTTTGCGGAAACGGAGGGAAAAAGGCCCTGACGGATCAGGGCCAAACCAACCCTTGCGGCGAGAGAGAACCGCTGTTCGCGCAGGTCAGAAGTCGTATGAGGCGCTCAGGCGCACTGTCCGCGGTGGTGTGAAGTAGCTGCCCATACCGTAGATGTTGGAGACCGTGTCGGGTCCGGTCTGGTACTTGGCAGTGGACTGCAGCTGGCGCCGCTGGTTGAGCACGTTGAAGATGTTCAGTCCCAGGCCAAGCCGGTTGTCAGCAAACCCGGGGCGATACATCACGCCCATGTCCAGCTGCGCCGTCCACGGCTGCCGGCCCGCGTCGCCGGGACGCGAAGGCTTGCCATTGCAGTAGTGGTAGGCCGAGCCGTAGCCATTGAGTGGATCGGTCTGATCACTGCCGTAGTAGCCCAGACAGCTTTTCGGCATGCCCGACATCACCCGAACCGTGGCAGAGGCTGTCCATTCGTCATCGATCTGGTAGGCACCGAACGCCTTGAACTGGTGCCGGCGATCATTGGCGAGGTAGCCGCCGGCGTACTCCATCAACGCCGCCGCATCCCAGTCTTGGGTCTTGGACACATCGCTCTGGCCGATATCCGATCTCACCTGCCCTTCGGTGTTGCCGAAGCTACGCGACCAGGTGTAGTCCAGGCGGCCGGACCAGCCGTCGGACATCGGACGTTCGATGAACAGATCCAGTGCCACGTACTGGCGCTTCGCCTTCTTGCCGTCGTAGCCCCAGTCTGTCGAACTCATGCTGACCGGCGTGTAGCCGGAGCCATCACGGTGCCGTAGCTGGAAAGTGTTGGTGGCACCCGGATTGAAGATCACGCAACCGGGCAGATCGAAAGTGTCGGCATCCAGACCCATGCCTGCAAGTCTGTCGACGAAGCGGTCTGAATCGCAGGTATCGTCAATGGCCGACTGCAGCTTGCGGTAGGTGACCTTGGCACCGCTGTTCCAACGGCTGCCCAGGGTTTTCTCGAAGCCCAGGATCAGCTCGTCCTGGTACTGCGACTTCAGGTCGGTCGGCGCGACGGCCAGCGGATCGGGCGCCTGCCCGTACTCGCCGTTGGCCGACACCGGACCCGGCCCCAGTGGTGTGAGGCCGGTCGGGTTGCCGTTGGCGTCGATGCCGGTATAGGCGAAGTATTCGCGCGTGTAGGTCGATGCGGAGGCGCCGCGGATAGCCACGCTGTTGGGCAGCGCCAGGTAGTAGCGGCCCAGGTTGGCAAACAGCTTCAACGAAGCATCGCCGAATACATCCCAGCTGGCGCCCAGGCGTGGCGCCCACTGGTCGCCGCTCTCCACGTAGGCGCGGCCGTCGCTGTTGAAGTTGGTGAAGCGGTCGTTGCGAAGGCCAAGCGTCAGCAGCCAATCGGGTGTCAGCTGCCAGCGGTCTTCCAGGTAGTAGGCCCGCTGCTTCACCGACATGCTGGTGGTAGTGGAGAAAATGTACTTCTGCACGAAATAGCCCTCGCCCCCCGGCGGGGCGATGCCGAAGCCCGGGCTGGGCGATGCGCCCGGATTGCCACGCGAATAGATCCAGGCATGACCGGGGCCTGTCATGGACTGCCCTTCGTTGTTGGCCCGGTAGGTCATGTTGTCGACGCCGGCAGTCAACTCGTGGTTGCCGATGCGGTATTGCAGGTCCATGCGCAGCCCGTGGGTCGTGCTGCCCGCATCAGGTGCCTTGCTGTAGAGATCGGGCTGATCGTTGCGGATCGGCGTGCCACCGTTCAACGAGGGATCCTGGTTGCCGGCACCACTGATATAGGGGTTGCCCGAGTCCAGCGGATTGAATTCAAGGTTGCTGGTACGCGCGCGCCCCCACACGGCACTGAAAGTCAATGCATCGTTGAGGTAACCGGTGTACTTGAAGATATCGACGTCGGTACTGGACTTGACCAGGTTGGGGAACGTACCGGTGCGATCCCCCTCGGACAGTGTCTTGTAGTCGAACTCCCGGTAGTAGCCAGCGGTACGATCTGTGTCCTGGAAGCGGGTGTACTCCAGCGTATTGCCGTCGTTGATGTTCCAATCGATCTTGCCGTAGAACTTCGGCGTGTCAACGCGGTAGTGGTTGCGCACCTGCTGCGCGGCGGCTTCGTTGGCGGTTGCAACGCCTTCGCGACGGTTCGATTCGGCAGCAAGGTGGATGAACAGCCTGTCTTCGATCAACGGGCCACTGGCATAGCCGCTGTAGGTCGTCGTGGTTGCCTTGTCACCGCGCCGGTAGCGGTACAACGTGCCCGGCTTGGACGGATTCTCGAAGGCATATCCTTCAGGAAGGGTCATGTCCGGGTAGTTCACCGATGCCGGAGACTCGGCCAGCCCGGCCGGCGACCAGGTGACCTGCGCACCGAACCGCCACGCGTTGGTGCCACGCTTGCCTACCTGATTGATGACACCACCGGTGGAACGGCCATACGCCGCGCCGTAGCCGCCGGTGAAAGTTTCCTGCTGGTCGATGGAGCCGTACGGCAGGCTGATGCCGCCCAGATAGTTGAGCGGGTTGGTGACGTTGAAGCCGTTGAGGTAGTACGCATTCTCGGTGACGCTGGCGCCGCCAAACGACAGCACCGAGCGCGAGCCATTGCTGAAGGAGCCACTACCAGCGACCACGCCCGGCGCCAGCAGCGCGATGGATTCAGCGCTTCGCCCCAGCGGCAACACATCCAGCTGCTCGGAGGTGATGACCGACTTAGAGACGGTGTGGGTCACATCGATCTTCGGCATGTGGGCGACCGTGACATTGACCGCATCAAGCGTGGTCGCCGGGCCTTGTGCGGCGAAGCTCACTTCGGTACCGCTGCCCACGCGCAGCTGCACATCATCGCGCTGTTCGATGATGCGCCCGTCGCGCTGCAGGCTGATGCTGTAGCGCCCCACCGGCAACGCACCGAAGCTGTAGCGCCCCTGGGCGTCGATAACTGCCCTGCGCTTGAGGCCACTGTCGCTCTGCGCAACGACGGTCGCGCCTTCGGAGCCGCTAGCATTGCCGTACAGCGTGCCGGTCGTGCTCTGCGCGGCAACGCTGCCAACGATGGAAAACAATATTGCCGAAAGTGCGCTGCGCTTTAGCACGCGATGTATGGATGCAACTGCCATGAATTCCTCTCCGTTGATGGAACTACCGGGGAGTTATAGGCACGGGTCTGCCGCGCAAGGCAGTGCTGCAACCGGCGATGAATCGGGTGGAATACGCCACGATGCAAGCCTCGACGCGGCCCATGGTTCAATCCATGCACTTGAAAAGCCTGGATATTCAGTGGACCAAGCAACGACAGGTACGGATGCACGACGCACGCCACGACAGACAACATACGTCACGCCAGAGTGCTGACGCACAACATGCAGCGTCCAAAGCGACAGCATGTCGTTCCGATTCCGACACACCCACTGCAGACATGCTCGCCTGCGTCACCCGTCACGCAGGCTGCAGCGTGCCCCGGTAAGGCACGATGCACCTGACCAGCGGCGCGCCGATTTTCTACATCGAACACGAACTGCCCGTCCACGTCGTACTCGAAGCTGATGTCGCCAGGCAGCAGTGCGCGTGGCAGCGCGATGCCCAGCAGCGGCCAGCATCGTGGCATCAACTGCAGGCGCCCCCACCCGCCACCAGCGCAAGGCCGACCGAGACCGCGCCGAAACGCTCGACCAGCGGCGCGTCACCACGACCACGGCCCTTGGTCTGCAGGGTCGGGCCGCTCGGCCTGCAGCGCCGGCGCCAGAGTACGCCAGGCCACCAACAGCTCCAGCTCCGGCAGGTCCGTCAGCAGGTGGATCAGCCGCCCACCAAGCACCCCAATCCATCCAGGATCAGGGGCTGCACGCTTCGTCCTTCGTGCTGCCGTTGACGGGAACTGCTTTCCCCTGCGCTGCAGCACGATGCCGCATTAACACCAGGCGTGCTATCGCTGCGCCTTCGTCCGCTGCGGAGCCCGACCATGGCACACAAGAACACGATCTGTATCTGGTACGACAACGGCGCGCTCGAGGCCGCCACCTTCTATGCCAACACCTTTCCCGACAGCGCGGTGACCGCTGTCCACCACGCCCCGGGCGACTACCCGGACGGCAAGGAGGGCAACATACTGACCGTTGAATTCACGGTCTGCGGTATTCCCTGCGTCGGCCTCAACGGCGGCACCGCGTTCAAGCACAGCGAAGCATTTTCTTTCCAGATCCAGACCGAGGACCAAGCCGAGACCGACCGCCTGTGGAACGCGATCGTCGGCAACGGTGGACAGGAGAGCCAGTGCGGTTGGTGCAAGGACCGATGGGGCGTTTCCTGGCAGATCAGCCCACGCATGCTGATCGAAGCGGTGACCAGCCAGGACAAGGCACTGGCCAAGCGCGCCTTCAACGCGATGATGCCGATGAAGAAGATCGACATCGCCACCATCGAAGCGGCAATCAAAAAAGGGGACGGAGGGGATTAAGTCGTTATTCCCCATTGTCTGTGACCCAATGCGAATTGCGACTTAATTCCCTCCGTCCCCTTTTCCCGAGGTGCTGATGTCCTGGGATGCGATCATCATCGGTGGTGGCCACAACGGCCTGGTCTGCGCGGCCTATCTGGCGAAGACCGGGAAGAAAGTGCTGGTCCTTGAACGGCGCGGTGTGCTCGGCGGCGCTGCGGTCACCGAGGAGTTCCATCCCGGCTTCCGCAACTCTGTGGCGTCGTACACGGTATCGCTGTTGCAACCGAAGGTGATCGACGACCTGCAACTGCATGCGCATGGGCTGCGCATTGTCGCGCGCCCGGTCAACAACTTCCTGCCATTGCCCGACGACCGCTACCTGTTGTCGGCACCTGGCCGCGCCCAGGCCGAAGTCGCGAAATTCTCCGAACGCGATGCGCAGGCGCTGCCAGCGTATGAAGCACGCCTGGGGATCTTCGCCGACGTACTGCGCGCATGGGCCCTGCGCGCGCCGCCGGACCTGGGTGTAGCAGGCGGTTGGCGTGCGCTGCCCGCGCTCTGGCAGATGGGCCGCCTCGGCCGCGAACTGGCAACGCTGGATGCTTCGCTACGCCAGGAACTGCTGGACCTGTTCACGCTGTCGGCGGCCGAGTACCTGGACCGCTGGTTCGAGAGCGAGCCGATCAAGGCCCTGTTCGGCTTTGATGGCATTGTCGGCAACTATGCAAGCCCGTATACACCGGGCAGCGCCTACGTACTGCTGCACCATGTGTTCGGCCAGTGCAATGGCGTGAAAGGTGCGTGGGGCCATGCGATCGGCGGGATGGGCGCAATCAGCCAGGCCATCGCCGCCGCTGCACGCGCGGCTGGCGCGGAACTGCACGTGGACGCCGGCGTGCGACGCGTACTGGTTGAACACGGCAGTGCCGTGGGAGTGGAACTGGCCAACGGTGAAATCCTGCGTGCACGCGCGGTGATCGCCAACGTCAACCCGAAGCTGTTGTACGAGCAGATGCTGGCCCCGGCACAGGTACCAGACGCGACCCGCGAACGCATGGCGAACTGGCGCTGCGGTTCCGGCACGTTCCGGATGAACGTGGCGCTGTCGCGGCTGCCGGACTTCCGCGCCCTGCCCGGGCCCGGCGATCACCTCAGCGCCGGCATCATCATGGCGCCCAGCCTGGAGTACATGGACCGCGCCTGGCTGGATGCGCGACGCGACGGCTGGTCGCGCGAACCGATTGTGGAGATGCTGATTCCCAGCACGCTGGACGCTTCGCTGGCGCCGCCCGGCCGGCATGTGGCCAGTCTGTTCTGCCAGCACGTGGCACCGGTGCTGTCCGATGGACGTCACTGGGATGATCACCGTGACACGGTGGCCGATCTGATGATCGCGACCGTCGACCGGTATGCACCGGGCTTCGCCGACAGCGTGCTTGGCCGACAGGTGCTGTCACCGCTGGACCTGGAACGCACCTTTGGCCTGGTCGGCGGTGACATCTTCCACGGCGCACTGAGCGCCAACCAGCTGTTCTCGGCACGGCCGATGGTCGGCCAGGCCGGCTATCGCGGCGCCCTGCCCGGGCTGTACCTGTGCGGTTCGGGCACACACCCCGGCGGTGGCGTCACCGGTGCGCCGGGGCACAACGCGGCACAGGTAGTGCTGCAGGATCTCTAGAGGCGTGCCGACCAACGGTCGGCACCTACCGCGTCAGATGATCCTGGCCAAGGTGTGCCAACCGAGGTTGGCACCTACCCGCGTGAAGCGAGGCGCATCGCGCCTCACTTCACGCTGCGCAGATGGTTCGGGCGCTTCGGCGGGCCGGGCGGGCGACGCTTGTTGAACGGCGGCTGCCCGCGCCAGTAGCGGATCAGCAACCACCCGAACAGCATGCCGCCCAGGTGCGCGAAGTGGGCCACGCCTGGCTGCCAGCCGGTCATGCCCAGCACCAGTTCGCCCACACCGAACAGGATCACGAAGGTGCGTGCCTTCATCGGGATCGGCGGGAACAGCAGCATCACCCGCTGGTTCGGGAACAGCATGCCGTAGGCCAGCAGCAGGCCGAACACGCCGCCGGAGGCGCCCAGCACCGTGGCCGGATTCTCCAGCAGCGTTCCCACCAGCAGCTGGCAGACACCGGCACCGGCCACGCAGACCAGGTAGTACAGCAGGAATCGCTTCTCGCCCCAGGTCTGCTCCAGTGGTGCGCCGAACATGAAGACCGCCAGCATGTTGAAGAACAGGTGGCCGAAGCTGCCATGCAGGAAGCCATAGGTCAGCAGCTGCCACGGCTGGAAGTTGCCGCCCGGCGAGAACGCATCGAAGCCCTGCTGCAGCGGTTGCAGCATGAACGGCTCGAAGGTCTGCATGCCGAGCAGGAACGGCTGCTGCAGCAGGAACAGGATCGCGTTGGCGATCAGCAGGGCCTTGGTGACGGTAGGCAGTCGCGGGAACATGGGAGCACCGGCATGGAACGGCCTCCATCATAGCCGCAGCACCGTGTGATGTTGGCGCGCCCCCGGGATGCCCTGTTCAGTCGCCAGCGATGCTCAGCCGGGCCCCCACACAGCAGCATCCAGCGCCGCCGCCGGATCGGCCGCCGGCATCCGCACCCGGCCGTTTTCCACCTGCACGCCCTCGGCACGCAAGCGCTGCGACTGCTCGCGCCAGCCGGCCGAGCCTTCTGCCATGGCGATGCGGCCATCCGAACGCAGCACGCGGTGCCAGGGCAGGCCCGGGTCGTCGTTCTGGCCCAGAATGCGCGCGGTCAGGCGTGCACGCCCGGGCAGGCCCGCGCGCATCGCCACCTGGCCGTAGCCCATCACCTGCCCTGCCGGGATCGCGCGGATCACCGCCAGGATGCGCGCACGCGCCTGCTCCGGGGTCAGCGTCGCAGGCGGGTCACCAGCAGAACGCCGATCAGCACCAGTACGGTGCCGGCGATCTGCGCCGGCCCCATCGGTTCGTCGAGCAGCCATAGGCTCATCACGATGGTGGAAACAGGGCCCAGCATACCGACCTGCGCGGCAAGCGACGAACCCACGCGCTGCACCGCCAACATGATCGCCAGCACCGGCAGCACCGTACAGACAGTGGCATTGACCAGCGACAGCCACTGTACCGGCGCCGGTGCCTGCCACAGCAGTGGCAGCGGATGGGTCACCGCGAAATGCAGCAGCACCAGCACGCTGGCCACGCAGCTGGCATAGGCGGTCAGCCGCACTGCACCGATGCGCGCGACCACCTGCCCGCTGCCGAACAGGTACAGCGCGTAGCTGAGCGCACTGCCCAGCACCAGCAGGCTGCCGACGATGATCTGGCCGCCCTCGCGCTGCAGGTCGTGCCCGAAGGCCAGCAGCACGCCGAGGTAACTCAGCACCAGCGCGCCGATCTGCCAGCGTCCCGGCCGCTGGCGCGCCAGCAGCACGTTGATCAGCAGCACCAGGGTCGGGTTCAAGTACAGGATCAGCCGCTCCAGGGTCACACTGATGTACTGCAGGCCCTGGAAGTCGAGCAGGCTGGACAGGTAATAGCCGGTGAAGCCCAGCCACAGCACGCGGGCGCGATCAGCCCAGGACAGCGGCTCGGCCCGGCGCGCGGCCCACAGGGCCATCAGTACGAACAGCGGCAGCGCCATCAGCATGCGCAACGCGAGCAGCGTGGTGGCATCGACGCCATGGCGCAGGCCGAGCTTGACGATGATCGCCTTGCCCGACGCGGCAATGGCGCCGATCGCGGCGAGGCCGATGCCGCCCAGCGCAATGCGCGGGGAAGCAGTGGCGATGCGGGAAGCGGGAGTGGACATCAGGAGGACGGCGGGCCGCGCAGGGCGGCCCGGTAAGACGTGGGGACGCCCATTGTCGCATGGGGGCGCCCGCTGCCCTGTAGAGCCGAGCCCGCGCTCGGCTTCGCCAGGCCGGGGCGAAAGGCAGCCGAGCAGGGCTCGGCGCCACAACGGCCCGGCTCAGCGCATCAGCACCACTTCTTCGGCCGAGGTCGGGTGGATCGCCACAGTGTCGTCGAACTGGGCCTTGGTCGCGCCCATCTTCACCGCCACAGCAAAGCCCTGCAGGATCTCGTCGGCCGCTTCGCCCAGCAGGTGGATGCCCACCACGCGTTCTTCCGGGCCGGCACAGACCATCTTGAACAGGCTGCGCTGGGGGCCGTTGGCCAGCGCCTGCAGCATCGGGCGAAAGCGGCTGTGGTAGACGCTCACCTGGTCGAAACGCCGGCGCGCTTCCTCCTCGCTCATGCCCACCGCGCCCAGCGGCGGATGCGAGAACACCACGCTGGCCACGTTCTCGTAATCCATCTTCGACTGCGGGCGGCCCCCGAACAGCCGGTCCATCAGCCGCCGCGACGCGGCCACCGCCACCGGGGTCAGGCCGACCTTGCCGGCGATGTCGCCGACCGCATGCACGCTCGGCACACGGGTGGTCTGCCACTCGTCCACCTGCACCTGCTCGTGCTCGCCGATGTCGATGCCGAGCGCTTCCAGACCCAGGCCACGGCTGTTGCCGCGGCGGCCGGCAGCGAAGAACACCGCATCGAACACGCTGTCGAGCGGGCCATCATGGCCGAATGCACGTACGCGCTCACCATCGCGCTGCAGTTCGCGCAGGCGATAGCCGAAATGGATGCGCACGCCCTGCTGCTTCAGGTTCTCGGCCAGCTGATCGGTCAGCTCGTAGTCGAAGCGATCCAGCAGCCGCTGACCGCGCACCAGCAGGCTCACCCTGCTGCCCAGTGCCTGCAGCAGGCCAGCCAGCTCCACCGCGATGTAACCGCCACCGATGATCGCCACCTCGGCCGGTGCCGCGCGCAGATCGAAGAAATCATCGGAAACCAGGCCCAGTTCCGCGCCGGGAATGTCCGGGCGCAGCGGGTGCGCGCCGGTGGCGATCAGGATGTGTTCGGCGCTGTAGCTCACGCCATCGCTGCAGGCCACGGTGTGCGCATCGAGCAGATGGCCGCGCGCCGGAATGCGCACCACGCCGGTTTCGTCCAGGCGCTTGTGGTAGCTGGTATGGATATTGCTGATGTAGGCCTGGCGATGTATCACCAGTTCCTTCCACGACAGCGCCGGGCGCGCTTGGACATCGAAGCCCATCGCACTGGCCAGGCCGATGCGCTCATGCAGGTCAGCTGCCAGCCACATGGCCTTCTTCGGCACGCAACCGACGTTGACGCAGGTCCCACCCAGTTCGCCCGGCTCCAGCAGCGCCACGCGCTTGCCGTGCTGCGCGGCGCGGATCGCACCGGCCAGGCCGGCGGAGCCGCCGCCGAGGACGATCAGGTCGTAGTCATAGGGTGCAGTGCTCATCGGAATCGCTCGGGTCGGTAGGGGGCAGGGTCGATCACCGGCGTACGGACGCAGACGAGATCGGCGATCAGCTGGCCGTTGCCGGCGCTCATGCTGATGCCGAGCATGCCATGCCCAGCTGCAAGCCAGACGTGAGGATGCGCGCCCTGCATCGATCAGCCCTGCCCGGCTCCACGCCGCATCGGTGGCCACTGGCGGTAGGTCATTGCACGCCATAGCCATTCCACCGGACCAAAGCGGAAGCGCGCCAGCCACGCGCGCGAAACAGCCACCTGCGCTGCGAATACCAGCAGCGCGAACAGCAACTGCACGCTGCGCGGCATCCGCTCGAACCCGCCCAGGCCATAGTGGTAGAACAGCCAGGTACACAGCAACGACTGGGCCAGGTAGTGGGTCAATGCCATGCGCCCCACCGGCGCCAGCCATCCCAGCCGCGCGCGCCAACGCACGATCCACGCCAGGTAACCCAGGCACATCGGCAGCCCGCCGATCGTCACCAGTGCCATCGCTGCGGTCACCGGCAGGTCGTAGGCGCCCGGTGCCAGATACGGCTTCCAGGCAACGCCGAGCAGCGTGACCGCCAGGCCCAGCGGCAGCGCCACCCAACGCAACAGCACGTACAGCCGTGGGAAGCGCTCGGGTGATACCAGTGCACCGCTGCTGGCGAACCAGCTGCCGATCAGGAACATGCCCAGCACTTCCGGACCGGTAATCAGCAGCGCGCCCATCGACGATCCGAACTCGTGCAGGCGCTGCGCGGTGGCCTGCATCCAGCTGCCGTGCCCGTACACCAGGCGCTGCTGCGCGATGGCCTGCTGTGCTTCGGCAAGCATCTTCTGCATGTCTTCGGCCGAAGCCATCGACACCATCGCACCCACCAGCAACATCATCGCTACACCGCCGAGGTAGACGATCACGCCCATCCACGGCAGCCAGCTGCGCGGCGCCTCGCGGCAGGCCAGCAACGGCAACGAGACCAGTGCATACATCACCAGGATGTCGCCGGACCAGACCAGCAGTGCATGGCACAGGCCGATCAGCAGCAGGCCGGCGCTGCGGCGCAGGTAGAACGGGGTGAAGTCGCGCCCGGCCACCTCGGCGCGTTGCGCCATCACCGCAAAGCCGGCACCGAACAGCAGCGAGAACAGGGTGAAGAACTTGCCCTGCACGAACACATAGACGAAGGCGTCGGCCCAGTGATCGATGCCCCGCCAGTGCACGTCAATGCCGGTGAAGGCCAGGTCCAGCGGACCGCTGAAGGCCTCGATGTTCATCAGCAGGATGCCCAGCAGCGCGGCACCACGCAGCACGTCCAGCACGGCGATGCGTTCGCCGGAAGCCACCGGCTGCAGGGAAGGAGAGACAGCGTTCACGGGGCGTCCGTCAGGCAGGTCCGCCATTATGCCGCCGGCCCGCGCGCCATGGATGGCCGCGCCATGTTCCAGAAACGCAACGGCCCGCCGAAGCGGGCCGTCGCATCCATCACGATCGCGCTGCGATCAGTGCTGGTGACCACCGTCGCCGTGGACGTGGCCGTGGTCGAGCTCTTCCTTGCCGGCTTCGCGCACATCGACGATTTCCACGTCGAAGTGCAGGTCCTTGCCGGCCATCGGGTGGTTCAGGTCGACGTCCACGACGCTCATGCCGACCTTCTGCACGGTCACCGCACGCGGGCCGAAGTTGGTCTGCAGCACCACCTGCTGGCCCGGGGCCAGCTTGGTGTTGCCGAAGTGCTTCTTCGGCACGCGCTGGGACAGGCCCTCGCGGCGCTCGCCGTAGGCATCGGCCGCCTTGACGTCGACGCTGAAGGTCGCGCCGGCTTCCTTGTCCATCATGGCGTTTTCCAGGCCCGGGATGATGTTGCCATGGCCGATCAGGATCGCCAGCGGCTCGCCGCGGTCCTTGGACGATTCAATCGGCTCCTGGCCGACTTCGGAAACGGTGTAGTGGAAGCGGACAACGCGGTCTTTTTCGATCTTCATGCGCAACTCTGTCTGGATCTGCCGGAGGCAGGCGGGTTGGGGCGGGTTGTCGCCCGACGGGGACGCCGCCATCATGACGGCCATTCCAAGGTGGCGCATTATCCGGAGATCATGCACATCACGCCAGTTTCGTCCGGCCCGCGCCGGTTTCTCGCCCCGGCCCTGCTGCTGGCCCTGCCCGTGTTGATGACCGCCTGTGGCGGCGGCAAGGCCACCCGCCCGGCGCCGCCCCCGCCGACGGCGAACTGGCCCAAGACCGTGCCGGACAACCCCGAGGCCGCCAACTCGGTGCTGATGCGGGCCATCAGCCTGGTCGGCACGCCCTACCGCTATGGCGGCAACACCCCGGACTCGGGCTTCGACTGCAGCGGGCTGGTCGCCTATGTCTATCGCGAGATGCTGGACCTGCGGTTGCCGCGCACCTCGCGCGACCTGGCGGCGGTACAGGGCCCCAGGATCGATCCGCAACGCCTGGCCACCGGCGACCTGGTGTTCTTCGGCAGCCGCGGCAGCGTCACCCACGTGGGCATCTATGTAGGTGAAGGGCGTTTTGTGCACGCGCCGAGTACCGGCGGTACGGTTCGCCTGGACTCGCTCAGTGGCCCCTACTGGAAAGACCACTACACGGGCGCGAAACGTGTCCTTCGCTAAGCTGAACAGGCGATATGTCTAAAACTGTGACATACGTCACTATATAAATAACGATTTTATAACGGAATTTTTAACTTATCCGCGCTTTTACAGGGCATGATGCCCCATCGTTTTTTTCCTGTGACCGACGCGTGACGACTGACGACCTGAAAAGCGAAGGCCAGACTTCCGTATCTTCACGTAGTGCCCGCCCGCTGTTGCTTGGCCTGGCACTGTGCCTGACCAGCCTTCCGGCCTGGTCGCAGACTGCTCCAAACCGTTCCGATGTGACCCCGGCCCCGGTGGCCGAGAGCACCGCCCGACCGGCCGCCAAGGCCGAGGCTGCCGCTCCGCAGCGCAGCCGCGTCGATGCCGCCGCCAGTGCCACGCTGGCCGCCCTGCTGCCGCACCTGGCCGCCAACGACACCATTCCGCTGATGGATCGCTCGGCCGTGGTGGCCGGTGACCTCAGCCGCCTGCTCGCCAACTACGACACCAGCAGCGCCGCCAATGGCAGCGTCGTCGGCACCGCCGCCGACAACGGCAAGGTGCAGTCGCTGCTGCGCCGCGCGATGACCCTGCTGGGCACCCCGTACCGTTGGGGTGGCAGCAACCCGGACAGCGGTTTCGACTGCAGCGGCCTGGTCGGCTATGTGTTCCGTTCGGCGCTGGGCATCGAGTTGCCGCGCGTCTCGCGCGAGATGGCGCACGATGACAACGCCGAACTGATCAACGACCGCACCGCGCTGGCGGCGGGCGACCTGGTCTTCTTCGGCCGCAAGGGCCGCGTCGACCACGTCGGCATCTATGTCGGCGACGGCCGCTTCCTGCACGCCCCCAGCTCGGGCAAGGATGTGCGCGTGGACACCCTGCTCAGTGGCTACTGGGGCAACAAGTTCATGCAGGCCCGCCGGGTGGATCTCTGACCCGCTGGCGCTACAGCGCCGCCTGATGCGAGAAGCCGCTGCCCTGCAGCGGCTTTTTTGTTGGGCCCGTAATGGTGGGTGGCTGCCGACCTTGGTCGCCACCGGCTCCATCCATGCATGGTGTGGATCAAGCGGAGGCCGCCTTGGCCGACACCGCCTCGGCCATCCCCAAACAAAAGGCCCGCCGGTCAGGGCGGGCCTTTCAATTCAGCACACCACCTCAGGCGCGTGGTGGTGTCGGGTCGGGATCATCCACGCCCACGTTGCTGGAAGGGTTGTCGTACACCGCCTGGTCAAGCAGCCCGGTCTCCTTGGCCACGATCACCGGTACCAGCATCTGGCCCGTCACGTTCGTCATCGTGCGCATCATGTCCAGGATGCGATCAATGGCATACAGGTAGCCGATGGTCTCCAGCGGCAGGTTGGCCGCACTCAGCACCACCGTGGCCATGATCACCGCAGTACCCGGCACGCCGGCGGTACCGAAGCTGCCCAGCACCGAGGCGATCAGCACCACCACGTACTGCTCCGGAGTCAGCGGCACACCGCTGTACTGCGCGATGAACACCGCGCACAGCGCCGGGTAGATCGCGCCGCAGCCGTCCATCTTGATGCTGGCGCCCAGCGGCACCGCAAACGAACCGTAATCCTTGTTCACGCCCAGGTTGTGGGTGATCGAACGCAGTGCCACCGGCATCGCCGCGAAGCTGGACGAGCTGACGAACGCAACCTGCATGCCCGGCGCCGCACCACGGAAGAACTTCAGCGGGTTCAGTCCATGCGCCAGCAGCAGTGCGCTGTAGACCACCACGATGTGCAGGGCGCAGGCCACGTACAGCGCCAGCACGAAATGCCCCAGCGGCAGCAGCTTCTCGAACCCGTAGCTGCCGACCAGACCGGCGATCAGGCCAAAGGTGCCGATCGGGGTGACTTCCAGCACGAAGCGGGTCACCTGGATCATGATGTCGCTCATCTGGCCGACCAGCTTGCGCGCCTCGGTCACCTTCTCGCCGAGCTTGACGATGGCGAAGCCGACCAGGCCAGCGAAGAAGATGACTGGCAGGATCGAGCCACGGCCGGCGGCCAGCACGGTTTCGCCGGCCGCGTTGACCTTGGTGCCGATACCGGACAGCGCGTAGAAGACATTGGCCGGCACCACGTCCAGCAGCACCTGCACCACGCTGGGGACCTCGCGCGGCACGTAGTTGCTGGCCATGGTCAGCTGCAGGCCACCGGCGCCGGGCTGCAGCACGGTACCCACGCCCAGGCCGACGCATACCGCCAACGCGGCGGTGATCACGAACCACAGGAAGGTGCGGCCACTGAGCGCGGCGACCGACTTCTGCCCGTGCAGCGATGAGATAGCGTTGATGACCGCGAAGAACACCAGCGGCACGGCGATCATCTTGATCAGGGTGACATACAGCTCACCCAGCGGGCCAAACCACGTTTCTGCGGCCGGGCCAAGCGCCCAGCCGGCCAGCGCACCGAGCACGAAGCCACCGACCACGCGCTGCCAGAATGGAATCCGCAGCCAGGCAGAGACCAGCTTCATAGGCAATCCAGAGGGAAGGAAGGGATGCTGGCACGATAGTCCAAAGCGGCCTGCGGAACGACCGCCGGGCCGGCAAATCAGTGTGTCATCGGCGTGCCTTGCTGGGGCGGGCATAATGAATGTCCCGTTACAGTTTGTGAGATCCCAGCGTCCATGCGCCGTTCCGTCTCCCTGTTGGCCGCCTGCGCCACCACCCTGCTGCTGGGCGCCTGCGCCAGCACCACCCCCGCCTCTGCCCCGGCCGGCCTGAAGGTCGCCGTCGATCCCGTCGCCCACCCGGCCGGCGAAACCCCGCAGTGGTGGTACCGCAGCGGCGCTGCCCAGGCCGCCGCCAACGGCGCGATGTCCGGCAAGGCCAAGAACGTCATCCTGTTCCTCGGCGACGGCATGAGCCTGACCACCGTGGCCGCCTCGCGCATCTACGAGGGCCAGCGCAAGGGGGGCTCCGGTGAAGAGAACCTGCTGTCCTGGGAGCGCTTCCCGGCCACGGCGTTCAGCAAGACCTACAACACCGATTCGCAGACCCCGGATTCGGCCGGCACCATGACCGCCATCACCACCGGTGTGAAGACCCACATGGGTGCGATCGGCGTCAGCGCCGGCAGCCGCACCGACTGTGCCGACAGCCTGTCCAAGGGCCTGCTGACCTGGCTTCAGCTGGCCGACAGCGCCGGCCTGGCCACCGGCGTGGTGTCCACCGCGCGCCTGACCCATGCCACCCCGGCCGCGACCTACGCGCACTCGCCCGAGCGCAACTGGGAAAACGATACCGACCTGACTGAAGCGGCGAAGGCGGCCGGCTGCAAGGACATCGCCCAGCAGCTGCTGTCGACTTCGCGCTACGGGCGCGGCCCGCTGGTCGCCCTCGGCGGCGGGCGCGGGGAATTCACCACCGTGGAAGAGCGCGACCCGGAGTACGACGACAAGGTCGGCCAGCGACTGGATGGGCGCAGCCTGGTGCAGGAATGGCAGCAGGCCCATCCGCACGGCGCCTACGTGTGGAACAGCAAGCAGCTGGCCGCCGCCGCCAACGCACCGGCGATCCTCGGCCTGTTTGAACCGGACCACATGCGCTACGAGTACGAGCGCCCGCAGGATCCGGGCGGTGAGCCGAGCCTGGCCGAACTGACCGCAGCGGCGATCAAGAATCTGTCGAGGCACCCGGAAGGCTACGTGCTGATGATCGAAGGCGCACGCATCGACCACGCCAACCACAGCGGCAACGCCTACCGTGCACTGACCGAAACCGTGGCGCTGTCCGATGCGGTGCGCGTGGCCAGCGAGCTGACCTCGGCCGACGACACCCTGATCATCGTTACCGCCGACCACTCGCACACGCTGAACTTCGTCGGCTACCCGGCGCGCGGCAACCCGATCCTGGGCAAGGTGAAGGACAAGGGCGGCGAAGATGGCGCCGGCAAGCTGGACTACGCACTGGACGGCACCGGCCAGCCGTACACCACGCTGAGCTACGCCAATGGCCCGGGCCACACCGGCAGCAGCAACCAGCAGCCGGCCGGCCCGAAGCGCTATCCGCACAACCCGAGCAGCTTCGAACCGGCCAACGGCCGCCCGAACCTGCGCGAGGTCGACACCGAGCATCCGGACTACATGCAGGAAGCGCTGGTGCCGATGAAGTCCGAATCGCACGGTGGCGAGGACGTCGGCATCTGGGCACGCGGCCCGGGCAGCAAGGCGATCCGCGGCACGCTGGAACAGAACGCGATCTATCACATGATCGTGCAGGCCACCCCGGCCCTGCGCGAGCGCCTGTGCCAGGCCGGCACCTGCGATGACAAGGGCGTGCCGGTGCAGCTGCCGGCACCGACCGCGTTCGAGCGCAAGGCCGAGGCCAAGTGATCGCACGGCAGGCCCGCCCTGACGCTGCCAGCGGCTGCTTCGCGCGGTCGCTGGCCCTGCTTGGCATGCTGGTCAGCGCCACTGCAGCGGCACAGGCACCGGCATGCAAGCTGCTGACCGACGAACACGGGTTGTGGCCGCTGCCCAACTGCGAGGTGATCGATCACCGGCCGAAGATCAGTACCGAGACGTTGAAGGGCCTGAACTACGACGACCACGGTCTGGCGGTGGTGTACGCCGAGCAGGGTTTCCACTACGTCGACCGCAAGGGCCGCAGCCTGCCGGTGCTGACCTGGGACAACGGCCCGGAGACGCCGCAGGAAGGCCTGTTGCGCGGCCGCGTCGGCAACCGCGTCGGCTACTTCGACCTGACGTTCCGCCAGGTGGTGCCCGGCACCTACGATTTCGGGTGGCCGTTCCAGGATGGCGTGGCCGAGGTCTGCAATGGCTGCCGCCGCGGTACGCCGGATGCCGATGGCCACACTTCGATGGAAGGCGGAGAGTGGTTCCGCATCGACCGCGCGGGCCGTCGGGTGAAGTAGGGTTTTCGGCAGGGCTGCGCCCTGCACCTGCAGACGCAACGGCAACGGCCGGAAGCAACAGCAACAGCGTGCATTCCGTGGGATGGCGGGGCACTGTGGGTGTGCGGGGACGGCGCGAGTACGTCCATGTAGCCTTGGTCGCCGCATCCATGCGGCTCACACCCCGCAAACCCACAGTGCCCAGCCTTCGACAGTTTTCCGGCGGCTGTTGGTAGGTGTCGACCTTGGTCGACACATCTGTCAGATATCGAATGAGTCATCCACGCATGGCGTGGATCTACTGTGTCCACCAAGGTCGACACCTACCAAAGCGGTGCAAGACGCCGTTCCGACAGATCGCGGCAATCTGTCGAAGGCGGGGTGGGTCCGGTTGCGGGGGCGTGAGCCGCATGGGCCCGAGGCATGCCTCGGGCGGGTTGGGCAGGACGCCCAACCCCGGTCTTGCCGTGTGCGCAGGACTG
Source organism: Stenotrophomonas sp. YJH_SMC_48-3 (assembly GCF_059369375.1). Lineage (NCBI taxonomy): Bacteria > Pseudomonadati > Pseudomonadota > Gammaproteobacteria > Lysobacterales > Lysobacteraceae > Stenotrophomonas > Stenotrophomonas sp. YJH_SMC_48-3. Next base: position 227,493 of record NZ_JCAFSQ010000003.1, on the reverse strand, counting down.
CGCACACGTGCAAGCGGCGACCGAGCTTACATGGGTGAGGGCGCTTTGCTTGCGAAGCACTGCTTCGCAAGCGCCCGAACGCACAGCCGCCAGCGGCTGGGCCGGGCCCCGGAGGGGGACTTGCAGCGGCCCCCGCAACCGGACCTACCCCGCCTCCCCTCAGGAGGCCAGCTTCTGCTGTTGCTGTTGCTTTTGCTCTGGATCGTAGCGGGTGCAGGGCGCAGCCCTGCCGAGCAACCCTATACTTGCCGCCGTGACCGCCTTCCCTGCCCTCGTTCCGCTGGATGTGCCGCTGCTGGTGGGCTACAGCGGCGGTGTCGACTCGACCGTGCTGCTGCACTGGCTGTGGCGCTGCGCTCAGCTTTCCGGCACGGCACTGCGTGCGGTGCACGTGCACCATGGCCTGCAACCGGCCGCCGATGACTGGGTGCTGCATTGCCAGCAGCAATGCGCAGCACTGGGCATCGAACTGGCCGTGCATCGCGTGCAGATCGACAACCGCGCAGGCCTCGGCCTTGAGGGCGCAGCGCGGCATGCCCGGCGTGCGGCGTTCGCGGCCGAGCTGCGCGACGGCGAAACGCTGGCACTTGCGCAGCACCAGGACGACCAGGCCGAGACCTTCCTGCTGCGCGCGCTGCGCGGTTCAGGCGTCGACGGCCTTGCAGCGATGTCTGCACACAGCCATCTTGGCGAACATCCCCTGTGGCGACCACTGCTGTCGACGTCGCGCGACGCGCTGCTCCACTACGCCCGGCAGCACGCGCTTCAATGGATCGAAGACCCCAGCAACGCGGAAGACCACGCCGATCGCAACTTCCTGCGCCTGCAGGTGTTGCCGTTGCTGCGCCAGCGCTGGCCGCACGCGGCGTCGGCATTGGCCGGCAGCGCGACGCATTGCCGGCAGACCCGCGAACTGCTGGACGAGGAAGACGCCGAGCTGATCGCACATCTGGAAGTGGCACCGCGCGTGCTGTCATTGGAACTTCTGCGCCAAGTGTCGCCGGGCCGCGCCGCACGCGTGCTGCGCGTCTGGGTGCTGGGCCATGCTGCAGCACCGTTGCCGGCCACGGTGCTGAAACAGGCGCTGGACGAACTGCTGCCGGCCGGCAACGATCGCCAGGCACGTGTGCGCTGGCACGATCACGCGATCCAGCAATGGCGCGACCATGCCTACCTGCTGCCAGCCCGGCTACCTGCGCTCCCCCCCGCGTGGCAGGCCGAATGGGACGGACGCGCGCCATTGGCGCTGCCCGATGGCGGACAACTGCGCCTGCAGGGCGCCCCGGCCTTCGAACGCCCATTGCAGGTACGTGCGCGCGCGGGCGGTGAGCGCATCCTGCTACCCGGTCGCCAGCATTCGCACGCGCTGAAGGACTGCCTGCAACGTGAGCGTCTTGCCCCGTGGCGCCGCGCGCAGCTGCCGTTGATCTTCGATGGCCCGCAGTTGCTTGCCGCCGCCGACGTGGTCATCGCAGCTCCCCTGCAGGCCTGGTTGCAGGCCCACGACGCGCAGCTGCAGTGGCGTCCCGGCGGCTGGTGAATTGACCCCCGCGCGCAGCCCGTCCACACTTGCCGCATGGCCAAGAAGTCCCCCGAAAACGCCTCCCCGGTCGCCCAGTTCGAGCAGTCGCTTGAATCGCTGGAACAGCTGGTGGAGCAGATGGAAACCGGCGAGCTGAGCCTGGAAGCCTCGCTCAGTGCTTACGAACGTGGCGTCGGTCTGTATCGCCAGTGCCAGCAAGCGCTGGAACAGGCCGAACTGCGCGTGCGCCTGCTCAGCGATCCGGCGCAGCCGGAAGCATCCGAGCCGTTCGATCCGCCCAGCCATGACGGCTGAAGCCCTGTTCGCGCGCTGGCGCGACCGCATCGAGAGCCAGCTCGACGCCGCCCTGCCCTCGCCCGCCGAGGCCCCGCAACGCCTGCACCAGGCGATGCGCTACTCGGTGCTGGGTGGCGGCAAGCGCATGCGGCCGCTGCTGGTGTACGCCAGTGGCCACCTGTTCGGCGCGCAACTGGAGCACCTGGACGCGGCCGCGATGTCCGTCGAGCTCATCCACGCCTATTCGCTGGTGCATGACGACCTGCCGGCGATGGACGACGATGCCCTGCGCCGCGGCAAGCCGACCACCCACATCGCCTTCGACGAAGCTACCGCCATCCTCGCCGGTGACGCCCTGCAGACCCGTGCCTTTGGCCTGCTGGCCGATGCGCCGCTGACGGCCACGCTGCGCGTGGCCTGCCTGCAGACCCTGGCCCACGCGTCCGGTGCCTCCGGCATGTGCGGCGGCCAGGCGCTGGACATCGATGCCACCGGCCAGCAACAGACCCTGGCGGCACTGACCCGCATGCATGCACTGAAGACCGGCGCACTGATCCGCGCGGCGGTGCGCATGGGTGCGCTGTGCGGCCAGGCCCACGAACCGCAGCTGGCCCAGCTCGACAGTTTCGCCGATGCACTCGGCCTGGCCTTCCAGGTCCGCGATGACATCCTGGATGTGGAAGCCAGTTCTGAACAACTGGGCAAGACCGCCGGCAAGGACCAGGCACAGGAAAAGAGCACCTTCCCGGCGCTGCTGGGCATGGACGGCGCCAAAGCACAGCTGCGCGAACTGGCAGCGCGCATGCAGGCAACCCTGGCCGGCCATGGCGAGGAAGCCGATCCGCTGCGCGCGCTGGCAACGCTGGCGGTGGAGCGCAATCACTGATTGCTGGCGGCGACGCTGCCGCACTGCGCTCACCGCGCTTGGCCCGGCACGAGCGCCAAACAACAACGCCCGGCAATGCCGGGCGTTGCATGTATCCGCGTGCGGACGAACTTACTTGATCAGGCGCAGCGCGAACGGGTAGCGATACGCCTCGCCGTTGTTGGCCTTGACGGCGGCAATGATGCAGAACACCAGGCTGACCAGACCAACGATCGGCATCAGGATCGCGCCGATGACGACGATGGTCAGGATCATGCAGATGACCATGGCGATGGCCACGGTGATCTGGAAGTTCAGCGCTTCCTTGGCCTGGTCGGTCACAAAGGCCTTGCCCGCATCATCCTTGTTGATCAGCCAGATGATCAGCGCGCCGATGAAGCCGGTGAAGATGCCCAGCAGGTGCGCAGCCAGCGCCATCGTGCGCTGGTCGGCCGGGGCCTCGGTGGTCGCCGGCGGCGGCGGGACGTTATCGAATTCGCTCACGACAAAACTCCTTTTCATTGGGTGGTCTTGACCCACCAGCACCAAGCTGGCTGCGTCAGGCGGGCATAGCTTACGCCATCGACGCCATCAATCATTACCGGCAATGGTCATCCGCCCCACCAGGATCGAGCCGGTGCGGATGTGCGAGCGCGGGTCAACATCACTGCCCACCGCTTCGATGCTGCTGAACATCTCGCGCAGGTTGCCGGCGATGGTGATGCCATCCACCGGATACTGGATCTCGCCATTCTCGACCCGGAAGCCACCGGCGCCCCGCGAATAGTCGCCGGTCACCCCGTTGACGCCCTGCCCCATCAGCTCGGTCACCAGCAGGCCATTGCCCATCTGCCGGGCGATGTCCTGCAGCGCGCCAGCATTGGCGGCCAACTGCAGGTTGTGCACGCCACCGGCATTGGCGGTGGTCTGCAGGCCCAGCTTGCGTGCCGAGTAGCTGCCCAGCACGTAGCGCTGCAGGACGCCGTCACGGACCAGCGCCGAAGCTCGGGTGGCCACGCCATCGCCATCGAAGGCGGCCGAACGCAGGCCACGGCGCAGGTGAGGCAGTTCCTCGATCTGCATCCAGCCGGGGAACAACTGCAGGCCGACGCTGTCCAGCAGGAAGCTGGCCTGGCGGTACAGGGCACCGCCGGACACCGCCGACAACAGGTGGCCGACCAGGCTGCGCGCCACTTCCGGGGCGAACAACACCGGCATGCTGCCGGTGGCCATCGAGCGAGGCTGCAGGCGGGCGACGGTGCGCTCGGCAGCACGACGACCGACCAGGCCCACCTCCTCCAGATCCTCGCGGGCCAGCGCACTGGTGTACCAGCCATCGCGCTGCATGCCATCGCCCTGGCCGGCAATCAGCGCACAGCCCACCGAATGATGGGTGCCGCGCTCACGGCCGATGAAACCATGCGAATTGGCATAGACCGACAGGCTCTGCATGCTTGACACCGAAGCGCCGTCGGAATTGCGGATCTGCGCATCGGCCTCGCGGCCTGCGTTCTCACAGGCCAGGGCCAGGTCCACCGCCTCGTCGGCCTGCAGCGCCCACGGGTGCCAGGCATCCAGATCCGGGAAGTCGGTGGCCATCAACGCGGCCTCGGCCAAGCCGGCAGCCGGGTCATCTTCGGTATGCCGGGCGATCGCACAGGCCTGTTCGACCGTGGCGGCAAGGCTGGCCTCGTTCAGGTCGCCAGTGCTGGCACTGCCCTTGCGTTGCCCGAAATAGACGGTGACGGCGATACCGCGGTCACGGGTGGACTGCACGGTCTCAACCTCGCCAAGGCGGACATTGACCTCCAGGCCACGATCCTCGCTGCAGCTGACCTCGGCCTGGCTGGCGCCCAGCGCGCGGGCACGGTCGAGCAGCTGCTGGGAGAGGTCGGCCAGCCGTTCCAGCCGGGCCGCGCTGTCGTCGCCGACGGCCACTTCAGGGGCGATCACGTTCAATGCTTTATCCTGTACGGGTTGGGCCCGGCATCACGCCGGGCGACTTTTTTGAAATCAGGTATGGACGATGCGCGGACGCGACGAAGAAACCGGTGAATTCCACGACAAGAGCCGCAGCCAGAACCGGCGCGACGCGCTCGACGTCCTGGCCCTGGGCGAGAAGCTGGTGTCGTTGACCCCGGCCCAGCTGGCGCGCCTGCCGATCCCGGAAGACCTGCTGCCGCATATCGCCGAGTGCAAGCGCATCACCGCCCACATCGCCCACAAGCGCCAGCTGGCGTTCCTGGCCAAGCACATGCGGCGCGAAGAAGAGGCCACGCTGGATGCGATCCGCGACGCGCTGGACGCCAACAGCGAGACCGGCCGCCGCGAAGTGGCAATGATGCATCGCGTTGAGGGCTGGCGCGACCGCCTGCTGGCCGAGGGTGACAAGGCACTGGCGGCCCTTCTCGACGATTATCCGCAGGCCGATCGCCAGCAGCTGCGCACGCTGGTGCGCAACGCGCAGGCCGAAAAGGCCAGGAACAAGCCGCCGCGCGCCTACCGTGAGATTTTCCAAGTGCTGCGCGGCCTGATGCTGCCGGCCGCGCTGGGCCTGAAGACGGCGGGCGACGAAGACGCCGGCCACGTCGAGACCGACGAAGCCGACGAGGACTGAGTCCGCGCCGGTCGGGGCGGTGGCGCTGGCCATCGCCCGGCTCAGGCCTGGGTACCGCCGACGGTGATGCCCTCGATCAGCAGCGAGGGCTGGCCGACACCCACGGGCACGCTCTGCCCGTCCTTGCCGCAGACGCCCACGCCCTCGTCCAAGGCCAGGTCATTGCCGACCATGCGCACCTTCTGCATGGTTTCCGGACCGTTCCCGATCAGGGTCGCGCCCTTCACCGGCGTGGTGACGCGGCCATCCTCGATCAGGTAGGCCTCGGTCGCCGAGAACACGTACTTGCCGCTGGTGATGTCGACCTGGCCGCCGCCGAAGTTGACCGCGTACAGACCCTTCTTCACCGAACGGATCATCTCCTGCGGGTCGTGCTGGCCGGCACGCATGTAGGTGTTGGTCATGCGCGGCATGGTCATGTGCGCGAATGATTCGCGGCGGCCATTGCCGGTAGGCGCCACGCCCATCAGGCGCGCATTGAGGCTGTCCTGCATGTAGCCGACCAGGATGCCGTCCTCGATCAGCGTGGTGCACTGGCTGGGATGGCCCTCGTCGTCGATGTTCAACGAACCGCGGCGTCCGTCCAGCGTGCCGTCATCGACGATGGTCACGCCCGGGGCGGCAACGCGCTCACCGATGCGGCCCGCGTAGACGCTGGTGCCCTTGCGGTTGAAGTCGCCTTCCAACCCGTGGCCAACCGCTTCATGCAGCAGCACGCCCGGCCAGCCCGGACCGAGCACCACCGGCATCACCCCGGCCGGAGCCGGAACGGCGTCCAGGTTCACTAGCGCCTGGCGCAGCGCCTCGCGGGCGAAGGCCTCGGGGCGCCCGTCCGCAAACAGTTCTTCATACCCGTAGCGGCCACCGCCGCCTGCATAGCCGGACTCGCGGCGACCGTGGTGCTCGACGATCACCTGTACGTTCAGGCGCACCAGCGGCCGCACATCAGCACCCAGCACACCGTCGCTGCGTGCGATCAGCACCGTGTCGACGCCGCCGGACAGGCTCACCATCACCTGCTTCACGCGCGGATCGGCGGCACGCAGGTAGCCATCCAGGCGCTTGAGCACCTCGACCTTGGCCTCGTTGCCGATACCATCGATCGGGTCCAGCGCCGGGTACAGCGCGCGCGCGTTGCCACGCAGTAGCGATCGCCCGGATTGGGCACCGCCTTCGCGTGAGATCGCACGTGCCGACTGCGCCGCCGCCAGCAGCGCGTCGGCGTGGATGTCATCGGAATAGGCGAAGCCGGTCTTTTCGCCGGAAATTGCCCGCACGCCCACGCCCTGTTCGATGGAATGGGCGCCATCCTTGACGATGCCGTCTTCCACGCTCCAGCTCTCGCGGCGGGCATGCTGGAAGTAAAGATCGCCGAAGTCCACACCGGGGCCAAGCAACTGGCCGAAGGTGCGCTCCAGGCCAGCGGTATCCAGGCCGCCGGGGCGCAGCAGGCGGTCTTGGGCAAGCGTCAGGGCGATGTCAGTCATGGTTCTCGATCTGGGGATGCGGGGGCGCTCAGGCAAGCCCCGTGAACAGGAAGGCCGCGCTCACCGCGGGCGCGGCAGGCCGGTGACGGTCGGTGGAATGGCCGGCGCCGGTGCCGGCGCGGGTGGTGGAGCCTTGTCGCGGCTGCGTTCGATCACTTCCACCTTGGGCTCCTTCCATGGACCGGTCACCTTGTAGGTACGGGCGCCAATCTCGCCCAACGGCTTGGACAATACCGCATTGGTGGCCGCGCCCAACGCCGCTCCCACCGGGCCACCGGCCACTGCCCCCACCACGGTCAGCAGATTGCCGGCACGCGGGTTGACGTCGATGGTCTGGTCGAACTGCTGGTTGCGCAGGTCGGCCTGGCCGCGGATGGTGATGTTGGCTGCCGGGCCTTCGATCAGCACCTTGTCGGTGCGCGCCATGCCCTGGCCGAACTGCATGCTGCCGTCGATCTGGTTGAACGCGAAGCCCTTGGAGAAGAAGTCGCGGAAGTCGAACATCAGGCGCCGCGGCAGCTGGGTCACGCTGAGCAGGCCCAGCACGCGGCCAGCACCCGGCTCCAGCTCCAGCAGCTGGCCGTTGCGTGCGTGCAGGTCCAGGCGGCCCTGCAGGTTGCCCAGCTGGAAGTCCGACGGCCCCCCGCTCCAGGTGGCCTGCAGCTGGGCCTGGCCGGAGCCACCACGCAGCTGGCCGCCGTAGTCCAGGTTCTGCATCAGTCCGCCCAGATCCTCGCTGCGCACCTGGGCGGTCAGCTCGGTGCGGGCTCCGCCGGCACGGCCCAGCCAGCGACCGCTGATGTCGATCTCCTGGTCCGGCGCGCGGAAGCGCAGCTCGTCCACGTTCAGGCCATTGGCCAACGGTCGTGTGCGCAGCACCGCCTGGCCCAGCACCACCTTGCCGAACTTGAGGTCGGCGATGTCCAGCGCGAACGGCGGCAGCTTGGCCGGGTCCATATCGTTGGCGCCGGCCTGGACCCGGGCCGGTGCGGCCGGTGCATCCGGAGCTGCCGGCAGCGATTGCCAGTGCACACGGTCGAGCTGGCCGCTGATGGTACCGCCGTCAGCATTGGGGACAGTCAGGCGCCCGGCCAGCGACGGGCCCGCCAGGCGCACGTCCAGCGCCTGCGCGCCCGGATGCAGCTGCAACCGGGTCTGCTCGAAAACGCCACCGATCAGCTTCAATTGACCGACCTGCACGTCCACCGCACGCAGCGGCATCGTGTTGTCATCGCTGCCGCCCCGCGCCAGGCCGATCCACTCCAATGCGTCCAAGGTCGGGCTGCGGCCGTTGACGGTCAATCCGCTGGGCGGCGGCTCGCGATCGACATGGTCGCTGCCCAGCGTCACCTGCACGCCGGTCTGGTTGTTGTGGCTGCGCGCGGCCAGCGCCAGGCGCTGGCCGAACGCCACATCGATGCGGCCGGCACCCATCGGCAGCTGTGCGGCCACGGTGGTCGCCAGCGGCTCGGCAGCCGGTTTGTCCAGCGGCGCCGGCAGATCCAGCCGGGTGCCGACCAGATCGGAGCTCAAGCGCAGCTCGCTGGGCGGCGCAGGAGCACCTGGCGCCACCTTGGGCAGGTTGACCGCGATGGTCCACGGCGAGGTCCCGGTGATGTAGGGCTTGAGCCAGGCCATCTCCGGTGCGCGGTCGATCAGCACGCCGGCGTCAAGCGTGGCCGACAGCTTCGATTCGAAGGCCAGTCTGCTGTCGTGCACGTAGCCACCGGCACGCAGGCTCAGCCGGCCGTCCTGGCCGAGGTGGCGCACCGACAGTTCCTCGGCATCGAAACCGCCATTGCTGTAGCGCGCCTGCCCGTGCATGTTGTCGAAGGCGAGCTGGAAACGCTTGTCGACCAGCTTCACGCCGGCCAGGTCAACCGTCCCCTGCAGATGGCCACCGCCTTCATCGTGGTGCAGCGGTTGCAGCAGATCGAAGGTCACATGCGCCGGGCCCGCTGCGGTGAGGTTGTCCAGGGTATCGCCATAGTCCTTGTGCAGCGGGCTCTGCCGCAGCATGGCCAGCAGTCTGCCGGCCTCGCTCTGTGCATCGGCGCGCACGTACAGCGGCTGCTGCCCGAAATCCTGGATGCCCGCCTCGAACTTCTGCACCGCCACGCCGGCCAGGTCGCCGCGCCCATGCATGTCGAAGCCGGGGCCGATGAAGGCGATATCGGCATCGACCTGGCTCATCAGCGGCCAATCATGCTGGAAGCGGATGTCGCCATTGGTGATGTGGCCGGTGGCCTCGAAGCGGCCATCGTTGTTGTCGAACGGCCAGTCGTCCAGGTCACCGGTGACCAGGCCGACGCCGCCACGTACCTGGCCGCCGGCCAGTGCCATGTCCAGCCAGTCGGTGGCGCCCTTGCTCATCTTGGAGTGGATCCAGAAGCGCTTGGCCGCCGTCATCGGCACGTCGTCCAGCTTGGCGGCCAGCTGCAGCCACGGCCGCGTACCGTCGCCCTGGAACCACACACCGCCGCGCACGTCGGCCGCATAGTCGGTACCTTCCACACGCATCGCCGGCGTCCCGATCCGCCAACCACCGCCCTCGTCGCGCCAGCCCACGATCTGCCCGGCCAGCTGCAGGTCGTGGCGCACGCCGAAGCCGGTGGGCCAATCGAACTGCAGCTGCCGTTGCGGCTGCAGCTGCAGGCTGAAGCCGTTGGCATCGCCTTCGAAACGCCCGCCAAGGCCGCGCAGCCCCGGTGAATTGCCGACGCTTGCAAAGCCCAGCGACTGCAGTTCACCCTGCGCCCACAATGGGCCATCGCGTTCGCCGGCCAGCTGCAACGCGCGCACGTCCAGCTGCGGCCTGGACAGGAACAGCCAGCGACGCAGGCCCGGCTCAAGGCGATCGCTCAGGGCCAGCGCACGCAGCGCGATGCCGGCCTGCACTTCACCGGAACGCACCCGCAGCTGTTTGCCGACCTGCAGCTGCAGGCCATCGAGGCGCTGCTCGCCGTCTTCATTCTTCAGCCGCAGCCGCGGTACCTGCAGCGCCCAGCCCTCGGCCTGGCGCTGCCAGCGCAGGCGGGCCTGCAGTCGCTGCAGCTGCAGCTGCGGCGCCGCCATGCCGGGTATCGGTGCGCCATCGATGCGCACGTCGCGCAGGTCCGAATCCGTGGTCACCGCCACCGGCACGAAATCGCGCAGGGTCAACCACAGGTTGAGTTCGCCCTTGCCCTCGCGCAGGCGCACACCGCCGGCCGCCAACAGCGGAGACCAGGCATGGAAATCGACCGGATCGGCGCCCAGCCAGGCCTCGCCGTTGCCACGCGTGCGGTCCACATCCAGCACCGCAGTCAATGGCAGCGCTTCGGCCTGGGCCCAGGCGCGCACGCCCACGCGCAGGCGATCGCCATTGACCCGCAGGCGCAGGTCGATGCGCGGCAGCGTGGTGTCGATGCCCAACGTCGGCGAGTGCACGCCCAGGCGCCCCCCGATCACCTGCAGCTCGCCCAGCCGGCGCAGCGCGTCCAGCGGATCTCCACCGTCGGCGGACTGTGGCAGCCCACGCACCGACCAGCGACCGCTTGCATCCTGCTGCAGATCCAGCGCCAGCCCACGCAGGCGCAACTCGGTCAGCGAACGGCCAGGCAACAGGCCGCTGTACATCGATACCAGCACCTCGGCCTCGCCAATGGCCAGGCCGCGGCCCGCGCCGATATGCAGGCCTTTGAGCTGCAGCAACGGGCCACGACGGGTCCAGGCCGTCTGCAGCTGGTCGAAACGCACCGGCTGGCCGGCACGTTCGCTCAGCCAGGCCGCAATCCTGTCGGGGTGGCGCTCGGCCAGCGGCAGCAGCTGGCTGAGGGTGCCCACCAGCAGTGCCAGCCCGACCAGGCCCACCGCGCAGGCGGCAATGAGATGACGGCGGATCCTTCGCAGTCGCAGGCGCGGCGGCGCGCTCATCGGCCACCGCCGGCCTGCAGCCGGCGAGGATCAGAGCAGAACGACATCGAACTGCTCCTGCAGGTATTGCTCGTCCGCCTGGAAGCGGATGCTCTTGCCGAGGAATTCCTCCAGCTCGGCCACCGCCGCCGATTCCTCGTCGGTGATGCGCGCGACCACCTTGGTCGAGGCGATCACCAGCAGGCGCGCGGCGTCGAACTGGCGCACCGCGCGGGTGATCTCGCGGAAGATCTCGTAGGTCACCGTCTCGGTGGTCTTGATGCTGCCGCGGCCGCTGCACTGCGGGCAGGTTTCCGACAGCTGGCGCTCCAGGCTTTCCACCGTGCGCTTGCGGGTCATCTCCACCAGGCCCAGCGGCGAGAAGTCATAGACTGTTGTCTTGGCATGGTCGCGCGCAAGCGCCTTTTCCAGCGTGCGCAGCACCTGGCGGCGGTGCTCGGCATCATCCATGTCGATGAAGTCGATGATGATGATGCCGCCCAGGTTGCGCAGCCGCAGCTGCCGCGCCACCGCCTGCGCAGCCTCCAGGTTGGTGCGGAACACCGTTTCTTCCAGGTTGCGCTGGCCGAGGAACGAACCGGTATTGACGTCGATGGTGGTCATCGCCTCGGTCTGGTCGATCACCAGGTAGCCACCGGATTTCAACGGCACCTGCTTGTCCAGCGCGCGGCCGATCTCGTCCTCCACCCCGAACATGTCGAAGATCGGGCGATCGCCGGAATACAGCTCCAGCTTCTCGGCCAGCACCGGCATGTACTTGGCGACGAAGGCCTGCAGCTGGCCGAAGGTCTCCTTCGAGTCCACCTTCACCTTGTCCACATCCTTGCGGATCAGGTCGCGCACCGAACGCAGCGGCAGGCTCAGGTCTTCATAGATGATGCTGCACGAGGGCGCTTCGCGGCCACGACGCTCGACCACGTTCCACACGCGCGACAGGTAGGCGATGTCCTCGGCGATGGCCTCGGCCGGCTGGCCTTCGGCGTTGGTGCGCACGATGTAGCCGTAGCCGCCGTGCTGCGCCGACAGCTCGGTCACCAGCGCCTTCAGTCGGGCGCGCTCGGCTTCGTCCTCGATGCGCGCCGACACGCCCACCACCTTGGACTGCGGCAGCAGCACCATGTAGCGCGAGGGAATGCTGATCTGCGTGGTCAGGCGTGCGCCCTTGGTGCCGATCGGGTCCTTCACCACCTGCACGACGATGTCCTGGCCGTCACGCAGCAGCTCGACAATCGGCACGCTGGCCGGCGGCGGCAGGGTGGTGTTCTCGGTATCGGCACTGGCCACCGGCGCCGGCCGCACCACGTCATTGGCGTGCAGGAACGCGGCGCGCTCCAGCCCGACTTCGACGAAGGCGGCCTGCATGCCGGGCATGACCCGCTGCACCTTGCCCTTGTAGATGTTGCCGACCACACCCCGGCGCCAGCCACGCTCGATGTGCAGTTCCTGCAGCATGCCATTTTCGATCACCGCGACCCGGGTCTCGCGCGGGGTCACGTTGACCAGGATTTCCTCAGACATCTGCAGCCTCCCTGGCGGCATCGGCGGTGGGGGCCGGCACGCCGCAGCGCGCCAGCAAACGATCGGTGTGCAGCAACGGCAGCCCCATGACGCCGGAGTAGCTGCCGGACAGGTGCTCGATCCAGCGCTCGGCCCCGCCCTGGATGGCGTAGGCACCGGCTTTGTCCAGCGGTTCGCCGGTGGCGACATAGGCGGCGATGTCGGCAGCGTCGATCGGGGCGAAGGTCACTTCGGAAATGACCAGTTCGCTGTCCAGCCCGTCCGCGCCGACCACCACTACGGCCGTCATCACCTGGTGGGTACGCCCGGCAAGACGCGCCAGCATCCCCCGGGCATCGGCAGCGTCGGCGGGCTTTCCAAACACCTCGCCATGCAGCACCACCTCGGTGTCCGAACCAAGCACCCGCGCCTGCGGGTCATTGGCCAGCACCCGGGCCAGGCCGGCGCGCGCCTTGTCGGCGGCGACCCGGCAGACGTACTGTTCGGCGCTTTCAGCGGGCGCACGCTGCTCGACGACCTCCAGATCCAATGCCTGGAAGGGGCGTCCGAGTCGGGCCAGCAGCTGGTTGCGTCGGGGGGAGCGGGAAGCTAGGTAGAGCATCGGCACAGCATAACCTGAGGCCGCCACCTGAATCGTCGGCAACCCGTCCCGGAACGCGTTCAACCCCGAACGGACTCACAACGCGTTCATCGCTACGACACCACCCTCAACGGCACAACAAGGAGATCCCATGCGCCTGACTGCCACCCCGCTGCTGCTCGCCCTGTCCCTCGCCCTTGGAACCTCGATGACCGCCCATGCCGCTCCGTCCTCGCCATCGATCGCCGCACCGGCCGAGGGCACGCTGCTGAACATCTCGGCCAATGCCGAGGCCACCCGCGTGCCTGACGTGGCCACGCTGTCGGCCGGCGTGGTGAGCCAGGCTGCCGATGGCAACAGCGCCATGCGCCAGAACGCCCAGCAGATGGACAAGGTGCTGGCCGCGATCAAGGCCGCCGGCATCGCCGAGCGCGACGTGCAGACCAGCGGCGTCAGCCTCAACCCGCAGTACCGCTACGCCGACAACGAAGCGCCGAAGATCACCGGTTACCAGGCCAGCAACACGGTCAGCCTCAAGGTGCGCGACATCGCCAAGCTCGGCAAGGTGCTGGACGCGCTGGCCGCGCAGGGCGCCAACCAGATCAACGGCCCGAGCTTCGAGATCGACCAGCCGGAACCAGTGTATGACGAAGCCCGCCTGGCTGCGCTGAAGAAGGCCCAGGCCCGCGCCCAGACCTATGCCAAGTCACTGGGCCTGCAGGTGCGCCGCATCGTCAGCATCTCCGAGAACAGCAATGGCGGTTTCCGCCCGATGCCGATGATGCGCACCATGGCGGCCGGTGCGGCGATGGACAAGGCCACCCCGGTCGCGCCGGGTGAATCCACCGTATCGGTCAACCTGGACGTGGTGTTCGAACTGGGTCGCTGAGCCGTTGGTCATTGCCGACAGAGGAGGGTTCCCCAGGGGACCCGCCCTTTTTTCGTGCATTCCGACGGCAGTGGCTGAAGGCCAGCCCAACACGGGTGCCCCTGCCTCTATGCAGTGGTCGCCCGGGCGCGCTACTGATGCACTGCCAGCCGCGTGCGGCAACCCCGCCACGGGCCCTGGTGCGTTGAGGACTTCGTCACTGGCATGGAGGTGGACCATGGTTCGTACGTATCCCGTTGCATCCCTGCACTTCGACCCCGCCCGCGTTGCCGCCTGGAGCGCGGCGATCGCCCTGCACCTGCTGGCCTTCCTGTTGCTGCTCATCCCTGCGACCTACCAGGCCGTGCAGGCCCCGCGTGAAAAGACCACGGTCAGGCTGATCGAGAAGATCCCGCCAACGCCGCCGCCCCCGGTGCTGGAACCGCCCAGGGAGGTCGCCCGGGTCGTACCGAAGCCACAGACGCAGCCGGCCGCGCCGCCGCTTCCAGCTCCTACCGCAACCGTGGAAGAAGCCCAGGGCATCGCGCTGCCGGCCGCCGAACCGGCCCCGCCCCAGCTTGCACCGAGCATCGATGCCTCCGCACCACTGGCCGGCGCCCAACTGCAGTACCGCAGCGCCCCGCCGCCGGCCTATCCGCTGGCGGCATTGCGCAACCGCGAACAGGGCACTGTGCTGTTGCGGGTAGAGGTGGACACCCGCGGGCAGCCGACGGGGGTCAGCATCGAGCGCAGCAGCGGTTCGCGCAGCCTGGACCAGGCCGCGCGCCTGCAGGTGCTCCGGCACTGGCGCTTCGAGCCGGCCCAGCGTGATGGCGTGGCGGTACCGGCCATCGGCATGGTGCCGGTGCAGTTCTCGCTGCCGGAGTGAAGTGATCGCCGGCCCGGCCACCTGCCGGGCCGGCGCTTCCCTGCACGTGCCAACGGACGGAACCGGATCAACCGTTACCGATTAAGCAAAAATTCACGACTTCGTCACCTACCGGAAACCTAGATTGATCCGTCCCGGAATCTTCCGGAGACAGCCCTCAACGCTACGGTTTTCCAGTTAGGAGAGAAGCTGTGAAACACCTGATCCAACGGCCCGCCAGCCGCCGCCGCAGCACTCTGGCATCGTCCATCACCCATATCCTTACCGGCAGCACCCTGTTGCTGGTTGGCGCCGCGGCTTCCACCTCCGCCTTCGCGCAGGATAAGGCCACCAACCTGGACCGCATCACGGTCACCGGTTCGAACATTCCGCGCACCAACACTGAAACGCCGTCGCCGGTGCAGGTAGTAACCCGCCAGGAAATCGACCGCACCGGCAAGACCACGGTTGCCGAATACCTGCAGACCCTGACCGCTGATGGCTCCGGCTCCATCCCCAAGACCTTCGGCAACGGCTTTGCCGGTGGTGGCGCCGGCATTTCGCTGCGCGGCCTGGGCGCGGGCTCGACCCTGGTCCTGTTGAACGGCCGCCGCATGGCCACCTACGGCCTGGCCGACGACGGCCAGAAGGTCTTCACCGACCTGAGCACCATTCCGCTCGATGCCGTCGAGCGCGTGGAAGTGCTCAAGGACGGCGCCTCGGCAATCTATGGCTCCGATGCCATCGCCGGCGTGGTCAACATCATCCTGCGCAGCGACTTCCAGGGCGCCATCCTGCGTGGCTCCTATGGCCTGTCCGGTGACAGCGATGGCGACGCGAAAAAGGCGACCCTGACCGCCGGCACCGGCGACCTGGCCACTGACGGCTGGAATGCCTTCTTCAGCCTGGACGTCGGCAAGACCGACGCGATCAAGATCAGCGATCGCAAGAACCGCAAGTGGATCGGCACCGGCGACATCCGTCCTTGGGGCTATGGCAACAATGCCCAGTTCCTCGGCGGCGCCTACCTCAATGGCCGCACCAGCGGAGGCGTCGGTCCGAATGGCTCGGTGTATGACGACCGCAATGTCACAGCGACCAATCCCGCAAGGCTCGTGCCACTGCCCGGCTGCCAAGGCCTGACCACCATCCCGGGCCAGACCGACGCGTCGGTGGCGGCCCAGGGCTGCCTGTGGGATCCGGCGCAGCAGTTCCGTGATCTCACGCCTGAAGAGAAGTACGTCAACGTGTTCGGCCGCGCCAGCTTCGCCTTCGGCGAAGGCGGCGAGGTCTACACCGAGATCGGCTACTCGAAGAAGGAAACGATCTTCAGCAACACACCGTCCGGCGTCTCCGGCAGCTGGGGCTATCCCCTTGGCCCGCGCAATGCCAGCAGCGGCCCGGGCGCCGTGGTGCTGTCGCCGACCCATCCCGACAATCCGATCCAGGGCCAGGCCTCGCGCCTGCGCTACTCGGCCTGGGATGTCGGCCCGCGCGTGACCAACAACACCAATGAGTTCAACCGCTTCCTGGTCGGCGTCAAGGGCAACTGGGGTGACTGGAGCTACGACACCGCCTACCTGCACTCCGGTACCGATCTGGTGAACAAGCGCACCGGGTTCCTGCGCTACAGCGCTGTACAGTGCGCGCTGGGCAACCCGAACTGTGCCGGCGGCGTGTGGCGTATTGGCGACAATGCCAACCTCAACTCGCAGGCGCTGTACGACTACATCTCGCCGACCATCAGCGCACGCGCCAAGTCCAGCCTGGACATGTTCGACTTCACCGTGTCGCGCAGCCTGATGGACCTGAAAGGTGGTCCGCTGGGCCTGGCAATCGGTACCGAGTGGCGCAAGACCAGCAACAGCCTGACCCCGCAGACTTACACCGACCAGGGTGACATCATTGGCCTGGGCTATTCGGCCTATGACGGTACGCAGAATGTCTACGCCGGCTACGTCGAACTGTCGGCACCGGTGCTGGAGCAACTGGAACTTTCCGGCGCGCTGCGTTACGACAAGTACGAAAGCGGCGAAGGCAAGGCCACGCCGAAGCTGGGCATCAAGTGGACCCCAGCCGACTGGATCGCCCTGCGTGCCAGCTACGCCGAAGGCTTCCGCGCCCCCAACCCGGCCGAGAACGGCGATGGTGGCCTGGCCGCCTTCTCCAACGCCCGCGATCCGGTGCGCTGCGCCGTCAGCCCGCCGGCCGATGTCGGCACCAACTGCAGCTCGCGCCCGGTCGCGATCATCACCCGCCCCAACAAGGACCTGAAGCCGGAAGAGTCCAAGAGCTACTCGGTGGGCATCGTGCTGCAGCCGACCTCCACCACTTCGATGACCGTGGATGCCTGGCAGATCAAGCGCACCAACGAAATCGCCCAAGGCTCCACGGCCGATGCCATCGCCGCCGGCAACGTGCTGCGTGACATCGACCTGATCAACGGCATCGCTGGCACCGGCAGCATCCTGGCGGTCAACACCGCGTACATCAATGCGGCATCCACGCGCGTGCGCGGTATCGATACCGATATCCGCCAGACCTTCGATATCGGCCCGGGCCAGCTGGAAATGGACCTGCAGTGGAGCCATGTGCTGAAGTACGAGCGCACCGACTCCGACGAGACCTTCGACTATGCAGGCACCCACGGCAACTGCGACGTGACCAACTGCATCGGTACGCCAAAGGATCGGATCAACTTCGGTACCACCTGGCGTCAGGGGCCGTGGAGCGTGAGCGGCGTCGCCAACTACATCTCCAAGATGGACAACAAGGATTTCCGTGGTCCGGACGGTTCGTACCAGTTCTCCTACGCCGACGGTACCGACGTCACCAAGATCTCCTCGTTCACCACCTTCGATCTGTCCGGCCGCTGGAACATCACCGAAGCCTTCGAACTGAACGCCTCGGTGCAGAACGTGTTCGATCGCATTGCTCCGCTCGATCCGACCACCTACGGTGGCGTGAACTACAACCCGCTGCACTTCAGCGGCGCCATCGGTCGCTACTTCACCGTCGGCGCCAAGTACACCTTCAAGTAATACCGTTCAACGCATCAACTTCGGAGGCCCGGGCAGCAGCCCGGGCCTTCGTCGTTGCACGCCTTGCATGCACGTTCACGGGCACGTGGCTACCGTGTGCAAGCGGCACTACCGCCGCAGGGGATCACCATGGCCACGACATCGCAACGCCTGGGCCTGCCCGCGTTGACTGCACTGGTAGTTGGCTCGATGGTAGGCGCCGGCATCTTCTCATTGCCGCAGAACGTGGCGCGCAGCGCCGGGCCGGCCGCCGCGCTGATCGGCTGGGCGGTCAGTGGCGCCGGCATGCTGATGCTGGCCTTCGTGTTCCAGGCCCTGGCCAACCGCCGGCCGGATCTTGATACCGGCATCTACGCATACGCGCGTGAGGGCTTCGGCAACTACATCGGGTTCTCTGCGGCCTGGGGCTACTGGGTCGCCTCGGTGCTTGGCAATGCCAGCTTCTTCGTGCTGATCTTCAGCGGCCTCGGCCATTTCCTGCCAGTGTTCGGCGAAGGCAACACGCCTGCCGCCGTGGCGGCGTCGTCAGTGCTGCTGTGGACCGTGCACCTGCTGGTGCTGCGTGGCCTGCGTACGGCGGCCATTGTCAATGGCCTGGTGACGGTGGCCAAGCTGCTGCCGATCACGCTGTTCCTGATCCTGGCAGCAGGTGCGTTCCGCATGGAGGTGTTCCGTGCCGATTTCCTTGGCACGCCCGCGCTCGGCGATCTCGGCCAGCAGCTGCGCGGCATGATGCTGGTGACCGTGTGGGTATTCATCGGCATCGAGGGCGCCAGCATCTATTCACGGCGTGCGGCGCGCCGCGCCGACGTTGGCCGCGCCACGGTGATCGGTTTCCTGGGGGTCTGGCTGCTGCTGGTGCTGGTCAGCCTGCTGTCGATGGGCGTGCTGTCGCAGGCCGAACTGGCCGGGCTGCCCAATCCGTCGATGGCCTATGTGCTGCGCGCCATCGTCGGCGAATGGGGCGCGACGGTAATCATCATCGGTTCGATCATCTCCGTCCTCGGTGCATTGCTGGCCTGGGTGCTGCTGTGCGCCGAAGTGCTCTATGCCGCTGCGGGCGACGGCACCATGCCCGCCTTCCTCGGCCGCGAGAACGCGCGTGGTGTGCCGGCCAATGCACTGTGGTTGAGCAATGGCCTGATCCAGTTGTTCCTGCTGCTGGTGCTGGTCAGTTCGGGCAGCTACACCGGGCTGGTGCTGCTCGCTGCGTCGATGAGCCTGGTGCCCTACTTCCTGTCCACGGCATTCGGCGTGCAGCTGGCCTGGCGCGGGCAGGCCTACGCCGATGAGCCCAGTGTGCGCTGGCGTGATTTCGCGGTTGCGCTGCTGGCCAGTGCGTACGCGCTGTGGCTGGTGTATGCCGGCGGCCTCGACAACCTGCTGTTGTCGGTGTTGCTGTACGTGCCCGGCGTGGTGCTGTTCGCACTGGCCCGGCGCCAGCGCGGCGAGCTGGTATTCACGCGTTGGGAATGGGTGCTGTTCGGCGCGATCCTGGCGGTGGCGATCGCCACGCTGGTCGCGTTCTGGAAGGGCCTGATTACGCTGTAGCGCCGAGCCCATGCCCGGCTTCGAGGATGCAGCCGAGCATGGCCTCGGTTCTACAACACGAAAAAAAAACCTGCATCTTGCGATGCAGGTTTCTCAAGGTGGCGCCCGAAGTTGGACTCGAACCAACGACCCCCTGATTAACAGTCAAGTGCTCTAACCGGCTGAGCTATTCGGGCAGACGACTAGTATAACCATTCTTCACGCGCGATGGTAGGGGTGATTGGCGATCATTGCGGCAGCCCGATACAGCTGCTCGGCCACCACCAGCCGCACCAGCATGTGCGGCAGCGTCAATGGTCCAATCGACCACTTCTCATCGGCCAACGCGGATACTTCCGGCGAATGCCCTTCCGGGCCACCGATCAGGAACGCCAGGTCCCTGCCCTGCCCGCGCCAATGCTCCAGGCGTTGTGCCAGCTGTTCGGAGCTGAGCTGGCGGCCCGGCACATCCAGCGCCACCACATAAGCGTTCTTCGGCAGCGCAGCGATTACCCGCCTGCCTTCATCCTCCGTGGCGCGGCGCGGATCGCGGCCCTTGCCGCGCAGGCCAGGCTCGATTTCGACCAGCTCGAACGGCAGCCAGTGCGACAGCCGCTTCTGGTACTCGGCGAAGCCCTGCGCGACCCAGCTGGGGGCGCGTTCACCGGTGGCGATCAGGCGGGCTTTCATCAGCGGTCCTCCAAAACGTCGACGGCGCCATCGGCGCCGTCGAAGGGATGCATCATCGTGTGGCTCAGGCCACTTCGTCGTCGCTGGACGGCGGCTGGTCGCCGACGGTCCACAGGCGCTCGAGGGCGTAGAACTCACGCACGCGCGGCAGCATCACGTGGACGATCACGTCGCCCAGGTCGACCAGCACCCACTCGGCCTCGCGCTCGCCTTCCACGCCCAGTGGCATCACGTCCAGGTTCTTGGCGAAGCGCACGACTTCATCGGCAATCGACTTGACGTGGCGGGTCGAGGTGCCCGAAACGACGATCATGTAATCGGCAACGCTGGACCGGCCGCGCACGTCGATCTCGACCAGGTCCTTGGCCTTCAGGTCTTCGGTGGCTTGGCGGACGCTGGCCAGCAGTTCCGGCACGGACGGCGGCGGGCTGGGAAGATCGACCTTGATGGTCTGGGGCTGGGTCTGGTTGCTCAAAGTGGATCGACTCGATAAACGTGGGGGCGATTATACGGGGATGGCGCGGCCGCGCCATTCACGCCGTGGCCGGGCGGTACAGCCCGTGTGCAGCGACATAGTCGGCCACGGCCGGTGGCAGCAGTGCGCGCCAGGGGCCGCCAGCGGCAATCTGCGAGCGCACGGCGCTGGCTGATTCCTCGCGCAGCGGGTGGTGCAGGCGCAGGACGCGCCCGGCCGGGCTGGCGAACAGGGCCTGCTCATTGTCGGCCCAGCGCCCTTGCAGGGCACGCCCCAGCTCGCCATCGATCGACGCCTGCAACGGACTGCCCGGCCGTTCGGCCACCACGAAGTGGGCCAGGTCGAACAGGGCCTCCCATTCGTGCCAGCCGGACAGGCCCAGCAGGCTGTCGGCGCCCACCAGCCAGGCCAGCGGCCGGCTCGGGCCCAGCTCGCCACGCAGCTCGCGCAGGGTGTCGACGGTGTACGACGGACGACCGGGGCAGCGGGCGGCACGATCCAGTTCGCGGCGGTCCAACAACAGCCCCGGCTCGTCGCCGATGGCCAGCGACAACATCGTGCAGCGCTGCTCAGCGGTGGCACCGGGCACCGCGCGGTGCGGCGGATCGGCGGCCGGCAGCAGGCGCACGGCGACCTGCAGTTCATCACGGGCCGCACGCGCGATCGCCAGGTGCCCCAGGTGCACCGGATCGAAGGTGCCCCCGTAATAGATCCGCAGGCTCATTGCTCAGGCCCGCGCCAACAGGCGCACGGCACGCGGTTCGGCCACCACCACCAGCAGGCGCTCCAGCGCCAGCCAGGCATCACCCTCGGCGCGGCCCTTGGCGATGCGGTCAACCAGCCCGGCTTCGGCCACGAAGCGTTCCCAACGCTTGCTTTCCGGATGCCGCTGCAGCGCGCGCTTGTACGGGGCCTGCCGCGATTCCCAGATACCGCGCGATTTCATTTCAGCCGCCAGGTTGCCGCCACGGGCCTGCACCCGGGCCAAGCCAGCGCCCGCCAGCAGCTCGCGGATCACCATCGGCATCAGCGCAGCCACCGCCTCGCCCTCGCCGCGCAGTCCGGCCAGCATGCGCAGCACCGCCGGCGGTTGGCCGGAAAAGGCCGCTTCCACCAGCCGGAACACGTCATAGCGGGCGGCATCGGCCACCAGCGACTCCATGCGCTCCACGTCCAGCGGCTGGCCATCGGCCAGCAACGCCAGCTTGTCGATTTCCTGGGCAGCAGCCAGCAGATTGCCTTCCACCCGCTCGGCCAGGCGCTGCACGGCGGCAGGATCGGCACGCAGTCCCTTGCCACGCAGGCGGCGCTCGATCCAGTCCGGCAATTCATGCGGCTTGACCGCCCAGGCCACCGACAGCACGCCGATGCGGTTGATCGCTTCGGCCCACTTGCCCTGGTGGGCCTTGCTCCATTCACTTGCGGTGATCATCAGCACCACGTCCGGCGCCGGGTTGGCACAGAACTGGCTGATCACTTCGGCCCCGTCCTTGCCAGGCTTGCCGCTGGGCAGGCGCACCTCAACCAGGCGGCGGGCACTGAACAGGCTGGGCGCGTTGAAGCTGGCGTCGAGCTGGTTCCAGTCGAAATCACGGCCATCGGCGTCGAACACTTCACGTTCGCCGATGCCGGCGGCGCGTGCGCGTGCGCGGATGGCGTCAGCTGCCTCCAGCACACGCAGGGTTTCCGGGCCGGCAATCAGGTAGACCGGCGCCAGCGCGGTATCAGCGCCCTGGCTGGCCAGCTGCTCCGGACGCAGTTCCATGGCCGCGGCTCAGTGCTTGGCTGCGGGGACCGGCTCGGCCGGTACCGCGCCTTCAATCGGCTTGGCTTTCGGCGCCGACAGGCTGCCGCCCTTCTCGAGCTCGGCACGCACCACGCTGTCGATGCGGCGGATGATCGAGGCGGACATTTCCCGGCGCAGCTCGTTGGCCAGGATCTCGCGTTCGGTGGTGGTACCGGTGGCGTCGGTCGGTGGCGACACGTAGTCGCGCGACAGCTCGATCACCTGCTGCGGCACCAGCTCGCTGCCGTCTTCGCGACGGAAAATGAAGATCACCGCGTAGCGCAGGCTGTATTCCTGCGCACGGCCCTGCGAGTCGATGGCGATCGGCAGGTCGCCCCAGCGTTCGGACAGCACCTGCAGCTGGGTACTGGGTTCGTTGCTGTCCTCATCAGCCAGCCTGGCACCGGAAGCCAGCAGGCTGCGGTTGAGCAGCTTGACCAGTTCACTGTACGGGGCGGTGGATACCACCTTCACCGGGGCGGTGTCGGTGGGCAGCATCAGCTTGTTGCGCAGATGGAAGCCGCAGCCGGCAAGGCCGAGGACAAGAACGAGGGCAAGCAGGATTCGGGTCATGGAGACAGTCTGGCGGAGCCGGGCGATCACGGCAACACACAGCGTGCCCGAAGCCGCGTGAATGCAGGGCCATCAAACGCCTGGCCCTGCACCGGAATGGCACCGGCCACCATACGGGTGGCCGGTGCGGGGTACATCAGGCGGCGACGATGTTCACGATCTTGCCGGGCACGATGATGATCTTGCGCACCGTCAGGCCTTCCAGGAACTTGGCCGCGTTGGGCTCGGCCAGCGCCAGTGCCTCCACCTGCTCGCGCGCGGCGTCGGCCGCCACGTCGATGGTGCCACGCAGCTTGCCGTTGACCTGCACCGCCAGGGTCAGCGCGTCGCGCACCAGCGCACTGGCATCGGCCTGCGGGAACGGCTGGTCTTCCAGCAGCGTCTCCGCGTGACCCAGCACCTGCCACAGGGCGTGGCTGGCATGCGGGGTGATCGGGTTCAGCAGCAGCACGATGGCCTGCAGCGCTTCCTGGCGCACCGCACGGCCCTGCTCACTGCCGTCCTCGAACTTGGCCAGTGCGTTCATCAACTCCATCACCGCAGCGATCGCGGTGTTGAAGCTGTGGCGGCGGCCGTAGTCGTCACCGACCTTGCCGATGGTTTCGTGGGTCTTGCGGCGCAGCGCCTTCTGGTTGGCGTCCAGTGCTGCAACATCCAGTGCCGGGGCGGCGCCGTCGGCGGCATGCTTCTGCACCTGGGCCCAGAGGCGGCGCAGGAAGCGGGCCATCCCGTCCACGCCGGCCTCGTTCCACTCCAGCGACTGCTCCGGCGGCGCGGCGAACATCGAGAACAGGCGCACGGTGTCGGCGCCGTACTTGCCGACCATCGCCTGCGGGTCCACGCCGTTGTTCTTCGACTTGGACATCTTCTCGGTGCCACCGACCACCACCGGCTGGCCGTCGGCGATCAGGGTGGCGCCGGTGATGCGGCCGCGCTCGTCGCGCTGCACTTCCACATCGGCCGGATTGATCCAGTCCTTCGAGCCGTCCGGGTTCGGGCGGTAATAGGTTTCGGCGATCACCATGCCCTGGCACAGCAGGTTGCGCGCCGGTTCGTTGCTGTCCACCATCCGCGCGTCGCGCAGCAGCTTGTGGTAGAAGCGGAAATACATCAGGTGCAGGATCGCGTGCTCGATGCCACCGATGTACTGGTCCACCGGCAGCCAGTAGTTGCCGCGCTTGTCGACAGCGTCACGGGCACCCGGCGAGGTGTAGCGGGCGTAATACCAGCTCGATTCCATGAAGGTGTCGAAGGTATCGGTCTCGCGCTCGGCCGCACCGCCGCAGTCCGGGCAGGTGGTCTTGCGCCATTCCGGGTCGGTCTTGATCGGCGAACCGGTACCCGAGAACGCCACGTCCTCCGGCAGCACCACCGGCAGTTGTTCTTCCGGCACCGGCACCGCGCCGCACTTGGCGCAGTAGATCACCGGAATCGGGCAGCCCCAGTAGCGCTGGCGGCTCACGCCCCAGTCGCGCAGGCGGTAGTTGACGCGGCGCTGGCCCTGGGCCTTGCGCTCGAAGCGTTCGGCCAGCGCTTCGAACGCGCCCTGGAAGTCCAGGCCGTCGAATTCGGCCGAGTTGACCAGCTCGAAGGCACGGCTCTTGTCGCTGTACCAGTCCTGCCAACGGCTGCCGTCCCAGGTGCGCTCTTCGTCGGTGCGCGGATCCTTCAGCGCGATGACCTGCTTGATCGGCAGCCCGTACTTGTTGGCCACTTCATTGTCGCGCTGGTCATGGCCCGGCACCGCCATCACCGCGCCGGTGCCGTAGCCCATCAGCACGAAGTTGGCGACCCACACCGGGACCGGCTCGCCGGTCACCGGGTGCAGCGCGCGCAGGCCGGTATCCATGCCGCGCTTTTCCTGGGTTTCCAGCTCGGCTTCGGACACCCCCCCCTGCTTCAGGTCGACCAGCAGCGCGGCCAGTTCCGGATTGTTCTTCGCCGCGTGCAGCGCCAGCGGGTGTTCGGCGGCAATCGACACGAAGGTCACGCCCATCACCGTGTCCGGGCGGGTGGTGAACACACGCAGCGGGTCCAGCGCGCTGCCGTCGACATCGCGCACGTCGAACTGGATCTCCAGGCCTTCGGAACGGCCGATCCAGTTACGCTGCATGGTCTTGACCGATTCCGGCCAGCCGTCCAGCTCGTCCAGGCCATCCAGCAGCTCCTGGGCATAGTCGGTGATGCGCAGGAACCACTGCGGGATCTCGCGCTTCTCGACCAGGGCACCCGAGCGCCAGCCACGGCCGTCGATGACCTGCTCGTTGGCCAGCACGGTCTGGTCGACCGGGTCCCAGTTCACCACCGCATTGCGGCGATAGGCCAGGCCCTTGCGCATCAGGCGGGTGAACATGCGCTGCTCGTGGACGTAATAGTCCGGGCGGCAGGTGGCGAACTCGCGCGACCAGTCGATGGCGTAGCCCAGCGACTTCAGCTGGCTGCGCATGTGGTCGATGTTCTTGTAGGTCCACGCCGCCGGCGCGGTCTTGTTCTTGATCGCGGCGTTTTCCGCCGGAAGGCCGAACGCGTCCCAGCCCATCGGCTGCAGCACGTTGTGGCCGGTCATGCGCTTGTAGCGGCTGATCACGTCGCCAATCGTGTAATTGCGCACGTGGCCCATGTGCAGCGCACCGGACGGGTACGGAAGCATCGACAGGCAGTAGTACTTCGGCTTGTCCGAAGTCTCGTCGACCTCGAAGGCACGGGTAGCGTCCCAGTATTGCTGGGCGGCGGATTCAACCTGCTGCGGGTCGTAGGCGTTGGTTTCAGCGCTGGTCATGGAACACGCGGATGCGGCGGCAAAGCGGTACAGCGTACCGCAGTGCGGCAAACGTCTCCAATCCTGCCCGCCGGAGGCAGGCGCCGCGACGCCCCGGGAGGCGTCTCAGCGTGGGCGCGACAGCGGCAGGGCCGCCCCCAGCCAGACTGCCCAGCACGCAAACGCCAGCCGTTGTGCCAGCGGCGCCGGCAGTACGCCCTGCAGGGCAAACGCGGCCAGCGCGGCCAGCATGCCGCAGCCCAGCGCCAGTACGCCCAGCGCGCGGCCATGCACCTGGCGCAGACCGGATACGGCCAGCAGCAGGGTTCCGGCGACAAAACCCAGCACCCAGATCATCCAGGCGCTGGCATGCAGTTGGCTGGCCGGCCCGTGCAGGTCATCCACATCCAGCGGCAGCAACCCCATCGCGGCGAAGGCCAACCCGGCCAGCAGCAGCATCTGGCTGCCCACCCGTGGCGCCCAGCCGGCGGTTGCCGGCAGCCCGCGGCGCAGGCACTCGGCCACGATCGCCGCCAGCAGGCCCGGCAGCACGAAGCCCAGCAGATTGAAGGCCAGCGCATGCGGCACCCCCTGCGCGCCCAGCAGTGCCACCGGATGACGGGCTTGTGCGTAGCCGTCCAGGCCGGCGCCGAAACCGATCACCGCCAGTACAAACAGCAGCGCGGCGACCAGGCCAGGCAGGCGCAGCAACGGTGACAGGGACGACATGCAGACTCCGGAAAGTACGGCGAGAGGAAGACTGCATTGTCAGGCATTTACCACAACCCGGGTTGAGACCGGCATCGATCGTCACCATAGAATCGGACTCCAGACGCCAAACGATGCCTCCCCCCATGACCGAGACGACCTACGTATTCGACGCCACCACTGCGACCTTCGAGGCCGAAGTCCTGCAGAAGTCGCTGCAGACGCCGGTGCTGGTCGACTTCTGGGCCACCTGGTGCGGGCCGTGCAAGACCCTGGGCCCAATGCTGGAAAAACTGGCCGCCGAGTACAACGGCGCCTTCGAACTGGCCAAGGTCGATGTCGACAAGGAACAGCAGATCGCAGCGGCCTTCCAGATCCGCTCGGTGCCGACCGTGTTCCTGGTCAAGGGCGGCCAGCTGGTGGACGGCTTCCCGGGCGCGATTCCGGAAGGCCAGCTGCGTGAGTTCCTGGCCCAGCACGGCATCGTGCCGGCCGATGTCGGCGACGCCGCGCCCGAAGATGACGCCCCGCTGGACCCGCAGGCGCAGGTCGATGTGCTGCGTGCCCAGATCGCCGCCGAGCCGGACAAGGACGAACTGAAGCTCGACCTGGCCCTGGCCCTGCTGCAGATCGGTGGCGTGGACGAAGCCGGCACCCTGATCGACGGCCTGCCCGCCAATCTGGCCACCGACGACCGCGCCGTGCGTGCCCGCGCCCGCCTGGCCTTCGCCGCCGCGCTGAAGGATGCCCCGGCCGCTGAAGTGCTGGACGCCCGCATCGCCGCCGATGGCAAGGACCTCAAGGCCCGCCATCTGCGCGGCGTGCAACTGTTGCTCGGGGGCCATGACGAAGCTGCGTTGGCCCAGTTCCTGGAAATGCTGCGGATCGACCGCACGTTCGAGGAAGGGCTGCCGCGCAAGGCCCTGATCGACGCCTTCAATGTGATCTCCGACGAGGACCTGGTCGGCCAGTACCGTCGCCGGATGGCCTCGCTGCTGTTCTGAACGGGAGCCGTCCTCGTTCAGAATCCCTGCACTGAACGCGGGCAATAATGCACTGGATGGCGGCCGTGCGGCCGCCACGATCCGTTCGGGGGGATGAGGTCGGGGCCATGGGGTCTTGCAGCTGCGCCCCCGCATTGCCGGGATTGCAAACTGTGACCTTCGTCCGCTCGCTGTCGTTCGCCATGCGCTTCCAGGGCGCGCTGCTCTGCGCTCTTCTCTTCCTGCCGGCCATTGCCGCGGCCCAGGACTGGAACTATCGGGTCCGTCCCGGCGATACCCTGTGGGACCTGGGTGGCCTGTATCTCAAGCCCTCGGTACGCTGGCAGCAGCTGCAACAGCACAACCGCATCGACAACCCCTACCAGCTGCCGCCGGGGCAGCTGCTGCGCTTCCCGATCAGCTGGCTGCGCATCGAACCAGCCCCCGCCCGCGTGCTGTCGGTAAGGGGCAAGGTCGAACTGTCCGGCGCCGATGGCAGCGCCACGCGCGCGCTACTGGCCGGGGAACAGCTTCGCATCGGTGACACGGTGCAGACCGAGGGCGACTCCAGCGTCACGCTTGAATTCGCCGACGCTTCCCGCCTGCAGCTGCGCGAGCATTCCCGGCTGCGCCTGGACCAGCTCAGCCGTTACGGCCACACCGGCATGGTCGATACCCGCGTGCGCCTCCAGCAGGGCCGCGCCAGCAACCGGGTGACGCCTGCCCGTGGCCCCGCCTCGCGCTACATCATCGATGCACCTACGGCGACCAGCAGCGTACGCGGTACCGTATTCCGGGTCAGCGCCGGTGACGCCGGCCACGTGGCTGCCACCGAAGTGCTGCAGGGCAAGGTGCAGGTCGGCAACATCCACGGCAAGCGCCTGGTCCAGCCTGGACAGGCCAGCCTCAGCAGCAGCGCCGATACGGCGCCGGATGCTGTCTCCGCGCTTCTTCCAGCACCGCAGCTGCGCAGCGACGGCATGCGCCTGGCGCCCTTGCCGGCCCTCCTCGCCTGGGACCCCGTCGACGGCGCCGCCCGCTACCGCGTTGAAGTGGTGCTGTCGGCAACGCCGGAAATCCTGCTGTTTGCCGCCACCACCACCGATACCCGGCTGGCGATCGGCGACCTGCCCCCCGGCCAGTTGCGCATCCTGTTGCGCGCCGTGGATGCGCAGGGTGTGGAAGGCCTCGACGCCAGCGCCGATTTCGAACTCGGCGACCAGCCCCCGCCGCCACTGACGGTGGCCCCGCTGCACGGGCAGACCATCAACAGCGACCGACCGCGCTTCCGTTGGAGCCAAGCGCCCGGTGCGCGCAGCAGCGTGCTGCAGATTGCCGCCGAGCCGAACTTCGAGCAACCGCTGCAGGAACAAAGCACCCCGGTCACCGACCTGCGCCTGGCGCAGCCGCTGCCGCCCGGCCAGTACTTCTGGCGGGTGGCCTCGCGCGATGGCAACGGCCACCAGGGCCGCTATGGCCAGGCCCTGCCCTTGCAACTGAGCAATGAACCGGTCGACCCGGCCCTGCAGCCGCCCGAGGCCACGCGTGGCGAACTGACCCTCCGCTGGCAGGCCGGCAGCGAAGGCCAGCGGTACCGGGTGCAGGTGGACCGTCGAGGCGACTTCCGGGCACCCCTGGTCGACCAGACCGTAAGCGAGCCGCAGGTCAGCTTCAAGCAGCCGTGGAGCGGCACCCTGCATGTGCGCGTGCAGTACATCGACGACGACGGGCATGCGGGCGAGTACTCGCCGGCCCAGCAGATCAAGCTGCCTTGCCGTCTGTGCTACGGCGCTGGTGGCGGCGCCCTGCTGCTGTTGCTGTTGTTATGAGGCGCTCGCCGCTGCCGTGGTCGAAGCGGATTCTGCTGGCACTGCTGGCCGGCGTGCTGACGGTGATCGCCAGCCACGGCCAGTGGCTGTGGCGCCAGGACGAAGCCGCCTATGACGCCATGGTTGGGAATTGGGAGTACCGCCCCGACCCCAGCGTGCTGATCGTGGCCATCGACGAGGGCAGCCTGCAGCGCATCGGCCAATGGCCCTGGCCCCGTTCGGTCCATGCGCGCCTGCTGGACCGGCTGACCGACGCCGGTGCCGAGCGCATCGCACTGGACCTGATGCTGTCTGAGCCGGATCGACGCGACAGCCAGCAGGACGATGAACTGGCCACAGCGATCCGCCGCAGTGGCCGGGTGGTGCTGCCAGTGCTGGCGGCGCCGGCCGCCGGCGACCGCATGGCCGAGGAAATGCTGCCGATTCCGCAGATTGCGAGCAGTGCTGCGGCAATCGGCCATACCGATGTGGAAGTGGACGGCGATGGCGTCGCGCGCGGTGTGTATCTGCATGCGGGCATCGGCCAGGCCCATTGGCCGGCGTTGGGCCTGGCGCTGGCCGACCTGCCGCCGGGCACGGTGCACGGCCTGCCCGATCCCGATCCGCAGATCGGTTCGCCCTATCAGTGGCGACGCGACGACTACGTGCGCGTGCGCTATGCGGGGCCGCCCGAGCGCCTGCCGCAGGTGTCCTATGCCGACGTACTTGATGGTCACGTGGACACGGCGATGCTGCATGGCCGCCGCATCGTGGTGGGCATGACGGCCAGCGGCATCGCACCGCGGCTGTTGACCCCGACCACCCGCGAGTACTGGATGAGCGGCAGCGAATACCAGGCCAACATCGCGTCGATGCTGCTGCAGCACAAGCAGATCGATCTGCTGCCACGCCTCTGGCAGCACGCCATCAGCGGCGTGCTGGCCGCGTTGTGCGTGCTCCTGCTCGGCCTGCGCCTGCCATGGCTTGCCGCACTGTGCTCGCTGCCGCTTCCACCGCTGCTGAGCTGGTTGCTGTTGCGTGCCGGTGACCTGTGGTGGGCACCGGCAAGCGCAATGCTGGGCATCCTGCTGGTGTTGCTGTCCTGGGCGATCTGGCGGATCTCGGCCTGGCACCGCCAGGCCAACCGTGATGCGCTGACCGGCCTCGGCAATCGCCTGCGTTTCGAGCAGTCACTGCAGCAGGAATGCGATGCCGCGCGCCGCAGTGGCAGGTCCTTGAGCCTGGCACTGATCGACGTCGACCATTTCAAGCGCCACAACGACCGCCACGGGCATCAGGTCGGCGACCGCGTGCTGCGCGATGTTGCACGGCTGATCGGTGCGCATGCTCGGCGCCCACGCGACATGGCCGCGCGCTACGGTGGCGATGAGTTCGCACTGGTGCTGCCGGATACCCCGGCCGAAGGCGCACGCCAGGTCATCGAGGACCTGATCGCCTGCGTGCGTGCACTGCCGGCCCCCGGTGATGGCAGCGACGGTGCCGTCACCCTCACCATCGGCGTGTTCACCCGCGTGCCTGACGGCACGCTGCAACCGCATCATTTCGTCGAAGGCGCCGACGCCGCGTTGTACCAGGCCAAGGCCAACGGCCGCGACGGGTATGTGATCGACGACAAGGCGTGACCCTCGCCGCCGCCGGGGTGCAACATACGCATGCGAATGGCTAGACTGGGCGCCTCGCCCTGCGTCCCCGCACCCGCATGAACGCCCACCTGTTCCGCTTCGGTATCAATCTCTGGCCACCGTTCCTGTTCACCGGCATCCATGTCACCCGCATCACGCCGGACTACCGGCAGATAGATGTCGAGCTGCGCCTGCGGCCATGGAACCGCAACTACGTCGGCACGCACTTTGGCGGCAGCCTGTTCGCGATGACCGATCCATTCTGGATGCTGGGCCTGCTGCACATCCTCGGGCGCGACTACTACGTGTGGGACCGAGCAGGCGCCATCGACTTCCTCAAGCCCGGCCGCGGCACCGTACGCACGTCATTCCGCATCGACGACGCGCTGCTGGATGAACTGCGCACGGAAGCAGCCAGTGGTGAGAAGGTGCTGCGCTGGTTCAGCAACGACGTGGTCGATGAGAGCGGCGAAGTGGTCGCCCAGGTGCGCAAGCAGGTCTACCTGCGGTTGAAGCCACACGCACGCTGAGCGCGCCTCAATCGCGCGCCAACGCAGCCGAAGCTGGCTCCGCCTGCAGCGGTACCGTCAGCCACGGGTTCTCATCAGCGCTGCGCGCTGGAGAGCGCCGCGGCACCTGCAGATGGTGGCCATCGGCGGACAGCTGCGGCGACCGCACCGGCGAGCGGAACTGCGCCGGCAGCCGCTGCAGGGCGTGCACCGGATCGTCCGTCTGCTGCCGCAGCCAACGCTGCGCCCCCAGCAGCCGCACCATCGCCGCGGCATCCTGTGGCCGTGACGAATACGCAGGATAGACGGGCGCGGCAATCTCGGTCAGCACGCACCCCATCACATTGGACAGGCAACCGAAATCCCGCTGCGGCGGCGCTTGTAACGGCAGCGGCCGATCGGCCTCCAGCGCGGCCGTGGCGGCTGCGCCACAGGCCCAGCCAAGATTGCCGGCCACGCGCGCCAACGTGCTGCGCCGGTCAAGCACCAGGACGCCACCAAATTCCCGGGCCGAGGACTCGATCGCCGCCCGGCTCATCGCGTACTCGCCCTGCATAGCACGGCACAGGCTCTGTTCCTCGGCCCGCAACGGCTGCATGGCCTGTTCGCACTCGGCCGGCAGGGGGTGGTCGGCAGGCAGTTCAACCAGCATGTCGGCCAGCAGCTGGGCATTGGCCTGCACCAGGCTGGCACCGATGATGCTCTCGACCAGATAACTGCTGCCGGGCACCAGCCGCCGGCCCAGCTGCAGGCCACGGCAGGCACCACGCAGGGCACCGTCAATGTCACCCTGCACATAGGCCAGCGCGCGTGCACTGGTGGCGTCCATCACTACGCCATAGGCCGGCAACGGGACCAGAATGCCCTCGCCCTTCGGCGGGAACGGCGACGCGAAGTAGTCGGCGTCGGCCAGCTGATCCAGCCGCGCATGCAACTGCTGGTGCCCGGCGTGGGCCTCCACGAAGCGTTGCGGGTCCGCGCGGACCTGGGCGAGACAGCCGCTGGCGGCCGGCCCGCAACTGGCCCCGGGCCGCGAGTGCAGCTCGGCATGGTTGGCTACCAGGTGTGTCCGGCCGCTGCTTCCGCCATGTGCATCGGCTTCCCAGCGCCGTACATCCTCGGCCAGCGCCTGCTCGCGCTGCTGGGCATCCAGATCGTCGAACGGCAGCGTCCACAACAGTGCATATCCATTGCGGCCGCTCACCGGCAGGCGTGCTTCCAGTCGCTGCTGCGCCTGCAGGCGCGATTCGGGCACCGGCCACATGCGCGAGGCGCACCACACCACGATGGCCAGCACCAGCAGGCCTGCCAGGGTCCAGCCCAGTCCGCGCAGAATCTTCAACACAGCTTCCCTTCCATGTGCCGTTGCCGCAGTCGATTCCCCAGCGTAATCGACCGGCCGTGACCGCTACAATGCGCGCATGTCGCTCGAAGCCCCCGCCCTGGTCCCCCGCCCCTCCCTGCAGCGCCTGTTCCTGACCGGCCTGCTGACCCTGCTGCCGATCTGGCTGACCTGGGTCGTGGTCAAGTTCGTGTTCGTGCTGCTGTCGGGTATTTCCAGCCCGCTGGTGGTGCCGCTGTCCGAACAGATCGCAACCAGCTTCCCGCACTATCTGGGCTGGGTCCGCGCCGAGTGGATCCAGGACACCATCGCCCTGCTGGCCACCCTGCTGGTGATCCTGGCGGTGGGCGTGGCCAGCCGCCGCGTGCTCGGCCAGCGCCTGCTGCGCTGGGTCGGCGCGGTCATCAAGCGTATTCCGTTGGCCAGCATCATCTACGACAGCGCCAAGAAGCTGCTGGACATGCTGCAGACCGAACCGGGCAGCACCCAGCGCGTGGTGCTGATCGACTTCCCGCATCGCGACATGAAATCGGTCGGCCTGGTAACCCGCGTGATCAAGGAACACGGCACCGACCGTGAGCTGGCCGCGGTGTATGTACCGACCACGCCGAACCCGACCTCGGGCTATCTGGAAATCGTGCCGGTGGAACTGCTGACCCCGACCGACTGGACCGTCGATCAGGCCATGAGCTTCATCATCTCCGGCGGTGCCGTGGCACCATCCAGCGTGCCGTTCACCCGCGCCGGCGAACGCACTGGCGAACGCACCGAATGACACCGGCGCCGATCGAGCGCCCGCTGCAGGACCGCGCGGTCCTGCTGTTCATCGTGCTGGCCGCGTTCTTCTGCGGCAACGCGGTGCTGGCCGAGCTGATCGGGGTGAAGATCTTCGCGCTGGAAGACACTCTGGGCATCGATCCGCTGAACTGGAACCTGTTTGGCCAGACCGGCTCGCTCAGCTTCACCGCGGGTACCCTGCTGTGGCCGGTGGTGTTCATCATGACGGACACGATCAACGAGTTTTTCGGCAAGCGCGGCGTGCGCTTCATCTCGTGGTTGGCCGTGGTGCTGATCGCCTATGGCTTCCTGTTCGCCTTCGCAGCGATCTCGCTGGCTCCGGCCAGCTGGTGGGTCACCTCGATGGACGGCCACGGCGTGCCGGACTACCAGGCGGCATTCGCCGCGGTGTTCGGCCAGGGCATGTGGACCATCGCCGGTTCGCTGGTGGCCTTCCTGCTCGGCCAGCTGATCGACGTGGCCGTGTTCCATCGCATCCGCCAGGCCACCGGCGAGCGCCACGTGTGGCTGCGTGCGACCGGATCCACCGCGATCTCCCAGGTGGTGGACAGCTTCGTGGTGATCTGGATCGCCTTCGTGCTCGGCCCGCAGCACTGGCCGACGTCGCTGTTCCTGGCCGTCAGCAGCGTCAACTACATCTACAAGATGGGCTTTGCGATCGCATTGATCCCGTTGCTGTACCTGATGCGGCGCGCGATCACCCGCTACCTGGGCGCCGACAGGGCCGCCGCCCTGCGCGCCGCGGCTGCGGCTGACTGAAGCCCCAGCGGCAAAAAGCTGACTGCGCCTTCACGCTGGCCGTACGCGGCCGGATCGTGCAAGCTCCACGGTCTGTGTTCCACGGAAGCTCCTGATGCCGCATCCCACCCGCGCCCTGGCCGCCGCCATCGCCGCGTTGTTCCTGTTCAGCGCCGTGCCGTCGGCCGAAGCAGCGAAGAAGAAGGCCAGCCGCCCTGCCGCCGCGCAGACCCGCCAGGCCGCCAAGCCCAAGGCCCGGCCCGCCCGCGCCACCGCGCCGGCCCGTGGCAGTTCGGCGCGCCGC
This sequence comes from Stenotrophomonas sp. YJH_SMC_48-3, assembly GCF_059369375.1. NCBI lineage: Bacteria > Pseudomonadati > Pseudomonadota > Gammaproteobacteria > Lysobacterales > Lysobacteraceae > Stenotrophomonas > Stenotrophomonas sp. YJH_SMC_48-3. The sequence continues at coordinate 193,270 of NZ_JCAFSQ010000003.1, read as the reverse complement.
GCCGCGCCGCGTCCGGTCGCAGCGGCCCGGGCCGTGCCCAAGCAGGTGCAGCTGGAGCGCCTGTACGACGAATACTGGGATGCCTCGATGCGGTTGAATCCGCTGCAGGCAACCTTCCAGGGCGAGGCCCGCTACAACGACCAGCTGCCCAACATCCTGTCCGCCGCCTGGCGCCAGCAATCGCACGACTTCACCACGCAGTGGCTGGGCAAGGTCGAAAAACTCGGCAGCGACGGCCTGCAGGGCCAGGACCTGCTCAGCTACGAGATCTTCGTGCGCGACGCGCGCGCATCGCTGGCCGCCGAGCGTTACCCGAGCTGGATGATGCCGATCAGCCAGTACTACAACATCGGCAGCATCATGGCGATCCTCGGCTCAGGTGCCGGCGCGCAGCCGTTCAACACCGTGCAGGACTACGACACCTGGTCGCGCCGCTCGCTGGGCATTCCCGAGCTGTTCGACCAGGCCATCGACAACATGCGCCAGGGCATGAGGGCCGGCGTGGTGCAGCCCCGCGACCTGATGGAGAAGGTGCTGCCGCAGCTGGATGCGGTGATCAAGCCGACTGCCGAAGAGAGCATCTTCTGGTCGCCGATCCGCACCATGCCCAACACCATCGGGGCGGAGGACAAGGCGCGCATCAGCGCCGAGTACAAGCGCATGATCGAGCTGCGCATCATGCCGGCCTACCGCGCCCTGCGCGGCTTCATCGCCACCGAATACCTGCCGGCCACGCGCACCAGCAGCGGCCTGGGCGCGCTGCCCGATGGCCAGGCCTGGTACGCCAGCCTGATCGTGCAGACCACCGCCAGCGACCAGAACGCCGCGCAACTGCACGCGCTGGGCGAGCAACGCGTGCAGGAGCTGCAGGCGCAGATTGCCACCGTGATGAAGGATGCCAAGCTGCGCGGCACGCCGACCAAGCTGCTGCGCAGCATGCGCAACGACCGCCAGTTCCAGTACGGTGACGCCAACGCATTGATCAACCGTTACCGCCAGGTGCAGCAGCAGGTCAACGCACGCCTGCCGCAGGTGCTCGATACGCTGCCAAAGTCCGCACTGGACGTCCGTGCGGTGGAACCGGAGCGTGCGCTCACCGCCGCGGCAGCGGCCTATCAGCCGTCCGCGGCCGGACAACCGGCCGTGTTGTACGTGAACACCCGCGACCTGCCCACCCGCAAGCGCTGGAACGTGCCGGTGCAGTACCTGCATGAAGCGATTCCCGGCCACCACGTGCAGCTGGGCCTGCAGCAGGAACTGGCCAAGCTGCCACGCTTCCGCCGCCTCGGTGGCGATCTCGCCTTCGTCGAAGGCTGGGGCCTGTATGCCGAAACGCTGGGTGAGAACCTGGGCATCTACACCGATCCCTACGACCGCATCGGCTACCTGTATTCGCGCCTGCTGCGCGCCGCCCGCGTGGTGGCCGACACCGGCGTGAACGCACAGGGCTGGAGCAAGCAGCAGGCCGTCACCTACCTGCAGAAGACCGTGGACATGAGCAGCGACGACGCCAACGCCGAAGTCGAGCGGATCATGGCCCAGCCCGGCCAGGCGCTGTCCAACGTGGCGGGCCTGACCACCATCGTCGCTCTGCGCGACAAGGCCAAGGAACGCCAGGGCGCCGCCTTTGACCTGCGCCGTTTCCACGCCGAACTGCTGAAGGACGGCTCCATGCCGCTGGACGTGCTGGGCCGCAAGATGGAACGCTGGATGGCGCAGCCCGCCAGCGCCACACCAGCCCCTTCACCCTGACCCCTCCGGAGCCGCCATGCGCCCTGCCGTCGCCCTGTTCGCCGTCGTGCTGGGCCTGCTGCCAGTGGCGGGCTCCGCCGCGCCGGTGCTGACCCCACCGGATGCGGGCATCGACGGCCTGATGCAGGCCTACGATGGCCGGGTGCCCGGCGCCGCCGTGCTGGTGCTGCATGACGGGCAGCCGGTGTTCCGCCGTGGCTACGGCCTGGCAGTGGTGGAGGACGGTACTGCGGTCACTGCCGCCAGCAACTTCCGGCTGGCCTCGGTCAGCAAGCAGTTCACCGCTGCGGCGGTGCTGCTGCTGGTGGAGGATGGACGGCTGGGGTTGAATCAGCCTGCACGACAGTGGCTGCCCGAACTGCCGCCGGCTGCAGCGGCCATCACGATCCGCCAACTGCTCTCGCACACCAGCGGCCTGCTCGATTACGAAGACCTGATGGACCCGGCTGACACGCGGCAGGTGCATGACGCCGACGTGCTGACCCTGCTGTCGCGCGAGGACCGCCTGAATTTCGCACCCGGCACGCAGTACCGCTACAGCAACAGCGGCTACGCGCTGCTGGCCCTGATCGTCGGCCGCGCGTCCGGCCAGGATTTCGCCACCTTCCTGCAGCAACGCATCTTCCGCCCGCTTGGCATGGCGCATACCGTGGCCCACCAGGACGGCGTGGACACGGTCGCCGCGCGCGCCTATGGCTACAGCCGGATCGACGGCCGCTGGCAGCGCACCGACCAGAGCACCACCAGCGCCGTGCTCGGCGATGGCGGCATCTATTCCTCGCTGGACGATCTCGCCCGCTGGGACGCCGCGCTGTATGACGACCGGCTGCTGTCGAAGGCTTCGCGCCGCGCGATGTTCAGCCCGGCCACGGCCACATCGGAACCGGACGTGCCGCATTACGGTTTCGGCTGGCGCCTGAACGGCCCGGTGCAATGGCACAGCGGCGAGAGCATCGGCTTCCGCAACGTGATCGTGCGCCACCCGGAAAAGCACCTGACCGTGATCGTGCTGACCAACCGCAACGATCCCGAACCGTACCCGCTGGCGCAGAAGATCGCCCAGCGCTGGCTGGACACTCTGCAATGAACACCGGTTCCGACGCCCTGCTGGGCATCCACCACGCCGCACTGATCTGCAGCGACTACGCACGCTCGAAGGACTTCTACGTGCGCATCCTCGGCCTGCGCGTGCTGGCCGAGAACCACCGCGCTGCGCGCGATTCCTGGAAACTGGACCTGGCCCTGCCCGACGGCGGCCAGCTGGAGCTGTTCTCCTTCCCCTCACCACCACCGCGCCCCAGCCGCCCCGAAGCCCAGGGCCTGCGCCACCTCGCGTTCCGGGTGGCTGCACTGGAACCCTTCATCCAGCGCCTGGCCGCGCATGGCGTCGCCTGCGAACCGATCCGCGTGGACGAATACACCGGCCGCCGCTTCACCTTCTTCGCCGATCCGGATGGCCTGCCGCTGGAGCTGTACGAAGTCGGTTGAGCGTTTTTCAATCGTGATTCATCCATGCATGGCATGGATCTACGTGTCGACCAAGGTCGACACCCACCAAGAGCAGGCCGTTCCATTCCGGCAGATCGCAGGAATCTGTCAGAGGTGGGGCGGTGTGGATGGGCAGGACCGTTGGCGCCATGGATGGCGCCATCGAGCCCCCATGGATGGGTTTACGGCGTGTCCTGCCCACCCACACCGCCCCGCCATCCCACGGATAGCTCGCTGTTGCGCTTGCTTCGGCTGTTGCCGTTGCCTCTGCGGGTGCAGGGCGCAGCCCTGCAAAGCCCCCCTTCCCCATACCCCGCCGAATGGGTATACAGTCGACCCATGCCGGCACCGTGCCGGAATGAACCCTGGGAGGGGACCATGCGCAAGACCTTCAAGACCCTGCTGCTGGCACTGCCGCTGTGCCTGGCCGCGCTCTCGGCGCAGGCCGCCGATGGCGCCGCAGGCCGCTGGAAGACCATCGACGACAAGACCGGCAAGGTGAAGTCGATCGTCGAGATCACCCAGGCCGCCAACGGCACCCTGACCGGCAAGGTGGTCGACATCCTGCACTCGGACAAGGGCCCGAACCCGGTCTGTGACGGCTGTGAAGGCGCCAACAGGAACAAGCCGGTGAAGGGCATGACCATCCTCTGGAACCTGAAGGCCGACGGCGCCAACAAGTGGTCCGGCGGCACCATCCTCGATCCGGCCAATGGCAAGACCTACAAGTCGAAGATGGAACTGCAGCCCGGCGGCACCCGGCTGGACGTGTCCGGCTGCATCGCCTTCATCTGCCGCGCGCAGACCTGGCAGCGCGAATAAGCGCCTTGGCCCCCGCTTGAACCCCGTGACCCGGCCCCGGCCGGGTCACCTCGTTGCGGGCATGCGATACTCTGCGGTTCCCCTCGGCTTCACCCCGCGACCATGACCCGTACCGCGCTCGTCACCACCGCTCTGCCCTACGCCAACGGCCCGCTGCACCTGGGCCACCTGGTCGGCTACATCCAGGCCGACATCTGGGTGCGTGCGCGGCGAATGAGCGGCGGCAGGGCCTGGTTCGTGTGCGCCGACGACACCCACGGCACGCCGATCATGCTGGCCGCGGAAAAGGCCGGGGTCACCCCGGAAACCTTCATTGCCAACATCCAGGCCAGTCACGAACGTGACTTCGCCGCCTTCGGCGTCGCCTTCGACCACTACGACTCCACCAACTCGGCGGCCAACAAGGCGCTGACCGAGCAGTTCTACCTGAAGCTGGAGGCAGCCGGCCACATCAGCCGCCGTTCGGTGGCGCAGTTCTACGACCCGGCCAAGGGCATGTTCCTGCCCGATCGCTACGTCAAGGGCATCTGCCCGAACTGCGGCAGCCCCGACCAGTACGGCGACAACTGCGAAGTGTGCGGCGCCACCTATGCGCCGACCGACCTGAAGGAGCCGCGTTCGGTCATCTCCGGTGCCACGCCGGAAATGCGCGATTCGGAACACTTCTTCTTCGAGGTGGGCCACTTCGATGCGTTCCTGCGCGAATGGCTGGCCGGCGACGTCGCCCTGCCGGGGGTGAAGGCCAAGCTCGGTGAGTGGCTCAATGCCGAAGGTGGCCTGCGCGCGTGGGACATCTCGCGCGATGCACCGTATTTCGGATTCCAGATTCCCGGCCAGCCGGGCAAGTACTTCTACGTCTGGCTGGACGCGCCGATCGGCTACCTGTCCAGCTTCCAGACCCTGTGCGGCAGGATCGGCGAGGACTTCGACGCGCACCTGCGCGCCGGCACCGCCACCGAGCTGCACCATTTCATCGGCAAGGACATCGTCAATTTCCACGGCCTGTTCTGGCCGGCCGTGCTGCATGGCACCGGCCATCGTGCGCCGACGCGCCTGCACGTGAACGGCTACCTGACCGTGGACGGCGCCAAGATGAGCAAGTCGCGCGGCACCTTCGTGATGGCCCGTACCTTCCTCGACGCGGGCCTGGAACCGGAGGCACTGCGCTACTACTACGCCGCCAAGTCCAGCGGTGGCGTCGACGATCTCGACCTGAACCTGGGTGACTTCATCGCCCGCGTCAACGCCGACCTGGTGGGCAAGTTCGTCAACCTGGCCAGCCGCTGCGCCGGCTTCATCAGCAAGCGCTTCGAAGGCCAGCTGGCCGCGCAGCTGCCTGATGCCGCGCAGTACCAGCGCTTCGTCGACGGCCTGGCACCGATCCGTGAAGCCTACGAGCGCAACGACCCGGCTGCGGCGATCCGCCTGACCATGGCCCTGGCCGACGAAGCCAACCGCTACATCGATGACGTCAAGCCATGGGTCATCGCCAAGCAGGAAGGCGCCGACGCGCAGCTGCAGGCCGTGTGCAGCCAGGGCCTGAACCTGTTCCGCGTGCTCGTCACCGCACTGAAGCCGGTGCTGCCGGCCACCGCCGCGCAGGCCGAGGCCTTCCTGGCCGCGCCGGTGAACGACTGGACCGAGCTGGCGCAGCCGCTGCTGGATCACCGCATCGCCGACTACACCCCGCTGTTCACCCGTATCGACCCGAAGAAGATTGACGCCATGATCGACGCCTCCAAGGACACCCTGCAGCCGGCCGCTGCCGCCGCCCCCGCCGCCAGGACCGAAGCGGTCAAGCCGGCCGCCCCGGCCAAGGACGAAGCAAAGAGCGCCGATGCTCCGGCCTACATCGGCATCGACGATTTCGCCAAGCTCGACCTGCGTATCGGCAAGGTGCTGGTGTGCGAGTTCGTGGAAGGCTCGGACAAGCTGCTGCGCTTCGAACTGGACGCAGGTGAACTGGGCAAGCGCCAGATCTTCTCCGGCATTCGTGGCAGCTACGGCGAGCCGGAGCAGCTGGTGGGCCGCAACGTGGTGTTCATCGCCAACCTGGCCCCGCGCAAGATGCGCTTCGGCCTGAGCGAAGGCATGATCCTGTCGGCCGGTTTCGACGGTGGCGCGCTGGCGCTGCTGGACGCCGACAGCGGCGCGCAGCCGGGCATGCCGGTGCGCTGATGCCTGCAGCGGGCGCGGCCACCGCCGCGCCCGCCGGCAGCACCGGCCACGGGGCACGCGATGGGAGGCAACGGAATGGAACTGGCGCTGTTCGACTTCGACCACACCGTGACCACCTGCGATACCTATGGCCGCTTCCTGCGCCGCGTGGCCACCGCCGAACAGCTGGCGCAGGCGTGGTGGAAGGTCGGCCCGTGGCTGGCTGCGTACAGGCTGAAACTGATCTCGGCCGAACGCATCCGCGCACGCGTCACCCGTTTGACCTTCAGTGACCGCCACAGCGATGACATCGCCACGCTGGCGGCCGGCTTCTCGCGTGAGTTCCTGCCCGACGTGGTACGCCCGGAAATGCTGGAGCAGATCCGCTGGCACAAGGAACAGCAGCACACCGTGGTGATCGTGTCCGGTTCGCTGGACCTGTACCTGCAGCCATGGTGCGAGCAGCTGGGCCTGCAGCTGATCTGCAACCGGTTGGAGAGCCGGGACGGACGCCTGACCGGCCGTTACGTCGGCGGCGACTGCGGCCCGCGCAAGGCCGAGCACATTCGACGCCGGTTCGATCTGTCGCGCTACGTGCGCATCCATGCCTACGGTGACAGTGCCGAAGACAGGCCGATGCTGGCGCTGGCCCACGAGCGCTGGTTCCGTGGGAAACCCTTGAAGTGAACTTGACGCGCAGCCTTCGCCACGCATGAGCCTGATTCCGCCCCTGACCGAACGCCTCGACCGCCTGCTGCCGCAGACCCAATGCGGGCAATGCGGCTACGACGGCTGCCGCCCGTATGCTCAGGCTATGGCGCGCGGCGACGCGGGCGTGGACCGCTGCCCGCCGGGCGGAGATGCCGGTGCGCGTGCGCTGGCGCAGGTGCTGGGCGTACCGGCGATTCCGTTCGATCGTTCGCGCGGCGAGCACAAGGCACCGCAGGTGGCAGTGATCGTCGAAGCCGACTGCATCGGCTGTACCAAATGCATCCAGGCCTGCCCGGTGGATGCCATCGTCGGTGGCGCCAAGTACATGCACACGGTCATCGCCGACCTGTGCACCGGCTGCGAGCTGTGCATCCCGCCATGCCCGGTGGACTGCATCGAGCTGGTGCCAGCGTAGCCACCGGACCAACCGGCAGTGGAGCGGCGGGGTAGAGTCGACTGCTAGTCGACTGCTCTTCGTTCCGGCGGCGCAAAACCGCGCGATGCGTGCGATAGTCGGCCAACAGTCGACTCTACCCCCTCCCTGGTGGGAGGTGACCTTGCCTGCCGTTACGGTACTGCCGCCGTCACCACGATCTCGACCTTCCAGTCGGCGTGGGCCAGCTTGGCCTCGACCGTGGCACGTGCCGGGGTCGCGCCTTCAACCACCCATTCGTCCCATGCCTTGTTCATGCCGTCGAAGTCGGCCATGTCGGCCAGGAAGATCTCCGCACGCAGCACGTGCTGGCGGTCACTGGCGACCAGCGCCAGCAGCTTGTCGATCTCCGCCAGCACCTGCCGGGTCTGGCCGGTGATGTCCTGGCTGGTGTCCTCCGGAATCTGGCCGGAGAGGTAGGCGACCTTGTTGTATACGGTCATTTCGGACATGCGCGGTCCGACGTCGTAACGCTCCATCATGGGCGTGGCTCCTGCGGTTGATCAGGCCTGCATTGTCCTCCAAACCGGTCGACGGTGGGTGCACGGGTGCCCTCCGCGATACGTCATTACCGGGCTCCGACGGTCCCACTGGTCAAATGACGATGACAGGCGCACGATGCGCCACGCCCGCGTTGACACCGCCCTCGCCCCTCCTGCCGCACCCTTGCGCCGATGACCGCCCCCGTCGATTCCACCACTGCCCCTTCCACGCCAACCTGGAAGCGGGTTGCCACCATCGTCATCCCGCTGCTGATCCTCGCCCTGGCCCTGCACGGCCTGGCCAATGAGTTCGACGAGCACGGCTATCGTGCGATCCGCCAGGCGTTCCGGCAGCTCAGCGGCACGCAGATCGCGCTCACCGTGGTACTCGGCCTGGCCAGTTACGCCTGCCTGATCGGCTTCGATGCCATCGGCCTGCGTCGCAGCGGCATCCGCGTGCACCCCGCGCGCGTCGGCATCACCGCGTTCCTTGCGCACACGTTGGGCCAGACCGTGGGCTTTGCCGCGTTGACCGGTGGCGCGGTGCGCCTGCGCGGCTACCGCGGCGCCGGCCTGGATCTGGCGCAGATCGGCCAGGTGGTGCTGATGAGCACGCTCGGTTTCGTATTCGGTGCATGGCTGTTGATCAGCGCGGCCCTATGCATGGAACCCGCCGCGGCAGCGTTGGCATTGCCATTGAATCCCGATGCCGTGCGCATCGTCGGCATCGTTGCCCTGCTCGCCTATCTCGGCACCGTGCTGCTGGTCGGCCGCGACGGACGGCAGTTCAGTGTGCTCGGTCACGCCTTGTGGCTGCCCGATCGCCGCACCATGATCGGTGTCACCGTACTCAGCGTCGTCGAGCTGGTGCTGGCCAGTGCCGCGTTCTACGTGCTGCTGCCGGACTCCACGCCAACCGGCCTGCCGGGCTTCGTCGGCCTCTACCTGGTGGCAGTGCTGGCCGGCCTGGTCTCCACCGTGCCCGCAGGCCTGGGTGTGTTCGAGTGGAGCCTGCTGAAGCTGTTGCCGCAGGTGGCACCGGCAGCGGTGCTGGCGGCAGCACTGATCTACCGCGTCACCTACTACGTGCTGCCGCTGGTGCTGGCCACCCTGCTCGCCCTTGCGCCGGCCCTGCGTCAGCCGCTGCAGGCCAGCGCAGGGGCAACCCGTGCCGGCTGGAACGCGCTGCGCCCGTGGCTGCCGCAGATCATCGCGCTGGCGGTGTTCAGCATCGGCGCCGCGCTGGTCATCGACGGCACGCTGCCGACGCCACGCCGTCACCTGGTGAACGCCTCGCTGCCGATTTTGGAAACCTCACACCTGATCGGCAGCCTCAGTGGCGTCGCGCTGCTGCTGATCGGCCAGGGCCTGGCCCGGCGCAGCCACGCCGCGTGGATGCTGGCGATGGCGGTGTGCGTTGTCACCCCGTTGCCGCTGTGGCTGCGCGGCGGGCAACCATTGATCGCCGTCTCGGCGGTGCTGGTGGCGATGGCCTTGTGGGCTGCACGCCGCGAGTTCTACCGCCAGGGCGCGCTGCTGGATGAAGCCTGGTCGTGGCCGTGGCTGCGCAATCTGGGTCTGGTGCTGGTCGCCGTCACCTGGCTGCTGTTCTTCACCTACAGCCATGTCGAATACCAGAACGAGCTGTGGTGGCAGTTCGCGTTGTCCGGCAACGCACCGCGCGCGCTGCGTGCGTTGCTGGTGGTGGCGATCGCGCTGGTGATGTTCGGCCTGGCCCGCCTGCTGCACAGTACGCGCAGCCCGCTGCCGGCCGCTGACGAGGCCACGTTGCAGTCGCTGGCACCGGTGCTGGCCGGGGCCACCGATACCCAGGCCTGCTTGGTACTGACCGCCGACAAGGCGGTGCTGCGCGATGATGCGAAACAGGGCTTCGTGATGATGCAGCGCTATGGCGGTTCGCTGATCGCGATGGGTGATCCGGTCGGCCCGCCGGACGTGGCCCGTGCACTCATCTGGCGCTTCCGCGAAGAAGCCGACCGGCTCGGCCTGCGCCCGGTGTTCTACCAGGTGGGCGAGACCTACTGGCAGACCTATCTCGACCTCGGCCTGGGCCTGGTCAAGCTGGGCGAGGAAGCGATCGTGCCGCTGCACGATTTCGGGCTGGAAGGCCGCGAACGCGCCGATCTGCGCCAGGCCTGGAACCGCGGCAGGCGCGGCGGCCTGTCGTTCCGCGTGGCACCGGAGGAGGAGGTTCCCGGCCTGCTGCCACGTCTGCATGCGATCTCCAACGCATGGCTGGAGGACAAGGCCGGCGATGAGAAGGGCTTTTCGCTGGGCAGCTACGACCCGGATTACCTGGTGCGCTTCCCGGTGGCACTGGTCGAAGCCGAGGGCCAGATCGTGGCATTCGCCAACCTGTGGCAGGCACCGGCCGGTGCCGAGCTGTCGGTGGACCTGATGCGCCACGTCAACGAAGCGCCGAAGGGGACGATGGACTTTCTCTTCATCGAATTGTTCCTGTGGGGCCGCGCGCAGGGCTATGCGCGGTTCTCGCTGGGCATGGCGCCGTTGTCCGGGCTGGCCCAGCATCGGCTGGCCGGTCGCTGGAACCGCCTGGCCGGCCTGCTGGCGCGGCATGGCGAACGCTTCTATGGCTTCAGTGGCCTGCGCCGCTTCAAGTCGAAGTTCGATCCGCAGTGGCGGCCACGCTATCTCGCGGCGCCCGGCGGCATGCATCTGCCGGCCGCGCTGCTGGATGCCACGCGCCTGATCTCGCTGGATCCGCGGCGGAACTGAAGCCGCGATGCGTCGGGCATGGCTCGACGCTACCCGCTGCTCGGTAGGTGCCGACCTTGGTCGACATGCAACCCCAGCGCCGACCAAGGTCGGCGCCTGCCAAGCGCTACATACCGCCCTTGAGGATCACTTCGGCCAAGCGATCGTAGTCCCCTCCGAAATGGTGATCACCCGGCAGCTTCACCTTCCTCACCCCGTCATTGGCCGGCAGGTCCGGGCACAATGCGTCCTCATCCTTGTCGCCGAACACGCACAGCGTTTTTTCTGCCGGCAGCCTGGCCACTTCCGGGGCGATCGGCAAGCCATCGCCGCCACCGCCCAGCCAGTTGCTGACATGGAATTCGAAGTCGGCCTTCCTGCCCACCGATAGCAGCACGATGCGCTCCAGCCCCTCACGGGTACCGGCATCGAGCTGGTTGATGGTGGCAGGCAACACATCGGCACCCTGCGAGAAACCAATCAGCATCACCTTGTCTCGGTGCCACTGCTGGCGGTAGTGGTCGATGATCTTCTGCAGGTCGCCGGCAAAGCCCTTCGGTGTGCGCTGGCTCCAGAAGTAGCGCAGCGAGTCGATGCCCACCACCGCCACGCCATGCGCGTTGAGTGACGACGCCACGTTCTTGTCCAGGCCCGCCCAGCCACCGTCACCGGAGACGAACACCGCCAGCGTATCGCCGCTGGTGGCCGCCGGCATTTCCACCACCGGCAGGCCCTTCAGTGCAGCAGGCGGCGGTGCCAGGCTGACGCCGGCCTGCGCGCCAATCACCCGCGCCGCCGCCACCAGGCCCGGTGATGCATCACCGCGCGCAGTGCGCTTGAACTCACGCGCCATGGCCACCTGCTGTACGAACCGGCTGGCCTGGCCCGCCCTGCAGCCGTTGTCACCTGCCGCACTCAACCACGGAAAATTCAGTTCGGCCGGCTGCAGCCTGTCGCGCTTCACGCCATCGCCGCAGACCATGCGCTGGTGGCTGTGGTCCGGGCAGAAGCCGGTGGTCAGCACACCGGCGAAAACCTGGGTGTCGGCCTGCGCTGCCAGCGCGTAGGCCATTTCGGCACCTTCACCATCACCGCCGACCAGCGGCAGGTGGTAGCCGGGCAGATGCAGCGAGGCCTGCAGCCAGCGCGAGAAATTCTCGACGTCACCGGAACCGAACGAACAGGTCGGGTCACCCTCGCGCTTGAGCACACCGCGCAGATGCGCAATGTCCACTGCCGCCACCAGCGCGCCGTCGGCACGCAGGGCCTCGATCGGCAGGCGGCTGGTGTCACCGCCGGCAGTGGGTTCGTGGAACCAGATCACCACCCGTTTCGGCGTGCCGGCCGGCATGTGCACCGGAATCTGCTCGAACCGCCCATGGCTGAACTGCTGCGGGGTCACCGCCGCCGTTGCCGGCAGCGTGGCCAGCGCCAATACCACACCCATTGCCCTGCCCAGCCCTGCACGCTTCATGTCGCATCCCCGATGGAATGCGCACACGATACGCCGCCGCCGCGTGCACGGCACGTACCGGCGCAGGCCGTTGGGGATTCAGTCGGCCGCGGCCTGGCGGCTGCGACGGTACAGGGCCGTCGCCAGGTACAGAAGCCAGCCGACGATCACTGCGATCACCACTTTCTGTCCGAGCCCGCGCGGTGGCCCAGCGCGCCACAGCACGTGCAGCCACAGCAGCACGAAGGCCAGCCATGCCCAGCCCCAGAGCAGGTCAGCGGCGGGCTGCCAACCCGGTTCCCGGCGCAGGTACCACGCCTGCAGCAGCATGCCGACGCAGGCACACAGGAACGCCGTGTTGGCTGCCAGCCCGTGGATGAACGGCGCCAGCAACGGGGTCGCTTCAGGCAGCCAACTGTCGCCGATCGCCACCGTCGCCAGGCCCAGGGCGGAAACCGTGAACAACAGCGGTGCGGCCGCACTGCGCCGTGGGCCGATGCTGCCGCGATACAGCGCAACGCCGAGTGCCGCAATGGCCAGCGCCAGCACGCAGTAGGCAGCGCGCAACGCCAGCCCCCACGGCCCGTGCAGATACAGGCTCAACGTCGCCCGCACCCAGTCCAGATCACTGCGCGCAACCTGGGTCCACAGCGCGGTTGCCACGAACAGCAGCAGCGCCACCAGTGCCAGCACCGCCACCGGACGCGCACGGCTCATGCTGCGTCCTCAGGATGCCGCGTCTTCCATTCGGCCAACGCCTTGCGGTAACGCTGCAGCTCCTCGGAGTACAGGTCCAGCACGCACAGCGGGCAGCCGCTGCCGCAGCATTCGTTGGGACCGGGTTCTTCCGGTGGTAGCGGGCGTGGATCGGGATCAGGGACGGACACGGTCGGAAGCGACGATCAGTGGAAGCAGGCCCCAGTGTACCGGGCTGGCTCAGCGGGCCAGCTGTCGGCGCAGGTTCTCCCGAGCGGCCGCATCCAGCCGTTGGTGGAAGAAGTCACTGAGGAAAATCCGCGGCGCCCGCAGCAGGCCCTGCAGGAACCGACGGCGGCCGGCGCGGTACAGGAAGCCCGGCACCACGCCCTTGTATTCGTCGGCCACGCCACGGTCATAGGCGGCAAACACCGGCTCCGGCGCGGCCAGGATCGCCATGTCGCAGTCCAGGAACAGCGCCGCCTCGGCATCCACATCCTGCGGACCCAGCTCACCATGGCGGGCGGTCAGCAGGATCAACTGCCCGACGCGTGCGGCATCCACTGCGGCCAGCTCCGGTGCCTGTGCGATCGCCTGCAGGGCCAGCTGCGCCGAACGGGCCTCGTTGTCCTTGCGCCCCGCGTGGTAGATCGCATCGTGGTAGAGCACGGCCAGATAGATCTCGGCCGGCTGGGTCCAGCCAGGGCCGTCGGCCACCTCCTGGCAGTGCTGCAGCACGGCGCGTACATGGCCGAAGTGGTGGTAGGCCCGTGGCGGCGTTGCATAGCTGTCCTGCAGCGCCTGCCACTGCGCCGGGGCAAGCGTCAGCGGTGAGAAGTCCATGCCCGGATCATCCCGCCTGTGCCGGCGCCGGGCAAGCTGGCGGTTTTTTCACCACGCACTCACAACGCTTGCCGGGCGGGGCCCGGAGCCAGTTGTCCACAGCTTTGTCGAGCGCTGGTCCACATCGGTTGTGGATGACCGCGGCGCCGACCAACGGTCGCTGCAGCCTGACATCCATGGGAATACACTCGCCACAGGCGGGAGCGCCCGCCGCTGCCGGGAACCGTCATGTACCGTTCTGCCGCCCATTGCCTCACCCTTTCGCTGCTGGCCTTCTGTGCTCCTGCCTTCGGCGCAGGCCAGGCACCGCCCGCCGATGTGGTGACGACCCCGACCATCACCGTGTCAGCGGTACGCGTGCCGACCCCGGAAGAAGTGTTCGCCATTCCCGCAGACCTGCGTGCGATGCTCCAGAAGCAGGTGATCCAGCGCAGCTACTCCCGCGACCAGCGGTTGCAGGCGCTCGTGGAGATGATCTTCGGCCAGCACGGGCTGGACCTGCAGTACGACGCCAATGCGACCTACACCGTCAGCGATATCTGGCAGCACCGCCGCGCCAACTGCCTGGCCTTCACCCTGCTGTTCGTGACGCTTGCGCGGGAGGCGGGCATCCAGGCGCGCGTGCAGGAAGTGGGGCAGGTAGTGTCCTGGTACCAGGACCAGGACGCGGGCGTGGTCTACAGCGTCGGCCACGTCAACGCCGGTGTCGACGTCGGCGGGCGTTTCGGTACCGTCGATCTGGATCGCAACGTGCTCTATGACCGCCGTGGGCCGGTTCCGGTCAGCCGTGCGCGGGCATTGGCGCATTTCTACAACAACCGGGGTGCGGAGCGCCTCGCCGACGGTGACTTCGGCGGCGCGCGTGCGTTCTTCGACGCTTCCCTGGGCCAGGACAGCGGGTTCGCTCCGGTGTGGAACAACCTCGGCGTACTCGCCCACCGCGAAGGCAACACCGAGGCGGCGCGGCAGGCGCTGGACCGATCGCTGCAGCTGGACGGCCGCCAGGATGCCGCACTGACCAATGCCTCTGCGCTGTTCCGCAGCCTGGGCTTGACCGCACAGGCGCAGTCACTTGAGCGCCGGCTGAAGTCGGTGCAGCGCGAAGACCCGTTCGCGCAGTACATGTTCGGCGCCAAGGCCGAACGCGCCGGCCAACTGGACGAGGCGATCCGCCATTACCGGCAGGCCGTGCGCCTGTACGACACCGCGCATCAGTTCCACTTCGGGCTGGCACGCGCCTATTTCCTGGCTGGCCAGCTCAAGCGCGCCGATCGTGAACTGCTGCGTGCACGGGAACTGGGGGGCGCGCCGGAGCAGGCGCGCTACCAGGCCAAGCTGGACAGCCTGGCCCGCTGGCGCGCGCAGCAGCAGGCCAGGCGCTGAAGGCGATCAGGCCTTCTTGAGGAAGCAGGTCTTCAGGACCAGGCCCTTGATCTTGTCCGAGTTGCCTTCGATGTGCTCGGCATCATCTTCGACCAGGCGGATGTTGCGGATCACGGTGCCCTGCTTGAGCGGGATCGAGGAGCCCTTCACTTTCAGGTCCTTGATTACGGTGACGGTGTCGCCGGCCTGCAGGGTATTGCCGTTGCTGTCACGCACGACCAGGGTGGAGCCCGCGCTTTCTTCGGGGGTCCATTCGAAGCCGCAGTCGGCGCAGATCCAGAGCGCACCATCGGCGTAGGTGTTTTCCAGGGTGCACTGCGGGCAGGCGGGGGCAGAAGACATCAGCAAGTACCTCAAAGTGAATCAACAGCCGCCATTGTAACCGCCTGGCTTCCCTGCCCCTTTTCCAGGCAGGCCCCGGGCTGCGCACCTGGCCCGACACACAACGGCACGCCCCCGGAACTTGCAGTCGGCGGCGAACTACAGCAGAGTGCGCGGCCCCTGATCGACCCCGGAACTTCCCATGCGCCTCGGCATCGACTTCGGTACCAGCAACTCCGCCGCCGCCATCGTGCATGAGGGAAAGCTGCTGCCGATCCGCTTCGGCGACGCCGAACAGTTCCGCACCAGCGTGTACTTCCCCGGCGTGGTGCCCGACCCGGATGACTTCCAGCTCGATGATGGGCAGGAACACCAGCTGCAGCAGATGATCGACAGCGCTGCGCGCGCGGCCCGCGCCGCCGGCCAGGAACGCACGCCACAGGCACTGCGCCGCGAAGCCCTGCGCGCACTGCGACGGGAGTGGATGGAAGCGCGCGCCGGCAAGGAACGCAGCGCCAGCGACCTGCTGCAGAACGCGGTCTATGGCGATGACGCGCTGGAAGCCTATTTCGAGGAACACGAAGGCAACCTGGTGCAGAGCCCGAAGTCGATGCTCGGCTACAACCTGCACCCGCGCGCCAAGCAGACCATCACCGGCATCGCCGCGCACATCCTCGAGCACATCCGCCTGACTGCCAGCGCCCAGCTCGGCCAGCCGCTGCGTGCCGCCCTGCTCGGCCGCCCGGTGCAGTTCCGCAGCTCGATCGGCGCGGCCGGCAACGACCAGGCGCTGGACATCCTGCGCGAGGCCGCCACCCAGGCCGGCTTCGACCAGATCGATTTCCTCGAGGAACCGGCCGCGGCGGCCATGCATTACCACGCCGAAAGCCGCGAGCGGCACCAGGCGGTGATCGTCGACATCGGTGGCGGTACCACCGACATCGCGCATGCCGAAGTCGGCGGCGACGACGCCCCGCGCATACACCGCGCCTGGGGTATCGCCCGCGGCGGTACCGACATCGACCTGGCGCTGAGCCTGTCCAGCTACATGCCGCTGTTCGGCCGCGGCATCACCCGCGTGCCCGCCCACCACTACGTGGAAGCGGCCACGGTGCAGGACATGACCCGCCAGCGTGACTTCCGCCAGCACAAATACGATCACGTCGACGATCCGTGGCGCGCGCGCCTGCAGGCCCTGCAGGACACCGGCAATACCGCCCGCCTGTACCGCGATGTGGAACGCGCGAAGATCGCCCTCAGTGCCGCCAGCGAGCACCGCAGCACGCTGGACTACATTGCCCGCGACCTGCATGCCGACAGCAGCGCCGCCGGCCTGGCCGCTGCCGCTCACGGCTACCTGGAACAGATCCGGGAACTGCTGGCCCAGGTCCGCAGCGACATTGGCGGCGACCCGGATGCGGTGTTCCTGACCGGCGGCATGTCCCGCGCCGGCTACCTGCGCCAGGCCGTGGCCGAGGCCTTCCCGGGCGCCCGCATGGTCCACGGCGAGCCCTCGCTGGGCGTGGTCCAGGGCCTGGCACTGGCGGCAGCCAGCCCGGATTAACAAAACGTTACGCGGTCTAAGTTACTCTTGGTCGGCTAGAACCCCGCTGCACCTTCCACTGGCCACGCCGGTGTGTGTCCACGGTGCAGCCTGGCCCGCCTGCGGGCCTAGCGGCCATGCCTTCCTGGCTCGTTCATGGTCCGCGCAGCACCTGAGCCGCCATCGAGACCCGCTTTGGGCACCCGCCAGGCCCCTGTGGCCTTACAACCTGACGCAGCACCTGCACCCATCGACTGCCGCCGTTGTGACGCGGTCTGTTGTCGGCTGCCCGTGCTGCTGCAGCCCGGCGACCACGTGCCTGGCCAGTTCCTGTCACGCGACTCCCACGGCCGTGCCGTGATGGCGCGCAACGAGGAAGGCTGGTGCGCGGCGATCGATCCCTATCACCTGCGCTGCACGATCTATTCGCAGCGCCCGGCGATCTGCCGCCAGTTTTCGATGGGCGGCGATGACTGCCGCCGCGAGCGGCAGGACTACCTGCGCCAGGCTGATGCCTGGTCGCTTTCCTCCCCTTCCACCTGACAGGAGCAACCATGCCCCGCAAGGCAAAGACCCCCGCGAAGGCCAGCAACAGCATCCGCAGCGAACGCAAGGGCGCGGCCGCCAGCACCGTGGTCAGCAGCGATTCGATCGCTTCGGACCTGGCAGCGTTCCGCAAGGCCGGTGGCAAGATCGAAGTGCTCGGCACCACCTGGGCGCTGAAGAAAGCCAGCTGACCCAGCACCGACCGCGGCGGCGCTGCCGCCGCGGCCTGCCGGACCGCGCTCAGCGATCCAGGCGTACCCTCACACTGCCCGAGTGCGACTGGATGCGGATGTCTCCATCACCGCCGCCCAGACGCGTGTCGAGATGGCTGCCCGGCCCATAGCGCGGCCGCTCCACCTGCCCGGCATCGCTGTTGATCGAGCCGCTGAAGCTGTTCACCGACAGCTGTGCCGACACCGTGCGCGGCAGGCTCAGCGTGACCGGGGCACTGACCGATTCGACATTGATGCGGCCACCGGGCGCCAACCCGGCTGCTGCCAGATCGATGCTGCCCGAGACGGTCTCCACCGCCAACCGCTGCACGCGTCCGGCCTCCACCGCAACCCGGCCGGATACCGTCTGCGCACCGATATCACCGGACACGCCGCCGCCGGCCTCGATCCGGCCACTGACCGTATTTACGTCCAGCTTCGGCGTCTGCAGGCGTGCGCTGACACTGCCACTGACCGTGTTGAGTTTGCTGTCGCCGCTGCGGCCAGCCGCGCTGAGGCTGCCGCTGACGGTGTCGGCCTGCAGCCGTCGCACATCGATGCCACTGATGTCCTGGCTGGCGCTGACCGTGCTCAACAGCAGTTCCACCGAGCGCGGCACGTTCAGCACCAGCGTCGCGCCACCATTGTTGCTGCGGCGCGGGTATTCAATCTCCCAGCGCACCCGGTTGGCGCTCTTTTCCTGGCGCAGCTGCAGGCCATCGCTGAGCGTGCCGGTGAGTTGCACATCATTGCGGTCCCAGCCACGCACGGTCACCTTGCCGGCCACGTTGCTCAGTTCGATGCGACCGCCCGCAGCCAAGGTGTGGCGCTCGTCGATGCGGGTGTCGGCCAGCGCCACGGCAGGGGACAGCAGCAGTGCGACACAGCAGGAAATCAGGGTTCGGGTCATGGGGGTCTCCTCAAGTCGTCAGGCCGGACTCGGCGGCATAGGCCGCCTGCCGGGTCAGTTCCAGCCGCAGCGCATAGGTGCGCTTGAGCTGGCCAAGCAGGTGCGGCGCGCGCGGGTCCTGCGCCAGTGCGGCACGGATCTGCGCCGCGCTTTCATCCAGTTCGTGCAGGGCCGGCTGCCATTCCGGCGCGCGCCCATCGGGCAGCGAGGCCACGGCCTGCTGGTACTGCTCGGTCATCGCAGCCGCCTGCAACTGCAGCGTGGACGGCACCGGTGTATCCGGCTGCGCATGCCACCAAGGGGCCACCGCGTAGATCGCCAGGCTGGCAGCCAGGGCAGCGCCGGCCGGCAACCACCAGCGGCGCCGCGAACGCGTTGCCAGGGCCACCACGCTGCCCGTTGGCGCAGGTGCTGCCTGTGGTTCACGCGGCGGCAGCCGGGCAGACAGGCGTGCCCAACCATCAGTGGGCACTTCGCGCTCATTCGGCAGCGCACGCAGCCGGGCCAGCAGGTCGTGATCGAAATCGTGTTCGTGCGTACTCATGTCATGTCTCCCAGCCGTGCGCGCAACAGGCCGCGCGCACGATGCAGCTGTGCCTTGGAACTGCCGACGGCCATCTGCAGCTGCTCGGCGATTTCCTGGTGTTTCCAGCCTTCGATGTCGTGCAGCACCAGTACCGCACGCGCCCGTGGTGGTAGTGTCGACAGCGCGCGCTCCAGGTCGCGCTCGGTGCCGGCGCAGCGGTCACGCACCGCCAGTTCCTGCAACCCTCCGTCCACTTCGTCGAGGCTGTCATGGTCCTGCCCGCCCGCCCGGCCACGCAGCTCCATGAGCGCGGCGTTGACGCCCAGCCGATGCAGCCAGGTCGACAGGCTGCTCTCGAAGCGGAACCCCGGCAGCGCTTTCCAGGCCTGCAGGAAGGCCTCCTGCAGCGCATCCTCGGCACGTGCCTGCTGGCCGCCACACAACCGCCACAGCACAGCGAATACACGCGGCGCGTGACGCCGGTACAGCAGTTCGTAGGCAGCAGTGTCTCCCGCAGCGGCCGCCCGCACCAGGGCGGGTTCGTCGACGGGGTCGTTGGCGGCAGGCAGCGCTGGCATGGTGGTGTCGAGCATATCGCTTGGATGCGGCGGCCTGGAAAAAGGTTTAGAGGTGATAGGCGATCAGGGACATGCAACCTTTTCGACGATGGCTGCATCCATGAAAGGTCTTCGAGAAAACACCTCCGGGAGTCCAGTCATGTCCAGCCCCGCCTGCGCCGCCGTGCTGGTGATCGCCGCCTGCGTCGTGCTGCAGGCATTGGGCCTGTCCCTGCAGCTGCGCACGGACAGTGGCCGCGCCTGCCTGCAGCAGCATCGCCAGGAACTGGTGTGCCTGGCCTGGGCACCGGCAGTCGAATCCACGGCAGGCGCCGGGTAACATCAAGGGCCGTTATTGCCACCTGTTGTCGCGCCATGATGTTGTCGCTGAAGGATCATCTCCCCGCCTGGACCCACCCCTGGCTGCATGACGTGGGTATCGCCGTGAAGATCCTGCTGACCCTGCTGGCCGCGTGGCTGCTGCGGGTGCTGGCACGGCGCCTCATCCGGCGTTTCGCCGAGCACTACACACTGCCACCGGAGATGGCGATGGGCGCCCGGCGGATCACCAGTTTCGTGGTCTATTTCAGCGCCCTGCTGTACATCCTCAGCCTGCTGGGCGCGTCGCCTTCGGTACTGTGGACGGCGTTCACCGGCTTTGCCGCCGTGGGTGCGGTGGCCTTTTTCGCGGCGTGGAGCGTGCTCTCCAACATCTTCTGCACGCTGCTGATCTTCACCACGCGCCCGTTCCGCCTGCATGACTACATCGAGGTGCTGGAGAACGGCGAGAAGCCGGGTCTGAAGGGCCGGGTGATCGATGTGAACCTGATCTACACCACGCTGCAGGAAACCGGCGACGGCCACGAGGGCACGGTGCTGCAGTTGCCGAACAACCTGTTCTTCCAGCGCACGGTGCGCCGCTGGCGCGACCCGGCACAGGCGCCTGGTGGCATCCAGGGCGACGGCTGAGGCGCGGTGTTCGGCAGGGCTTGCAGCCCTGCACCTGCCGAATCAACGTCAACGTCAACGGCAGAAGCTGGCTATCCGTGGGTAGGCGGGGTGGGTCCGGTTGAGGGGGACGCTGCAAGTACGTCCATGTAAGCTCGGTCGCCGCATCCATGCGGCTCACGCCCCCTCAACCGGACCCACCCCGCCTTCGACAGTTTTCCGCGAGCTGTCGGAACGACGCATTGCTCTGGTGCGTGTCGACCTTCGTCGACACGGTGGATCCACGCCATCCGTGGATGACTCATTCGATATCTGACAGATGTGTCGATCAAGGTCGACACCTACCAACAGCCGCGGAAATCTGTCAGAGGTGGGGCGGTGTCGGAGTGCGGGGTGTCAGCCGCATGGATGCGGCTGCCAAGCCTACAAGGACGTACTTGCGGCGTCCCCGCACTCCGACACCGCCCCGCCACCTCACGGAATGCCAGCTTTTGCTGTTGCTGCTGCCTTGGCTTGAAGGCTTCGGCGGGTGCAGGGTGCAGCCCTGCCCAACAACCTTTACCTCAACTGGCTGTCCTTGCTGCCACGCCGGTTGTAGCCGGCATGCGCCTGTTCTTCGTCGTCATGCGCCTGCTGGCACGCCACGCACAGCCGGACACCGGGCACGGCCTGGCGCCGCGCCAACGGGATCGGCGCGTCGCATTCCTCACAGTGTTCCAGACCGGGTCCCTCGCGCAGCTGGCGCCGCGCGCGGGCGATCGCATCGTCGACGGTGGCGTCGATCTGGTCCTGGACCGCGCCGTCTCCCGCCCAACCGGTGGCCATGGCCGTCCTCCGCAGGTGTGTCGCCTGATATGGGGACGATACACCCCGGTAAAAGGAATGCCTTCCTGTAGCGACGAGCCATGCTCGGCGGGGCTTCAGCAAGCTGAGTGGAACGCGCACGGGTTCGATCAATCCGATTGCGACTTAATCCCCTCCGTCCCCTTTTTGTTTACCAGATCAGGTCGTCCGGTACCTGGAACTGCGCATAGTAGGCGTCGTCCTCGGCGTTGCCGGTCGAGATCTCGGCGGTCGAGCCCGGCTGGCCGTGGTCGACGATGATCGCTTCGGGCGCGCGTTCACGCACCTTTTCGGCGGCAGCACGCGGCAACACGGCGTAACCGTCACCATGGGCAACGATGACCAGAACGCCCACCGACAGCGCCTTGCGCAGCTTGGGGTCGATCAGCAGAGTGCGGATCGCCGTGCCATCGCTGAAGCGGTACTCGTCGTCGCCCTTGTGGGGCACGGCATGGGCCGTGATGATCTGCTTCGCCTGCGCCTTCTGTTCAGCTTGACGGGCCTGGGCATTGCGCTCGGCGGCCAGTGCGCGGTCGCGCTCGACCTTCTCGGCGCGGGCACGCTCAGCCTCGCGCTGGACCTCGGCCGACGTCGATTCGGCCTTGCCCTGCCGGGCCTTGGCCTGCGCGCTCGCGGCAGCGCTGGCCTGCGACTTCTTGGCCAGGCCGGCCTTGAGCAATTGTTCCTGCAGCGCGTTGGGCTTTGCCATGGTCGATGTGTACCGCGTGTAATCTTGGATGTCCCCATTCTACCGACGCCCCGCCACCCCTGCATGGCAGTCCTGAAGTACCTCACCGGCTATCCCGAACCCCTGGTCGCCCAGGTCAGCGACCTGCTGGCACAGGGCAAGCTCGGCCCATGGCTGCAGCAGCGCTACCCCGACCCGCACACCGTGCGCAGCGACCGCCAGCTGTACGACTACACGCAGGAGCTGAAGGACCGCTACCTGCGCAAGTCGGTGCCGCTCAACAAGGTCTGCTACGACAACACGCTGGAAGTGATCAAGCACGCGCTGGGTACCCATACCGCCATCTCGCGCGTTCACGGCGGCCGCCTCAAGGCCAGCCGCGAGATCCGCATCGCCACCGTGTTCCGCTAGGCACCGGCAGCGTTCCTGCGCATGATCGTGGTGCATGAGCTGGCCCACCTGAAGGAAGCCGACCACAACAAGGCCTTCTATCAGCTGTGCCAGCACATGGAGCCGGATTACCTGCAGCTGGAATTCGATACCCGCCTGTACCTGACCGAGCTGGCCAACCGCGGCCAGCGCTGACCGGCCGCAGCAGCTACACTGCGCGCCCACTGCCCGACCTGCCTGCCATGGAACCGATCCGTCTCGACAAACGCCTGTCCGCCCTGCTCGGCATCCCGCGCGGCGAAGCGCGGCGCTACATCGAAGGCGGCTGGGTCACGGTCAATGGCGAGGTGGTGGAACAGCCGCAGCGTCCGGTCGATGACAGCGCGGTGATCGTGGTGGCCGAGCAGGCCAGCGATGAAAAGGCCGAGCGGGTCAGCATGCTGCTGCACAAACCGGCTGGCGTTGCCGCCGAAACCCTGTGCGCGCTGGTCAGCAGTGACAGCCGCAGCGAGCTGGACGCCAGCGACATCCGTCCGCTGCAGCGCCACTTCCACGGACTGCAGCTGGCGGCCGCCCTTCCGGCCAGCGACAGCGGCCTGGTGGTGGTCAGCCAGGACCCGGCCACGCTGGCCCATCTTCAGCGCAACCTGGGACGCACCGAGCAGGAATACCTGATCGAGGTCGCCGAAGGCGGCCCCGAGCGTGGCCCATGGCTGCTGGCGCGCCTGCAGCAGGAATCCGGCGGTGCCAAGGTCAGCTGGCAGAGCGAGCAGCGCCTGCGCTTCGCGGGCAAGGGCCTGACCGCCAAGGGCCTGCGCGTGGCGGTCACCGCGGCCGGCCTGCAGGTGACGGCCGTGCGTCGGCTGCGTATTGGCCGCGTGGCACTGGGACCGCTGCCTGCAGGGCAGTGGCGTTACCTGGGCAGCGACGAGCGGTTCTGACAGGGAAGTCCCTGTGATCCACGCATGGCGTGGATCTTCTGCGATGCACCGTCTGCCTTTGATCCACGCGTAGCGTGGATCTACCATCGGCGCATGAGCCTGCCCAAGCCCCTGTGGCGACGTCTACTTCGCGTTGCTGCAATCATCCTCGCCACACTGGTGCTGCTGGTCCTGTCCGGGCTGCTGCTGGCCGACCATCTCACCCCGCAGGCACGGGGCACGCCCTCGCACGTGCTGCCGCTGCAGCCGGCACAGACGCGGATCGACCGGCAGATCGTTCCGTTGCAGGAGGCCCATCCCGGCCAGTCCGGCGTGGCCTTCCTCAGCGATGGCATGGATGCCTTCGCCGCGCGCGCGATGATCACCACCCACGCCGGGCGCAGCCTGGACCTGCAGTACTACATCTGGCACGACGACCTGATCGGCCACCTGATGGCCAAGGCGTTGTACGACGCCGCCGAACGCGGCGTGCGCGTGCGCATCCTGCTCGACGACATGAACGCCAAGGACAAGGACGCCCTGATGATGGCGCTGGACCGGCACCCCAACATTGAAATCCGCCTCTACAACCCGTTCCGCAACCGGACCGGCCTGCTGCGCATGGTGGAGATGGTGCAACGGTTCTTCAGCGTGAACCACCGCATGCACAACAAGAGCTGGATTGCCGACGGCCGCGTCGCGATCGTCGGCGGCCGCAACATCGGCGAGGAATACTTCAGCGCGCGCACCGATGTGAACTTCCAGGACCTGGACCTGCTGGTCGCCGGCCCTGCCGTGGAGCAGGCCAGCCGGATCTTCGACGACTACTGGAACAGCGAGGCCGCCATTCCGGTATCGGCGCTTGCCTTCCATACCGATGCCCAGCTGCGCCTGCTGATACGCGAATCGGACCATGAGGCCCAGCGTGACGTGGCCCAGCCCTACCTTGCGCGCGTGGCCGAATCGCGCAGGCGGCAGCGCCCGAGTCCCGAGCCATTGCGCTGGAGCCGTGCAGTGCGCATCGTCTCGGACCCGCCGATGAAGCACCGCGACGATGATCGCGGCGCGTGGCTGGTTTCGACGCTGACCAGCGAGCTGCAGGCCGCCCGGCACAAGGCCCTGTTGATCTCGCCCTACTTCGTGCCCGGCAACGAGGGCCTGGATGGCTTTTCGGCCATGGCCCGGCGGGGCGTGCAGGTCGGCGTGGTCACCAACTCACTGGCTGCCAATGACGTCGCCGCGGTGCACGGCGGCTACATGGGCTACCGCGTGCCGTTGCTCGAAGCCGGCGTCCACCTGTATGAGCTGAAGGCACACGGGCAGTCCGGCGATGCGGGCGTGTTCGGCAGCAGCGGCGCCAGCCTGCACACCAAGGCATTCCTGGTCGATGACCGCCGCGGCTTCGTCGGCTCATTCAACCTCGATCCGCGCTCGGCCTACCTGAACACTGAAATGGGTGTGCTGTTCGACGATCCGTTGCTGGGTGCACAGCTGCGCGGCGAGTACCTGCGCCTGGCGGATCCCAGGCACAGCTGGTGGCTGGCGCTGGACGACCGTCGCCGGTTGCGCTGGCTGGAGCGCGAACCACCACCGCACTGGGCGGAGGAAGAGCCAGGGGCAACGGCGCGCAAACGCTGGTTGTCGCGGGTGATCAGCTGGCTACCGCTGGAATCGCAGCTGTAACGCTCAGCGCCCCGGATCGGTGGCTTCCTGCCCGGCATCATCCAGCGTTTCCACGCTGCGCCCATGCAGTCGCCGCCAGATCCAGCGCAATGCATGCGGCGGTGCCGAAGGCAGCTGTTCCAGCAGGGCCAGCATGCGGCTCTGGCTGGCATGCCCATGGCGGCACAGCAGGCTGGCCGCCGCAGCGGCGCTGGCCAGGCGCAGGCTGTCGGCCAGCGGGCCCTCGGCCTCCGGCAACAGCGCCTGATGCACCGGCTCGGGCAGCTCCCACGCAGCCGCCACCCGTTGTGCCAGCGGTAACGACCACTGCTGAAGCAGCTGCAGTGCCAGCGCCGGCTCCACGGTTTCACCACGTGCCTGGGCTTCCTGCAGCAGCTGGCGCATCACCAGCGCCGCGCCCAGGCCCTGCACCAGGCCCAGCCACTGCGCGGCGAAAGCATCACCGAAGGTAACCGTGCGTGCGTGGTCTGCAGCCGCGCGCGAGGCCAGCAGTGCGTGCTCCCAGATGATCGTGCTGAACTGCGGGAACGCATCGCACTGCATCTGCATCACCGGCTGTACCAGTACCGCGCTGATGATCTGCCGAACGCCGTCGGTACCGACCAGGGTCACTGCCCGCTGCAGGCTTTCCACGGGCCGCTCGTGCACCTTGTAGGCGGGGCTGTTGGCGATGCGCAGCAGGTTGCCGGTCAGCACCGGGTCCTGGCCGATGATCGCGGCCATCACCCGCGCGGAGGCGGCATCGTCGTTGACGGTCTGGATCAGCTGCGGCAGCAGCTGCGGACGGCGCGGCAACTGCCGGGTAGCCCAGTCGCGGTCCTGCAGCGCGCGTGCCACCGCTTCCCCCAACGCCGGATCCTGTACAGGCGCCGGCTCACCGGCCAGTCGTGGGTACAACGCCAACGCGTGCAGGCCGCGCTGCAGATGTGCGGCGATCTCCGCAGACGGCAGGGCCTCACCCTGCAGGCTCGCAGCCGCTGCCGCCACTGCCTGTCGCGATACCGCCGCCAAGCGGGACGGCGCAGCCCCGGTCGAGCGCGCCAGCCAGCCGCGCAGTGATCGCCACCAGGCCGCTGTCATCGCCGCCTGCCCTGTCGTTGTGGTGCCCTTGCCGTCACTGACCGCCTGCCTCTTCACGCGAATCCGGCCACCCGCCGTCGTCGCAGCATCGGCCGCACTTTCATCTTCTTTAACCGGAAGGCATGCGATGTCGACGGCACCGGCCGGGGGAATGGACTAGAATGGCGCCGCGCGACCCGTCCCCCTGCACCGACGACGTCGCTTTTTTTGTTTTGGGACCCTACCGTTCACTGGCCGTTCGCTGCAGTTCGCCGCTGATCGCGCCATCGGAGACGCCATGCTATTCGAAACCCTCGCCACCACCGGCCACGAACAGGTGGTGTTCTGCCACAACCACGACGCCGGCCTGAAGGCGATCATCGCCATCCACAACACCACCCTTGGCCCGGCCCTGGGCGGCGTGCGCATGCGTCCTTACGCCAGCACCGACGAGGCGCTGGCCGATGCGCTGCGCCTGAGCCGGACGATGACCTACAAGAATGCACTGGCCGGCCTCAACGTCGGTGGCGGCAAGGCGGTGATCATCGGCGACCCCAAAGCGGACAAGACCGAGGTGCTGTTCCGTGCCTTCGGTCGCTATGTCGATTCGCTGGGCGGACGCTACATCACCGCCGAGGACGTCGGCACCGATGTCAACGACATGGAGAACATCTACCTGGAGAGCCAGTTCGTGACCGGCGTGCACCAGGTCCATGGCGGCTCCGGTGATCCGGCCCCGTTCACCGCCTACGGCGCGCTTCAGGCGTTGATGGCGTCGATGCGCTTCAAGTTCGGCCATGAGGAAGTGGGCAAGACCAGCATCGCGGTGCAGGGCCTGGGTCACATCGGGATGGAACTGGTGAAGCTGCTGCGTGACCGCGGTGCCAAGCTGTATGTCACCGACCTGGACAGCGCGCTGGTTGACCGCGCGGTCAGCGACTTCGGCGCTGAAGCGGTCAAGCCGGACGAGATCCATGAAGTGAATGCCGATGTGTTCGCACCGTGTGCGCTGGAAGGCGCGATCAACGCCGACACCCTGCCGCGGATCAAGGCAAAGATCATCTGCGGCACCGCCAACAACCAGTTGTCGAGCCTGGAAATCGGCGACGAACTGCATGCGCGCGGCATCCTGTATGCGCCGGACTATGCGGTCAATGCTGGTGGCGTGATGAACGTGTCGCTGGAGATCGACGGCTACAACCGCGAACGCGCGATGCGCCTGATCCGCAGCATCTATCACAACCTCACCCGCATCTTCGAACTGTCGCAGCGCGAGAACATCGCGCCGCAGCGAGCGGCCGACCGCATCGCCGAAAGCCGCATCCTGTCGATCGGCAAATTGAAGATGCCGCTGGGCCGCAGCACCCCGCGCCTGGGCAACCTGCGCGGCGGCTGAGCGCGTCGATGTCGCGCCGGGGCTGGCGTCCCGGCGCGACTGTCACTCAGAACCCGGTGCTGTAGCGCAACGCCGCCTGGCGCGCGCCCTCGCCCCCGACGCGCTGGTCGAAGCCCAGGCTCAGGCGGCCACTGCGACCCCACCACGATTCCAGCGCCATGCCGATCAGCGCACTGCCGCGCGGCGCATTCCAGCCCGCCAGTGGTGCCCAGGCATCGACGCCGACGAAACTGGCCTGCCACGCCGCATCGGCACCCTCGAGCCGCTGCTGCCACTCGGCATGCCCGCGCAGGGTCCAGCGCCCCCAGCCATGCTCGCCGCGGATGCCGGCCAGCATCTGGCTGCGCTGCACGCGGTTGGCATCGCCACGCAGGCCGAAGCCGAACCCGCCCAGTTCGTTGAACGCATCGGTATCCACGCGCGTGGTGCTGGCGCCCAGATACGGTGTCAACGAGGCACCCGCGCGGCCGAAGCGATAGCCGCCTTCGACACTGGCACTGCTGAAGCGCCCGCCATAGCGGGCCGAAACACCGTAACTACCCGCGCCCAGCAGCAGTTGGCGATCCAGCGCCCGGGTGAACTGCCCGCTGCCGATCTGGGCCAGCGCATAGCCCCGGCCCAGATTCCAGCCCGCGTAAAGCTGTGCCTGCGCCTGGCGATCACGCCCGCGATCGCCGCCGAAGCTGCTGCCACCGTTGCTGCGGGTCTCGCCGAAGGCCACACCCATCAGCCCGGTGCTGCCCAGCGGCAGGTCCTGGCCGGCCATCCAACCGCGGCTGTCGGCGGCGTTGCCGGCAAAGCTGCCCTGCCCGGCCTGGCCGAGCGCACTCTGCCAGGCCCCGCGCAGGCGCGGCGCCGCCTGCACGCGATCAAAGCGCTCTGCGATGGCACGGCGTGACATGTCGATGCTGTCGAAGGTGACCGCTTCGGCCCGCGCGTGCGCCTGCCCGGACAGGCTCTGCAGACTAGCCTCGAGGCCGTTGCTGCCACCGCCGGTCCACTGCAGCGCCCCGGCGGCCGTACCGAAGGCCGATCCCTGCAGTCCTGCATTCTTGTCGAGCGCGGCAAATGCACCCTCCAGCCGCTGTGCTGCCGCCTGGGCGGAAGCCCCCAGGCCGCTGGCTGCCCCGGTGACACTGACCTGGGTCAGGTTCAACCAGGCGTTGTTGCTGTCGTAGCCATAGCTGCTCTGCAACAGCGACAGTCCCTGCAGGCCGCTGGAGGTGGCCGGCGTACTGAAGGCACCACTGAGTCCGCCGTCCGCATGGATCAGGTCCTGCCGGGTGCCGCTCTGTGGCACGTAGCCGGAGACGAAGCCATGCACGCGCACGCCACCGTCGAGGGTGGCCTTGCCGGTGACCTGCAGCGCATTGGCGCCGAGTGCGATCATCAACTGTGCGCCCGCCTGCTGGGCGTAGTCGCCCTCGATGGTGCCGGTGGTGTTGCCGGTGGTGAGGAATACGCTGCTGCCGTTGACCACGTTGCCGATCACGCGCGGCGCGCCGCCATTGAACTGCAGGCCGGTCGAATCCGGATCGGACTGGCCGAGGATGGTCACGTTGGAACGGATCACGCCACCGTCCTGCAGTGCCAGGATGCCGCGTTCGATGCGGGTGGAACCGGTATAGCTGTTGTTGCCGGCCAGCACCAGAGTGCCCCCGCCCTGCTTGACCAGGCCGCCGCTGCCGACGATGTTGTTGCGCCACGCCGAACCGCTGGAGGCCACATCCACGTTGGCAACCACATCCCCCCAGTCGAAGCGACCCGGACCGTTGATCGCACGACCGATGTCGAGCAGGCCGTAGCCGAACACCGGATCCACGCCCGGGGCGCCGATGTCCTTGGCAGTGCCCAGCAGGGTCTGCCGCACCAGGTCGTTGCTGAAATACGGATAGCGCTGCCAGACCAGCGCAGCGGCGCCGGACACCAGCGGCGCCGCGAATGACGTGCCGTAGTTCCAGTAGTAGCTGCCCCCGTTTGCATCGGGATAGACCGCGCTGCCCGGCGCTGCCAGGCAGTAGCGCGCGGCCTGGCCGCAGCCATTGGCGTAGCTGGCCAACGTGCCCGGTGCATAGGGATCCACCGCGGTCGCCACCAGCCAGCCGCGCTCCAGATCTGCCGCCGGCAGCGAGCCGGCAACGCCCAGCTGGCTGGGCAGCGCGGCCAGGCTGCTCGGTTCACTGCGGCCGTCATTGCCCGCTGCGAACACCACCAGCCCGCCGTGGTTGACCACGAAGGGGCGATACTCGGCGGCCACCTGCGCGGTGGTCGGCAGGTCGGTCCAGTACAGGCCGCCCCACGAGTTGTTCATCACCTTTACGTTGTAGCTGATCAGGTCCTGGTGCACCTGGGCCACGCCCAGCGGTCCGCTGAAGGAATTGCCCTTGCCGCTGCCATCGTCGGCGGGCGGCTTGTCGGCGATGATCCGCGCCGAAACGATCTGCGCACCAGGGGCGATGCCGCCTGGCCAGGACCCAACCGGCGCGCCGGCAGCCAGGCTGGCTACCGCCGTGCCGTGGCCCACCACGTCGTCCACCTGCAGGTTGTTGCGCGACGGATCGATGTAGTTGAGGTTGGCCACCACCCGCCCGTTCAGTGCCACCGCGTCGCGCTGCACGCCCGAATCGACGATACCGATGCGCACGTTCTGGCCGCTCAGGCCGGCGGCCTGTGCGGCACGCGCATTGGTGACCGACAGATGCGCGTCGAAGGCCGGCTCCTGCGGTTTTGCCGGCGGCGGCGGCGTCGGTGGCGGGGTCGTGGGTGGCGGCGGTGGTGGCGGTGTGTCAATGCGCACGTTGCCGCCCCCGCCACCTCCGCCACAGGCTGTCAGCGCCAGTGCCAGCGCGGTCGCCAGGGCAGATTTCACCGTCGTCGTGCGTTCCATCGATTCCTTCCCATGAACATTGGCCCGTCGTTGTCCCGGCAGGCATGCGGCGCCGTCCAGCGGCGGCCCTCCCCGACCCTCTATACTTGGGCCGACCCCCACGCAGTCTGCCGGGAAACCGGGGCGCTTCCAACGGCCCACGGTCTCCTTTCCGAACATTGCTTACGCATCAACGAGATTGCCATGTCCAACATCGTCATCGCCGCCGCCAAGCGCACCGCCATCGGCTCCTTCCTCGGCCAGTTCAACGGCGTGCCGACCCCGACCCTGGGCGCGGCCGCCATCGCCGCCGCACTGGAGCAGTCGGGCATCCCGGCCAGCGACGTTTCCGAAGTCCTCATGGGCTGCGTGCTGCCGGCCAACCTCGGCCAGGCGCCCGCCCGCCAGGCGGCGATCGCTGCCGGCATTCCGCTGTCGACCGGTGCCACCACGCTGAACAAGGTCTGCGGCTCCGGCATGAAGACCATCATGCTCGGTCATGACCTGATCAAGGCCGGTTCGGCCAGCATCGTTGTCGCCGGCGGCATGGAATCGATGTCCAACGCGCCGCACATGCTGCCCAACTCGCGCACCGGCAACCGCTTCGGCAACTTCCAGGCGGTCGATCACATGGCCCACGACGGCCTGGTCAACGCTTATGACGGCAAGGCGATGGGTGAATTCGCCGAATGCGCCGTGGACAAGTACCAGTTCAGCCGCGAAGAGCAGGACGCCTACGCCATCGAATCGGTCAAGCGCGCGCAGGCAGCCCAGGCCAACGGCGCGTTCGCCGATGAAATCGTCGCGGTGAAGGTCGCCACCCGCAAGGGCGAGGTCGAGATCACCACCGACGAGCAGCCCGGCCGTTCGGACATCGCCAAGATCCCGACCCTGCGCCCGGCCTTCAAGAAGGACGGCAGTGTGACCGCCGCCAGCTCTTCCAGCATTTCCGACGGCGCTGCCGCAGTGGTCCTGCTGACCGAGGAAGATGCGGCTGCGCGCGGCATCAAGCCGTTGGCCCGAATCGTCGGCCACGCCACCCATTCGCAGGAACCGGAGTGGTTCACCACTGCCCCGATCGGCGCGCTGCGCAAGCTGCTGGACAAGACCGGCTGGTCGCTGGATCAGGTCGATCTGTTCGAAATCAATGAAGCCTTCGCTGTGGTGGCGATGGCGCCGATGCGCGAACTGGGCATTCCGCACGACAAGCTCAACGTGAATGGCGGCGCCTGTGCACTGGGCCATCCGATCGGTGCCTCCGGCGCACGCCTGGTGGTGACCCTGGTCAATGCCCTGCGCACGCGCGGTGGCAAGCGCGGCATTGCCACCCTGTGCATCGGCGGTGGCGAAGCAACCGCGATCGCCATCGAATTGATTTAACTAGATTTAACGATGATTTCGCAAAAATGAATGCGGGATCGCTTGACACCCAATCTTGGCTTGTCATCATGTTGTCGGCGCGCAGCATGCGCGTTGCCTAATTCTAACGACGAGGATTTACACAATGAGCATCAACAAGCTGCTGGTCGCGATGTCCCTGGCTCTGGCCCTGGCCGCCTGCTCGAAGCAGGAAGCTGCCCAGGACGCCGCTGCTTCGGCCAACGAAGCCGCCACCGAAGCCCAGGCTGCTGCCGACCAGGCCGCCGCTGCTGGCGCCCAGACCGCCGACGCTGCCCAGCAGGCCGCTGACACCGCCGCCACCGCTGCCGACGCTGCGACCGACGCTGCTGCCAACACCGCCGCTGCTGCCACCGACGCCGCTGCTGGCGAAGCCAAGGACGCCGCCAAGGCTGCCGAAGCTACCGCTGAGCAGGCCAAGGACGCTGCTGAAGAAGCCAAGAAGTAATCACTTCTTTCTTCACGCTGTTCCGGAAAAGCCGCTGGTTCGCCAGCGGCTTTTTCTTTGCGCCCGTGGATCGCGACTGAGCGCGCTCCGCGACCCCGTCTTCACAACGGCATGAATAGGCTGGCGTCCCCATCCATTGCAGTACCGGAGACCGCCATGAAGATTCGTCCGATCACCACCACCCTGCTGGCCGGCTCCCTGCTGCTGGCCCTGGCCGCCTGCAAGGGCCCGGAGGCCGAACAGGCCAAGCAGGACGCGCAGCAGGCCGCCGACAGCGCTGGCGTCGCTGCCCGCGATGCCGTCGACCGGGCCGCTGCCGCAACCCGCGACGCCGCCGACAAGACCGCTGCTGCTTCCGAGCAGGCCGCCGCCGATACCCAGCAGGCGCTGGACAAGGCCGCCGACGCCACCGCCAATGCCGCTGACCAGGCCAAGGTCGCCGCCACCGACGCGGCCGCGCACGCCAGCGACGCCACTGCCGACGCCGCGCAGAAGGTCGCCGACAAGGCGCGCGATGTCGCCAATGACGCCAAGGCCAACGCCGCCAAGGAAGAAGCCAAGCACTGAGCCTTGCCGGCAGCCGAGCACCGGCTCGGCGCTACAGGAAAAGCCGCGGCATGGCCGCGGCTTTACTGCTTTTCGCTCTCCGCTCTTTCTGTTGATTCCGTGGTGGACGGCACGGAAACCGTCCAAGGCCGCGCGGGTAGGTTGCGCAGGGGCGTAAGCGCCATGGATGGCGCGCCCGAGCCTACAAGGACGTATTCACGGCGCCCCCTGCGCGACCTACCCGCGCGGCCCATCCATCAGTATCAGCGCCCACCACGAGGGGCACCGCCGTTGGCCATTGCCTACGGCAGCGCGCGCGCCAGCATCGCGGTCAGCTCCAGGCCCGCCGGCAGCGTCCCGAATGCCAGCCCGTGCTCTCCTTCCAGCCGGCTGCGCACGAACGCCTCGGCGATCGGGCTGCGCGCACGCAGCAGCAGCGCTGCCTGCAACAACAGCGCAGTGCGCTCGCAGAACAGCCGCGCCTGTGATTCCTCCGGTGCCGGTGCCGCTGCCCAGCGCTGCAATGCCGCTGCGTAGCGCGCATCACGGTCGGCCACCGCCGCCAGCTCGCCGCGCAATGCCGCCATCGCGTCCGGTTCACGGGCCAATGCACGCAGCACATCCAGACACTGGATGTTGCCGCTGCCTTCCCAGATCGAATTCAACGGTGCCTGCCGGTACAGGCGCGGCAGCATCGACTCCTCCACATAGCCCGCGCCGCCCAGGCATTCCTGCGCTTCATTGACGAAGGCCGGCGCACGCTTGCACAGCCAGTACTTGCCCAGTGCCGTCCCCAACCGTGCCATCGCGGCTTCATTGGCATCCACACCGGCACGATCCACCGCGCGTGCGATGCGGATCGCCAACACCGTGGCCGCTTCCGACTCCATTGCCAGATCAGCCAGCACGTTGGTCATCAACGGGTGCTCGACCAGCAGCTTGCCAAAGGTGCGGCGATGCCGTGCGTGATGCAGCGCCTGCGCCAGCGCCATGCGCATCTCCGCTGCGGCGCCCAGCATGCAGTCCAGGCGGGTCATCATCACCATGCCGATGATGGTGGCCACGCCGCGGCCCTCTTCACCCACCCGCCACGCCTGCGCGCCGCAGAACTCGACCTCGCTGGAGGCATTGGCCCAATCCCCAAGCTTGTCCTTCAACCGCATCAGGCGGAACGCATTGCGGTCACCGTCTGCCAGGCGGCGCGGCAACAGCAGGCAGGTCAGTCCTCCCGGCGCCTGCGCCAGCACCAGGAAGCCGTCGCACATCGGCGCGGAAAAGAACCACTTGTGGCCGACCAGGCGATAGCGCTCGCCATCGATCGGTTCGGCGCGGGTACTGTTGGCACGTACATCCGAGCCGCCCTGCTTCTCGGTCATGCCCATGCCCAGGGTGATGCCGGCCTTGTCCGCCACCGGCACGTCGCGCGGGTCATAGACCGGCGCTGCGGCCTTGCGTGCCCACTCGGCCAGGTGCGGCTGCGTGCGCAGCACCGCTACTGCTGCATGGGTCATCGTCAATGGGCAACTGGTGCCCGCCTCGGCCTGGTGATGCAGGTAGCTCAACACCGCACGTGCCACGTGCGCGCCGGGCTGCGGCTCATGCCAGGACAAGCCTGCGACCCCGTGCGATTTGGCCGTGTCCATCAACTGGTGATAGGCCGGATGGAACTCCACCGTGTCGATGCGATGGCCCTGCGCATCATGCGTGCGCAGGCGTGGCCGATCGCGGTTGGCATCGAAGCCGACCCGGTACAGCTCATCACCCGCCAGCGCGCCATACACCGCCAATCGTGGCGCGAAGCTGCCAGCGCCTTCGCGCTGAACGGCTTCCATCAGCGCCGCGTCGTCGGTCCACAACTGCCGCCCCGCGAACGGCGGCGGCTGGTTCAGTACCACATGGGTTTCGTAGGGCGCGTTGCTGCTGAAGCTCGGTCCACTCATCCGGTCCATCCTGGCGGCAAGAAGTGTGCGGCCCGATTGTGCCGCATGACCTGCCAAGCCCGTGTTCAGGCCGGTTCTCACCCCGTGCACGAGCCGCAGGCCACAGTGATGGCATGGCAAGCAATGACGATCTGGTGGTGTTGCGACCGGAGGGGCTGTACTGCGCTGCGGGCGACTTCCACATCGATCCCTGGCGGCCGGTGCCGCGCGCGGTCATCACCCATGGCCACGGTGACCATGCTCGCCCGGGCATGGGCGAATACCACTGCAGCGACGGCAGCCTGCCGATCCTGCGTTGGCGCCTGGGCGACGTGCCGGTGCAGGCGCATGCCG
The DNA here is from genome assembly GCF_059369375.1 of Stenotrophomonas sp. YJH_SMC_48-3. NCBI lineage: Bacteria > Pseudomonadati > Pseudomonadota > Gammaproteobacteria > Lysobacterales > Lysobacteraceae > Stenotrophomonas > Stenotrophomonas sp. YJH_SMC_48-3. Next base: position 158,241 of record NZ_JCAFSQ010000003.1, on the reverse strand, counting down.
AGGGCACCCCGTTCCGCCTGGGCCGGGTGCAGGTATCACTGCATCCAGCCGGCCACGTGCTGGGGTCCTCGCAGGTGCGCATCGACGACGGGCGGCAGGTCTGGGTGGCCTCCGGCGACTACAAGCGCCAGCCAGACCCGACCTGCGCGCCGTTCGAAGTGGTGCCCTGCGATACGTTCATCACCGAGGCAACCTTCGCCCTGCCGATCTACCGCTGGCCGGACACGCCGGCAGTCGCTGCGGAGATCGTGGCGTGGCGCCGCGAATGCGAACAGCGCGGCGAGGCGGCGATCCTGCTGTGCTATGCACTGGGCAAGGCACAACGGGTGCTGGCCGAGCTGCGGCCGCTGGATGATCGCCCGGCCTGGCTGCATGGCGCCATCGCCAATGGCGTAGCGGTGTACCGGCAGGCCGGCGTACCGATGCTGGAGACGCTCACCGTGGCCGAACAGGGCCGTCAACCCGATGCCGCCGGCCAGTTGATCCTCGCCCCGCCCTCGGCTGCGGGCACGCCCTGGATGCGCCGCTTCGGGCGCCACCAGCTGGGCTTCGCCTCGGGCTGGATGCAATTGCGCGGTAACCGGCGCCGACGCAACGTCGATCGTGGCTTCGTCATTTCCGATCACGCCGATTGGCCAGCACTGCTGACGACGATCGAACAGACCGGCGCGCAGCGGGTGATCGCCACCCATGGCAATACCGATGCGCTGATTCCCTACCTGCGTGAGCGCGGCGTGGCTGCCGAAGCCTTCCGTACCGGTTTCGGGAGCGAGGAATGAAAGCCTTCGCAGCGCTCTACCAACGCCTGGACCGCAGCACTGCCACGCTGGACAAGCGAGCGGCACTGGTCGATTACTTCGGCCAGGCAGGCGCGCACGATGCGGCGTGGGCGCTGTACCTCCTCAGTGGTGGCAAGGTGGGCGGCGCACGCCGGAAGATCGCCGCCAGTGGCGAACTGCGCGCCTGGATCGCCGAGGAATCAGGGTTGCCACCGTGGCTGGTGGACGACAGCTATGCGCAGGTCGGTGACCTGGCCGAAACGCTGACCCTGCTGCTGGACGACCCACCAAACCCCTCGCCTGACCGCCCCCTGGCCGAATGGATCGAACAGCACCTGCTGGCGGTGGCCAACCAACCCGAGGCGGTGCGCCGTGCGGCGGTCGTCGCCGGCTGGCGGCAGCTGTGCAGCAGCGAACGCCTGGTGTTCAACAAGCTGCTGACCGGAGCCCTGCGCGTTGGCGTCTCGCAACGGCTGGTGCAGCAGGCGCTGGCCGAGTGGTCCGGCCTGGATATTGCCCGCATCGCCCAGCGCATGCTGGGCGAGTGGGTGCCCTCGCCCGGGCTGCTGGCCCAGCTGCTGTCGCCGGATGAGCTGCCGCTCGACCGGCAGCAGCCCTACCCCTTTTTCCTCGCCTCGCCACTGGAGGGCAGCCCTGCCGAACGACTCGGTGCGATCGACGACTGGCTGCTGGAATGGAAGTGGGATGGCATCCGCGTGCAGCTGCTGCGCCGGCGCGGCGAGGTCGCCTTGTGGTCACGTGGCGAAGAGCGGCTGGATGGTCGCTTCCCCGAAATCGAACAGGCGGCGATGGCGCTTCCCGATGGCTGCGTGCTGGATGGCGAGCTGCTGGCCTGGGACGAAGCCGCGGACCTGCCACGTGCCTTCACCGCGCTGCAGACCCGCATCCAGCGCCGCAAACCCGGCGCGGCCACCCTGCGCAACACGCCGGTGCGCGTGCTCGCCTACGACCTGCTGGAACTCGATGGCGCGGACCTGCGCGAACTTCCATTGCAGCAACGGCGCGCGCGGCTCACCGAGGTCGTCGGTGCACTGGGCGATGCGCGCATCCAGCTGTCGCCCGACGTTGCCGCCGGCGACTGGCCGAAGGCCGCGGCGATGCGCGATGTGGCGCGCGAACGCGGTGTGGAGGGGTTGATGCTGAAGCGGCGCACGTCCTCCTACCAAGCGGGGCGACGACGCGGCGACTGGTGGAAATGGAAGGTCGATCCACTCACGATAGACGCGGTGCTGCTGTACGCACAGGCCGGGCACGGCCGACGCAGCACGCTGTACACCGACTACACCTTTGGCGTGTGGGACGGCGACACGCTGGTGCCGGTGGCCAAGGCGTATTCCGGCCTGGACGACAAGGAGATCCTCGCGCTCGACCGCTGGATCCGCGCCAACACCCGCGAGCGCTTCGGGCCGGTGCGCAGCGTACGCGCCGAACAGGTGTTCGAGCTGGGCTTTGAAGCAGTCAACCGCAGCAGCCGGCACAAGTCCGGCATCGCCGTGCGCTTCCCGCGCATCCTGCGCTGGCGCCACGACAAGCCCGCCAGCGAGGCCGATCAGCTGGCCAGCCTGAAGGCGCTGGCGCGATGACCCGCAGCCAGGCGCTGCGCCGGCTGGAAGACTGGTTTGCGTCCAGAGGCTGGCGCTCACTGCCGTTCCAGCGCGCAATGTGGCGCCACTACCTGGCGGGCGAATCCGGGTTGCTGCATACGCCCACGGGCAGCGGCAAGACACTGGCGATGTTCGGCGGGCCCCTGCTGCAGGCCATGATCGATCCGCCGCCCTTGCCCCGTCGGGCCAGCGCGGTGCGCCCACTGCAGGTGCTGTGGGTGACGCCCTTGCGCGCGTTGGCCAGTGATACCGCACGCGCACTGCAGGACGTGGTCGATGGGCTGGGGCTGGGATGGCGTGTCGGCCTGCGTAGTGGCGACGCCAGCAACCGCGAACGACGACAGGCGCGCGAGGGCCGCGTCGACGTACTGGTGACCACGCCCGAATCGCTGGCGCTGTTGTTGAGCTATCCCGACACGCTGCCGCGCATGCGCCAGCTGCGCTGCGTGGTGGTGGATGAATGGCACGAACTGCTGGGCAACAAGCGCGGCGTCCTGCTGCAGTTGAACCTGGCGGTGTTGCGCGATGCCAGGCCGGCATTGCAGCTGTGGGGTCTGTCGGCCACGCTGGGCAATCTGCAGGAGGCGCGCGACGTGCTGCTGCCCGGTCAACCGGAAGCACCGATCGTGCAGGGCGTACGGCCGCGCACACTCAGCGTGCGCAGCCTGCTGCCAGGCCCCGGCGAACGCTTCCCATGGGCGGGGCATCTGGGCCTGGCACAGCTGCCACGCGTGCTGGAGGCGCTGATGCAGGCACGCAGCAGCCTGCTGTTCACCAACACCCGTGCACAGGCAGAACTGTGGCATCAGGCGCTGGCCGCGGTGTGGCCGGAGGAACTGGACACGCTTGCGCTGCACCACGGCTCGCTGGATCCGGCCCTGCGCCAGCAGGTGGAAGACGGACTGCGCGCGGGCGCGCTGCGCTGCGTGGTTGCCACTTCCAGCCTTGACCTCGGCGTGGACTTCCCCGAAGTAGAACAGGTCCTGCAGCTGGGCAGCCCGAAGGGCGTGGCGCGCCTGCGCCAGCGCGCCGGACGCGCACGCCACCGCCCGGGTGCCAGCGGCGCCATCCTGTGCGTGCCCAGCCATGCGCTGGAACTGGCCGAGTACGCTGCGGTGCGCCGTGCATTGGCTGAAGGCGTGGTCGAAGCGCGCAGGCCGCCGACGCTGTCGCTGGATGTGCTGGCCCAGCACGCGGTCAGCCGTGCGCTGGCGGGCGGCTTCGACAGCACTGCGCTGCTGGAACAGGTCCGGCGTACCCATGCCTTCGCGTCGCTCGGCAACGACCAATGGCAGGCCGTGCTCACGTTCATCGTGCAGGGCGGGCAGGCCTTGGCCCAGTACCCCGATTTCCACAAGGTCGTGCGTGATGCCGATGGGTGGTACCGCATGCATGACCGCCGCCAGGCGCTGCGTCATCGGCTTTCGATCGGCACCATCAGCAGCGATGGCAGCGTGCGCGTGCAGTTCCTGCGCGGCGGCAGCCTGGGCGCCGTGGAGGAGCAGTTCGCCAGCCGGCTGCGACGTGGCGATCGTTTCCAGTTCGCCGGGCGCCTGCTGGAGCTGGTGCAGCTGCGCGACATGACCGCCTTCGTGCGGTTGGCACGAGGGCGCGGAGACGGCGTCGTGCCACGCTGGCAGGGAGGCCAGTTGCCGCTGTCGATGCCACTCGGTCGCGAGCTGGAGTGGGTACTGTCCGGCGCCGACAACAGTGCCGAATCACGCTGGCTGTCGCCCTTGCTGGCACTGCAGCAACAGTTGTCGGCGCTTCCCGGCCCGGACCACCTGCTGGTGGAACAGGTGCGGCGTCGCGAAGGCCAGTTCCTGTTCGTCTATCCCTTTGCCGGCCGCCACGTGCATGAGGCGCTGGCCGCCCTGCTGGCCTTGCGCTGTACCCGCCTGCAGCGCAACAGCATCGGCTACGCGGTGAACGACCATGGCCTGGTGCTGGCACCGGCCCAGGCGATCGATCTGGACGCAGCGCAATGGCGAGCATTGTTCACCCCCGATCAGCTGCTGGATGATCTGCGTGCCGCAGTGAACCTGGGCGAGCTGGCGCGGCGCCAGTTCCGCGGCATCGCACGTGTGGCCGGCCTGCTGGTGCCCAGCCTGCCCGGTGGCATGCCGCGATCGCTGCGGCAGTTGCAGGCGTCGGCGGGCCTGCTCTTCGATGTACTGCGCGAGCACGATCCGGGCCATCTGCTGCTGGCGTTGGCCGAACGCGAAGTGCTGCACGACAGCCTTGACCTGCCGGGCTTGCGGCAGGTACTGGCAAGGATCGGCACGCAGGCGCTGTCGGTGCAATGCCCGGCGTCGCTGACGCCCCTGGGCTTCCCGCTGTGGGCCGAACGCCTGCGTGGGCAGTTCAGCAACGAGGACTGGCGTACCCGCGTGCAACGCGCGGCCAAGCAGCTGGAGCGCCGCCATGGCCGATGAACTGCTGCTGCTGCGCGCGGGCGAATCGCTTGTGCTGCTTGGCGAGCGCGCGCTGTACTGGCCCACACGGCAGGCGCTGTTGATCGCCGACCTGCACTTGGGCAAGGCCGACGTATTCCGCCGTGCCGGCATCGCGCTCCCCAGTGGTGGCACCGGGGAAGACCTCAATCGCCTGCAGGCGCTGCTGGACAGGTATGCATGCCGCGAGCTGTGGATCCTGGGCGACATCCTGCATGGACCGGCGCATCGCGCCGCGTGGTACCAGCAATGGTTGGCGTGGCGCGAACGCAACGCGGCGCTGGACGTGCATGTCCTGCGCGGAAATCACGACCGCCACCTGCCGCACGCCCAGCTACTGGTACAGATCCACGATGAAGCACACCTGCATCCGTTCATGCTTCGCCATGAGCCAGTGGCCGATGCAGGACGGCATGTGATCGCTGGGCATCTGCATCCGCAGGTCGCCCTGCCGCCGTTGCGTCGGCGCTTCCCCGTATTCTGGCTGCGTGACGGGATGACGGTCCTGCCGGCCTTCTCTGCGTTCACTTCGGGAATCGTGCCTGTTCCCGCTCCCGGCGAGCAGAGGGTGGCCTGCGTCGAGGGCAGCCTGGTCGAACTGCCCGTGACGTGAATCAGGCGGGGCGGATCTCCAGCTGCGGCATCAACTGGAACTCGGGCGTATCCCCTTCACGCCGCCGCGGCAAGGCCTGGATCCTCGCCAGCATTTCCTGCGCGCAGGCGCGGATGCGTGCATGGTGTTCCGGCGACGCGTGGCTGATCAGGCTGCCCACATGGAATTCAAACACGTCCTCCAGTACGTCGGGCTGGTCCTCGTGCAGCATCTGCAGCAGACCACGCAGCTTGCAGATTTCCGATTCCAGCTCCTCGACCGCGAACAACATGGCGTCCTCCTCTTCAACAACAGGCGGCGCGTCCGGGCCGCAACAGGCCGCAACGGCAGCGCCGCCCGGGCCACGCGCGATGTCGATCACGGAAAGGAAAACGGGCGACGCGCAATCGCGTGCAACCCACTTCTCGCATATCTGTAGTGACGCAGCCGTTAATTCACGTGACGACGCGCCTCACGCACTGGCCGTGATCGCGTTGCTGGGAGGCATTGCCATCGACGTGCCCAGTTCGTTGACGAATGCCGGGTCCAGTTGGAGCGAGCCAAGCCAGCCATGCTGCGTGCCACTGAGTATGCGCAGCATATGCCCACGGCCACCGGGCAGGCGCCCCATCGGGCCAAGCAGCACATCACGCGCTTTCGCCCAAGCGTCGCGGTCGGACTGGAACAGTGGCGTCAGCCAGCGGCTCCAGCGCTGGTACACGGCCACATGTGCGCGCCGCTGCGCTTGGTAGGCCTGCAATGCCGCCGCACTGCCGCCATGGCTGCGCACGGCATCGCGCAGTGCCAGCGCATCGAGCAACGCCATGTTCACACCCTGCCCCAGCTGTGGGCTCATCGCATGCGCCGCATCACCGGCCAGCACCATGCGGCCTTGGTGCCAACGTGTCATCACCGCATCACGGTAAACGGCGCGCGCCATCTGGCCGGCATCGCGCAGATGGGCGAAGCGCGCACTGGCCTGCGGCCACAGCGCATGCAGTTCATCCAGCCAGGGCGCCATACCTTCGGCCTGCCACCGATCGAAATCGGCGCGTGGCAGGCTCCAGAAGAAGCTCAGGCGCGGCATGTCATCACCGGGGCGGGTACCGACCGGCAGCAGCCCGATCATCTTGCGCGCGGCCACGTAGCGCTGGCGCAGCTCGCTCATGTGCGGCCAGTCCTCGGCCGGCAGCAGGCACCACAGCGCGCCCCACGGGTAAACCCTGTCCAGCGCGATGCCCCGCTCGACGCCGCCGCGCAGCGTTGAAGCTGCACCATCGGCAGCCACCACAAGGTCGAACGGTCCGTGCTGGCGCCCCTCGCTGTCGCGCAAACGCCCCTGTGCGGCGTCGACGGAAACGATGGTGGTGCCGACATGCAGCTGGCCGGCGCCATCGCGGGCCTGGTCCAGCAGCGAAAACAGCGCCCCGCGCTGCATGCCCAGCCCATGCAGGCGTGCATCCAGCCCGGCATAGGCCATGTCCATCACCGCGCGCTCGCACGGCGTGTCGCCATACAGGCGATGCACCGGCGCGGCATGTGCACGCACGGAATCAAGCAGGCCCATCTGCCACAGTACCTGCAGGCCGCTGGGCTGCAGCAGGAAGCCGGCGCCAACCGGTCCCGGCGTGGGCACGCGTTCGAAGATCTCCACCTCGTGGCCGTCACGGGTGAGCAGGATGGACACTGCCTGTCCAGCGGTGCCGTAGCCGATCACGGCGATGCGCAGTCGTTCCTTCATGGGCGCATTGTGCCCGAGGTGGGTGGATCGCGAACGGGCCGCGAGCATGCCGCGCAAAAAAAACCCCGCCGGAGCGGGGTTTTCAACGCACTGTCGAGTGGATCACTCGGCCGGCGTGATGTTCGAAGCCTGGGCACCCTTCGGGCCCTGGGTCACGTCATAGGTGACACGCTGGCCTTCCTGCAGGCTGCGGAAGCCCTTGGAGTTGATGGCGGAGAAGTGCGCGAACACGTCGGCGCTGCCATCCTCCGGCGAGATGAAGCCAAATCCCTTGGCGTCGTTGAACCACTTGACGGTACCGTTCGGCATGGTGATGCGAGACCTTATGCAATGAATGGGTGGTGTACGCTGAACCCGCGCACAAGCTGAGTATGCAAAGCTTGCTCGGCGAAGACAATCACCCCCGTGCCAATTCACCTACCAGTTCCGGAAGTCCGTTGCTGGCGGCCTGCACGTTGGCAAGTACTTCAGCCATCGTGATCTCTTCACCATCGCCACAGCCGGCAGCCCAGTTGGCGATGATCGCCAGGCAGGCGTAATCCAGCCCCAGCTCCCGTGCCAGTGCGGCTTCCGGCATCCCGGTCATGCCCACCAGATCGCAGCCGTCGCGGCGCATGCGGGCGATCTCGGCGATGGTTTCCAGGCGCGGGCCCTGCGTTGCGCCGTAGCAGCCGCCGTCATGGACCGTGACACCGGTCACTGTCGCAGCGGCCAGGATCTTGCTGCGCAGCATCGGCGTATAGGGGTGGCCGAAATCGACGTGGACCACGTCGGTGCCTTCTTCTTCACAGATCGTGCTGATGCGGCCCCAGGTGTAGTCGATGATCTGATCCGGGCAGGCCAGCACGCGCGGACCAAAGTGTTCGGTGATGCCTCCCACCGTGTTCAACGCCAGCACGCGCTGCGCGCCCAGTTGCTGCAGTGCGGCCAGGTTGGCGCGGTAGTTGATCTTGTGCGGCGGCAGCGAATGGCCCTCGCCATGCCGCGCCAGGAACGCCACGCGGTGTCCAAGCAGCGTACCGACGCGTACCGGGCCGGACGGGCGGCCGAAGCGGGTGTCGACCTCGTGGGTCTGCACGTCGTCAAGCTTGGCCAGGTTGTAGACACCGGTACCGCCGATCACGGCCAGGGCGATCTGTTGCATTCAAAGCACTCCATGAAAAGACCAACGCCGGCACCCGAGGATGCCGGCGGCAGAAGAAGACGCACCGCGGGCGGCTGCGCCGTTATTCCTTCATCGCGTAGATGGCCGGCACGCAGCGCAGGGTTTCATTGACGTCCATGCCGAAGCCGAACACGTAGCGGTCCGGCAGTTCGATGCCGGCGTAGTCGGCGGTCACGTCCGGCAGCGCGCGGTCGTGCTTCTTCACCGTCATCGCGGCGATGCGCACGTCGGTCGCGCCCTGTTCCAGGCACCAGGTGCGCACGCCCTGCAGGGTGTAGCCCTCGTCCAGGATGTCGTCGACCAGCAGCACGCGGCGGCCGAACAGCGAGGTCGCCGGCTTGTGCTTCCAGACCAGGTCGCCGCCGGTGGTTTCGCCGCGGTAACGGGTGGCGTGCAGGTAATCGAACTGCACGTCCTGGCCGCGCGCGCCCAGCTCCAGCGCCAGCTGGCCGGCGAACGGCAGCGCGCCGTGCATGATTGACAGGAACAGCGGCACCTCGCCCTTGTAATCGCGCGCGATGGCGTCGGCGATACCAGCGATGGCCTTGTCGATGGTGGGGCGGTCGACCAGCAGGTCAGCCTGGGCCAGGGCCTGGGAAATGGTGAGGTTGGGCATCAGACGGTTCTTCCAAGGGTTTCAATCAGACGGGATTGGGTGTGGCCATGGCGGGCATCGGCCAGCAGGCCATCCCAGCCAAGCGCGCCGCGGCCGAGCAGGCCCAGCAGCGCAGCAGTATTGAGGGAGCGCCCCTGCACCGCGTGCAGGGCTTCATCAACCAGCTCCGGGTGGCAGACCAGCACCACGTCGCAGCCGGCGTCCAGGTGTGCGTGCACGCGCGCGGGCACGCCACCGGCACTGTGCGAGGCGGCCATGCCGATGTCATCGGAGAACACCACGCCGCGGAAGCCGAGCTCGCCACGCAGGATGTCCTGGATCCAGCGCGGCGAATAGCCAGCCGGTTCAGGCGCAATCTGCGGGTAGATCACGTGCGCCATCATCACCGCGTCGGCACCGGCGGCGATGCCGGCCTGGAATGGCACCAGGTCCTGCGCGCGCAGCTCGTCCAGCGCGCGCGGGTCGATCGCGGTATCCACGTGGGTGTCTTCCAGCACGGTGCCGTGGCCGGGGAAATGCTTGAGCGTGGCGGCCATGCCGACCGCATGCATGCCACGCACATAGGCTGCGGTGAACGCCGCAACCACCTGCGGGTCTTCGCTGAAGGCGCGGTTGCCGATGGCGCGGTTGCCGCGGCCAAGATCGACCACCGGCGCGAAGCTGAGGTCCAGCCCGCTGGCGCGGACTTCACTGGCCATCAGCCAGGCGTGCTGCTCGGCCAGCGACAGGGCCTGCTGCGGGTCGGTGGCGTACAGGGCACCGATGTCCTGCAGTGGCGGCAGATCACTGTAACCTTCGCGGAAGCGCTGTACGCGGCCGCCTTCCTGGTCCACGCAGATCAGCTGCGGGCGCGGCGCAGCGGCGCGGATCGCCGCGCTCAGATCGGTTACCTGCTGGCGCGAGGCGAAGTTGCGCTTGAACAGCACCACCCCGGCCACGGCATCGTGCTGCAGCCAGTCACGTTCCTGGGTGGTCAGTTCGGTGCCGGCAACGCCGATCAGCAGCATGGTTGATCTCCACAACGCGCGCCCGCATGGCGCAGTGCCGCATTGTCGCAGAACCGGCCGACAGGCGCAGTGGTCAAGGGGAAAAGGGAAATGCGGGGGCTCTGCCCCGGTCTGCTCAGACCCTGCAGCCGTCCGGGCCGCAGGCCTCGTCGTCGCCAGCCGGGGCGGCCGGGGGCCCCTGTTCGGCCGCGATCTGGCGCAGCGCGTTGGCAAAGCCTTCTGGCGGCTGCGCCCCGGAGATCGCCCACTTCCCGTCGATGACAAAGGTCGGCACGGAGGAAATGCCCAGCGCATGGGCTTGGCCGAGCTTGGCCTCGACCTCGGCCAAGCCACGGTCCGAGGCCAGCATCTGCGCGATTTCGCCACCGTCCAGGCCGCCAGCCACGCCGGCCTTCACCAGTACAGCGTTGTCGGCCAGGTTCTGGCCATGTTCGAAGTGGGCGCGGAACAGCGCCTCGCTGACCGCATCCTGCACGCCGTGCTCGCCGGCCAGCCACAGCACTCGGTGCGCCGGCAGCGTGGTCACCCGCACCTGGCCCTGGTTGAAATCCATCGGCAGCCCCTCCGCGCGTGCGGTGGTCTGGGTCTGGCCGAGGATCTGCTCGGTGCGCTCGACGCCCCCGAACTTGCGCGCATAGGCCTCGCGCAGCGGCAGCGGGGTGTCGTCCGCATCCGGGTCCAGCTGGAACGGCTGCCAGTGGATATCAAGATCAGGCGCGTGCTCGCCCAGCAACTGCACGCCCTGCTGGAAACGATGCTTGCCGATCCAGCACCAGGGGCAGACCACGTCGGAATAGATGTCGATTCTCATCCCCACCACATGGGGCCCCCCTTCCTCGATAAAAGGGGACGGAGGGGATTAAGTCGCTTTCTGCACAGGCGGGGTAAAGACGACTTAATCCCCTCCGTCCCCCTTTTTGGGGTTCACCACTCTGAATACGGGCGGCTGGCCAGGGCAACGTTGTAGTAACGGGCGTCATCGGTCACTTCGGCACCGACCCAGTCCGGCAGGTCGATGGCTTGGTCGGCGCTTTCCAGCTCGACTTCAGCCACCACCAGGCCGGCGTTGTCACCGAGGAACTCATCCACTTCCCAGGTCAGGCCGGCGTGTTCGACCAGATGGCGGCGCTTGTCGATCAGGCCGCCGACGCACAGCGCCAGCAGTGCGCGCGCGTCCTCCACCGGGATCGGGTAGTCGAACTCCTGGCGGGTATGGCCGAGGGTGCGCGACTTCAGGTTCAGCGCGGCGTGGTCGCCTTCGATGCGCACGCGCACCGAGGCGTTCTGGGTGCCGCGGTCGAGCGCGCCCATGTCGTTGATGTAGCCCTGCGCCATCGGGATCACCCGATGCGCGGCGGTGCGCCAGCCATCGCTGCTGACCAGGAATTTGCGTTCGATTTCGATGCCCATGGCGCAATTATGCGCCACGGGTGATGACACCTGCTCAGCGCTTCTCGAATACTGCGATGCTTTCCACGTGCGCGGTGTGCGGGAACATGTCCATGGCACCGGCGCTGACCAGGGTGAAGCCCTGTTCGTTGACCAGATAGCCGGCATCGCGTGCCAGCGAGCCCGGGTGGCAGCTCACGTAGACAATGCGCTTGAACTGCTTCAGCGGCAGCTGCTGCAGCACTTCGATCGCGCCCGAGCGCGGCGGATCCAGCAGCAGCTTGTCGAAGCCCTGGCGCATCCACGCCGTGCTGCGCTGGTCCTGGGTCAGGTCGGCGCTGAAGAACTGGGCGTTGGCCAGGCCATTGCGCTCAGCATTCTCACGGGCGCGCGCGACGAGGCCGGCATCGCCTTCCACGCCAACGACCTCGCGCACGCGGCGGGCCAGCGGCAGAGTGAAATTGCCCAGGCCGCAGAACAGGTCCAGCACGCGCTCGTCCTCACCCGGCTCCAGCAGATCCAGGGCATGGGCGATCATCTTTTCGTTGAGCTTGGCGTTGACCTGGATGAAGTCCAGCGGGCGGAATGCCAGTTCCACATCCCAGGGCGCCAGCCGGAACGACAGGGGCACACCCTGCCCGTCCAGCGGCTGCACGGTGTCCACGCCACCGGACTGCAGGTAGATCACGAAGCCATGCTGCTGGCCGAAGGCAGCCCAGGCCGCACGGTCCGCATCGCTGAGTGGCTGCAGGTGGCGCACGGTCAGGACCACGGCCTGGTCGCCGGCGATGAACTCAATCTGCGGGATATCGCGCTTGCCATCGAGCGATTCGATGAAGGTGGACAGCGCCTCGACCTTGGTGCCGATCTCCGGGATCACGGTCAGGCACTGGCTGAGGTCGGCGACGAAACGCGGGTCCTGTTCACGGAAGCCGACCAGGGTCTTGTCCTTCTTCTCGACCCGGCGCACGGAGAAGCGGCCCTTGCGACGGTAACCCCAGCTGTCGCCGACCAGCGGCGCAAGCACGGTGCCCGGCTTCACATGGCCGATCCGCTCCAGGTTGTCCATCAGCACGCGCTGCTTGGCGACGATCTGCTGGTCTTCGTCCAGGTGCTGCAGCACGCAGCCGGCGCAGGTGCCGAAATGCGGGCACTTCGGGGTCACGCGCTGCGGCGAGGCCTGCAGAACTTCCAGAGTGCGCGCTTCGTCGAAATGGCGGCTGCGGGCCGTCTGTTCGGCCGTCACCACCTCACCCGGCAGGGCACCGCTGACGAAGGTGACCTTGCCGCCCTCGCCTTCACGGCGGGCGACGCCGCGACCATCATGGCTGAGGTCGAGGATTTCGGTCTGGAACGGGGTACGGTCGATGCGGGAGCGGGATCGGGCCACGTGGCAACAGGCTGCGGGCAAAAATGGGGGCGTATTGTCGCAGATCCTGACCGGCAGGGTCCGGACCCGCTTGCGCCCGCCGCCGCCGTGCTTGATGATTGCAGCAGCTGACATGGAGGCAGCCCTGATGCAGATGACCCCGCGGGCCAGCCGGCCCCGCTTCCTGCTTGTCGAGGACGACATCATCAGCCGCGGTTTTTTCAAGGCGGCGTTGGAAACGTTACCGGCGGATGTGGACACCGCAGATTCGCTGGCCAGCGCTTTGGCCAGCGCCGAACCCGGCGCGCACGACCTGTGGCTGATCGACGTCAACCTGCCGGACGGCAATGGCGCGCAGCTGCTGCGCGAACTGCGCCGTTCACATCCCGACACCCCGGCGTTGGCACATACCGCTGACGGTGACACGTCCATCCATGCCCGCCTGCGCGAAGCTGGCTTCAGCGACACCCTGGTCAAGCCGCTGGGCCGCGACCAGTTGCTGAAGGCGGTGCGCCGCGCACTGGTGAACAGCCCGGCGGGGATCTCCGTTGCCCCGGCCCCGGCAGCGGTCGAGCTGCAGGTGCAGGACTGGGACGAGACAGCGGCACTGGCCGCGCTCAATGGCCAGCGCAACCACTTGATCGCCCTGCGCGAACTGTTCCTGGCCGAGCTGCCGGGGGTGCGTGACGCGGTCGAGCAGGCGGTGGACCAGCATGATGAGCGTCAGCTGCGCAGCCAGTTGCACCGGTTGCAGGCGAGCTGTGGGTTCGTGGGCGCGGCACGCTTGGCCCGGGCGGTGCGCCAGCTGCATCATGCGCCGGAGTCCGGGCAGGCCCAGGATGGGTTCCGCGCGGCGGTGGCGGCCCTGCTGCATTGAGGGTTGGTCGGCAGGGCTGCGCCCTGCACCTGCAGAGGCTTCAAGCCAAGGCAACAGCAACAGCAACAGCTGGCATTCCGTGGGGTGGCGGGGCGGTGTCGGAGTGCGGGGACGCCGTAAACCCGTCCATGGGGGCTTGGCAGCCGCATCCATGCGGCTGACACCCCGCACTCCGACACCGCCCCACCTCTGACAGTTTGCCGCGATCGGGTAGATCCACGCCATGCGTGGATGAATTTCTGTCAGATATCGAAATTCAAACTGGGGTCAGATCCGTTTTCCGAAGGAAAACGGATCTGACCCCATTGCCATTCCGACAGCTCGCGGAAAACTGTCGAAGGCGGGGTGGGTCCGGTTGCGGGAGTGTCCGCGGCATGGATGCCGCGGCCAAGCCCCCATGGACGGGTTTACGGCGTCTCCCGCAACCGGACCCACCCCGCCTACCCACGAGTAGCCAGCTTTTGCCGTCGCCGTTGATTCGGCAGGTGCAGGGCTGCAAGCCCTGCCGAACACCCCCTACCTGCGGGGTGCGAGCTGCTCGAGCATTTCCCAGGACTTCAGGCCGCGCGGCCCGAGGTGATGGGCCAGCACCCGCCGCATCGGCAGGCGCAGGCTGGCCAGGTCGGCGGCATGGGGTTCTTCGTCGGCCGCCAACGCCAGCAGCGCCGAGCCAGTGGCCGCCGCCCGGCGTTCCCCACCGCGCTCGCTCAGCAGGCGCTGCGCGCCTTCCTGCGGGTCCAGTTCGTAGCGCGCGGCCGGGTCGATCGGCTGGCCGTCGCTCGCGCTGTCCAGATCGAAACCCAGGCCCAGCGCGGACAGCAGCTCGCGTTCGAAGCGACGCAGGGTCCAGGCCAGGCCGGCGCCCACGGCCAGCCGCGCACGTGCCTCGCCGTAGGCCAGGTACAACCCGGGCAGCGGGTCCTGGCGCGGGGCCAGGCGCAGGGTCAGTTCACTCAGGTAGAAGCCGGCCAACATCGCCTGGCCGACCAGGCGTGGCGCGGCATCCAGCGCCTCGGCACCGCGCAGCTGGGCCAGTTCACCGCGCTGCTGGGCACTGAAGCGGATCCATTGCAATGGCTGCAGGGCAGCGCGCAGCACCTGGCCCTTGGCGGTTGACACACCACGCGCGAGCAGGCCGATACGGCCATGCTGCGCGCTCAGCACTTCGACCAGCAGGCTGGTCTCGCGGTAGGCCCGTGCATGCAGCACGAAGCCGGTGTCGTCCTCGATCAGCATCGAAGCGACCGCAACGACTTACTCGTAACCGAAGGCCTTCAGTGCGGCCTCGTCGTCGGACCAGCCTTCACGCACGCGCACCCAGGTCTCCAGGAACACCTTGGCCCCGAACAAACGTTCCATCTGCAGGCGGGACTTGGCGCCGATCTCCTTCAGCCGGGTGCCACCCTTGCCGATCACGATCGCCTTCTGGCCTTCACGTTCGACCCAGATAACCGCACCGATGCGCAGCAGGTTGCCATCTTCGGTGAAACGCTCGATTTCCACCGTGGTGGCATACGGCAGTTCCTCGCCGAGCTGGCGCATCAGCTGCTCGCGCACCAGTTCACCGGCCAGGAAACGCTGGCTGCGGTCGGTGATCTCGTCCTCGCCGAACATTGGCGGGGCTTCCGGCAGCAGCTTCAGCACATCGCGCACCAGCGCTTCCAGGCCGTTGCGCTTCTGCGCGGAGATCGGATGCACGGCGGCGAAGTCGCGACCTTCGGTCACCTGCTGCAGGAACGGCAGCAGCGCGCCCTTCTCCTTCAGGCGATCGATCTTGTTGACCACCAGCACCACCGGAATGCCAGCGTCGCGCAGCACATTGAAAGCCAGGCTGTCCTCTTCATCCCAGCGGCCGGCTTCGATCACCAGCAGGCCGGCGTCGACGCCTTCCAGCGAGCCGCGCGCAGCGCGGTTCATCACCCGGTTCATCGCCCGCTTCTGCACCTTGTGCAGGCCGGGGGTGTCGACCAGCACCAGCTGTCCTTCCGGATAGGTGGCGATGCCCAGCAGGCGATGGCGCGTGGTCTGCGGGCGGTTGGAAACGATGCTGACCTTGGCGCCGACCAGGGCATTGGTCAGGGTCGATTTGCCCACGTTCGGGCGGCCGATGACGGCCACGCTGCCGCAATGATGGGAAGTTTGTTCGCTCACTTGGAATCCAGTTGTTCTAGGACGGCCGCAGCCGCCTGTTGTTCGGCAAGCCGCCGCGAGGCGCCTTCGCCCTCGGTGCTGGCGGCCGGGTCGGCTACGTTGCAGCGTACCCGGAAGTGCTTGGCGTGGTCGTCACCGGATTCTGACACCAGCTCGTACTGCGGCAACGCCTTCTGTCGGGCCTGCAGCCATTCCTGCAGGCGGGTCTTGGGATCCTTCTCAGGCCGGCCCGAGGCCGGCAGCGCCTCGATCGAAGCACTGAACCAGGGCAGCACCACTGCCCGGCAGGCCTCGAAGCCGGCATCCAGGTAGATCGCAGCCACCACGGCTTCCACCGCATCGGCCAGGATCGAGTCGCGGCGATGACCACCGGACTTCATTTCGCCCGGGCCCAAGGTCAGCCGCTCGCCCAGTTCCAGGCTGCGCCCGATCACCGCAAGTGCGCCTTCACGCACCAGCTCTGCGCGGGCACGGGTCATCGCCCCTTCGTCGGCCTTGGGCCAGCGCCGGTACAACGCCTCGGCCGCCATCATGTTGACGATGCTGTCGCCAAGGAACTCCAGCCGCTCATTGTGCGGCGCACCGGCACTGCGATGCGTCAGCGCCTGCTTGAGCAGCGCCGGGTCGCTGAAGGCATGACCGATCAGGTCGCCACGTTGGATGAATTTACTGGGCACCGCTTCGTGTCAGGTCCTGGGAAGAATCGAATTTGCCAACCACATCGAGGTTGCCGATCAGCTGACGGCGCACTTCGTAGTTGACCTTGAGGGTCCAGCCATTGTCGCGACGGTCGAACTTCACGTTGGCCGGCTTCACGTTGTCCGAGTAGTTGATGTACAGGCGCTTGAAGAACAGGTCCTGGATGCGCGCCGGCTCCATGCTGCCCACGCCCGGCTCGTTGGCCAGGCTCTTCATCGCCGAGCGCACAGCGTAGTACTCCTGATACATCGGGAACAGCTTCATGCCGATGTAGAGGAAGAAGCCCACCACGATCAGGACCGTCAGGAACGAGGTCAAGGTCATGCCACGCTGCGTGTTCATCGTCTTCATTGCGTTCTCCCCAGATACGCGTTGGATGTGAAGGTACTCAGTTGATGCTCGAGCCGATCCGCGACGGCTCGAAGCCATCCTTGCACAACCAGCCCTGGCAGTTCAGCCAGATCAGGAACGCCTTGCCGCGCAGGTTTTCTTCCGGCAGCAGGCCCCAGAACCGGCCATCATCGCTGTTGTCGCGGTTGTCGCCCATCACCAGGTACTTGCCGGCCGGCACGGTCCACTGGCCCTGGCCGCGCGGATAGTCGGTCTCCAGCACCGTGTGGGTGCGGCCCGGCAGGTGCTCGAGCAGCAGGTTGGCGCCCTCGCCCTGGCCCTTGTGGCCGGCGTAGATACCCTTGTTGTCATACTTCAGCGGCTCGCCGTTGAGGATCACGCCGTCGCCTTCGAAGACCACGGTGTCACCCGGCACGCCGATCACGCGCTTGATGAAGTTCTCGCCCTTGGCCGGATCGTTCTCGCCATGGCCGGGGAAGTGGAACACCACCACGTCACCACGCGACGGCTCGCCAAACGGCACGATCTTGGTGTTGCTGATCGGCAGGCGCAGGCCATAGGAGAACTTGTTGACCAGGATGAAATCGCCGATCAGCAGGTTCGGCATCATCGAACTGGATGGAATCTTGTACGGCTCCGCAATGAAGCTGCGCACGACCAGCACGATCGCCAGCACCGGGAAGAACGCACGCGAGTAATCCACCAGCACCGGCTCGGAATCGAGCAGGCCCGCGCGCTGGGCGCGACGCTTGGCGAGGTACAGCTTGTCCGCAAGCAGGATCAGGCCCGAGGCCAGGGTCAGCACGACCAGGAGGATCTCAAACAGTTTCATTCAGGGTCCTTTGCAACGTCACCAGACGACCGGCCCCGCAGGGCCGGTGCGGGCTTACTTGTTGTCCATCTGCAGCACGGCCAGGAACGCTTCCTGCGGGATCTCCACGCGGCCGACCTGCTTCATGCGCTTCTTGCCTTCCTTCTGCTTTTCCAGAAGCTTCTTCTTGCGCGAAACGTCGCCACCATAGCACTTGGCCAGCACGTTCTTGCGCATGGCCTTGACCGTGGTGCGGGCGATGATCTGCGAGCCAACGGCGGCCTGGATGGCCACGTCGAACATCTGGCGCGGGATCAGGTCCTTCATCTTTTCGCACAGCTCGCGGCCGCGGCGGTCGGCATGGCTGCGGTGCACGATCAGCGACAGGGCATCGACCTTGTCACCGTTGATCAGCACGTCCACGCGCACGAACGGGCCCGCGTCGAAGCGCACGAAGTGGTAGTCCAGCGAGGCATAGCCACGGCTGACCGACTTCAGCTTGTCGAAGAAGTCCAGCACCACCTCGGCCATCGGCAATTCATAGCTGATCTGCACCTGGCTGCCCAGGTAATTGATGCCGATCTGGCTGCCGCGCTTTTCTTCGCACAGCTTGATGATGTTGCCGATGTACTCCTCGGGAGTGAGCACGTTGGCACGGATGATCGGCTCGCGGATCTCCTCGACCTGGTTCACCGGCGGCAGCTTGGCCGGATTGTCCATGTTGATGATCGAGCCATCGGTCTTCAGGACCTCGTACACCACCGTCGGCGCGGTGCTGATCAGGTCCAGGTTGTATTCGCGCTCCAGGCGCTCCTGCACGATCTCCATGTGCAGCATGCCCAGGAAGCCGCAGCGGAAGCCGAAGCCCATCGCCTCGGAGCTTTCCGGCTCGAAACGCAGCGCGGCGTCGTTCAGGCGCAGCTTGTCCAGCGCTTCGCGCAGGTCCGGGTAGTCCTCGGCGTCGACCGGGAACAGGCCGGCGAACACGCGCGGCTGCATTTCCTGGAAGCCCGGCAGCGGCTTCGGGGCCGGGTCGCCGGCCAGGGTCAGCGTGTCGCCGACCGGCGCACCGTGCACGTCCTTGATGCTGGCGGTGACCCAACCCACTTCACCGGCCTTCAGCGCCGGCAGCACCTTGCGCTTCGGGGTGAACACGCCAACGTTGTCGACCTGGTGGTTGCGGCCGGTGGACATCACCTGCAGCTTGTCACCGGCCTTGATCTCGCCCTGCATCACGCGCACCAGCGACACCACGCCCAGGTAATTGTCGAACCACGAATCGATGATCAGCGCCTGCAGCTTGTCGGTGTCGCGCGGCGCCGGCGGCGGGATGCGGTGCACGATCGCTTCCAGCACATCCTGCACGTTCAAGCCGGTCTTGGCGCTGACCGGCACCGCGTCGGAGGCGTCGATGCCGATCACGGCCTCGATCTCGGCCTTGGCGCGCTCGATGTCGGCGGTGGGCAGGTCGATCTTGTTGATCACCGGCACCACTTCCAGGCCCTGCTCCACCGCGGTGTAGCAGTTGGCCACCGACTGCGCTTCCACGCCCTGGGCGGCATCGACCACCAGCAGCGCGCCTTCGCAGGCGGCCAGCGAGCGGCTGACTTCATAGGAGAAGTCGACGTGGCCGGGGGTGTCGATGAAGTTCAGGTGGTAGGTCTGCCCGTCCTTGGCCAGGTACGGCAGCGACACCGACTGCGCCTTGATCGTGATGCCACGCTCGCGCTCGATCGGGTTGGAGTCGAGCACCTGCGCTTCCATCTCGCGGGCCTGCAGGCCACCACAGAGCTGGATGATGCGGTCGGCCAGCGTGGACTTGCCGTGGTCGACATGGGCGATGATGGAGAAGTTGCGGATGTTCCGCATCGAATCAGAAGACATAGGTGGCGGCGGCGCGCGGCGTCGTCAGGGTAACGGTCGATTATCGCATGCCCGGCGCCCGCCCGCGAAAACGGCCTCATCGAGCCGGGCCCGGAATGCCCGAAGCCCCGCCGGGGCGGGGCTTCGGGGGAACCACGTGGCCGCCGGGGCGGCCCTGCACCGGCCTTATTGGCCAGCCTTGACCGCTACGAACGCGCTGTTGCCGCTGCCGGTGCGCACCAGCAGCATCACTACGTCGCCCTTCTTGTAGCTGGACAGCGCACGGTTCAGCGCGTCCACGCTGCCGACCTGGGTGCTGGCTACCTGCAGGATCACCATGCCCGGAGACAGGCCCGCATCGCGGGCGCCCTGGCCCTTGACCCCGGTGATGCGCACGCCCTCGCCCGATTCCAGGCCCAGCTGCTTGCGCTGCGGCGCGGTCAGGTCACTGACGTCCAGCCCCAGCAGGGCGTTGGCGCCGGCCTGTGGAGCCGCATCGCTGTTGCCGGCAGCCGGGCCACGCGAACTGGCCTGCGCATCTTCGGTCAGTGCGGTCAGGGTGGCGCTGAGGTCGCGCGGCTTGCCATCGCGGATCACGCCCAGGGTGACCCGGCTGCCCGGTGCCATCGCGCCGATCAGCGGGGGCAGGTCGGACCAGCTGTTGACCGGCGCGCCGTTCACCGAACGGATCACATCGCCGATCTTCACCCCGGCCCGGGCTGCAGCCGAGTCCGGCACGATCTGGTTGACCAGGGCGCCGCGGCTGTCCGGCAGGCCCATCGCCTGCGCTTTCAGGCCGTCGATTTCCTGCACCACCGCGCCGAGCTGGCCACGGGTGACTTTGCCGGTCTTCTTGATCTGCTCGACCGCGCTCATCGCCAGGTCGATCGGGATCGCGAAGCTGATGCCCATGTAGCCGCCCGAAGCAGAGAAGATCTGCGAGTTGATGCCGACCACTTCGCCACGCGTGTTCAGCAGCGGGCCACCGGAGTTGCCCTGGTTGATCGCCACGTCGGTCTGGATGAAGGGCACGTAGCGCTGGTCCGGCCCGCCGGTGCTGCGGCCAAGGGCGCTGACCACGCCGGCAGTGACCGAGTGATCGAGGCCGAACGGCGAGCCGATCGCGACCACCCATTGGCCCGGCTTGAGGGAGTTGGAGTCGCCAACACGCACGGTCGGCAGGTTCTTGCCGTCGATCTTCAACAACGCGACGTCGTACTGCTGGTCGCTGCCCACCACTTTCGCGGTGAACTCACGGCGGTCGCCCAGCTTGACCTTCACCTCGCTGGCATCGGCCACCACGTGGTAGTTGGTCAGTACATAGCCATCGGGCGAGATGATGAAGCCCGAGCCCATGCCACGGCCCTTGATGCTGGGGCCGCCATCCGGCCCACCCGGACCCTGCCCGGGCATCGGGAAGTCCGGGCCGAAGAAGCGGCGGAAGAACTCCGGCATGTCATCGTCGCCCATCGGGCCGCGGGCGACCTGGCGGTTGTTGCGGACGATGGTGGTGTCGACGTTGACCACGCCCGGGCCGACCTGTTCGACCAGATTGGTGAAGTCGGGCAGGCCGCTGACCAGCGGCTGCGCCGGTGCCCGCGCTGCTGCAGCTGGCGCAGGCTGGGTCTGCGCGGCAGGCGCGGGGGCCTGTGCGCAGGCCACCAGGGGAAGGGTCAGGGCCAGCAGACCCATGGCCTGCGTGCGGAGTCGGGGAGTCATCGGACGGCAACCTCCGGATCGGATGGAAAGAGGAATACGGACCCCGCCGGCGGCGGGGCGTGAAAGCGCCCGGCTCAGTCGCGCGGGCGCGGCGGCACCGACAGGTCGTCCTGCAGGCGCGGCTCGAACGGATAGAACGCCGCGCCGCCGGCATGGGCCGGGAAGCTGGCATTGAGTGCGCCACCGGCAGCGGGCGCCAGGCTGGAGCGCGGCCACGGCCGGGCCTGCAGTCCGCCCACCTCGCCGAACGGCAGGTTGCGGCTGGCGTTGGCCGGCACGGTCGGGGTCAACGGCGCCGGCGCTGCGGCGACGGCCCGTTGCGGGGCCTCGTCGCGCTGGGCGGCACGCGCAGCCTGCTGGGTACGCGTGGCGCTGGCACGGCGGGCGTCCTGACGACGGCTGGAAGCGGCCATCGCCACAGCCGGCGCAGCAGCCACGGCCATCGCGGCCGTATCCACCGAAGCCTCGGTCACCGGGGCCGGCGCGGTGGGCGCCGGCGCCAGCTCCGCCTGGCTGGCGATCACCTGCGGCGCCAGCGGTTCACCCGGCGTGGCCTCCTTCAGCTTCTCGCCGCCGATGAACAGCGCGACGGCGGCCACCGACGCGGCCAGGGCGGCGCCGCCGCCCCAGGCCCGCCAGCCACTGCGGCGTACCTGGCGACGCGGCTCGACCTGCGGCGCCGGTTCGGCCGCGATCGCGGCGGCCACGGCCGCGCTGAAGCCTGCCGGCGCCAGCGCCGACGCCTGCCCGCGCATCACGTCGCCCAGCAGCTGCCAGCGTTCCTGGCATCCGGCCAGCTCGGGGTCGTGCTCCATCCGGCGCAGCAGGAAGCGCGCTTCGTCGGCGCCCAGCTCACCATCGACCAGGGCCGACAGCTGCTCGCGATGGCGCTGGTCCAGGCGCTGTCCGGCGGGCGATTGGTGGTTCTGCGATTCGTTGAACGGTTTACTGGTCATACGCGGCTCTTCTCACGGGTGGCGCTGCCGATGTCCAGCAGCGGCCGGAGTTCGGTGTCGATCGCCTCGCGCGCCCGGAAGATCCGTGAACGCACCGTGCCGATCGGGCACCCCATCTTCTGCGCGATATCCTCGTAGCTCAGGCCTTCCACCTCGCGCAGGGTGATTGCCGACCGGAGTTCTTCCGGCAGCGCGTTGACGGCCTTCATTACCGTCTGTTCCAGCTCCTGGCGCATCAACTCGCGTTCGGGCGTGTCGGTGTCGCGCAGGCGGGTACCGGTGTCGAACTGTTCGGCGTCGCCGATGTCGATGTCATCGGTCGGCGGCCGTCGATTGTGTGAAGCCAGGTAGTTTTTGGCGGTATTCACGGCGATTCGATGCAACCAGGTTGAGAACTGGGCGTCGCCACGGAAACTCCCGATCGCGCGGTAGGCGCGGATGAAAGTGTCCTGGGCGACGTCCTGACATTCGCTCCAGTCGGCGATGTAGCGACCGACCAGGGCCACCACCCGATGCTGGTACTTGCGCACCAGGACATCGAAGGCGGCACTCTCGCCGTGCTGCACGCGCCGGACCAGTTCCAGATCCAGCTCCTGTGGTGTATCAACCTCGGCCATGAGGGGCCGCACTCCTGTCAGCCCAACCGACGTCGGGCAATGAGACTGCCAATCCCGGGAAAAGTTCAGTCGCCGATCACCTGGCGCCGCACCAGCTTTTAACCACCGTTCCGTTAGCGTCCCGGTCCACGGCCATGGATCCGGGGGCGCCACTCCCCTGCTATTGGGATTTGACGCGGGGGAAACAACCTCTGGATCATAGCCGCTTCTCCATACACAACCGGATGGAACGTCCATGCTCTCAGGCTTCGATGGTCTCCGCTTCAGCCACTGGCACCCCGAGATCCGCGACGACGGCGTGGTGGTTCTCTCCCTGGATCGTCAGGACAGCAGCGTCAACGCCATGTCGCAGGACGTGCTGCTGGAGCTGGGCGACCTGCTTGAGCGCATCGCGCTGGATCCGCCCAAGGGCGTGGTGATCCAGTCGCTGAAGAAGGCCGGCTTCATTGCCGGTGCCGACCTGAAGGAGTTCCAGGAGTTCGACCGTCGCGGCACTGTCAACGACGCGATCCGGCGTGGCCAGGCCACCTACCAGAAGCTGGCCGAACTGCCCTGCCCGACCGTGGCGGCGATCCATGGCCACTGCCTGGGAGGCGGCACCGAACTGGCGCTGGCCTGCCGCTACCGCGTGGCCTCCAACGACAGCAGCACCCGCATCGGCCTGCCGGAAACCCAGCTGGGCATCTTCCCGGGCTGGGGCGGCAGCGCCCGCCTGCCGCAACTGGTGGGTGCACCGGCGGCGATGGACATGATGCTGACCGGACGCACCCTGTCGGCCTCGGCCGCGCGGGGGATCGGCCTGGTCGACAAGGTGGTGGCGCCGGCGGTGGTGCTCGACACCGCCGTCGCGCTGGCGCTGTCCGGCACCAGCCGCCCGTTCAAGCAGCGCGCGATGGCCTGGGCCACCAACACCTGGCTGGCACGCCGGCTGCTGGCGCCGCAGATGGTCAAGCAGGTCGCACGCAAGGCGAAGAAGGACCAGTACCCGGCGCCGTACGCGCTGATCAGCACCTGGCAACGCAGTGGCGGCAAGCCGATCCAGGCGCGTTTGGACGCCGAGCGGCGCGCGGTGGTGAAGCTGGCCAGTACACCGACCGCGCGCAACCTGATCCGCATCTTCTTCCTCACCGAGCGACTGAAGGGCCTGGGCGGTGGTGATTCCGGCATCCGTCACGTGCACGTGGTCGGCGCCGGAGTGATGGGCGGCGACATCGCCGCGTGGGCCGCCTACAAGGGCTTCGACGTGACCCTGCAGGACCGTGAGCAGCGCTTCATCGACCCGGCCATGGAGCGCGCGCAGTCGCTGTTCGCCAAGAAGGTGCGTGACGAGAGCAAGCGCCCTGCCGTGGCCGCGCGCCTGCGTGCCGATCTGGAAGGCAACGGCGTGGCCGAAGCCGATCTGGTGATCGAGGCCATCATCGAGAACCCCGAGGCCAAGCGTGCGCTGTACCAGACGCTGGAACCGAAGATGAAGCAGGACGCGCTGCTGACCACCAACACTTCGTCGATCCCGCTGGTGGAACTGCGCGATCACATCCAGCGCCCGGCGCAGTTCGCCGGCCTGCACTATTTCAACCCGGTCGCGCAGATGCCGTTGGTGGAGATCATCCATCACGACGGCATGGCGCCGGAAACCGAACGCCGCCTGGCCGCGTTCTGCAAGGCACTGGGCAAGTTCCCGGTGCCGGTGGCCGGCAGCCCGGGCTTCCTGGTCAACCGCGTGCTGTTCCCTTACATGCTGGAAGCGGCCACCGCGTATGCCGAAGGCATTCCGGGCCCGGTGATCGACAAGGCCGCCGTGAAGTTCGGCATGCCGATGGGACCGATCGAACTGATCGACACCGTGGGGCTGGACGTGGCTGCGGGCGTGGGCCGCGAACTGGCGCCGTTCCTCGGCCTGCAGATTCCGGCGGCCCTGCAGACGGTGGAACAGGACAAGCGCGGCAAGAAGGATGGCCAGGGCATCTACACCTGGGAGAACGGCAAGCCGAAGAAGCCGGACGTGGCCAGCGATTACCAGGCCCCGGCCGATCTGGAGGACCGCCTGATCCTGCCGCTGTTGAACGAGGCGGTGGCGTGCCTGCACGAAGGTGTAGTGGCCGATGCGGACCTGTTGGATGCGGGCGTGATCTTCGGTACCGGTTTCGCGCCGTTCCGTGGCGGCCCGATCCAGCACATCCGTGCGGTGGGTGCCGATGCGATCGTCGAGCGGTTGAAGGCGCTGCAGCAGCGGCATGGCGACCGCTTCGCCCCGCGCCCGGGCTGGGACAACCCCGCCCTGCGCGAACCGGTGGTCTGAGTTTATCGGCCGGGCCTGCGGCCCGGTACCCGCAGAGGCAACCGCCGAAGCAAAAGCCAAACCCAGAGCCAGAGCCAGAGCCAGAGCAACAGCCGGCTCTGGCTTTTCTGTTTGTTGGGCGGGGCGGTGTCGGGTTGCGGGGACGCCGTAAACCCGTCCTTGGGGGCTTGGCCGCGGCATCCATGCCGCGGACACCCCGCAACCCGACTCCGCCCCACCCCTGACAGTTTCCCGGTGACGGTGGGTGAACTGCGATGGCTGTAGGTGTCGACCTTGTTCAGCACGGATCATTACGAACTGGCGGGTGTCGACCTTGGTCGACACCAAGAGCGAAGCGACCGGCGTTTGATTTTGATTTTCTATTTTCTTCTCCGTGGCTGGACGCACACGGAAACTGTCAGAGGTCGGGCGGGTGGGTTGCGCAGGACCGTTGGCGCCATGGATGGCGCCATCGAGCCCCCATGGACGGGTTTACGGCGTGTCCTGCGCCACCCACCCGCCCGGCCAAGCGCGGTTTCTGCTTTTGCTTCTGCCTTCAGCGACCAAGCAACCAGCCACGAGGGGCTGCGCCGTTGGCTGGAACACCCTGTTACCCATACGAGGCATGTCCCCGTCACAGCCGCATGCGATGCTGACCACCTGATCCCTGCCAGCGAGAACGCCCGCATGACCACCATCATCGCCCCGCGCGTGCACGACATCGGCGGCCTCGAAGTCCGCCGCGCCGTCCCCACCCTGCAGGCGCGCAGCATCGGCTCGTTCGTGTTCGTCGACCAGATGGGCCCGGCACTGATGCACCCCGGCACCGCCATCGACGTGCGCCCGCATCCGCACATCGGCCTGGCCACGGTTACCTATCTGTGGTCGGGCGCCATCGGCCACCGCGACACCCTGGGCTCGGATCAGGTCATTCGTCCCGGTGACGTCAACTGGATGACCGCCGGCCGCGGCATCGCCCATTCCGAACGCACGCCACAATCGGACCGCGACCATGACAACCCGATCCACGGCATGCAGACCTGGGTCGCGTTGCCGAAGTCGCATGAGGAAATCGAGCCGGCGTTCTATCACCATGCCGCTGCCACCCTGCCCGAGCAGCGCCGCAAGGGTGCCTGGCTTCGGGTGATCGCTGGCCGCGCCTATGGCGAGGAATCGCCGGTGAAAGTGTTCGCCGATACGCTCAATGTGGCGATCGATCTGGACCCGGACGCGGAAATCGACATCGACGACGGTCACCGCGAGCGCGCGTTGTACATCCTTGAGGGCGACGCGCAGTTGGATGGCGTGGACATTCCCGCACAGCACCTGGTCATCCCCGAAGCCGGCGCACGCGGCCGCCTGCGCGCAAAGACACCGGTGAAGGCGATGCTGTTCGGTGGCGAGCCGCTGGATGGCCCGCGCCACCTGTGGTGGAACTTCGTGTCCAGCTCGAAAGAGCGTATCGAGCAGGCGAAGCACGATTGGGAAGCCGGTCGCTTCGGCACCATCCCCGGCGACGACAAGGAGTTCATCCCGCTGCCGCAGTACTGAGCATCGCGTGTTGCACACATCCGAGGGTGTATTCCTGCACCCGGCGTTGACGCTACAGTCACCCGCTGATCATTGAAATGTGACATAAATCACACTTTCGACCGTCAAAGGAGTGCAACACATGAGCATGGGTAAACGCTTGTCCGCCGAGTTCCTCGGCACGTTCTGGCTGGTTCTGGGTGGCTGTGGCAGTGCAGTGCTGGCCGCCAAGTTCGGTGGTGACGGCAATCCGCTGGGTATCGGCTTCCTCGGCGTGGCGCTCGCCTTCGGCCTGACCGTGGTGACCGGCGCCTATGCGTTCGGCCATATCTCCGGTGCGCACTTCAATCCGGCGGTCAGCGTCGGCCTGTGGGCCGGTGGTCGTTTCCCGACCAAGGACCTGGTGCCGTACATCATCGCCCAGGTTGCGGGCGGCCTGCTGGCCGGCTTCATCCTGCTGCAGATCGCCTCCGGCGCCAGCGGCTTCGCCATCGATGGCAGCCAGGCCGGAGCGTTCGCCAGCAATGGCTATGGCGCGCTGTCGCCCGGTGGTTACAGCGTGGCTGCGGCCTTCCTGTGCGAAGTGGTCCTGACCGCGGTGTTCCTGATCGTGATCATGGGCTCCACCCACGGCAAGGCACCGGCCGGGTTCGCCCCGCTGGCGATCGGCCTGTCGCTGACCCTGATCCACCTGATCAGCATCCCGGTCACCAACACCTCGGTGAACCCGGCCCGCTCCACGGCCGTTGCCTTCTTCGCCGGCAGCGGTGCGGTCAGCCAGTTGTGGCTGTTCTGGGTCGCCCCGTTGCTGGGTGGCGCGATTGGCGGCCTGATCTACAAGTGGATCGGCAACGACCGCTGATCCCCGGCAGCAACCATTGCGGCCGACCCTCGGCCGCAATGGTTGCGCTTGCAACCGCGAATTGTGCGATTGCTCACGTTCCGTTAAGGTTGAGTTGACCGTCCGTGCACATGCCGGATGGGGGGGCGTCCGGGGATGGGATGCCATGGTCGCCGGCTCTGCTGGCGAAGCCAACCAATTCATCACCTTGGGGGATGCATGAAGTTCGTGCCTGTCATGTTGTCGAGCCTGCTTTTCGCTGCGGCCCACGCCGCCGCGCAGGCGCCGTCCGAATGTCCTTCGCTGCCGGCCAGCAGCGGTCTGCAGTGGCAGCAGCAGGTGCAGGCCGATTTCCTGGTCTGCCGCGCCAGCACCCCTGATGGCCGCGAAGTGCTGAGCCTGATGCTCAGCGCGCGTGACCCGTCCATTCCGCTGAACCGCTCGCTGCGGCAGGAAAAAGGCAGCTTCGGCGGTGAATCGCTGTACTGGTACCAGCCCGACCTGGGCGGCCAGCAACCGCCGGGGTATGCCGAACGGCGCATCAGCGTGGTCAAGCTCGACAAGGGGCGTTACGCGCAGATTTCGCTGTATCCGGACAGCGCGCAGGAGCTGGGGTCACTGCAACAGCTGGCGCAGGGCATGAGCCTGACCCCGTCGGCCGTGGCCGCCGGGCGCTGAGGATGACGGGGATGACTGCCTGGCAGCATCCCCGCAGCGCGACCCCATCCAACGGTTGTGCCGGTCGCTGGCCGGCACCCCGATCCGCCTCCATGCGAGGCAGTTGCCGGCCAGCGGCCGGTACTACGTCAGAACTTGCCTTCCTGGAAATCGACGAAGGCCTGCATCAGTTCCTGCCGCGTGTTCATCACGAACGGCCCGTGGCGCATCACCGGTTCGCGCAGCGGACGGCCGGCCACCAGGATCAGGCGCGCGCCTTCATTGCCGGCCGAGATGTGCAACTGCTCGCCACCGCCCAGCACCGCCAGTTCCTGGCGGGCGACGTCGCGCGCGGCGTCCTGCTCACCCACGGTCACGCCACCTTCGAATACGTACGCAAAGGCGTTGTGCCCTTCCGGCAGCGCATAGGTCCAGGCACGGTCGGGCGCCAGCGTGATGTCGAGGTAGAGCGGATCGGTGGCCGGTTGCACGATCGGACCCCGGGTGCCGTCCACGCTGCCGGCAATCACCTTCACTGTCACACCCGGCTCCGGCTGCACCACCGGAATCCGCTCGGGCGCGAATTCCTGGTACTTCGGGTCAGTCATCTTCTCCTTTGCCGGCAGGTTCACCCACAGCTGGAAGCCGCGCATCTGCCCGCTTTCCTGCTCGGGCATCTCCGAATGCACCAGGCCACGCCCAGCGGTCATCCACTGCACGCTGCCCGGGGTCAGCAGGCCTTCGTTGCCGTGGTTGTCGCGATGCCGCATGCGCCCGTCGAGCATGTAGGTGACGGTCTCGAAACCGCGGTGCGGATGTTCCGGGAAGCCGGCGATGTAATCCTCGGCGCGGTCGGTTCCGAATTCATCGAGCAGCAGGAACGGATCCAGATCGGGCAGCGTGGGGCCGCCGATGACGCGGGTCAGGCGCACGCCAGCACCGTCGGAGGTGGGCAGGCCACGGATGGTGCGCAGCACGCGGGCCGGTTCGGGAAGGCTCATGGCGACTCCTGTTGGATGGATGCCAGTGAAGATGGACGCCATACGGCCGTACGCCAATGGATGGCGCCGCAACCGATTGTTCCATCCCTGATGTTCGCTGCACGTCAGCACAACGAACGTACGACCAAAGTACTACCGCCGATTCGTCCTGCGCCAATTGACCCTGTCGAAGGCAAGCGGGACTCTTTGACTGTCTTTCCGGGAGAGAGCACCTCATGAAAGGGTTTTCAAAACTGGGCTGGGCGGTACTCGCCCTGCTCGGCGCATTCTGTCTGGGCACCGTGGCACTGCGCCGCGGCGAGCACATCAATGCGCTGTGGATCGTCGTCGCTGCGGTTTCGCTGTACCTGGTCGCCTACCGCTTCTACAGCCTGTTCATCGCCAACAAGGTGATGCAGCTGGATCCGACCCGGGCCACCCCGGCGGTGATCAACAACGATGGCCTGGACTACGTGCCGACCAACAAGCACGTGCTGTTCGGCCACCACTTCGCCGCCATTGCCGGCGCCGGCCCGCTGGTCGGCCCGGTGCTGGCCGCGCAGATGGGCTACCTGCCCGGCCTGCTGTGGCTGGTGGTGGGCGTGGTGCTGGCCGGCGCAGTGCAGGACTTCATGGTGCTGTTCCTGTCCAGCCGTCGCAACGGCCGCTCGCTGGGTGACCTGGTGCGCGAGGAGATGGGCCAGGTACCCGGCACCATCGCCCTGTTCGGTGCGTTCCTGATCATGATCATCATCCTGGCGGTGCTGGCGATGGTGGTGGTCAAGGCGCTGGCCGAAAGCCCGTGGGGCATGTTCACGGTGATCGCGACGATGCCCATCGCGATCCTGATGGGGGTCTACATGCGCTATATCCGCCCTGGCAGGATCGGCGAGATCTCGGTGGTCGGCCTGATCCTGCTGCTGGCCGCAATCTGGTACGGCGGCAAGGTCGCCGCCGACCCGGTGTGGGGCCCGGCGTTCACCTTCACCGGCACCCAGATCACCTGGATGCTGATCGGCTACGGCTTCGTCGCCTCGGTGCTGCCGGTGTGGCTGCTGCTGGCCCCGCGCGACTACCTGTCGACCTTCCTCAAGATCGGTACCATCATCGCGCTGGCCGTCGGCATCCTGATCGTGATGCCGGAACTGAAGATGCCGGCGCTGACCCAGTTCGCCGCCAGCGGTGATGGCCCAGTGTGGAAGGGCGGCATGTTCCCGTTCCTGTTCATCACCATCGCCTGCGGTGCGGTGTCGGGCTTCCATGCGCTGATTTCGTCCGGCACCACGCCGAAGCTGCTGGCCAATGAAGCGCACATGCGCTACATCGGCTACGGCGGCATGCTGATGGAATCGTTCGTGGCGGTGATGGCGCTGGTGGCGGCCTCGATCATCGACCCGGGCATCTACTTCGCGATGAACAGCCCGGCCGCCGTGATCGGTGCCGATGCGGCCTCGGCGGCGCACTACATCACCAACACCTGGGGCTTCACCATCACGCCCGAACAACTGACCGCGACCGCGGCGGCGATCGGTGAACCGACCATCCTGCATCGCGCCGGTGGTGCGCCAACGCTGGCGGTGGGCATCGCGCAGATCCTGCACGAAGCGATTCCCAGTGGCAGCGACGCGATGATGGCGTTCTGGTACCACTTCGCGATCCTGTTCGAAGCACTGTTCATCCTGACCGCAGTGGACGCCGGCACCCGCGCCGGACGCTTCATGCTGCAGGACCTGCTGGGCAATTTCGTGCCGGCCCTGAAGAAGACCGAATCGTGGACCGCCAACATCATCGGCACTGCGGGTTGCGTGGCACTGTGGGGCTACCTGCTCTATACCGGCGTGGTCGATCCGTTCGGCGGCATCCAGACGCTGTGGCCGCTGTTCGGCATCTCCAACCAGATGCTGGCTGGCATCGCGCTGATGCTGGGCACGGTGGTGCTGTTCAAGATGAAGCGTGACCGCTATGCGTGGGTCACCGCGGTACCGGCGGTGTGGCTGCTGATCTGCACCACCTATGCCGGCTTCATCAAGATCTTCGACAGCAACCCGGCACAGGGGTTCCTGGCCCAGGCACACAAGTTCCAGGCTGCCATTGCCAGCGACACCATCACCGCACCGGCCAAATCGGTGGCGCAGATGAAGCAGATCGTGGTCAACGCCTACGTCAACACCGGCCTGACCGCGCTGTTCCTGCTGGTGGTGGGCGCTGTGCTGGTGTATTCGATCAAGACCATCCTGGCGGCACGCCGCAATCCGCAGCGCAGCGACCGCGAGACCCCTTACGTGGCACTGAAGCCGCACGAAATGGTGGATTTGTGATGAGCACGCAACTGGTTCCCGCCGGCCAGTACCAGGCGCACCGCCGCATCTGGCGGCGCCTGGTGCAGACCGCACGTCTGTGCTGTGGCATTCCCGATTACGACAACTATGTCCGGCACATGCTGGAAAAGCACCCGGACCAGGAGCCAATGGACTACAAGACGTTCTTCCGCGAACGCCAGGAAGCGCGCTACGGTGGGCGCAATGGTGGCCGCTGCTGTTGAGGGTTGGGTGCCGGGCTTGCAGCCCGGCGCCCGCAGAGGCAACTGCAACTGCAACGGCGAAAGCGTCGGCTCTGGTTTTCCGTGAATTTGGCGGGGTGGTGTCGGATGGCGGGGACGCCGTAAACCCGTCCTTGGGGCTTGGCCGCAGCATCCATGCCGCGGACACCCCGCCATCCGACACCACCCCACCTTCGACAGATTTCCGTTGACGGCAAGAAGCATCAGGGGGCAGATCCGTTTCCGCGGGGAAACGGATCTGTCCTTTCTTTGTTCATGGATACCATGAAGTGCATCCACGCATGACGTGGATCTATCCGGTGGCAGGCAAAAAGAAAGCCGAGCGTGGGCTCGGCTCTGCACGGGGAAAGCGTGTCCACGGCAATTGCCGTGAACACGCAACATGATCGTCAGCTCAGGACTCAGGCGCCGGCCATCCACTTCAGGATCAGGCCGGTGACATACGCCAGCCCGGTGCCGGTGGCATAGCCCACCGTACCCAGCAGCACGCCCACCGGCGCCAGCGTCGGGTGGAACGCTGCTGCCACCACGGGAGCCGAAGCGGCTGCGCCGATGTTGCCCTGCGAACCAATGGCGAAGAAGAACAGCGGCGCGCGCAGCAGCTTGGCCACCACCCACAGCACCAGCACGTGGGTGGCCATCCAGATCGCGCCGAGCAGGAACAGCCACGGCCTGTCCAGCAGCGACAGCAGGTTCATCTGCATGCCGATGCAGGCAATCAGGAAGTAAAGGAACACCGTGCCCAGCCGCGAAGCGCCTGCCGCTTCCAGCCGGCGCGCACGGGTGAAGCTCAGGCCCAGGCCCATCGCCGTGGACAGCAGGATCACCCACACGAACTGGCTGTCCAGGCTGAACTGGCTGGCCCAGCTGATATTGGCCTTGAACCAGCCCGACAGCGGCGCGGCGATGGCGTGGGCCAGGCCGACGCCACCCAGAGCCACGCCGACGATCACCATCAGGTCGGTCATGCTGGGAATGCGCGCGTTCTGTGCCTCGTAGGCGCTGATCCGTGCCTTCATCTCGTCGATGGCGCGGGTATCGGCCCCGTTGCGGGTGTCGATCTGCTGCGCGCGGTTGGCCAGGAACAGCAGGATCGCCATCCACAGGCTGGCACAGGCCACGTCGACCACGGCGAACTGGCCGAAGGTGGTGGCGTCGGTGCCGAACACCTCGCGCATGGCCACCATGTTGGCGCCGCCACCGATCCAGCTGCCGGCCAGCGCGGCCATGCCGGCCCAGGTATCACCGGCCACGGTTTCCGGGTGGATCAGCTTCATCAGCTGGAACGAGACGATTGCGCCGAGCATGATGCCAGCGGTACCGGCACAGAACACGAGCAACAGCTTCGGGCCGAGCTTGATGACGCCCTTCAGATCGATCGACAGGGTCAGCAGGACCAGTGCAGCCGGCAGCAGCACGTCACGCGCGACCGGGTTGTACAGCGAGGTGTTGTGGCCATCGATGACACCGGCGGTGTTGTAGATGGCGGGAATGAAGTAGCACAGCAGCAGCGCCGGCACCCAGGCGAAGATCTTCTTCAACAAGGGGGTCGGACCACTGGCAGCCCAGAAGATCAGGGCCAGGGTGGCGGCGATCAGGCCCAGTCCAACGATATCGTTGCTGATCAGGGCGGTAGCGGGTTCGGTCGGCATGGGATCCTCTGTCGATCGAAAGAGCGGAAAAAAAAGCGCCGCATAAAGCGGCGCAGTTCCAGATTAACACTGTCTTCACGCCGGGTCATGCCGCAGCGCGGAGCAGGTCGGCCGCTTGATCAGGCGGGGCGCGAAGCGCCAAAGTCCAGGGTGACGCGTGTCCCGCGCAGCTCGCAGGGCTGCAACTGCAGTGTCCAGCCCAGGTGTTCACACAGCCGCGCGATCAGGTCCAGGCCGATGCCGCTGCCACGGTCGGCACGCCCGCCGCGGGCCATGCGTGCATGGATCGCCGCGATCTCCTCCGGGCTCATGCCGTGCCCGGGGTCCTGCAGGGTCAGCACCGCCGACGGACTCAGCTGCAGTTCGATATGGCCGCGACCGCTGTTCTCGATGGCATTGCGCAGCAGGTTGCCGATCGCCGCCTGCACCACCGCCATCGGCGCGACGATATCCACCGGCGCGGCCTGGATACCGATGCTCAGGTCCTTGTCGCCGAGGAGGTGGCGATGGTCGTCGACGATCTCCGGCAGCAGCTGGTCCAGCGCGATGCGCTCGGCACGCGCCGCCAGGCGCGCCGGATCGCGCGCCAGCACCAGCAGCAGCTCGATCAACTGCTCCACGCTCTGCGCCGTTCGCAACACCCGCTGCATCTGCTGGCGGGCGCGCTCGGGCAGGCCCGGTTGCTCCAGTGCCAGTTCGGCGGCACCGGTCATCACGGCGATCGGCGTACGCAGTTCGTGGCTGGCGGTGCTGATGAAGACCCGCTCACGCTCGACGAACTGCTCATTGCGGTCAAGGTAATCGTTCAGTGCATCGGCGATGGTATGCAGTTCGGAACTGCCGCGTGGATCGACCTCGATGCGCTGGCCCTGCACGCCCGGCCGCAACGCGGCGATGTGCTGTGCCAGCAGGCTCAGCGGGCGCACCATGCGTTCCATGCCGAACGACGCCATCAGTACGGTGACGAAGATCATGATCACCCCGGCCAGCATCACCCAGCGCGTGGCGAACTGTTCCAGGTCATGAAAATCGGAAATGTCCAGAACCAGCGCGACCCGGCCCATCGACTCGGTTTCGCGCACCATCACCGCCGTCTCACGGCCCTTGATCATTACGCCGTCATGCAGCCCCGGATGCAACGTACGCAGAGCGTCGGGCAGGTTGACCGCATCGAAGCGATACAGGCTGAGCGTGTCCGAATCCTGCCAGCGGTAATGCGGCTCATGCTCGACGTGCTCGACGATGCTGTCCAGTTCGGAGTTGAGCAGTGCGCGCCAGGCGGCGTGCTCGGCATGCTCGTGCACATAGTTGCCAACGCTGAACACCGCCAGTGAAAGCAGCGCCAGATAGCCCAGCAACCACCACACGACCCGACGGTACAACGGGCCCGGCTTACGCGCCTTCATCGTCATCCTTGCCGGCATCGCTGGTGGAACTCACCGCCAACCGGTAGCCCACCCGCGGCAGCGTGTGGATCAGTTTCTTGGCGAACGGGCCGTCGACGCTGCGACGCAACTCGTAGACGTGCGAGCGCAGCAGGTCACCATCCGGCGGCTCATCGCCCCACAGGGCGAACTCCAGCTGCTGTCGTGTCACCGCCCCCGGGCTGGCCCGCATCAGCACTTCCAGCAATTTGCGGCAGGCCGGGTACAGGTGCAGCAGCTGGCCCCCACGCTGGGCCTCCAGCGTTGCCAGATCCAGTACCAGGTCGCCCACCTGCAGGCGCTTGCGCGGGTTGCGGCCCTGCGCACGCAGCAACAGCGCCTCCAGCCGCACCTCCAGTTCTGGCAGCGCGAACGGCTTGGTCAGGTAGTCGTCGGCACCGGCGCGGAAGCCGGCAATCTTGTCCGGCAGCTCGTCACGCGCGGTCAGCATGATCACCGGC
Organism: Stenotrophomonas sp. YJH_SMC_48-3; assembly: GCF_059369375.1. Lineage (NCBI taxonomy): Bacteria > Pseudomonadati > Pseudomonadota > Gammaproteobacteria > Lysobacterales > Lysobacteraceae > Stenotrophomonas > Stenotrophomonas sp. YJH_SMC_48-3. The sequence continues at coordinate 123,078 of NZ_JCAFSQ010000003.1, read as the reverse complement.
ACTTCCGATGCTTGCTCGGCGCGCAGCCGGCGCAGCACCTCCGGGCCCTCCATGCGCGGCAGCATCCAGTCCAGGATCACGGCGTCGTAAGGGTGGCTGCCGGCCAGGTGCAGGCCGGTGATGCCATCCGGGGCCACGTCAAGCACATGCCCGCGCGACTCGAAATAGTCGAACAGGTTGGCTACCAGCTGGCGGTTGTCCTCGATCACCAACAGACGCATGCACGAAACACCCACGGAAGTTCGTACCATGGTAGCGCCGCGCATGTCGGAATGCGGTCGCCCCGGCCCCGCTCTGACGCTTTTCCCACCCCCGCCACCTCAGAATGGCCGTTTTGCTCCCGGAGCCTGCCGTGCCCGTAGCCCTGCCCCGCCGTTGGCGCCTGCCCCTGTTGTGGCTGTTGATCGTTGCTGCGCTGGCAGCGGGGATCGGCCTTCGGCAGCCGCAGCCGCCGGACGAGCCGCGCTTCGTGCTGGCGGCCCGGACCATGGTCGAAAGCGGGCAATGGCTGCTGCCGCACCGAGGCGTGGAGCTGTATGCGGAGAAGCCACCGGTCTTCATGTGGCTGCAGGCGGCGGCCTACGAGATCGTCGGCAGCTGGCAGTGGTCGTTCCTGCTGCCGTCGCTGCTGGGCGCCCTGCTCAGCCTGTGGCTGGTGTCGGATCTGGCACGCCGGCTGTGGTCACCGCGGCATTCCCTGTATGCCTTGGCGGCGCTGTTCTGCACCCTGCAGTTCGGGCTGATGGCCAAGCGCGCGCAGATCGACATGGTGCTGGTGGGCATGACCACGGTGGCCCTGTGGGGCCTGATGCGCCATCTCTGCGAGCGCCGCAACCTGCCCGCACTGTGGCTGGCGGGTTTCGCGGCCGGCCTGGGGACAGTGACCAAGGGTGTGGGTTTCCTGCCGCTGTTGATGGTGCTGCCATGGTTCGGCTGGTGGCTGTACCAGCGTTGCCGCGGCCTCAGGGGGGATGGTCCGCACCCGGCAACGCTGCTGTGGCTGATCCCGGCCTTCCTGCTGGGCGTGTCGGTGTGGCTTGCGCCGCTGGGCTGGGCCCTGCTGCACACGCCCAGCGCCGAACTGCAGGCCTACGCGCATGAGCTGTTGTTCAAGCAGACCGGTACCCGCTATGCCAACGCCTGGCACCACCGCCAACCGGTCTGGTACTACCTGCAGGTGATCCTGACCCTGTGGCTGCCCGGCAGCCTGTTGCTGCCGATGCTGTTCAGACCCTGGTGGCGCCGCCTCCGCCGAGGCGACCGCCGGCAGTGGCTGCTGCTCGGCTGGGCCATTCTGGTGCTGGTGTTCTTCAGCGCCAGCCCGGGCAAGCGTGAGGTGTATGTGCTGCCGATGCTGCCGGCAATGGCACTGGCGGCGGCGCCACTGCTGCCGGGCCTGCTGCGCCGGCTGTGCGTGCGCCGCTACCTGTTCGGCTACAGCGTGGTGCTGATGCTGGCCACCGGCGTGCTCGGCGTCATGCTGTTGACCGAGCACCCTTGGGCCCTTGCGCAGCTTGAGCGCCGGGCAATGCCCGATACGCTGCTGCCGGTGCTGGGCGATGGCCTGCTGACCTTCGCCATCGCCCTGGCCACGCTGATCGTGTGGCTGCGGGTGCGCCGCGCCGCAACGCTGGTGCTGCTGACCCACGGCATGCTGTGGATGCTCTACGGCCTGGTGTTGATTCCGGCGCTGGATCCCTACGCTTCGGCATCGGCGCTGATGCGCCGGGTCGGCGCACGGATCGGGCCGGACGCCGAACTGGCGCTGGTCGCCTGGCGCGAGCAGAACCTGCTGCAGGCCGACCGCGCGGTGCGCGAGTTCGGCTTCAAGCGGCCTTGGGCCGAGCAATGGCACGATGCCGGCCCCTGGCTCGCCGAAGCGCCGGACAAGCGCTGGCTGCTGGTGCTGGACGATGCAATGAGTCCCTGCGTGGACCCGGCCAAAGTGATCGACATCGGCATGGCCAACAGGAATCGTTGGCAACTGCTTCCCGGCTCCGCGTGGAACCCGGAATGCCACGCCGAACGGACAGGATCGACCGCAGACGAAGACTGAACGTTGACGTGCGCCGGGGAGTCATTAACCCGGCGCGAACGGGCGTCCGACCCTTCTCCGACATCAAGGTGACGAGCATGAGCGCGGATTCCCGAACCGCCCCTTCCCAGCATGCCCGTTCGTCCCATTGATGCGGTTGCGCCGCCTGCGACATCGCCACTGGCGTCAAGATTCGCCGTAACTCACTTCTGGCTGCCTGTCGCAATCGGTCTGCCCCTGTTTACGCTGCTGATGGGTTTCGGCGGCGATCAATGGGTCGCCGATCACCTGTTCCGTCTTGAAGGTGGCCACTGGGCGTTGCAGGACGCCTGGGTCACCCGCACAGTGGTGCACAAGGCCGGCAAATGGCTGAGCACGTCGGCGGCGCTGGTCGCGATCCTGTTGTGCGTGCACCACTGGCGCAAGGGAGGCGATCGCACCCTGCGATGGGCGCTGCTTTATGTCGTAATTGCCATGGCGCTGGGGACGGGCGTGATCTCCCTGCTGAAGGCCCTGGTGCCGATGGAATGTCCCTGGGACCTGCTGCGCTACGGTGGCCATCAGCCCTATATCGGCCTTTTCACGCAGCGCCCGGCCGGAATGCCCGCCCAGGCGTGCTTCCCTGCCGGCCACGCCAGCGCGGGCTATGCGTGGCTGTGCCTGTACTATTTCGCCCTGCTGTGGCGCCCGTCGTGGCGCTGGGCTGGGTTGTGGATCGGCCTCGGCACCGGCCTGGTGTTCGGCATCAGCCAGCAGCTGCGCGGCGCGCATTTCCTTTCGCATGATGTTGCCACCGCGTTGATATGTTGGCTGCTGTCACTCGGCCTGTACCTGATCGTCAAAGGCATCCTGATCCGCCATCCGCTGGACCGTCCCAACCGCCAGGAAGCAAACGCATGAGTGCATCGGTCCAACGCCCCGCCGGCCCTTCTGCGTTGGCGGGTCTTCGCCACTGGCGGCCACAGCTGTCCACCGAAGCGCTGATCGCGCTGACCAGCCTGTTCTTCGCGGTGGCCGGCAACGGCCTGTTCTGGCACAGCGCGATGGCCAGCCATCCGGGCAGCCTGCGCTACGCGCTGTCGCTGCTGCTGTTGCTGCTGGGTGCGCACGGCGTGCTGCTCGGCATCCTGGTCTGGCGCTGGAATGCCAAGGTGGTGATCAGCCTGCTGCTGCTGGTGACCGCGTTCGCCGCGCACTACATGGGCCGCTACCACATCTACCTGGATGCGGACATGCTGCGCAACGTGCTGGCGACCGACCCCAAGGAAAGCCGCGAGCTGATGACCGTGTCGCTGATATGGCCGGTACTGCTGCTGGCGGTGCTGCCGATGCTGGTGCTGTGGCGCGTGCAGCTGCGCCGCCGCAGCTGGGGCCGCAGCCTGCTGTGGCGGCTGGGCTTCCTTGCAGTAGCCGCAGTGACCGCCGTCGGCGGCGCGTTGATCTCGTTCCAGGATGTCTCGGCACTGATGCGCAACCAGCGCGAAGTGCGTTACCTCGCTACGCCCGCCAATGTGCTGCTGGGCATGCCGCGTGCACTGCGTGGCGACAACCCGGTGCAGCGCGCACCGAAGTTGCCGATCGGAACCGATGCCAAGGCCACCCCGCGCGCGCCGGCCAGCAAGCCGCGCCTGCTGGTGATCGTCATGGGCGAGACCGTGCGTGCGCAGAACTGGGGGCTCAACGGTGGCCGCAACACCACCCCGGAACTGGCGCAGGCCAGCGTGATCAATTTCCCGGACATGCACTCGTGCGGCACCAGCACCGAGGTTTCGCTGCCGTGCCTGTTCTCGCCATGGGGTCGTCACGACTACGACGAAAAGAAGATCCGTGCGCACCAGTCGCTGCTGCACGTCCTGGACCGCGCCGGCATCGTGCCGTTGTGGCGTGACAACCAGTCCGGCTGCAAGGGCGTGTGCGAAGGCCTGGACTTCCAGTCGCTGTCCGATGCCACCACGCCGGGCCTGTGCGCCGATGGCCGCTGCATGGATGAGATCCTGCTGCAGGACCTGGCCACCCAGGTGCGGGCCAGGCCCGGCGACCGGGTGGTGGTGCTGCACCAGCTGGGCAACCATGGCCCTGCGTACTTCGAGCGTTATCCGGCCGCCTTTGCCCGCTTCAAGCCAACCTGCGACACCCGTGACATCGGCCGCTGCTCGCGCGAAGAGATCACCAACAGCTACGACAATGCCGTGCTGTACACCGATCACTTCCTGAGCAAGACCATCGGCACGCTGCAGGGCATGCAGGACTACGACACGGCGATGATCTACCTGTCCGACCATGGCGAGTCGCTGGGCGAAAAAGGCCTGTTCCTTCACGGCGTGCCCTACGCCATCGCCCCGGCCGAGCAGACCCGGGTACCGATGACGATGTGGTTCTCGCCGGGCTTCGCGAGCAGCCGCGGGTTGGACCTGCAATGCGTGCGCAAGCGCTCGACGGCATATACCGACCATGACAACCTGTTCCCGTCGGTGCTGGGCCTGATGCAGGTGAAGACCTCGCTATACGAGCGCGACCGCGACGTTTTCGCCAACTGCGAGAGTTGAGGGTTTGTCGGCAGGGCTGCGCCCTGCCCCCGCCGAGGCCACTGCACAAGCAACGGCAACAGCAGAAGCAGGCGATTCGTGGCTTGGCGGGGCGGTGTCGGAATGCGGGGACGCCGCAAGTACGTCCATGTAGGCTTGGCAGCCGCATCCATGCGGCTGACACCCCGCACTCCGACACCGCTCCACCTCTGACAGATTGTCCCGATCTGGTAGATCCACGCCATGCGTGGATGAATTTCCATCGGAATCGAATAGTCGAATTGAATTCGAAAAGCATCCACGCATGGCGTGGATCAATGACAGGTCGCGGAAATCTGTCGAAGGCGGGGTGGGTCCGGTTGCGGGGGCGTGAGCGCCATGGATGGCGCGACCGAGCCTTCATGGACGGATTTACGGCGCCCCCCGCAACCGGACGCGCCCCGCCAAACCACGGATAGTCCGCTGTTGCTGTTGCTTCGGCCTTTGCCCTTGCTTGAAAGCCTCTGCGGGTGCCGGGCGCGGCCCGGCCGACTTCCGCCACTTGCGGTGGCAGCGACGGCCCACTAGCCTTCGGCCGTCGTTCACCACCCAAGGACCGCCCGTGAAACACCGTCATCTCCTGCTGGCCTCGGCAATCGCCGCCGCCACGCTGGCCCTGGCCGCCTGCAAGAAGGAAGCTGCCCCAGGCACCGATACCGCCAGCAGCAGCGCCCCGGCCGGCGAAACCGCCGACCAGTTCGTGGCCCGCATCAATGCCGAGTTCAAGGCCGCCTACCCGGAGATGACCTCGGCGCAATGGCTGTCCTCCACCTACATCAACAGTGATTCCGAACGCATCGCAGCCAAAGCCAACGAACGCTCGTTGACCCAGCTCAACAGCTGGATCGAACAGGCAGCCAAGTTCGACGGCAAGCCGATGAGCGAGGACAGCAAGCGCGCGATCCACCTGCTGAAGCTGATGTCCTCGATGCCGGCGCCGCGCGACCCGGCCAAACTGGCCGAGCTGACCCAGATCGCCACCCGCATGGAAGGCAGCTATGGCGCCGGCAAGTACTGCACCGATGCCAACGACCCGAACTCCTGCCGGCAGCTGGGCGAGCTGGAGCAGGTGCTGGCACGCAGCCGCGACTACGACAAGCAGCTCGACGCCTGGCAGGGCTGGCACAGCACCACCAAGAACATGCGCGGCGACTATCAGAAGTTCGTCGGCCTGGTGAACGAAGGCGCCAAGGGCATGGGCTTCACCGATGCCGGCCAGATGTGGCGCAGCGGCTATGACATGCCGCCGGAGCAGATCGGCCCGGAAACCGATCGCCTGTGGGAACAGGTCAAGCCGATGTACGAACAGCTGCACTGCTATGCGCGCGCCAAGCTGGACAAGACCTACGGCAAGGACAAGGCCGAAGTGGGCAATGGCCTGATCGCCGCGCACCTGCTGGGCAACATGTGGCAGCAGGACTGGTCCAACCTGTGGGACCAGCTGGAACCATACCCGGGTGCCGGCAGCCTGGACATCACCGCTGCACTGGAAAAGCAGTACCAGACCAACCTGAGCGCGGCGCTGGCCAAGGCCGGCAAGGACGCCAGTGTGGCGGCCCAGTACAAGGCGCAGCGCGAAGCCGAACTGCGCACCGCCAAGGAGATGACCGAGCGCGCGCAGGACTTCTACGTGTCGCTGGGCATGCCGTCACTGCCGCAGTCGTATTGGGAAAAAACCCAGTTCATCAAGCCTGACGACCGCGACGTGGTCTGCCACGCCAGCGCCTGGGACATGAACATGGAAGGCGACGTGCGCACAAAGATGTGCATCAAGCCGAACGAAGAGAATTTCACCACCATCTACCACGAGCTGGGCCACATCTATTACGACCTGGCCTACAACCCGCTGCCGCCGCTGTTCCAGGGCGGTGCCAACGACGGCTTCCATGAAGCGATCGGCGACACCATCGTGCTGGCGATGACGCCCAAGTACCTCAGCTCGATCGGCCTGGTCGACGCGCCGACCGAAAGCCGCGAGGCGGTCATCAACAACCAGATGCGCATGGCGCTGTCGGGCGTGTCGTTCCTGCCATTCGGGCTGATGATCGACCGCTGGCGCTGGGGCGTGTTCGATGGCTCGATCACCGCCGACAACTACAACAAGGCATGGTGGGACCTGAAGGCCAAGTACCAGGGCGTGGCCCCGGCCAGCAGCCGTGGCGAAGAATTCTTCGATCCGGGCGCGAAGTATCACGTGCCGGGCAACACCCCGTACACCCGTTACTTCCTGGCGCGCATCCTGCAGTTCCAGTTCTACAAGGGCCTGTGCGACGCCTCGGGGTACAAGGGCCCGCTGCATGAGTGCACCTTCTACGGCAACAAGGAAGCCGGTCAGAAGTACTGGGCGATGCTGAGCAAAGGTGCCAGCCAGCCGTGGCAGGCCACGCTGAAGGAGCTGACCGGCACCGACAAGCTCGATGCCGGCCCGATGATCGAGTACTTCACACCGGTCAACGAGTGGCTGAAGCAGCAGAACGAAGGCCAGATGTGCGGCTGGCAGGCCAACGCGGCCCCGGCGGCGAAATGAGAAAAGGGGCGGGTCCGCGAGGATCCGCCCCTGATGTAGCGCCGGGCCGCGCCCACGTGACCGGTGGGCGCCATTGCAGCGAACGCATCGCCATGCGCGCGGAGCCTTTCGCCAAGCAGTGAGAGTGATTCATGCCCGGCGGCTCTTCATCGCACCGCTGCGCTCGCCGGGCATGGCCCGGCGCTACCCACGGCGGATCAGCTGTTCTTCTTCGCTGCCATCGCCGCGGCCAGCTCGGCCTTGAACTCCTCGAAGGTCTGGCCCTTCTCCTTTGCTTCGGCCTGTGCGGCATCACGAAGTGCATCGGAGTACATCAGGCGCACCGGCGTGCCATTGCGTTCGTGCAGCTCACCGGCCTGCATGATCAGCGCCAGCACCTGCGCAGCGCTCTCGCTGTGGCCGGCGATGCGGCCATCCATGCCCAGCACCCATTCGCCATCGCGGCGAACGACACCGGCCAGCAGGGTGCGCTGCGCGTCGCGCAGTTCGGCATGCGGCTCCACCGGCGACGCCTGCGCGGCTGCCTTGTTGGCGGCCTGCTTTTCCTGGCGACGGCGCTGGTCGCGGCGGGTCTTGGAGCTGGTGGACATGGTGCGGTACCGCTGCGAAGGGGGCGCAAGGATAACGCACCCCGCCCGCAGCGCTGCTTCACGCGTGCTCGATCCAGCACGGTCAGTCCAGCACCTTGCCGTGCCGCCAGTAGCCCATGAAGGTGATCGCGCGGCGGTCCAGCCCGCAGTCGCGGACCAGGTGGCGACGGATCGCCATTACCGCCGCCGCCTCGCCTGCCACCCAGGCATACAGCGGCCCGGCCACGCGGGTATCGGCCTGCTCCCAGAGGATCTGCGTATCGACGTCGATCTCCTCCAGCGCATCGCCGGCAGCCGCGCCCGGGGCCGCTGCCAGCCGCGCCTGGACCGCCTGCAGCAACGGCTGTCCGTAGGCGGCCCGCCCGCGCGGCAGCCAGACCAGCTCGGCGCTGGAGGGCGCCTTCAGGTGCACGGCATCACCGGCCTGCGCCACCTCCAGCAGCGCCAGCGTGCGCGGCGGATCGACCATGGCCGCCAGTTCCTCGAGGATGCCGGCCACCGCCGGCAGCGCGGTTTCATCCGCCACCAGCAGCACCTGGCCGACTCCCATCGGCGGTTTCCATTCCCGGCCTTCGCTGCTGTCGGCACAGTCGGCATCGGGGGCCAGCAGCACTACGCGGTCGCCCGGGCGAGCGTGGACGGCCCAGCGCGAGGCCGGCCCGGTTTCGCCATGCAGCACGAAATCAACGTCGACCTCGCCCTGCTCGGCACGCAACTGCCGGATCGTGTAGGTGCGCATGGGCGGGCGCTGGTCGTCCGGCAGTGCCCGGTAGCGGGGATACCAGTCCTCGCCGCTGGGCACCGGCGGCACGTCCTGGCCGGGCAAGGGGAAGAACACCTTGATGCGCTGGTCCGGGCCTTCGGTCTTCATCCGCGCCACGTCGGCACCGGTGAATACCATGCGGTCCAGGGAAGGAGAAAGAACGCGGCGCTCCTTCAGCGCCACCTCGAACAGGCGGTAGGTCTGCTGCGCAGCCATGGGGGAACCTCATGCAACGACATCGGATCGGCTGGCTGTCGTGCATCCACGCACCGGCTGGCTGGAGTCCCCAGCCTAGTCCGGTCGTTCCTCGCCGCAAGCGTTACGGGCATCGCGGCGTGCCCTACCCCTGCGCGCTGCTCAATCGCCCGTGCAGGCTGCCTGCGCCGCGCGCTCAAGCCGGTGCTCCCAGTACCAGAACACGAAGCCGGCGCCAAAGAACGCGGCCTGGCCCAGCGCCAGGTGCAGCGGGCTGGCACTGAGCAACGGCGACACCACGCCGGCCACCACGGTGCTGATCATCAGCTGCACGAAGGCCTGCAGCGACGAGGCCAGGCCGCGCTGGTGCGGATACATGTCCAGCACCGCCAGCGCCAGGATCGGGAAGATCAGCGCCATGCCCATGCCGCCCAGGAAGATCGGCAGCACTGCCCACGGCAACACGAACTGCGGCGACAGCGCCACGTAGCCGACATTCAGCAGCGCCGACAGCGCGCACAGGCTGAAACCGATGGCGACCTGGCGGGTGGGCGTGGTGTGCCCGGCCATGCGCCCGGACAGGAACGAGCCGGTGGTCATGCCGCCGATGGTGGGGATGAACAACCAGGCGAAACCGCCCTCGCCCAGGTGCAGGTGCTGCATCACGAACACCGGCGCCGACGAGATGTACAGGAAGATGCCACCGAAGCCGATGCTGCCGGCCAGCGCCAGGCGCAGGAAGCGCGGGTTGAAACCGATGCGCACGTAATCGCGCATCAACGCGTGCGGCGACAACGGCACGCGCGCTTCGACCGGATGGGTCTCCGGCAGGTAGCGTGCAGTGGCTGCCAGCAGGACCAGCGCGAACACCACCAGGAACCAGAAAATCAGCGGCCAGCCGGCGCCACTGAGCAGGATCCAGCCACCGATGATCGGCGCGATGGCCGGGGCGATGCCGAACAGCATCGACACCTGGCTCATCAGGCGCTGCGCGTCGTGGCCATGGTAGAGATCGCGGATCACCGCGCGGCCGACGATCATGCCGACACCCGCCGACAGGCCCTGCAGCGCGCGGAACGCCAGCAGCGTGGCCAGATCGGTGGACAGCGCACAGCCGACCGAGGCGCCGACGAACACCACCAGGCCACCGAGGATCACCCGCTTGCGCCCCCACGCATCGGACAGCGGGCCATGCGCCAGGCTCATCAGGCCATAGAACAGCAGGTACACGCTGATGGTCTGCTGCACCGCCACCTCGTCCACCGACAGGCGCTGCGCCAGCTGCGGGAACGCGGGGAAGATGGTATCGATCGAGAACGGGCCGAACATGGCCAGGCCGGCAAGCAGCAGGGCCATGCGGCGGGTGGAGGGAGCAACGGCGGCGGTCATGAAGGAAGCGTCCGGCAGGGCCATGCGCGGCACGCACGGCGGGCGCCGGTCCCGCTGCAACGGGGACGGCGCCAGATGAATTCGGGTATCCGCCCATCATAGGTGGGGATTGCGCCCGATGCCATGCAGCGGTGCACAAAACGCACGGCCGGGCCATCGGCCATTCAGCCGCGGGCCCGCGCCGGGGCGCGGCCAGCGGGCCCGCAACGGGCTATAATCGGCGGGCAACACGGTGGGAGAAGCGGAACACCGCTGCCGAAGGCGCAACGCCCGTAATCGCTCAGGCCCGATACCACCCGTAACAGAACTCTGGAGAGACCGGTTCGATCCGGCGCCGAAGGGGCACGAAGCCGCGGTTTTCCGCGCTTCCAAACTCTCAGGCAAAAGGACAGAGGGGCGCCCCGCAGACCGCCGACCGGCGGCTTGTGCCCGTGCGTGTGCCCTTTCCTGACGGATCCTTCGCCATGTCCCAGAACACCCCTTCCCTGCGTGAGCTCGAGCACCACAATGCGTTCGTCGAGCGCCACATCGGCCCCAACGATGCCGAGATCGCGCAGATGCTCGACGTCGTCGGCCACGCGTCGCTGGATGCGATGACCGATGCCATCGTGCCGGCCAAGATCAAGTCGCCGGCGCCGCTGGCGCTGCCGGAGTCGATGACCGAAGTGCAGGCACTGGCGAAGATCCGTGCGATCGCCGACAAGAACACCGTGCTGCGCAGCTTCATCGGCCAGGGTTACTACGGTACCCACACGCCGAACGTGATCCTGCGCAACATCCTGGAAAACCCGGCGTGGTACACCGCCTACACCCCGTACCAGGCGGAAATCTCGCAGGGCCGCATGGAAGCGCTGATCAACTTCCAGACCCTGTGCGCCGACCTGACCGGCATGGAGATCGCCAACGCCTCGCTGCTGGACGAAGCCACCGCCGCCGCCGAAGCGATGACCCTGGCCAAGCGTTCGGCCAAGTCGAAGTCGGACACCTTCTTCGTGCACGATGCCGTGCACCCGCAGACCCTGGAACTGCTGCGCACCCGCGCCGAGCCCATGGGCATCGTGCTGCGCGTCGGCACCCCGGCCGAGGCACTGGAAGCAGAAGCCTTCGGCCTGCTGCTGCAGTACCCGGACACCTTCGGCCAGGTCGGCGACTACAAAGCGCTGGTCGATGCCGTGCACGCACGCGGCGGCCTGGTGGCCGTGGCCACCGACCTGCTGGCCCTGACCCTGCTGGCTGCCCCGGGCGAATGGGGCGCGGACATCGTGGTCGGCAACAGCCAGCGTTTCGGCGTGCCGTTCGGCTTCGGTGGCCCGCACGCCGCCTTCATGGCCTGCCGTGACGCCTACAAGCGCTCGATGCCGGGCCGCCTGATCGGCGTTTCGGTCGATGCCCAGGGCAATCCGGCATACCGACTGACCCTGCAGACCCGCGAGCAGCACATCCGCCGCGAGAAGGCCACCTCCAACATCTGTACCGCACAGGTGCTGCTGGCAGTGATGGCCTCGATGTATGCGGTCTACCATGGCCCGGAAGGCCTGACCCGCATCGCCCGCCGCACCCACCGCCTGGCCGCCATCCTGGCAGCGGCACTGCGCAACGCCGGCGTACAGGTCGGTGGCGACTTCTTCGACACCCTGCACGTCACCGGCGTGCACGCCGATGAGATCCACGCCAAGGCACGCGCCGCAGGTTACAACCTGCGCGCGATCGACAGCGACTCGGTCGGCATCAGCCTGGACGAGACCGCCACCCGCGCCGACGTGGTCGCGCTGGCCGCCGTGTTCGGCGCGCAGGCCGACATCGATGCGCTGGACGCAAGCACCGCCGACGCGCTGCCGGCCGGCCTGCTGCGCCAGTCTGCGTTCCTGACCCATCCGGTGTTCAACACCCACCACAGCGAGCACGAACTGCTGCGCTACCTGCGTTCGCTGGCCGACAAGGACCTGGCGATGGACCGCACGATGATCCCGCTGGGTTCGTGCACCATGAAGCTCAACGCCACCGCCGAGATGATCCCGGTGACCTGGCCGGAGTTCTCGCAGATCCATCCGCTGGTGCCGGCCGACCAGGCGCTGGGCTACAAGGAACTGATCGACACGCTGGAAGCGATGCTGGTCGAATGCACCGGCTACGACGCGGTCAGCCTGCAGCCGAACTCCGGCGCGCAGGGTGAGTACGCCGGCCTGCTGGCGATCCGTGCCTACCACCGCTCGCGCGGCGAGGGCCATCGCGACATCTGCCTGATCCCGGATTCGGCGCACGGCACCAACCCGGCCTCGGCGCAGATGTGCGGCATGAAGGTGGTGGTCACCAAGACCGATGCCAACGGCAATGTCGATGTGGAAGACATCCGCCTCAACGCCGAGAAGTACAGCGACCGCCTGGCCGCGATCATGATGACCTACCCGTCCACGCACGGCGTGTTCGAGGAAGAGGTGGTCGAGATCTGCGAGATCATCCACAAGCACGGCGGCCAGGTGTACACCGACGGCGCCAACATGAACGCCCTGGTCGGCGTGGCCAAGCCCGGCAAGTGGGGTTCGGACGTTTCGCACCTGAACCTGCACAAGACCTTCTGCATTCCGCACGGCGGTGGCGGCCCGGGCGTTGGCCCGTGCGCGGTCAAGGAACACCTGGCCCCGTTCCTGCCGGGCAAGCTGGGTGACAACGGCCCGGTCGGCATGGTCAGCGCCGCCAGCTTCGGCAGCGCCTCGATCCTGCCGATCAGCTGGATGTACATCGCGATGATGGGCCGCGAAGGCCTGCGCAAGGCCACCCAGGTCGCGCAGCTCAACGCCAACTACATCGCCAAGCGCCTGGCGCCGCACTTCAAGACGCTGTACACCGGCCGCAACGGCCTGGTGGCGCACGAGTGCATCCTCGACGTGCGCCCGCTGGAGAAGACCAGCGGCATCGGTGCCGAGGATGTGGCCAAGCGCCTGATCGACTTCGGCTTCCACGCCCCGACCCTGAGCTTCCCGGTGGCCGGCACGCTGATGGTCGAGCCGACCGAGAGTGAGTCGCTGCACGAGCTGGACCGCTTCATCAACGCGATGATCCAGATCCGCGAGGAAATCAGCGCGATCGAAGACGGCCGCCTGGACCGCGAGGACAACCCGCTGAAGAACGCGCCGCACACTGCCACCGCAGTGACCGCCAGCGAGTGGACCCACGCCTACCCGCGCGAACTGGCTGCCTTCCCGCTGGCCAGCCTGAAGCAGAGCAAGTACTGGCCGCCGGTGGCACGCGTCGACAACGTGTACGGCGACAAGAACGTGATGTGCGCCTGCATCCCGGTCGACGCCTACAAGGATGATGAAGTCGAGGCTTGATTCCTCGCGGCATCGGTAAGTGAACGGCCCGCGCAAGCGGGCCGTTTTCATGAGGGTGTGTGGACCAGGGCCCACACGCACAAACATCTGATCACGGGTCCGGCATCTGCCCCAGGCTCAACTGCCAGGACACACCGAACCGGTCCTGCACCCAGCCGTAGCGGTTGCTGAAGTCATAGTCGCCCACCGGCATCAGCCAGTGGCCGCCCTCGCCCAGCACGCGCGCGGCGCGCTCGAACTGCTCGGCGCCGGAGCACTCGACGAACAGCGAGATCGACGGGCTGAAGGTGAAATCGTGCACGTCCAGGCTGTCAAAGCACAGGTAGTGGGTGCCACCGAGCAGGAAGATGGCCTGTCGGACCTGCCCGGGCACGCCGGCACCGGCGCCGTCCGGATGGCGCTGCATTGCCAGCAGGCGGAAATCGGCGAAGGCCTCGGCGTACAGGGCCAGGGCGGCCTCGGCCTGGCCGGTGAACATCAGGAAGGGGCGACTGCGCAGCATGCGGTACTCCCGGTCGACGGGCCGCAGGCGGCCCACCTGCGCACAGTGCCACGCGGAGTGTGTGCCTGTTGTAGAGCCGAGCCCATGCTCGGCTGGCGATCGCGCAAACAGCAGCCTCGACCGTAGGGTCGGCTCTACAGAATCACGCCTCGCGCATGCGCCGCGCGATGGCGCTGCCGGCGGCGATCGTGGCGGTCAGCGCCACCATCGACAGGAACTGCAGGCGGGTGTGCGACTCGCTCAGCAGCAGGCCGAAGATCAGCGCCAGGATCGCCAGCGCGCAGCAGGTCAGCCACGGGAAGCCCGCCATGCGGAACGGCAGCCGGGTACCCAGGCGATCCGCGCGGCGGCGCAACACCAGTTGTGAGACCAGCGACAGCGTCCACACCAGCAGGCAGGTCGAACCGACGATGTTCAGCAGCACCGGCAGCACCCGGTCCGGGAACAGCAGTTCCATCACCGTGGCGGCGAAACCGAACAGCACGCTGGCCAGCACGGCAATCACCGGCACCTGGCGCGGATCGGTCCAGCCCAGCACGGCCGGGGCTTCGCGGCGCTGCGCCAGCGAATACATCATGCGCGAGGCGCCGTAGAGGTTGGCATTGAGCGCCGACAGCAGCGCGATCACAGCGATCAGGGTGATGGCGGTGCCTGCACCCGGAATACGGGCAATGTCCAGCACCGCGGCGAAGGGCGACTTCAGCGCCTCGCTGGTCCACGGCACCACGGCGATGATCACGCTCAGCGAGCCGATGTAGAACACCAGGATGCGCCACGCCACGGTGCGGATGGCACGGGCGATGCTGCGCTCCGGGTCTTCGGTCTCCGCCGCCGCAACGGCCACGATCTCGGTGCCACCGAAGGCAAACACCACCACCAGCAACGCCGCGCCGATCCCGGCCAGGCCCTTCGGCGCAAAACCACCATGCTCGGTGAAGTTGCTCAGCCCAGGCGAGGTCACCTGCGGGAGCCAACCCATCAGCAGCGCCACACCGATGGCAATGAACGCCAGGATCGCCGCCACTTTCAGGATGGCGAACCAGAATTCGAACTCGCCGAAGTTCCTCACCCCGAGCAGGTTGATCGCGGTGAAGAACAGCATGAAGGCCAGCGCCGCCATCGGTACAGGTACTGCTGGCCAGACCGTGGCCAGCAGACCGGCCGCTCCCACCGCCTCGGCGGCGATCACGATCACCAGCTGCACCCACCACAACCAGCCGACGGTGGCACCGGCGGTGGCGCCCATGGCATCGGCGGCATAGACCGAGAACGCGCCGCTGGTCGGTTTGGCCGCCGCCATTTCGCCCAGAGCGTTCATCACGATGATCACCAGCGCGCCGGCGACCAGATACGACACCAGGACCGCCGGACCGGCCGCCTGCACACCTACGCCCGAGCCGAGGAACAGGCCGGCGCCGATGGCGCTGCCCAGGCCCATCATGATCAGCTGGCGGGGCTTGAGCGAATGTCCGAGGCGGGACGGCGAAGCGGTCGGAATCGAGTTGGGCATCGGCAGGGCTGGCGGCGGGCTACAGGGGCGACACCTTACCCTGTCCCATGCCTGCGGGGATAGGCACAGCGCAGCAGGCGGCTCAGGCCAGTGCCGGCTCTCCGACACTGCCACCAATACGGGCGCGGTAGGCACGCGGCGAGAAACCGGTTTCAGCCTTGAACTTGCGGGTAAAGGCGCTCTGGTCGCTGAAACCGCAGGCCTGGCCGATGCTGGCGATGCTCTCGTCACCGTGCAGCAGGTGCATGGCCATCTGGATCCGCAGCCGGGTCAGCACCTGCTGCGGGGTCATCTGGAACACCTTGCGGAAGCTGCGCTCCAGCTTGGACAGCGAGAAGCCGGTGATGTCCAGCAGGGTCTGCATGCGCACGTTCTCGGCGTAGTGCGCGTTGAGGTGGGCCAGCGCCAGCCGCAGCTGCTCGTACTGGGTGCCGAGGCTGTCCTTCTGGCCCAGGTCGCGGGAAATGCCGATCAGGCCCTCGATGGCGCCATCGACCAGCAGCGGGCGCTTGCAGGTCAGGCACCAGCCCGGTTCGCGGTTGGCGAACAGGTGCAGCTCCATCAGGTTCTCGATCACCTCGCCGGACAGCACGCGGGCATCCTGGTCGACATAGTCCGCGCTGAGGCCGGTCGGGTAGATCTCGGCCGCGGTCCGCCCGATCACGTCCTTGCGCGCGCGCAGGCCCAGCCGTCGCAGCATGGTCTGGTTGACGTGGGTGTACCGCCCCTGGCGGTCCTTGATGAAGAACAGCACGTCCGGGATGGCGTCGAACAAGGCTTCGATGTCGGCGGGCTCGACTCGCATGCGGCAAGCATACCCGAGCCCGCTTTTGCCCGTACGTTCACCTTTGCCGGACCGGGGTTTAACGGGCTCGGTTCCAGTGTCGTGGTTCCCTTTGACGATCCGGAGCCACCCTCCATGGCCGCCAGCAAGCAGACCGGCAAGCGCGCAACCACCCCGCCCGAAAGCCACCCACGGGGCAATGGCGATGAGCTCCACCAGCAGGCCGGGGGCAGCCATCCGGTGATGACCACCGATCAGGGCATCCCGGTGGCAGACAACCAGAACTCCCTGCGACAGGGGCCTCGGGGGCCCACGCTGCTGGAAGACTTCATCCTCCGCGAGAAGATCACCCACTTCGATCACGAACGCATTCCCGAGCGCATCGTGCATGCACGTGGCAGCGCAGCACATGGCTACTTCGAGTTGACCCGGTCACTGGCCGCCCATACCCGCGCGCGCATCCTGACCGAGGTAGGGGTGAAGACACCCGTATTCACCCGTTTCTCGACCGTGGCCGGTGGCGCAGGCTCGGTGGATACCCCGCGCGACGTGCGCGGCTTCGCGGTCAAGTTCTATACCAGGGAGGGCAACTGGGACCTGGTCGGCAACAACATTCCGGTGTTCTTCATCCAGGACGCCATGAAATTCCCGGACCTGGTGCACGCAGTGAAGATGGAACCGGACCGTGCCTTCCCGCAGGCCGCCTCGGCCCACGACACCTTCTGGGACTTCATTTCGCTGATGCCCGAGTCGATGCACATGATCATGTGGGCAATGAGCGACCGTGCCATTCCGCGCTCGCTGCGCATGATCGAAGGCTTCGGCGTGCACAGTTTCCGCCTGCTGAACGAGGCAGGCGAGTCGACCTTCGTCAAATTCCATTGGCGGCCAAAGCTGGGCATCCAGTCAACGGTCTGGGACGAAGCGCTGAAGCTGCAGTCAGCCGACAATGACTTCCATCGCCGCGACCTGTTCGAGGCCATCCAGCGCGGCGACTTTCCCGAATGGGAGCTGGCGGTGCAGTTGTTCACCGAAGAAGAAGCCGACGCATTCCCGTTCGATCACCTGGACCCGACCAAGATCATTCCCGAATCGCTGGTGCCGTTGCAGGTGATCGGGCGCATGGTGCTGGACCGTTGGCCCGACAACTTCTTCGCCGAGACCGAACAGGTGGCGTTCTGCCCGGCCAACGTGCCGCCGGGCATCGACTTCAGCAACGACCCACTGCTGCAGGGCCGCCTGTTCTCCTACCTGGACACCCAACTGCTGCGCCTTGGCGGCCCGAATTTCCACCAGATCCCGGTGAATGCCCCGAAGTGCCCATTCGCCAATCATCAGCGCGACGGCCACATGCAGATGCAGGTGCCCAAGGGCCGCGTCGCCTATGATCCCAGCTCGCTGCAGGAGGACTCACCGCGTGAGACGCCTGCGGGTTTCCGCAGCCACGCCAGCGCCGACGATGGCCGCAAGGGCCGTACCCGCGCGGAGAGTTTCGCCGACCACTACAGCCAGGCCCGCATGTTCTTCCGCAGCCTTGAAACGCCGGAGCAGGCGCACCTGGCATCGGCGCTGGTGTTCGAGTTGTCCAAGGTGGAAACGCTGAAGGTGCGGGTACGTACCGTCAGCCACCTGCGCAACATCGATGACTCACTGGCGCGGCGCGTGGCCGATGGTCTGGCCTTGCCCGCCCTGCCCGACCCGGCACCCACCGCCACCCCGGCGCGGGACATGCCTCCCGCTCCCGAGGTGCGTGTGATCGGACGCAACAAGCCTACCCTGCAGGGTCGCTGTATCGGCATTCTGTTCGACGAAGGCTCCGACGCCCGCATCATTGCCAGCCTGAGCAAGGCAGCCAGGAAAGCAGGTGCAGACGTGAAGCTGGTCGCGCCCAAAGTCGGTGGCGCCACGCTGAGCGATGGCGCGATGCAGGCGGCGGATGGGCAACTGGCAGGCACGCCATCGGCTGTGTTCGATGCGGTGGCCGTGGTGCTGAGCGTAGAGGCATCAAAGGCGTTGTCGAAAGAGAGCGCCGCGCTGGAGTTCGTCAGCCAGGCGTGGGCACACCTGAAGGCCATCGCCAGCGACGCGGGAGGCCAAGCGCTGCTGAAGGCGGCGCGGGTCGGCAACGATGCCGGCATCGTCGAAGCGGAAGACGCCAAGGCATTCCTGGCGGCGGCCGCCACCCGCCAGTGGGCGCGTGAGCCCAAGCTGCGCCTGCTGGCCTGACCACAACGACAGGAGAATCGTCATGCCCCGTGGTGACAAATCCGCATATACCGAAAAGCAGAAGCGCCAGGCCGAGCACATCGAGGAAAGCGAACGTGATCGCGGCGCGAGTGAAGGCACCGCCGAGCGCATTGCCTGGGCCACCGTGAACAAGCAGGACGGCGGCGGCAAGCGTAGCGGCGGTGCACGCAAAACTACAAAGAAGGCGACCCGCAAGAAGACCGCCAAGACGTCGACAACCAGGAAGACGGCAGCGAAGAAGGCGCCGGCGAAGAAAGCGGTGGCAAAGAAGGCGGTGGCAAAGAAGGCACCGGCTCGCACGACCGCGACAAAGAAGGCCGCAAAGAAGACAGCGAAGAAGGCTGCGGCAAAGAAGGGGAGTACGGCCGCCTCGCGGAGCGCCGCCGCGAAGAAGGCAGCCAAGACGCGGGCCGCGAAGAAGTCCGTGCGCAAAGTGGCGGCGAAGAAAGCTGCGCGTACGCGTGCGCGCGGCTGATGCTTCGGTCAGAAGGGGAGCGTCCTCATCCATGCCGCAACTTCGGCTGCGTCAGCATCAGCACGGGCCTGCAGCAGTAGATGGGGCCCTTCCAGCGAAATACGGCCGCTCAAGGCGGCCGTATTCCTGTCGCTGCAGTGGCAGCCCGCTCAGGCTGCGCGACGGGGCGCAGCGGAGACCGCCGCGCCTTCCATCTTGAATACCGACACCGACGTGGTCAGTGCATGCGCCTGTTCCTCCAGCGCGCGGCTGGCGGCAGTGGCTTCTTCCACCAGCGCAGCGTTCTGCTGGGTCACCTGGTCCATCTGCACCACCACCTGGTTGACCTGCTCGATGCCGGCGGCCTGTTCCTTGCTGGCCGCTGCGATGTCGCTCATCAGCTGGGTGGTGCGCGAGCTGGCCTGGGCCACGCGGGCGATCGCGGCTTCCGATTCAACAGTGACGGCCAGGCCACTCTTCACCTTTGCAGCGGCGTCTTCGATCAGCTCCTTGATTTCCTTGGCGGCGACACCGGCACGCTGCGCGAGCGTACGCACCTCGCTGGCGACCACCGCAAAGCCACGCCCCTGCTCGCCCGCGCGCGCGGCTTCCACTGCAGCATTCAGCGCCAGGATGTTGGTCTGGAACGCGATGCCGTCGATCACCGTGGAGATTTCCGAGATGCGCGCCGAGGACTGATCGATTTCGCCCATCACCGATGCCATCTGTGCCATCGCCTGCTCGGTCTCGCGCACGGCGGCGCCGGCAGCGTGCGCTTCGCTGTCGGCCTGACGCGCCAGTTCGGCGTTCTGGCGTACGGTGGAGGTCAGCTCCTCCATCGACGCGGCCGCTTCTTCCAGATTGGCCGCCTGCTGCTCGGTTCGGCGCGACAGGTCGTTGTTGCCAGCGGCCAGTTCCTGCGCCGCGTTGTTGATGCTGTCGGCAGCCACCTGGATGCCGCGGACGATGCCGGTCAGCTGCGCGGTGGTGGTGTTGGCATCGTCGCGCATGCGCGCGAACACGCCTTCGTACTCGCCCTCCATGCGTGCGGTCAGGTCGCCATGCGAGATCGCGCGCAGCACGTCGGAAACATCGGCGATGCTGGCCTGCGAACTGGCCATCATGCCGTTGAGGTGCTCGACCATCGTCTTGAACTGGTACTGGAAGGCCCCGGCATCGCCACGCATGCTGAAATCGCCGGCGCGTGCGGCACGGGCCAGTTCATCGATCTGCGCGTTGATCGCCATCAGGCTCTGCTTCACCGCGGCCAGGGTGCGGGTCAACGTGCCCTTTTCGCCCGGATAGTCCGGCAGGTCGCGGCTGAGGTCACCGATGGCGTAACGCTGCATTACTTCAGCCATCAGCAGTTCCACCTGCACGTGCGATTCGACCAGGCTGTTGGTGGCCTGCACCATGCGGCCGAAATCGCCGGGGAACGCACTGGCGTCCATGCGATAGCGGATTGCGCCGGCCTCGTGCTGTTCCGCCATCTGCAACTGCGCGCCGATCGCCGCCTGCACACTCTGGCGCACGCTGGCCATCGCCTCACCCAGCTGGGTCAGCTCGTCGCGGCCACCGAGGCGGAACTCCTGGTCCAGCTGCCCCTTGGACAGGCGCTCGGCCAGGTTCACCGCGCGCGCCAGCGGACCGGTCAGGCTGCGGCCGATCATCACCGAGGCGCCGATGCCAGCAAGCAGCGCAACGCCGCCCAGCACCAGCAACTGCAGCAGGCTGCGCTCGCCCAGGCGGATCGCCTCGGCGGCAGCCTCACGGCTTTCCTTCTCCTCGAAGTCCACGCCATCGGACAGCGCCTTGTTCCAGCCGTTGGCGGCGTCCTGCACCGGGCCCAGGGTCAGCGCCACGGCACCGGGATAATCGCCCTGCTCCATCAGTTCGCTGGTCTGCTTGTTGAGCGGGCGAGCAACGGCTCGCTTGGCGGCGATGGTTTCAGCGATGGCCTTGCCTTCGGCGTCACTGGGCAGCGCCTGGTAGGCGCTCCAGCTGGCCTCGTAGCGCTTGACGAGATCAGCAATGCGCTTCTCGTCGCTGGTGCGGTGATCACCCTGGCGGATCAGCATCTCGCGGCGCACCACCATCATCTGGTTGTTGGCATCAAGCATCTGCGACAACAGGCGCACCTTGGCCACGCTGACCTCGACCACCTGCTGCATCGCGCGCTTCTGCACGACACTGGCAGTGGCGCCGGTGGCCACCACGGCGGCAACCAGCAGCAGCAACAGGCCAAAGCCCAGCCCAAGACGCCAGGCAACCCTGACGTTCCTCAAGTAGTTCATGGGGGTATCCAAAACGGGGGGATGCGCCCTTATCGGCGGCACGGCAGGCAATCTTGATCGCCATCCACCAATGGCGTCGGCCACTGTTCACCTTGGTGAGTCCCCGTCCCAGTGGCACCTGCCGGTGCAAACCGGCCGCAATGACATGCCTGCTCATGCGGGCATCAGATCCCTTTCACGGTGGCTCGGCGCCGTCTGCGGGCAAGGTGGTGGCGTTCCCTGCTGGAGTCCCCGATGCCGTTACCCATGCCCCGATCCGCCCTGCTCGCTCTCTCGCTGCTGGCATCACCTGCCTTCGCGCAGGCGCCGCCGCCTGGCCTGCCTGCCCCCATTGCCGAGAAGGCAGGACCGGACACCGCACCCCGCTCTGTCCTGCACGCCCAGGTGCTGCTGGATCGCGCGAATTTTTCCCCCGGCCCGATCGATGGCGAAGTGGGCAGCAACCAGCGGCGCGCGGTGTCGGGCTTCCAGGCGGCGCATGGGCTGAGCGTAACGGGTGAACTGGATGACGCTACCTGGAAGGCCCTGCAGGCCGATACGATCACGCCGCTGGCAAGCTACACGCTCACGGCTGAAGATGTTGCCGGCCCGTTCCAGCCCATACCGAAAGGGCCCGCCGCACAGGCCAAGCTGAAGTCGCTGGGCTTCAGCAGCGTGGAAGAAGGCCTGGGCGAGCGCTTCCACGCCTCCCCTGAGCTGCTGAAGGCACTCAATCCCGGCGTCGATCTGGCCAAGGCCGGCAGCCGCATCCAGGTGCCCAACATCGGAACGGGGGCCTTGCCGAAGGCGGCGAAGATCGTGGTCGACAAGTCCGACTCCACACTTCAATTGCTGGATGCGCAGGGCAAAGTGATCGCACAGGTGCCTGTCTCATCCGGCAGCCAGCACGATCCGCTGCCGATCGGCGAATGGAAGATTCTCGGCGTGTATCGCGACCCGCCGTTCCACTACAACCCGAAGCTGTTCTGGGATGCGCGCAAGGGCGAAAAGAAGGCGACGCTGCCGCCTGGCCCGAACAATCCGGTCGGACGGGTCTGGATCGACCTGTCCAAGCCACACTACGGCCTGCATGGCACGCCCGAGCCCGGCCATGTCGGCAAGACCGAGTCGCATGGCTGCGTGCGCATGACCAACTGGGATGCGCTGCGCGTGGCCGATGCGGTGGATACTTCGGTGCCCGTGGTGATGCAGGAGTGAGCCGATGCGTCTTTCGCAGCTGATCGTGCTGGGTGTTCTGCTGGGATTGGGTGCAGGTTGGTGGCTGCACCGCGATATGGATGAGCCGGTGACCGACGCGCTGCCGGAAGCGCCATCGACGGTGGCCGCCGCGCCGGTGACGGAACCGGTAGCGCCAGGCGCGACAGCCCCACCCGCCTCCACCGCGCCGCCGGCCGCGCAGGCTGCCGGTGCACCGTCCGGCCTGCTGCTGCCCGTGCAGGGCATCCTGGCCTCGCAGCTGCGCGATACCTTCACCGATGCACGCAGCGAGGGCCGCGTACACGATGCCATCGACATCATGGCCGATGCAGGTACGCCGGTACTGGCGGTGGCCGATGGCACGGTGGAAAAACTGTTCGACAGCGAGCGCGGTGGACTGACGATCTACCAGTTCGAGCCCAGCGGGCATTGGTGCTACTACTACGCGCACCTGCAGCGCTACGCCGATGGCCTGGCCGAGAAGCAGGTGATCAAGCGCGGCGAGGTGATCGGTTATGTAGGCAGCACCGGCAACGCCAGTGCCGACGCGCCGCATCTGCATTTTGAGGTACACGTGCTGGGGCCGGAGAGGCAGTGGTGGAAGGGGGAATCGATCAACCCCTACCCATTGCTGCGAGCAGCCGGACGCTGACGCGTCAGCCGATCACGCTGCATGCGGCGCGCAGGCCTTCCTGCAGCCTGTTCACTTCGGCCATCCATTCGTCCAACGAGTCGGATTCCTCTTTCAATTCCCGCAGTTCACAGTCCTCGGCCTGTACACGCTGGACAGCGAGTTGTGCAAGCAACAACATCGCTGACGATGGCACCTGATTGCATGCCTTGACCCAAGCGAGTAACGCTTCTTCCTCGGCAATGGCAGCCGTCGGCTGGCCCAACAGTGCCAGCACCACCTCTGCAGCCGCGACCGCCCTGCCCGCTTCAGGTGCCTCTAGGTAATCATTGGGGTTGATAGCCGCGCGCAGCGCTTCCTCCACTATCGAGAGATCCGTGCATTCCGTCAGATCGCAGGCCAGATCGCAGGCATCGTCATTATCAAATGAACCGTGTCCCCATGCGCCCATGTGATTGCTCCTAATTGGCAGGCAGATACCGTGCAGGACCCGCACGGTAGTCATCCATCATGTTGCTGGCGACGAGTCTCCGCCAGCGCAAGCTGCATGCAAGACGCCATGCGTGGCGGCAGCCATTGGCACGCGGCGATCCCCGGCAGACTCCCGCCTGTCGTCCCGTGTTGATTTAAGGTGAAAAGCGACAAGATCCTGTTCAGACCGATGAAGCGCCGTGGTCGCGTAGAGACTGGATTCTCCGCAACCAACCGTGCCGCGCGCACTGCAGCGACGCTCCACCCGCGCATGAAGACGAACGGCAGGTCGATGCGGCTGAATTGAACCGCCCTTTGACGTCAGCGCAGAAGGACCGGCGGGCTGTTACCCGGTATGGGCATGATCCTACCCCTCTCGGGCAAGTTTCCGGTGATCCATGAGTGCCACCACACTGGGTCTGGCACTACCTCGCGGGAGTGCGGCGCTGCCAGCGCCGCAAGGTGAACGTGAACACTGCCAAGGCAGCCCCCGGAATCAGCAGGAACATCGCCGCCACCTTCCAGAAGAAGAACGGCCACAGCCAGACGTAGTCCAGGTCGGTCAGCTTCAGTAGATCCAAGGGTGGCTGCAGCTCGATGTCTGCCGCGCGCCCCTCGAGCGCAGGGTCCACCTCCAGCACGGTTACCCGCAGCCATGAACGGCCACGTGGCAATGCATCGCCGCGGCCATAACCAAAGTAGGACGCCATGAGGCCGCTGGATTCAACCGATGCCAGTCTGCGGTTGATGCCCTGCCCGGCCACTCCCGAACGCTCTTCTGCGCGGAAGTCTCCATGATCGGTGGGAGTATCGATGCGCAGCAGCACTTCAGGGTCAGCCTCAGTACCGTCCGCGGCATACCGCAGTCGCAGCCGCAGTGGGTCATCGATGAGGCGGTAGACCGTCACCTCAGCCGTCGCGCCCGGGCTCAGCAGCAGCGGCAGGGTCTGGGTGCGCGAGGCCAGATGATTGGCGATGGCGCCCAGCGCCAGCACCACGCAGGCGACGCCCCACAGGCTCCACAACACCCACAGGGTGATCCGCACCACGGTCTCGCCTTTCACGCTGGCATCCTGGTCATCGCTTCGCTTCCTTGCCGGCACTGGACTGGCGACACAGTAACGAAAAAGCCCCGCGTTCGCGGGGCTTCTTCCTTCTGCGACGCCAGGCAGGGCCCAGCGCTACCGGTCTCTCACTCAGGCAAACGGATCCTGCAGGACCATGGTGTGGTCGCGGTCCGGGCCGGTGGAGACGATGCTGATCGGGCAGCCGGCCAGCTCTTCCAGCGAACGCAGGTAGGCGCGTGCGGCCGGCGGCAGGTCGTCCCACTGGGTGATGCCATGGGTGTTCTCGCTCCAGCCCGGGAACTCCAGGTACACCGGGGTGCATTCTTCCCAGCCCTGCGCGTCCAGCGGCGCGTACTCGGTGCGCTTGCCGTTGTATTCGTAGGCGATGCAGACCTTCAGCTTTTCCATGCCGTCCAGCACGTCCAGCTTGGTGATGCACAGGCCGCTGATGCCGTTGATGGCCACGGCGCGCTTCAGCGCGACGATGTCCATCCAGCCGCAGCGACGCGGGCGGCCGGTCGAAGCGCCGTACTCGGCGCCGCGGTCACGGATGCCCTGGCCGACTTCGTCGTCCAGTTCGGTCGGGAACGGGCCGCCGCCGACGCGGGTGGCGTACGCCTTGGCAATGCCCAGCACGTAGTCGATCGAATCGGCGCCGACGCCGGAACCGGCCAGCGCACCACCGACGGTGGTGTTGGAGCTGGTGACGTACGGGTAGGTGCCGTGATCGATGTCCAGCAGCGCACCCTGCGCGCCTTCGAACAGCACGCGCTTACCCTGCTTGCGCAGGTCGTGCAGGATGCCGGCCACGTCGGACTTCATCGGCTGCACGTATTCGCCGAAGGCCAGCGCCTCGTCGAAGGTCTTCTGGAAGTCGACCGCATCGGTGTTCAGATACTTGGTCAGCACGAAGTTGTGGTAGTCCAGCGCAGTGCGCAGCAGTTCTTCCAGCTGCTTCGGGTAGTGCAGGTCGGCGATGCGGATGCCGCGGCGCGCCACCTTGTCTTCGTAGGCCGGGCCGATGCCACGGCCGGTGGTGCCGATTGCCTTGCCACCGGCAGCGCGCTCGCGCGCCTGGTCCAGGGCGATGTGGTACGGCATGATCAGCGGCGCGGCCGGGGAGATCTTCAGGCGCGAACGCACTTCCACGCCGGAGCCTTCCAGCTCGGCGATTTCCTTCTGCAGCGCGGCCGGCGAGATCACCACGCCATTGCCGATCAGGCACAGCGCGTCGTCACGCAGGATGCCCGACGGGATCAGGTGCAGGACGGTCTTCTTGCCGTTGATGACCAGGGTGTGGCCTGCATTGTGGCCGCCCTGGAAGCGCACGACGGCGCCGATTTCCTCAGTGAGCAGATCGACGATCTTGCCCTTGCCTTCATCGCCCCACTGGGCACCCAACACTACGACAGACTGACCCATGACGGGCTCCTCGATTTGTAGCGGCCATCGGGGCCGCGGACGGGTAAACCGTGGCGGGGCTGGCCAGCACCTGGAGGGCGGCTCCAAACGGGGAGCGGCCGGCGATGGAAGGCCCAGACACGGAAAAAGCCGGACGGGGAGGCCCGTCCGGCTTTTGTGCATTATCCGGGTTTCCGGGGTCGGGTGCCACCTTTCCGACGGACGGCTTCACCGGCCGGTCAGCCGCCCCGCCCGGTCGTGCCGGCCGTTGGCCGGCAATCCCGGGTTGCCGGCCAGCGGCCGGCACTACCCTCTCAATGCCGCGCCCACCACAGCAGGCTCAGGCCGGCCAGCAGCACCAGCCCACCGAAGCTGCGCAGGGCCGGGCTGGGCAGGTCCAGCAGGCGTTCGGCCATGCGCTTCCAGGCGAACGGGGCGACGAACAGGAACAGGCCTTCCAGCACCGCGACCAGGCAGACGGCGGCAAACAGATCTTTCATCGGGAACTCCGGAAAAAGCACGGGGCCCGGCGTCTGGCCGGGCCCCGTGGGGTACTGCCCTGCGACCTCAGCGGTCGTTCTTCAGGTACTGCAGGAACGGGTCGTTCTTGTCGAGCACGATCACGCCATTGCCGTCGGTCATGGAGCCACGGTAGGCCTCCAGGCTGCGGTAGAACGCATAGAACGACGGATCGGCCGAGCCGGCCTTGCCATAGATGCGGGCCGCCTCGGCATCGCCTTCACCGCGCAGGCGCTGCGCATCACGCTCGGCCTCGGCGATCAGCACGGTGCTGTCGCGGTCGGCCTGGGCACGGATGGTCAGCGACTGCTCCTCGCCCTCCGCACGCAGCTTGGCCGCTTCCTGCTTGCGCTGGGCGCGCATGCGCTCGTACACGTCGTTGATCACCTGGCTGTCGGTCGGCAGGTCCACCTGCTTGATGCGCAGGTCGATCATCTGCATGCCCAGGCCAGCCACCGCTTCGTTGATGCCCTTCAGCTGCTCGGCGATCAGCTCGCTGCGGTCGCCGGACACCAGCTGCTGCAGGGTGCGCGAGTTGATCTGGTTGCGCAGCGAGTCGGTGATGATCGGCGCCAGGCGGGCGTTGGCCACACGCGGGTCGCCGCCGGTGGCACGGAAGTAGTCACCCACGTTGGAGATGTAGCCGATGGCGAAGAAGTCGACGCTGACGTCCTTCTGCTCGGCGGTGAAGTAGCGCGCCGGCGCAGTGTCGAGCACCTGGAAGCGGCGGTCGAAGACCTTCACCGTTTCCACCACCGGCACCTTGAAGTGCAGGCCCGGCTTGATGTCCGAACGCACCACCTTGCCCAGGTTCAGCACCATGGCGGTCTGGTCCTCACGGACCACGTACACCGAGCCGAGCAGGCCCAGCACCACCGCCACGATCACGGCGATCCAGATAGGACTCTTCATCGGCTGCCCTCCTCACGGCCGCTCGGTCGCCCGGTCGGGCGGCCCACCGGCCGGCCCGGATCACGGGAAGCTTCCGCCGCTGCACCCGGCAGCGACGGCATCACCACGTCCGGGTTGGCCACTGCGGCCGGAGCCGACGTGCTGGGACGGGTATCGCCGGTCATCGGCACGTAGATCAGCTGGCGGCCATCGCCACCGATCACCTTGCGGTTCTCGCTC
Organism: Stenotrophomonas sp. YJH_SMC_48-3; assembly: GCF_059369375.1. NCBI lineage: Bacteria > Pseudomonadati > Pseudomonadota > Gammaproteobacteria > Lysobacterales > Lysobacteraceae > Stenotrophomonas > Stenotrophomonas sp. YJH_SMC_48-3. The sequence continues at coordinate 95,475 of NZ_JCAFSQ010000003.1, read as the reverse complement.
AGCACCTGCTGCACGGTCTCCAGCCACAGGCGCTTGCGGGTCACTTCCGGAGCGTCCTTGTACTGGGCCTGCAACAGGCTGAAGCGCTGCGCGTCACCCTCGGCCTTGGACACCACGGCCTGCTTGTAGCCTTCGGCAGTGGTACGGGCGCGCGAGGCTTGGCCCCGGGCTTCCGGCACGACCTTGGCGGCATAGGCCTGGGCCTCGTTGATCAGGCGTTCCTTGACCTGCTGGGCACCGTTGACCTCGTCGAAGGCCGGCTTCACTTCCTCCGGCGGACGGGCGTCCTGCAGGGTCAGGCCGGTCACGGTCAGGCCGGTCTTGAACGCCTTCAGCAGCGCCTGCAGGCGCTCCTCGGCGGCGACGGCCAGCGGACCACGGTTGTTCAGCACGGCGTTGAGGTCGGCGCGGCCAACTTCCTCGCGCACGGCGCTCTGCGCCGACTGCTCCAGCACCTGGTTGGCATCCACGGTGCCGAACAGGTATTGCTGCGGGTCGTCGATGCGGTACTGGACGTTCAGCGAGACGTTGACGATGTTCTCGTCGCGGGTCAGCACCGGCACCTGGATCGAGAACGTCTTGATCTCGGTGGCATTGACCTTGGTGACCGATTCGATCGGCCAGGGCAGCTTGAAGTTCGGGCCGGGCTGCAGAATGCGCGAGAACTGGCCGAAGCGCAGCACCACACCGCGCTGCTGTTCGCCGATCAGCTGGAAGCTGGAGAACAGCACCAGCAGCACCACGGCTGCCACCACCCAACGCACGATGCCGCCGTCGAACAGGTCCTTCAGCGGCCCGGGCAAACCGCCCCAGCCACCACCATTGCCACCGCCGCGTGACCCGAACGGCCCGCGTCGATTGTCCTCGGGGCCTTGTCCGCCCTTGTTGCCGCCGGGTGTATTCCAGGCCATGCACGCTCCATCAAGATTTGGGCTGCGGCGCGGGCCCTTCCCGCACCGCCAGCCGTGAAACCATCACCGATCATACAAGATGGGGCGGATCGGCAGGATCGAAAGGGGGGCAACGGGGTAAGGTGGCGTTTTCCTCGAAGTCAGGCAACGCCGATGGCCCCCACCACCCCGTTCACCGCCTTCCGCATCGAAAACGACGACGCCGGCTATCGCAGCGGCCTGGTCCGGCTCGGGGTCGACGACCTCAACCCCGGCCAGGTGCTGATCCGCGCCCACTGGTCCTCGGTCAACTACAAGGACGCGCTGGCCGGTACTGGAAAAGGGAAGATCCTGCGCCGCTTCCCGCTGGTGGGCGGCATCGATGTGGCCGGCACCGTGGTCGCCAGCACGGACCCGGACTGGCGTGAAGGCGACGCGGTGCTGGCCACCGGCTGCGGCCTCAGCGAGACCCGCGACGGCGGCTACAGCCAGTACGTGCGGCTGGAATCGCGCGCGGTGATCGCCCAGCCGGCCGGGCTGACCCCACGCGAGGCGATGGTGCTGGGCACCGCCGGCTTCACTGCGGCGCTGGCCCTGCTGCGCATGCAGGACAACCGGCAGACCCCGGAACTCGGCCCGCTGGCGGTCACTGGTGCCAGCGGCGGTGTCGGTGCGCTGGCGCTGTCCATCTTCAGCCGTGCCGGCTACAGCGTGCACGCGGTCAGCGGCAAGCCGGACCAGGCAGGATTCCTGCGCAGCATCGGCGCCACCGAGGTACTGCCGCGCGACGCGCTGGCCGACACCGGCGCGCTGCAGTCGGCCCGCTTCGGGGGTGGCCTCGATAATGCCGGAGGCGACATGCTGGCCAGCCTGCTGGCGCAGACCGTGCCCTACGGCAGCGTCGTCAGTGCCGGCCTGGCAGCCAGTCCGACGCTGGGCATGACGGTGATGCCGTTCATCCTGCGCGGTGTCTCGCTGCTGGGCGTGTCCTCGGCCAATGCGCCACGCGGACTGCGTGAGGAAGTGTGGTCGCGGCTGGGTAGTGACTGGAAGCCGCAGCACCTGGACCGCATCTGCACCGCCGAAGTCGGCCTCGATGGCCTTCCTGCCGTATTCGAACGGATGCTGGCGGGCGGTTCGCTGGGTCGCACCGTGGTACGGATCGACTGAACGTCGCAGGCAGGCGACGGACGGCAGACGTGGCCCTCCCGCCGGTAATGGGCCCGCACTACACTGCGGGCATTACATGGGGAACAACATGGCACGCATTCTGATCGTCGACGACTCACCGTCGCAGCTGTTGGGGATACAGCGCATCGTCGAGAAGCTCGGGCACCAGATCCTGACCGCCACCGATGGCGCCGCCGGGGTCGAAACCGCCAAGGCCGAGCTGCCCGACCTGGTCCTGATGGACGTGGTGATGCCCAACCTCAACGGCTTCCAGGCCACCCGTACCCTCGCCCGCGACGAGGCGACCCGGCATATCCCGGTGATCCTGGTGACCACCAAGGACCAGGACACCGACCGCATGTGGGGCATGCGCCAGGGCGCCAAGGCCTACATCACCAAGCCGTTCTCGGAGGACGAGCTGTCCGAGGTGCTGGAGCGCGTGTTCGCGGGCCAGGGCTGAGACGCGCGCGGTGTTGCCGGCCGCTGGCCGGCAACCACGCATCACCGTCCAGGGCAATGAAGTTGCCGGCCAGCGGCCGGCACCACCTTCAAATGGTCTCGCCGAACGCCTTGGCCAGATTGCGGTACGCCTTCTTCTGAGCCTCATCGGTCGCAGCCGGGGCCACGATCTCGATTTCGACGATCTGGTCGCCGTCCGGGCTGCCCGGCAGGCCACGGCCACGCAGGCGCAGCTTGCGGCCGGCATCGGAATCGGCCGGAATCTTGAGTTCCACCGCACCACCCAGGGTCGGCACGCTGATGCTGGTGCCCAGCGCGGCCTGCCACGGCGTGAGCGGCAGCGTATAGAGGATGTTGCGACCATCGACCTCGAACTGCGGGTGGGCGGCGTATTCCACCTCCAGCAGCAGATTGCCGCCATGGTTGCCCTGCCCTGCCAAGCGGATCACCTGGCCCGGGCGGATGCCCTTGGGCACGCGCACGTCCAGCTGCTTGCCGTTGACGGTGATGCGCAGGCTGTCGCCGCTGTAGGCCGCTTCCAGTGGCACCGACAGCTTGGCGCGGGTATCGCGGTTGGGCGCATGGCCCTGGCTGCTGAAGCCCGGACCGCCCCCCGCGCCCGCTCCACCGCGCTGGCGCGCGAACAGGCTTTCGAAGAAGTCGCTGAAGCCGCCGTTGGGGCCGCCGCCACCGAACACTTCCTCGAAATTGAAACCACCGGCGCCGCCGTAGTTCGGCGGCACGTTGAACTCCTCGCCCGGGCGATAGCCCTGCGCGCGCAGCTGGTCATAGGCCGCACGCTTTTCCGGATCGCGCAGCGCCTCGTAGGCCTCGTTGACCGCCTTGAACTTGTCTTCGGCCCCGGCCTCCTTGCTGACGTCCGGGTGGTACTTGCGTGCCAGCCGGCGGTAGGCGGTCTTGATCTCCGCCTCGCCCGCGCTCGGTTCCACCCCCAGGGTGGCGTAGTAATCCTTGAATTCCATCCAGCTACCTCGATTCGCTTCGGCCGCGCCGGTGGCGCCGCCCCGGGTTCATTCTACGCGCCTGCGAGGCTACGCCGCCCCTCGTGCGGCCCCGGTGAGGCCGACTGATCCTGCGCAATGCGGCTGCCATCCCCGTGCGCCACGCTGTGGCTGGAAGCCCCTGCCACAAAGCCGGAAGATGGAGCCTGCACACCGGGTTTCCAATGTCTTGACGCCCCTCTCCCATCCGGCCCACTAGCCTGCCCCAGCAAGGAGTTCCCATGACCATCCATGTCGGCGACCGCATTCCGGAAGTGACCCTCAAGCGCATCCGCGAGGGCATTGAAACGCTTGATACGCATTCGTTGTTCGATGCGCGCAAGGTGGTGCTGTTCGCCGTGCCCGGCGCGTTCACCCCGACGTGCTCGGCACGTCACCTTCCCGGCTACGTCGAAAAGTTCGAGGCCTTCCGCCAGCGCGGCATCGACGTCTACTGCATGGCCGTCAACGACCCGTTCGTGATGAAGGCCTGGGCCGCCGACCAGAGCGTGCCCGACGGCCTTCTGATGCTGTCCGACGGCAATGCCGAGCTGACCCGCGCCTTGGGTCTGGAGCTTGATGCGAGCGCGTCGGGCATGGGCATCCGCTCGCGTCGTTTTGCCCTGTACGTCGACGACGGCGTAGTTCGAGAGGCCTGGGTTGAACAGCCCGGCCAGTTCGAAGTGTCTTCGGCCGAGTACGTGCTGGAGCATCTCCCCACCTGATTCCCCACCGCAGAAGGAAACGGCCAGCCATGTCCACGCAGCCAGCCAAAGCCAGCAAGCCCGCCGCGGAAATTGCCGGCATCAGCGACCGCAAGACCCTGCGCGAACGCGCCCGGCGCAACATCGAAGATGGTGCGATCACCGACAGCTACAGCGCTGACCGCGAGGTGGTGATCAAGCTGCTCAACGACGCACTGGCCACCGAGTACGTCTGCGTTCTGCGCTACTACCGGCACTACTTCATGGCCAAGGGCATGCTGGCCGACGCGGTGAAAGCCGAGTTCCTCGAGCATGCACAGCAGGAGCAGGCGCATGCCGGCAAGCTGGCCGAGCGCATCGTCCAGCTGGGCGGCGAGCCGGATCTCAACCCGGATACGCTGACCGCGCGTTCGCACGCCGAATACAAGGAAGGCAGCGACCTGCGCGACATGGTGCGCGAGAACCTGGTGGCCGAGCGCATCGCCATCGACAGCTATCGCGAGATGATCAACTTCATCGGTGACCGCGATACCACCACCAAGCGCATCCTTGAAGAGATCCTGGCGCAGGAAGAAGAGCACGCCGACGAGTTCGCCGACCTGCTGGATGGGTGGATCGGGGAGTAGTCGCTACGCCACGCGATCGCTGCGATCTACGGCGTTGTAGAACCGAGCCCATGCTCGGCTGACCGCTGCACGCACGTCGCAGGAGCAGCCGAGCATGGGCTCGGCTCTACAGCAGCGTGACAACATGCGGGAAGTGCCATCCAAGGTCGGCATCTAGCGCAGGACGTTGAACCGCACCTGCGTCCAGGCGCCGTCGGCTGCCAACGCGGTCAGGGTGTGCGTGCCGGGTTCGGCGAACTCTCGCTGCATCAGCTGCGCGCCGTGGGTCTGTGCAATCCAGCGTCCATCCAGCAGCCACTCCACCGCCTGCTCGCTGCCCAGCGCGCGCAGCTGCAGGCGTACGCCATGTTCCGAATTCGGCGCGCGCGCCAGCGTGGCGCCATCGTTGAGCCCATCGATGTGCAGCGCAACGCTGGCCTCGCGGCCATCATCACGGCAGTCCGGCGACAGCGCCGGGAGCTGCGAGGCTTCGCGCGTGGCCTTGGACAGCCATGGCGACAGCAACGCTGGCCAGCGCGCGATCTCGCGCGCGACTTCTTCGCGCGGCAAGCGGCAATCGGCTGACACGCGCAGACCGGTACGCGCATCGGCAAGGTAGCGCTGCCGACCTGGTTGCCAGCGCCGTGCTTCGCGCTCGGGGAAGGTCGGTGGTGCCGCGCCTTCCAGCAGATAGGCTGGCATCAGCCGCTGGCAGAGCGCAGCAGGCAGGCCTTCGGCACGCTCACCAGTCGGCCAGCAGATGTCTTCCTGGCTGACGCTGGCCGGCATCGGCGCGGCCGCCGAATCACCGCGCTGGCGCGGCAGGCTGTCCACCACCTCGAACATCAGCGGCAGCGCGGTCACCGCGCCGTACTGGCCCGGTAGCGGTGTGCCGTCCGGCCGGCCCACCCACACGCCCACGGTGTAGTGGCGGGTGCTGCCAATCGCCCACGCATCGCGGTACCCGTAGCTGGTGCCGGTCTTCCACGCCACGCGCGGGCGGCCACCGACATCGAACGTCCCGACGCTGTACCCCGGCCGCGGATTCGATTCCAGCATCTCGCGCACGATCCAGCTGGCGCCGGGCGAAGCGAGGCGCCGCTCGATCATCGGTTCGTCATCGGTGTAGCGCACGCGCCCGGCGATGCCGTTGCGGTTGAGCGCGGCGAACGCGCCGACCAGGTCTTCCAACCGCGCGCCGGTGCCGCCCAGGATCAGCGACAGATTGGGCGTACTGCCTGGCGGGAAGCGCAGCTGGATGCCCGCGTGCGACAGACGTGCAGCGAAGCGCGCGGCGCCGACCCGCTGCAGCAGGTCCACCGAGGGCACGTTCAGTGACAACCGCAAAGCGCTGGACGCGCCGATCGGCCCGTTGAAGGCCATGTCGAAGTTGCCGGGGCGGTAGCTGCCGAAACTCTGCGGCGCATCCACCAGCAGGCTTTCCGAATGGATCAGGCCATCATCCAGCGCCATCGCATACAGGAACGGCTTGAGCGTGGAGCCCGGCGAGCGCCAGGCCTGCACCATGTCCACGTGGCCGAGCCGCTGGCGGTCGCCGAAGGACAGGGTGCCCACATAGGCACGTGCCTGCAGGGTCTGGTTGTCGACCACCAGCAGGGCGGCCGAGGTGCGTTCTGGCAGCGTCGAGAAATAGCTGGCCACGCGTTCCTCCAGCGTGCGCTGCAGGCCGATGTCGATGCTGCTCTGGATGCGTGCCCGGCCCGGATGCGCCGAATGCAGGCGCTGCGCCAGCAACGCGGCGTGCAGCGGCGGCCGCAGCGAGCGCGCCACCACGTTCTCGATGCGCGCATCATCCACCTCTTCGGCTGTCCACGCGCCCAGCTCGGCCATGCGTGACAACACCTTGTCGCGTGCCTTCTGTGCCGCTTCCGGGTGGCGGTCCGGGCGCAGCCGGCTCGGCGCCTGCGGCAGCACCGCCAGCAACGCGGCCTCGGCATGTGACAGCTGCGCCGCCGGCTTGCCCAGGTAGGCCCAGCTGGCCGCTTCCACGCCTTCGATGGTGCCGCCGTAGGGCGCGCGCTCCAGGTACAGGGCCAGGATCTGCTGCTTGCTCAGGTGCACTTCCAGCTGCACCGCGCGCAGCATCTGCTTGAGCTTGCCCCAGGGCGTGCGCGTATGCGGATCGAGGATGCGTGCGACCTGCATGGTCAGGGTCGAACCGCCGGACACGATGCGGCCGCCGCGCAGCAGCTGGCCGCTGGCACGCAGCATCGCCACCGGGTTGATCCCCGGATGGCGCCAGAACCAGCGGTCTTCGTAGGTCAGCAACGCCTGCAGGTACAGCGGCGAGACGCTGTCGATCGAGGCAGGATAACGCCACACGCCCTCGGCATCGGCGAACGCACGCAGTGGCGTGCCGTCGGCGGCCACCACCAGAGTGCTGGTTTCGCGCTGCTTCGGCAGCGGGGGCGGGAAGGCGAAATCCAGCACCAGCAGCAGTGCCAGCGTGGCGGCCATGCCCCAGCGCAGCCACGGCCACAGCGGCCGCCACCGGCGGCGCAGGGCCGCCAGCCGGGTCGTCATCGTGTTCTTCATTGCAGGTTGCCAGCAGGACGGGCCGCGCCGTCGCGGCCCGTCCGCGCGGTCACGGCTGTACCACCGTGATCGTGGTCGGGTTGCTGCGGCCAACGCCACGCAGCTGCGGCCGGTACATGTCCTCCACCAGCGGTGGCGGCACCGAGTAGGTACCCGGGGTCACCGCGCGCACCAGGTAGAACACGTTGGCCTTGCTGCCACGCGAGAGCTTCAGCGCGGCCACATAGCGGTCGTCGCGGAACTCTTCGTGCTTGGTATCGGCCGCTTCACCGCGGTCGCTGATGGTGATGCCATCGACCACCACATCGGCCCACTGCTTGGCGTCGCCCAGGTTGAAGTTCTCGATCTCCAGGCCCGCCGGCAGCAGGTCGGTCAGCAGCGCATCGGGCATCGTGGTGTCGGCGGTGACGGTGACGCGCACGATCAGTGCTTCGCCTTCCTTCAGAGGTCGCGGCGACCACGGTTTGCCATCGGTACCGAAGTAGCTCCGTTCAATACCCAGCACGCTGTTGTCCGGCGCCGGTGCGCTGCGCGGGATGCCGGCCACGTCGATGCTGGCGAACATCGGCGGCTGCCCCTGCGGAGTGAAGCGCACACCGCTGGCCAGCTCACTGGCGCTGAAGTTGCGGCCGAACAACTTGCGCTCGCCGATGGCTTCGGTGTTGCCACCGATCACCAGCTCTCCGGCCACCAGCGCCTTCTGGTTGGCGGCGAGCGCCTTGCCAAGACGTGCAATCGCCACCTGTTCCTGCGTGCTCAGCCACATCCAGCCGGCATTGCGACGGGCATCCAGGCCACGGCCGAGATCGACCGCACGTGCGTCCCAGGCGGGCTTGGCCAGCTTGTTCTCGTGGGTCAGCGCGATCATCAGCGCGTCATCGCGGATCGCACTGCCGTAGTCGCCGAAGTACGACGGGCGCTCGCTGCTGGACTTGGCGAAGGCCGCCGCCAGCGCGGCCTGGCCACGCTTGGCATCGCCCTGCAGCGACAACGCCACGCCCAGATGGACCAGCGACAGGCCGCCCACCGCCTTGCTGCGCTCGTTGTCGTACAGCGTGCGCAGGGTACCGAGCGGTGCACGGTTGACCCGGGCCAGCACGTAGCCCGAATAGGCCTGGTTGGCGAACTTCAGCTTCTCGCGGTCGTCCTGGCCGTAGAACTGGTTGCCGCCGGACAGCAGATCCTCGCTAAGCCGGTTGAGCGCCTTCTGCAGCACGTTGTCGGGCACCGCGAAACCGGCATCCTTGGCGTCGAGCAGGAACTCGGCGATGTACGGGGTCAGCCACGGGTTCACGTAGCCGTCGTCACCCCACATCGAGAAGTTGCCGTTGGCCACCTGCATCGACGCCAGGCGACCGAACGCACCTTCCATGCGCTCGCGACGGGTCTTGGCATCCAGGCCGTCGGCACCGAGCATCGACGACGTCGCCTGGTCCAGGATCAGCGCCGCGTAGCCCTTGCTGGTGGTCTGCTCGGCACAGCCATATGGATAATTCAGCGCGCCCTGCAGTGCACTGGCGAACGGAATCGGCGGCAGCGGGCTGACCAGCAGGCGGGCATTGACCGACTCCGACATCAGGCCATCGGTCAGGCTGTTGTCGAGGCTGACCGCCGCCAGCGGATCGAGCGTACGCACCTGCGAACGCAGCACCTGCGGCCACGCCGCACGCACCGGCAGGTCGTAACGGCGATCGGCCTTGAAGCCGTTGCCGTCCACCCGCACCCGCACCTTGGCCACGCTGTGGCCCTCACGCGCGGACAGCGGGAAACTCAGCGTGGTCTTGGCATCGGCATTCAACTGCACGCTGCGGCTGCCCTCACCCAGGTTCAACGGGCCCTCGCTTTCCACCTTCACGTTGAACTGCCCCGGCTTGCCTGTGAAGTTCTGCACGTCCAGGGTCACGGTGCTGCGGTCGCCCGGGGCCAGGACGCGCGGCATGCTGGCTTCGGCCAGGATCGGCGCGCGTACTATGGTTTCCACGTCGCGCTTGCCGTACTGGTCATCGCTGTAGACCAGCGCCGACACCCGCAGGGTGCCGTTGAAATCCGGCACCTTCAGGCGGATGCGGGCATTGCCCTTGGCATCGAGCTGCACCGGGCCGGAGAACAGGTCCACGGTCTGCACGCGCGCGGTCGGGCGCTTGGCCTGCGGCAATGCCTGCAGTGCCATGTCGCCACCGAACTTCAGCTTGCCGCTGCCACCATCGAAGCTCTCGATCACCCGGCTGTAGATGTCATAGGCATCGATGCCGAGGCGACGCTGGGCGAAGAAGTGCGCGCCGGCGTCGGGCACCGGGAAACGGGTGATGTTGAGGATGCCCACGTCCACCGCCGAGACGGTGACGTGCGCCATCTTGCCGGCCAACTGTGGTGCGCTGACCGTCACCGGCAGGTCCTGCTCCGGGCGCATCTGCTTGGGCGCGGCCAGGCCGACGGCCACGGTGCGGCCCTTGCGGTCCATCGGCACATGCACCACACCCACGGCACGGGCCGGAGTGATCTTGCTCGGCGCACTGCCGCCACGGAACACCAGCGCGGTGATGTAGACGTCGTGGCGTTCCCAGTCAGCGGTGACCGGAATCTTGAAGGTCGAACCCGGCTTGGCCTCGATGTCCTGCACGTACAGCATGCGGTCGGTCTCGACCATCAGGATGCCCTTGCCGGCATGCGGCGGGGTCACCGTCACTTCCAGGGTGTCGCCGGCCTTGTAGCCGGTCTTGTCCAGGCCCAGCTTGACCTTGTCCGGGCGCGCGTCCAGGCCGCGGTTGTCATCGCCCCAGCTCCAGCCGGCGCGGAACGGGTAGCGGCTGGTCAGGCCGGTGGACGGATCGAACACGTCCACGCGGTACTCGCCCCACTCCACCGGGAAATCGAAGGCGACCGCGCTGCCGCCGGCATCGACGGTGCGCGTTTCCTTGTTCTCGAAACGGCGGGTGAAGTCGTAGTCCCAGCGGTTGTCGTTGAAGGTCCAGTGGTAGTCGCGCAGCTCGCGCACCAGGGTGATCTTCAGGCCCTTGGCTGGCTGCGGTGTGCCGGCGGCATCCACGCGCATCAGTTCGAAGCGTGCGTTGCCGTTGGAATCAGCACCATCGTCGGGGTTGAACAGCGGGCGCACGCCGACCAGCGCATTGGCCGGCCACATCACCCGCTTCAGGGTACGGGTGACCGTGCGGCCACCGGTTTCATACAGGCTGCCGGACAGCACCACGGCAATCGGTGCCTTGGCCTTGGCCGCCTCTTCCGGCAATGCCACGTCCTCGCGCAGCTGGCCGTTGGCCGGCAGCGTGGTGTCGATCACGTCCTTGGCTTCGCGCGGCAGCTGCAGGGTCGGGTCACCGAAGAAGTAGCCCGGCAGGCCTTCCACCGGCTGCTGCTCGGCGGCCACCGCCATGCGCGCGGTGAAGCGGTTGCCATCGGCCGGTGCCCCGTACAGATAGGCACCATTGGCCTGCAGGCGCAGGTCCTCACCCGGCTTCAGCGTCTTCTGCGCGCTGTCCAGGTCCAGTTTCATGCGCTCGGGCAGGAACTCCTCGATGCGCAGGGTCATGCCCTGGATCGCTTCCTTGCTGGCCGGGTCGGTGCGGAACTCGACCTGCCAGCGCCCGGTCGGCGCCTCGGCGGGGATCACCTGCTCGAAATTGATGTAGCCCTGGTCACCCGGCTGCAGGCGGGTCTCGCGGAACGTCTTGCCGTCGGGCTGCTTCAGGCGCAGGAACACCGGTTGCGCCTTGACCGGCTTGCCATCGTTGTCACGCAGCAGCGCGGACAGGCGCACGGTCTCGCCCGGGCGGTACAGGTCGCGGCCGGACCAGGCATAGACATCGAACCATGCGTTGTCGCGGCCGGCCACGGCGAATTCGCTCAGGTCCAGCGCTGGCTGGTTGAACGGCAGGAAGCTGGTGTCCTTGCCGCTGCTGGCGACCAGCACGTGGGTGGCATCCAGGGTGTAGTTCAGCAGCGCATTGCCGTTGCCGTCGGTGCTGCCCTTCAGCACCACCTCGCCCTTGGCGTCGAGCACGCGCAGGTCGATGCCCTTCAGCGGCGCGCCGTCCTTGAGACCGGCGGTATGCACGAACAGCTTGTCCTTGTAGGCGCGGGTGTGCAGGCCGATGTCACTGACCGAGAAGAACGCGGTATCGAATTCGCCCTCATAGTCGCCGGTGCGCTTGAGCAGTGCGAAGTACAGGCCCGGCTCCTGCAGTTCCTTGATGTCCTGGGTCGGCAGGTAGGTCAGCACCCGCTCGTTCTGCTTGCCGCCAAGGATGAAGCGGTTGACGTAGACCGGCTCGGCCAGCTTGTTGATCGGGCTGCGCTCGTAGTCGCTGCTGAGCTCCCAGCTGCCACGGCGGCCACCGCGCTGGTACTGGCTGAAGAAGGTCGGCAGGTCCTTCTCGCGCACGCGCAGGAACTCGACGTCCACTTCCGGCACGTTCACCGAGACCACCGGCAGGCCACGGCTGTCCTTGGCCGGCAGCACGCTGCCCTGCGAGGCGAACCCAACCACCGGCTTCAACTCGCCGCTGAACACCTTCTGCTTCAGTTCCTTGCCCAGCCGGCTGCCATCGGCGGCCAGCAGGTCCGGCGAGACCACCAGGCTGAATTCCTTGCCGGCCTCGACGAACGGGTAGCGCAGGGTCAGGCCGTCATCGGACAGCGTCCAGCCGCTGTCGTCGGTGCCGACCTTCTCCTCGAAGCGCACCAGCGTGTCGAAATCCTGGGTGCCGACCAGCGGGCGCGAGAACTCCAGCGCCAGCGACAGGCCGTCATTCTTCTGGTCCGGGTAGGCGCGCAGAAGGGTGAATTCCTTCACCTGCTCGGACTTGGTGGTGATCGCCTCGCCACTGGCCTTGGGCAACTGCCCGCTGTCGTTGCGGCAGCCGGCCAGGCCCAGCAACAGGCCTCCTGCCAGTACCGCCGCCGCCCATCCCCACCGCTTCCGCCGTGCCGGACCGCTCATGTCGTCACTCCTTGATCGAGGTGGCCATTATAGGCAGGCCGCGTCAAGGTGTTGACGCGAATTCGGCAATTGCCGCGGGTGCGGGTGGTGCCGGCCGCTGGCCGGCAACCGGCATGGCAGGTTGGATGGGATTGCCGGCCAGCGGCCGGCACTACCGATCAAACTACCCCGGCAGGTACAGGTCCACGTAGTCGGTCACCGGCATCGCGGCCAGCGCCACCGGGTCCAGTGAAGCGGCCCAGATGCGCTGCTGCTGGGCGGTCGGGAAGCGGTGGGCCAGGTGCCGGCGGAACTTGTCCATCAGCAACGGAATGCCCTCCTCACGTCGGCGCGCGTGGCCCAGCGGGTATTCCACCAGTACCTCGGGCAGCTCAGTACCGTCGCTGAAGCGCACGCTCAGGCCGTTGGCGATGCTGCGCTTCTCAGGGTCCAGGTAATCGGCGCTGAGCTGCGGATCCTCATGACAGGCCATCTTCGCGCGCAGTGCGTCGATGCGCGGGTCGGCGGCAACGTCGTCCTCGTAATCCTCGGCCGTCAACCGCCCGTGCAGCAGCGCGATGGCGACCATGTACTGCACGCAGTGGTCGCGGTCGGCCGGGTTATGCAGTGGGCCCTGCTTGTCGATGATGCGGATGCAGGCTTCCTGGGTCCTGATCGCAATATGCGCGATGTCCTCGACCCGACGCCCCATCGCACGCAACTGCTGGTGCAGCGTGATCGCCGCCTCCACCGCGGTCTGGCCATGGAACTCGGCCGGGTAGCTGATCTTGAACAGCACGTTCTCCATCACGTAGCTGCCCAGCGGTCGCGCCAGCGTCAGCGCCTCGCCATGCATCGATACCGCTTCAAAACCCCAGGTCGGCGCGCTCAACACACTGGGATAGCCCATCTCGCCATTGGCCGCCATGAGCGCCAGGCGCACGCCACGGCTGGTCGCATCGCCGGCCGCCCAGCTCTTGCGCGAGCCGGTGTTGGGAGCGTGCCGGTAGGTGCGCAGCGCTTGGCCATCGACCCAGGCCAGCGACAGCGCATTGAGCATGCGCTCGCGGTCCAGCCCGAGCAACTGCGCGACCACGGCCGTGGTGGCCACCTTGACCAGCACCACGTGGTCCAGCCCGACCCGGTTGAAGGAGTTCTGCAGCGCCAGCACGCCCTGGATCTCGTGCGCCTTGATCATCGCCAGCAGCACGTCGTGCACGGTCGGCGGCGGGCGGCGCAGGGCCTGCGCGTTGCGCCCCAGCCAGTCGCAAACAGCCAGGATGCCGCCGAGATTGTCGGAAGGATGGCCCCACTCGGCAGCCAGCCAGGTGTCGTTGAAATCCAGCCAGCGCACCATTGCGCCGAGGTTGAAGGCGGCCTGCACCGGGTCCAGCACGTAGTGCGTACCCGGCACGCGCGCGCCGTTGACCACGCTGATGCCCGGCACCAGTGGACCGAGCAGCTTGCTGCAGGCCGGGAAGGACAGCGCTTCCAGGCCGCAGCCCAGCGTATCAAGCAGGCAGTGATGCGCGGTCTGGAACGCCAGCGGCGAGTCGATGCGGGCGTCGCGTACGTAATCGACGATGTCCACCAGCAGCGCATCCCACGCTGCACGCTCGTTGGATGGGGTGTGGCTGTCGGACATCGTCGATCTCCTCGTTGCGGTGCACGGTTGCCCGTGCACCATGCCAACCAAGGTTGGCATCTACCAAAGCAATCGATCTCTGCGGCCCGGTAGTCGCCAACCTTGGTTGGCGTTTACCAACGCATCACTCGGCCGGCACCCGCACCTTGCCTTCCATCAGCACGCGGGCGCTGCGGCTCATGATGGCCTTGGTCACTGTCCACTGGCCGTCAACGAGACCTGCCTGCGCACCCACGCGCAACGTGCCCGAGGGATGACCGAACGTAACCGCTTCGCGTTCGCCGCCACCGGCGGCGCGATTGACCAGCGTGCCCGGAATCGCCGCGGCGGTACCGATCGCTACGGCGGCGGTACCCATCATCGCGTGATGCAGCTTGCCCATCGACAACGCGCGCGCATGCAGGTCGATGGCCGACGCCGGAATCGCCTTGCCACTGGACGACACGTAGTCCTGAGCCGGTGCAACGAACGCCACCTTCGGCGTGTGCTGGCGGGTCGCGGCGTCTTCCAGTTTCGGGATCAGGCCCATGCGCAGCGCGCCGTAAGCACGAATGGCCTCGAATTTCTGCAGCACCGCCTTGTCTTCGTTGATTGCAGGCTGCAGCTCGGTGCCGGTGTAGCCCAGGTCGGCCGCATTGAGGAAGATGGTCGGAATCCCGGCCGTGATCATGGTCACCTCGAAGCTGCCCACGCCGGGCACATCCAAGGTGTCCACCAGATTGCCGGTCGGGAACATCGCGCCCGCATCGCCATCATCGGACGGATCGATGAATTCCAGCTGGATCTCGGCCGCCGGGAAGGTCACGCCATCCAGCTCGAAATCACCGGTCTCCTGCACTTCGCCATCGCGCATCGGCACGTGCGCGATGATGGTCTTGCCGATGTTGGCCTGCCAGATGCGCACGGTGCACAGGCCATCGCGCGGCACGCGGGCGGGATCGATCAGGCCATTGGCAATCGCGAACGGGCCGACCGCAGTGCTGAGGTTGCCGCAGTTGCCGCTCCAGTCGACGAAGGCGGTATCGATCGAGACCTGGCCGTACAGGTAGTCCACATCGTGGTCCGGCACAGAAGCGGTGGAGATGATCACGCATTTGCTGGTGCTGGACGTTGCACCGCCCATGCCATCGGTCTGCTTGCCATACGGATCGGGCGAGCCGATCACGCGCATCAGCAGCGCATCGCGTGCGGCACCTGGCACCTGCGCGGCTTCGGGCAGGTCGTGCAGGCGGAAGAACACGCCCTTGCTGGTGCCGCCACGCATGTAGGTGGCGGGAATACGGAGTTGCGGGAGGAAGGTCATGGATGTGTTCCTTGCAAAGAAAGACGGCCCGTTGCCGGGCCGTCGGATGTCTTACGCCACCTTGGCGCCTTCCAGGAAATCCTGGGCAAAGCGCTGCAGCACGCCACCCGCCTCGTAGATCGCCACTTCCTCGTCGCTGTCCAGGCGGCAGGTCACTGGCACGATCACGTCCTGGCCGTCGCGGCGGTGGATGACCAGGGTCAGGTCGGCGCGCGGAGTGCGCTCGCCGATCACGTCGAAGGTCTCGGTGCCGTCGATGCCCAGGGTCAGGCGGGTGGTGCCCGGCTTGAACTCCAGCGGCAGCACACCCATGCCGATCAGGTTGGTGCGGTGGATGCGTTCAAAGCCTTCGGCCACGATCGCTTCCACACCTGCCAGGCGCACGCCCTTGGCGGCCCAGTCACGCGAGCTGCCTTGGCCGTAGTCGGCACCGGCGATGATGATCAGCGGCTGCTTGCGCTCCATGTAGGTCTCGATCGCTTCCCACATGCGCATCACCTTGCCTTCCGGCTCCACGCGCGCCAGCGAACCCTGCTTCACGCTGCCATCGTCGTTGCGCACCATTTCGTTGAACAGCTTCGGGTTGGCGAAGGTGGCGCGCTGTGCGGTCAGGTGGTCACCGCGGTGGGTAGCGTAGGAATTGAAGTCCTCTTCCGGCAGGCCCATCTTCGCCAGGTATTCGCCGGCGGCACTGGACGCCAGGATCGCGTTGGACGGCGACAGGTGATCGGTGGTGATGTTGTCCGGCAGCACCGCCAGCGCCCGCATGCCCGACAGCGTGCGCTCACCGGCCAGTGCGCCCTCCCAGTAGGGCGGGCGGCGGATGTAGGTGCTCTGCGGGCGCCAGTCGTACAGCGGGCTGACTGCGGCACCGTTCTCCACGCGCACGTTGAACATCGGGTTGTAGACCCTGCGGAACTGCTCGGGCTTCACCGAGGCCTTCACCACCGCGTCGATCTCGGCATCGCTCGGCCAGATATCCTTCAGGCGCACCTCGTTGCCATCGGCGTCCACGCCCAGCACGTCCTTCTCGATATCAAAGCGAACGGTGCCGGCGATGGCATAGGCGATCACCAGCGGCGGCGAGGCCAAGAAGGCCTGCTTGGCGTACGGGTGAATGCGGCCATCGAAATTGCGGTTGCCCGACAGCACGGCCGTGGCGTACAGGTCACGGTCGATGATTTCCTGCTGGATCTTCGGTTCCAGCGCACCGCTCATGCCGTTGCAGGTCGTGCAGGCGAAGGCGACGATGCCGAAGCCGAGCTGCTCCAGGTCAGGCAGCAGGCCGGACTCTTCCAGGTACAGCTGCACCGCCTTCGAGCCGGGCGCCAACGAGGACTTCACCCACGGCTTGCGCAGCAGGCCACGTTCGTTGGCCTTGCGCGCCAACAGTGCTGCGGCGATCACGTTGCGCGGGTTGGAGGTGTTGGTGCAGCTGGTGATGGCGGCGATGATCACCGCGCCATCGGGCATCAGGCCCTGCGCCTGCTCGGCCTTGCCCGCTGCCAGCTTGGCCTCGTCGGCGATGCCGCGCTCGGCCAGCTCGGCGGTCGCCACGCGCTTGTGCGGGTTGGACGGGCCGGCCATGTTGCGCACCACGCTGGACAGGTCGAAGCGCAGCACGCGCTCGTACTGCGCGGTGGCCAGGTCGTCAGCCCACAGGCCAGTGGTGCGGGCGTAGTTCTCCACCAGCGCCACCTGCGATTCCTCGCGGCCGGTCAGGCGCAGGTAATCGATGGTCTGCCCGTCGATGTAGAACATCGCGGCGGTCGCGCCGTATTCGGGGCACATGTTGGAGATGGTGGCGCGGTCACCGATGGTCAGTGCCGCCGCCCCCTCGCCGAAGAATTCAAGGTACGCGCCGACCACGCGCTCCCTGCGCAGGAATTCGGTCAGCGCCAGCACAACGTCGGTGGCGGTGATGCCCGGCTGCGGCCTGCCGGTCAGCTCGACGCCGATGATGTCCGGCAGCCGCATCCACGAGGCACGACCGAGCATCACGTTCTCCGCTTCCAGGCCGCCCACACCAATGGCGATCACACCCAGCGCATCCACGTGCGGGGTGTGGCTGTCGGTGCCCACGCAGGTGTCGGGGAAGGCCACGCCGTCCTGCACGTAGATCACCGGCGACATCTTCTCCAGGTTGATCTGGTGCATGATGCCGTTGCCCGGCGGAATCACGTCCACGTTCTGGAACGCCTGCTTGGTCCAGTCGATGAAGTGGAAACGGTCTTCGTTGCGGCGATCCTCGATGGCGCGGTTCTTCTCGAAGGCCTGCGGATCGTAGCCACCGCATTCCACCGCCAGCGAGTGATCGACGATCAACTGCACCGGCACCACCGGATTGACCTTGGCCGGGTCACCGCCCTTGTCGGCAATCGCATCGCGCAGGCCGGCCAGGTCAACCAGTGCGGTCTGGCCGAGGATGTCGTGGCACACCACGCGTGCCGGGAACCACGGGAAGTCGAGGTCGCGACGGCGCTCGATCAGCTGCTTCAGCGAATCGCCGAGCGTGGCCGGATCGCAGCGGCGCACCAGGTTCTCGGCCAGCACGCGCGAGGTGTACGGCAGAGTGGCATAGGCGCCGGGCTGGATCGCATCGACGGCGGCGCGCGCGTCGAAATAGTCCAGCGCGCTGCCGGGGAGGTTCTTGCGGTAATCGGTATTCATGGGCTGGCGGAATGCTTGGGGCGGGCCGGGTGCCGGCGGTGCGGCGGCGAAAGCACCCGGCCGGCACGCGGCCGGCCGGATGAGTACAGCAGGTGATCAGACGCGCTTGTCGATGGCGACGAAGTCGCGGTCTTCCGGACCGATGTAATTGGCGCTCGGGCGGATGATCTTGCCGTCGATGCGCTGCTCGATGATGTGCGCGCTCCAGCCGGCGGTGCGGGCGATCACGAACAACGGAGTGAACATCGCGGTCGGCACGCCCATCATGTGGTAGCTGACCGCACTGAACCAGTCCAGGTTCGGGAACATCTTCTTGATGTCCCACATCACCGATTCCAGGCGCTCGGCGATGTCGTACATCTTCATGCTCGACTGCTCTTCGGACAGCTCGCGGGCCACGTCCTTGATCACCTTGTTGCGCGGATCGGACACGGTATAGACCGGGTGGCCGAAGCCGATCACCACTTCCTTGCGCTCGACGCGGGCCTTGATGTCTTCCTCGGCTTCATCCGGGTTGTCGTAGCGCTTCTGCACTTCGAACGCCACTTCGTTGGCACCGCCATGCTTGGGACCGCGCAGCGCGCCGATGCCACCGCAGATCGCGCTGTACATGTCGCTGCCGGTGCCGGCGATGACGCGGCAGGTGAACGTCGAGGCGTTGAACTCGTGCTCGGCGTACAGGATCAGCGAGGTGTGCATCGCCTTCACCCACGAGTCCTGCGGCTTCTCGCCGTGCAGCAGGTGCAGGAAGTGGCCACCGATCGAGTCATCGTCGGTTTCCACGTCGATGGCACGGCCGTTGTGGCTCCAGTGGTACCAGTACAGCAGCATCGAGCCGAGGCAGGCCATCAGCTTGTCGGCAATGTCGCGCGCGCCCGGGTGGTTGTGGTCGTCCTTCTCCGGCGCCACGCAGCCGAGCACGGAGACACCAGTGCGCATCACGTCCATCGGGTGTGCCGACGGCGGCAGTTCTTCCAGCGCGGCCTTCACCGCCGCCGGGATGCCACGCAGCGACTTCAGCTTGGCCTTGTACGAAACCAGCTCGGCGCGGGTCGGCAGCTTGCCGTGCACCAGCAGGTAGGCGATCTCCTCGAATTCGCTGGTGTTGGCCAGGTCCAGGATGTCATAGCCACGGTAGTGCAGGTCGTTGCCGCTGCGGCCCACGCTGCACAGCGCGGTGTTGCCGGCAGCGGTGCCGGACAGGGCGACGGACTTCTTCGGCTTGAAGGTGGGGGTTGCGGTCGTATCGTTCATGTTTCCCTCCGAAACTTGATGGTGCAGGGTACTGCTTATTTCTTGGCGGCGAACAGCGCATCGAGCTGCTGCTCGAAGGCGTGATAGCCGATGCGGTCGTACAGCTCTTCGCGGGTCTGCATGGTCTCCACCACGTTGCGCTGATGGCCATCGCGGCGCACCGCCTGGTACACGTTCTCGGCCGCCTTGTTGGCCGCGCGGAACGCCGACAGCGGGAACAGCTGGATGGCGACGCCGGCCGAGGCCAGTTCATCGCGGCTGAACAGCGGGGTGGCACCGAATTCGGTGATGTTGGCCAGCACCGGCACCTTCACCGCGTCCACGAAGCGGCGATAGGTGTCCAGATCGTAGGCGGCCTCGGCGAAGATGCCGTCGGCACCGGCCTCGACGCAGGCGATGGCGCGTTCGATCGCCTTGTCCACGCCGTCCACCTGGATGGCATCGGTACGCGCGATCAGGAAGAAGTCCGGGTCGGTCTTGGCATCGGCAGCGGCCTTCACACGGTCCACCATTTCGCCCTGCGAGACGATTTCCTTGCCCGGACGGTGACCGCAGCGCTTGGCGCCAACCTGGTCTTCGATGTGGCAGGCGGCCGCGCCTGCCTTGATCAGCGACTTCACGGTGCGCGCGATGTTGAACGCGCTCGGGCCGAAGCCGGTGTCGATGTCGACCATCAACGGCAGGTCGCAGACATCGGTGATGCGGCGCACGTCCACCAGCACGTCTTCCAGGGTGTTGATGCCCAGGTCCGGCAGGCCCAGCGAGCCGGCGGCAACACCGCCACCAGACAGGTAGATGGCGCGGAAGCCGGCGCGCTTGGCCAGCAGGGCGTGGTTGGCGTTGATCGCGCCGATCACCTGCAACGGCGATTCGGCAGCCAGCGCCTCACGGAAGCGGGCACCGGCGGAGAAAGGGGCGGAAGCGGTCATGCGGCGATCCAGGTTGAAGTACGGGACAGAGGGCGCAAGCCCCGTGCCAAGCTGCAAGCCTTTGATTTCACAGACATGACCACCCAGCAACAGTGAAACATATGAAACATTGAAACGGATGTATCATGAAACATTCCGACCGATGGCTGCCGTCATGTACCTGCCCCGCACCCCGCTGCGCCACGCCGATGCCGACCCGGGCCGTCCGGTGATCTGGACCGTCAGCGTTTCGCGCCTGACCGGCCTGCTCGGCGACGTCATCCCCGAGTTCGACCGCCGTGCGCGCATCGAGCAGATCAACCTCGGCTTCGAGGAAGCCGTGGACGTGATCGGCAAACGGCTGCGCCGTGAGCATTGCGACGTAGTGATCGCCGGCGGCTCCAATGCCGCCTGGCTACGCGGGCGGCTGGAGCTGCCACTGGTGCCGATCCAGGCCAACGGCTTCGACCTGATGGAAGCGTTGGCCCGTGCCCGCCGCATAGCCAGCCGCATCGGCCTGGTCACCCACGCCAGCGACGTGCCGGTGTTCAGCAACTTCCAGCAGAGTTTCGGCCTGGATATCGAGCATCGCCGCTTCGTCACCCGCGAGGACGCGCGCGACTGCATCGCCGACCTGCGCGCCAATGGCATCGAGGTGATCGTCGGCACCGGCATGGCCATCGACCATGCCGAGCAGGCCGGCCTGCCCGGCGTGCTGCTGTACTCCGCCGATTCGGTACGGCAGGCGTTCGAACACGCACTGGAGCTGACCCAGGCCTTGGCCCGCTCCGGTGGCAACCGCGCTGCCCCGCGCCCGCGCCCTGCAGCGCGTGCAGACGCGCCTGAACTGCTCGGCGACAGCGAGGCCATGGCACAGGTGCGCGCGCAGATCGCGCTGTACGCCCCACATGACAGCACCGTACTGGTCACCGGCGAAACCGGCACCGGCAAGGAACTGGTCGCGCGCCAGCTGCACGCCGCCAGCGGTCGTCGGGGACGCTTCGTGGCGTTGAACTGCGGCGCGATCAGCGAATCGCTGCTGGAAGCCGAACTGTTCGGCTACAGCGATGGCGCCTTCACCGGCGCGCGTCGCGGTGGTCGCGTCGGCCTGGTCGAGGCCGCAGACGGCGGCACGCTGTTCCTGGATGAAATTGGTGAACTACCCCTGCCGCTGCAGACCCGCCTGCTGCGCGTGCTGGAAGAACGCGAGGTGCTGCGTGTCGGTGCCACCGAACCGACGCCGGTCGATCTGCGCGTGGTGGCCGCCACCCTGCAGTCGCTGGAGCAGCGTGCGGCGACCGGTAGTTTCCGTCGCGACCTCTACTACCGCCTGGCCGCGCTGCGGATTGCCCTGCCCTCGCTGCGGGCGAGGCGTTCGGACATCCCGCTGCTGGCACAGTACTTCTTCCGCCAGCTGCGTGGCATCGACGCGCCATTGGATGAGGATGCACTGGCGGTGCTGAGCGCAGCCCAGTGGCCCGGAAACGTGCGCGAACTGCGCAATCTGGTGGATCGACTACGCATCCACTGGCAACCCGGTGAAGGGCTGATTGATGCCGCGCGACTGCTGCAGCTGGCGCCTGAGCTGGTTAAGGAAGGCGTCGCGGCACTGCCAGTGGAAAGCAACGGCAAGCGACCGCCGCGTGCGCAGCTGGAGGCTCTGCTGCAGGAACACCGCAATGACCGCGAAGGCATGGCACAGGCGCTGGGCGTCTCACGCACTACGCTGTGGCGCTGGCTGCGCGCGGAGGACCTGTGAAGCCGCGCCCATGCCCGGCTGATGTTCCCGCGTAAGCAGCCGAGCATGGGCTCGGCTCTACAGGGTGCCTGTCGTCAGTGCGCTTCGATGGCGAATCGTCCACTGCCCACTGCGGCAATCCATAGCAGCAGTACGCCCAGCGGCACTTCGCTCAGGTAGAAGAACCAGCTCAACCAATCCGGCACGCCAAGCCCTGCCGGAATGCGCGCGATGCCATCGGTCAGTGCCGCCACCGCACAGATCGCCGCCAGCAGCAGGGCCGAGGGGCGGCTCAAAAGGCCCTGCACCAGCAGGCCACCCGCAATCCACTCGATCGCACCGAGTACCGGCGCACTGAACACCGGGAACGGAATACCCGCATCGACCAGCGTATGCACCATGCGCTCACGTCCCGCCTCGGTGAACACCTTGTTCCAGCCGGACACGCAGAACATCACCCCGGCCACGATGCGCGCGAGCAGCAGCAGGAGCGCTTCTACGCCGCGACGCGGGGGAGGTACGGCGAACAGGCAACGCCAGGAGGGCATGGCAACTCCGGAAGTCGAGATCATCCGTCGGAGTGTGCCGGTTATGAGCCTGCTCGCAGATGAAGCAAGCCGGTCCATTTGCGACAGCCTGCTCTTGTGGAGTCGAGCCCTGCTCGACTGCCTCATGCGTCGGAGCAGCAGCCGAGCATGGGCTCGGCTCTACAACGGCAGCCCGCCGGCCAGCAGCAGCTCGATCTCCTCCACCTGCACCACCGGCACCTGCCACGGATGATGCGGCACGATGCCCTGTTCGAAGATGCGCTGCAGCCGCTGCGGATCGCGCGGCAGACAGAATTCCAGGCGTACGCTGTCGACCACTTCGGTGCGCCCCGCCTCACCCTGTACGGGCGACGCACCCACGCGCGGGCGGAACTGTTCGAAGCCCGGCGCCGACCACCACATCCCGTGCTCGTAGTCGCCGGCCACGAGCGCATCCACCGCGAGGATGCCCTGCTTCACCGCGTCCAGGGCTGCCGGCGGCACGAACACCACCACGCGGTACTGCGGCAGGCGATGCATCGGGTTGCCTTATGGGTACAGCAGGCGCTTGCTCCAGCGCCCTTCGGCGCCGGCTTCATAGCACCAGCGTTCGTGCAGGCGGAACTGCGCGCCGTACCAGAACTCGATGCGGTCAGGCACCACGCGCAGGCCGCTCCAGCCGTCGGGGCGCGGCACGTCCTTGCCTTCGAAGCGCGCTTCGACCTCGGCCACGCGCGCATCGAATTCCTCGCGCGTTGCCAGCGTCTTCGACTGCTGCGAGGCCCACGCGCCGATCTGGCTCATGCGCGGGCGGCTGGCGAAATAGGCGTCGGCCTCAGCATCGGCGACCTGCTCGACACGGCCCTCGATGCGTACCTGGATGCCGGCCTCGCGCAGGCTGCGCCACAGGAACAACAGCGCGGCCTGCGGATTGGCCTGCAGCTCACGGCCCTTGTGGCTGTCCAGGTGGGTATAGAAGACGAAGCCGCGCTCGTCGAAGGCCTTCAGCAGCACGGTGCGCGCCGAGGGACGGCCCTGCGTATCGGCGGTCGCCACCGTCATCGCGTTCGGCTCGACCTCGCGGCTCTGCCTGGCCTCTTCGAACAGGGCGGCAAACGTGGACAGGGCTTCTGCGTACAGGTCGCTCATGATTGCGTTCTTCTCACACGGATTGGGCTATTGTGGCTGCATGGCCGCTGCTGCGTATATGCCCCAGGTGAAAGGATTCCCCGAAACATTGGCCGAACAGGTGCTGGACGATGCACTGGGCAGCGGCGCAGCAGTTCCAGTATTGGCGATCAGCGGCCTGCAGGGGAGCGGCAAATCGACGCTGGCCGCGCAGGTGGTGGCCCGCGCCCAGTCGCGCGGCCTGAACGCAGCCACGCTGTCCATCGATGATGTCTACCTCACCCGCGCACAGCGCCAACGGCTGGCCCGCCAGGTGCATCCGCTGCTGATCACGCGCGGCCCGCCGGGCACCCACGACCTGACGCTGGCCCACGCGGTGCTCGACGCCGTAACCGCACGCCAGCCTTTGGCGATGCCCCGCTTCGACAAGCTGGCCGACGAACGCGTGCACGAAGCGCAATGGCCGCGTATCGAGCAGCCCCTCGACCTGCTGGTGTTCGAAGGCTGGTTCCTGGGCACGCCGGCGCAGGATGACGCCGCGCTGGACAGCCCGTTGAACGCACTGGAGCGCGAAGCCGACGCCGATGGTCGCTGGCGGCGCTGGTGCAACCAGGTGCTGGCCCGCGACTACCCGGCGCTGTGGCAGCGCTGCGACCGCCTGTGGTTCTTGCAGCCGCCGGATTTCTCGGTGGTACCGCGCTGGCGCTGGCAGCAGGAGCAGAACCTGCAGGCCGCGCAGCCGGGCCGGCACGGCATGAGCCGGCCACAGCTGGAGCGCTTCGTGCAGTACTACGAGCGGGTCAGCCGCCAGGCGCTGCATGCCCTGCCCGCCCTGGCCGACCACGTGGTGGTGCTGGACGGCCAGCGACAGGTGCAGGACGTGCGCTGAGCGCGCCTATTCCACCAGGAAGGTCACCCGCAGGTTGACCCGCCATTCGGTGATTTCGCCGCTGCCATTGGTCACCACCTTGGTCTCGTTCACCCAGGCGCCCTGGATGCCCTTGACCGTCTCGGAGACCTTCTTCAGACCGCTGCGCACGGCGTCCTCCACGCTCTTCGGCGAGGAGGCGGTGATTTCGATGACCTTGGCGACCGTCATGGCCTGTACTCCGGTTGGCGCGGGAAACCCCGCAGGAACGCCTACCCTGACGTGAAGGACGTAAAGGCCGGGGCACGGAGGTGTTAGCATCAGAGGGCATGAATCCTGCTCCGAACCTGATCCTGATCGGCCCGATGGGCGCCGGCAAAACCTGCATCGGCCGCCGCCTGGCCGAGCGCTTCACGCTGGACTTCGTCGATGTCGACCAGGCCATCGTCGACGCCGCCGGCGCCAGCATCCCGACCATTTTCGAGCACGCCGGCGAAGCCGGCTTCCGCAGCCATGAGCGGCAGGCCTTGGCCCGCGTGCTCGAAGGCCGAGGCCAACTGGTCTCCACCGGCGGCGGAGCGGTGCTGGATCCGGACAACCGCGCATTGATTGCCCGGCGCGGCTTCGTGGTCTACCTGCGGGTCGGCGTGGCCGCGCAGCTGGAACGCCTGGCCCGCGACAAGGGCCGGCCGCTGCTGCAGCGCCCGGACCGCGAGCAGGTGCTGCATGATCTGGCCGCACAGCGCGACCCGCTGTACCGAGAAGTGGCCGACCTCACGCTCGATACCGACCCGTATACCGCTGCCGACGCGACTGCCCAACTGGTAGTCAAGCTGGCCACGCAATGGCAGCGCCAGGACATGACCACATGACTTCCCCCGCCCTGCTGCAGGTCGCCGTTGGCGGCGATCGCCCCTACTCCATCACCATCGGCGCCGGTGCCCTGGCCGATGGCGCTGCACTGGTTTCACACGTGCGCGGCCGCCATGTGCTGCTGCTCAGCGACAGCGAAGTGGCTCCGCGCTATCTGGCGTCGGCCAAGCAGACGCTGTTGGCCGCACGCCCCGACCTGATCGTCGGCGAGCACGTGCTGGCCGCCGGCGAAGCCTCCAAGACGCTGGCCGAATTCGGCCGTGCGATCGAAGCGCTGGCTGCGCTCGGCGCCACCCGCGATGCCTGCGTGTTCGCGCTGGGCGGCGGCGTGGTCGGTGATCTCGCCGGCTTCGCCGCGGCCTGCTGGATGCGGGGCGTGGACTGCGTGCAGCTGCCCACCACCCTGCTGGCGATGGTCGATTCGTCGGTCGGTGGCAAGACTGCGGTCGACATTCCGGCCGGCAAGAACCTGGTCGGCGCCTTCCATCCGCCACGCGCGGTCATCGCCGATACCCGCGTACTGGCCACCCTGCCGCCGCGCGAGCTGCGTGCGGGCCTGGCCGAAGTGGTGAAGTACGGCGCGCTGGGTGATGCCGTGTTCTTCGAATGGCTGCAGCAGCATGCCGATGCGCTGCTGGCCGGCGAGGATGCTTCTCTGGCCGAAGCCATCGCGCGCAGCTGCCGGCACAAGGCCGCCATCGTCGAGCGCGATCCTTTCGAGAAGGGCGAACGTGCCCTGCTCAACCTCGGCCACACCTTCGGCCATGCCATCGAAACCGAGCAGGGCTACTCCGCGCCCGGCCGCGATGCGCTGAACCATGGCGAGGCGGTGGCGGTGGGCATGGTGCTGGCGGCGAAGCTGTCCACCGACCTGGGCCTGGCCGACGATGCCGACCGCGCGCGCCTGCAGGCACTGCTGGAACGCCTGGGCCTGCCGGTGGCAATCCCGGCCGGGCTCGACCCGCAGGCCCTGCTCGGCCGCATGCGCCTGGACAAGAAGAACGTGGCCGGCCGCCTGCGCCTGGTGCTGTGGCGCGGCATGGGGCGTGCCGAAGTGGTGCCGGACGTGGATGAGGCGGCGGTGCTGAAGGTGCTGGGCGCGGGCTGACCTTTCCGCGTTCGCCGGGCATGGCCCGGCGCTGACGGATTGTGCTGCGGCATGAAGCGCAGCCGAGCGTGGGCTCGGCTCTACAGGTCCGTGCCGCCCCGGGGCGATACAATCGGCGCCATGCACGTCTACCTGCAACATCCCGACGCCGGCGCGCAGGCACCGCGCTTCCTGCGCCTGAGCCTGCAGCCGGACCTGTTCGGCGGCTGGGAACTGTTGCGCGAGAGCGGTCGCGTCGGTGGCCGCTCGCAGCTGCGGCGCGAGCTGTTCCTGCAGGCCGACGAAGCCCGCCATGCCTTCAAGAAGGCCCGCGATGCCGAACTGCATCGCGGTTTCCAGATCCTCTCGCACGGCGACTGACGCCGCTGCCAACTTTCGTCCAAGGAATGCCAATCGTGACCAGCCCTCTCCGCAACGATCGCCTGCTGCGCGCCCTGCGCCGCGAACCGGTGGACTGCACCCCTGTCTGGCTGATGCGCCAGGCCGGCCGCTACCTGCCGGAGTACCGCGCGACCCGGGCCAAGGCCGGCAGCTTCCTGGCCATGGCCAAGACCCCGGAGATTGCCTGCGAAGTCACCCTGCAGCCGCTGCGCCGCTTCCCGCTGGATGCGGCCATCCTGTTCTCGGACATCCTCACCATTCCCGATGCGATGGGCCTGGAGCTGTACTTCGTCGAAGGCGAAGGCCCGAAGTTCCGGCACCCGGTGCGTGACGAAGCCGCCATCGCCCGGCTGGCGGTGCCGGACATGGAACAGGACCTGGGCTACGTGATGGATGCGGTACGGCTGATCCGCCGCGAACTGGACGGCCAGGTGCCGCTGATCGGCTTCTCCGGCAGCCCGTGGACACTGGCCTGCTACATGGTGGAAGGCGGTGGCAGCAAGGACTTTGCGCGCATCAAGGCCATGGCACTGAACCACCCGCAGGCCCTGCACCGCCTGCTGGAGGTCACCACCGACGCCGTGATCGCCTATCTCGGCGCGCAGCGCGCGGCCGGTGCACAGGCGCTGCAGGTGTTCGACACCTGGGGTGGCGTACTGTCGCCGTCGATGTACCGCGAGTTCTCGCTGCGCTACCTGCAGCGCATTGCCGAGGAGCTGGAGCGCGGCGAAGGCAGCGAGCGCACGCCGCTGATCCTGTTCGGCAAAGGCACCGGCCTGCACCTGGAAGCGCTGTCGCACACCGGTGCCGATGCGCTGGGCCTGGACTGGACGCTGGACCTGGACGAGGCAATGCGCCGCACTGGTGGCCGCGTCGCCCTGCAGGGCAACCTCGACCCGACCACGCTGTACGCCTCGCCGGATGCGATCGCCGCGGCCGCCGCACGCGTGCTCGACACCTATGCCGCCGGCAACGGCGGCTCGCGCGAGGGCCATGTGTTCAACCTTGGCCACGGCATGTCGCCGGACATGGACCCGGCACACGTCCAGGTGCTGGTCGACGCGGTGCACGCGCACAGCCAGCGCTGAGCATTCCGCAGGCCATCACGGCGCGACCTTGATCGCGCCGTGACCCGCAGTGCGCGATCATGGCGGCCCCCACGCTGCACCGGCCGCACGCCATGCCTACATCGTCATCGACCTACAACCGCCACCGTCCCCTGCTGTGGCTGGTGTCCCTGGCGATCTTCATGCAGATGCTGGACTCGACCATCGTCAACACGGCGTTGCCGGCGATGGCGGCCAGCCTGGGCGAGAGCCCGCTGCAGATGCAGTCGGTGGTGTTCAGCTATGCGCTGGCGGTGGCCACCTTCATTCCCGCCTCGGGCTGGATTGCCGACCGCTATGGCACCCGGCGCACTTTCCTGGTGGCGATCATCCTGTTCACCCTCGGCTCGCTGGCCTGCGCGTTGGCCCAGCACCTGCACCAGCTGGTCGGTGCGCGCGTGCTGCAGGGCATCGGCGGTGCGATGCTGCTGCCGGTCGGCCGGCTGGCGGTGATGCGCTCGGTGCCACGCGAGGATTTCCTGCGCGCGATGAGCTTCATCGCCATCCCCGCGCTGGTTGGCCCGCTGATCGGCCCCACGCTGGGCGGCTGGCTGGTCGAGATCGCCTCATGGCACTGGGTGTTCCTGATCAACCTGCCGATCGGCGTGATCGGTTTCATCGCCGCGATGAAGATCATGCCCGACCACTACGCCAGCCATCGCACCCGCTTCGACCTGCGTGGCTACATCATGCTGGCCTTCGCGATGGTGGTGCTGTCGCTGGCGCTGGACGGCATCTCCGGCCTGGGTACGCCACATGCGCTGGTGATGCTGATGACCGTGGCCGGCCTGGCTGCGCTGGTGGGTTACTGGCTGCACGCCGCCAACTCCACCGCGCCGTTGTTCTCGCTGGCCCTGTTCCGCGTGCCCAGCTACCGCATCGGCATCCTCGGCAACCTGTTCTCGCGCATCGGCAGCAGCGCCATGCCGATGCTGATCCCGTTGCTGTTGCAGGTCGGCCTGGGCCTGGGCCCGATGAACGCCGGCCTGATGATGGTGCCGGTGGCGGCGGCCGGCATGGTGTCGAAGAAGCTGGCGGTAAAGCTGGTCGAGCGCTACGGCTACCGCCGCGTACTGATGGTCAACACCGTGCTGGTGGGCCTGGCGATGGCCAGCTTCATCCTGATGACACCGGGCCAGCACCTGGCCTGGCGCCTGCTGCAGCTGGCGTTCTTCGGTGCGGTCAATTCGCTGCAGTTCACCGTGATGAACACCGTAACCCTGCGCGACCTGGACCGCGAGTTCGCCAGTTCCGGCAACAGCCTGCTGTCGATGGTGATGATGCTCGCCGCCGGTTTCGGTGCTGCGGCGGCCGGCAGCCTGCTGGCCGCGTTCGGCAACCACCTGGACAGCAACAGCGCGACCGCCGCGCTGCATGCCACGTTCCTTTGTGTGGGCGCGATCACCCTGACCTCGACGATGATCTTCTGGCAGCTGCCGGATACCAAGCCGGAGCCACGGCAGGTCGAGCACGTCGCGGAGTGAGGGTGGTTCGGCAGGGCCTGCGGCCCTGCACCCGCGGTAGTGCCGGCCGCTGGCCGGCAACAGCAACAGCCAAAGCGGCATTCCGTGGGTTGGCGGGGCGGTGTCGCAGCGCGGGGACGCCGCAAGTACGTCCCTGTAGGCTTGGCAGCCGCATCCATGCGGCTGACGCCCCGCACTGCGACACCGCCCCACCTCTGACAGATTTTCGCGATCGGGTAGATCCACGCCGTGCGTGGATGAGCGTCCATTGAAATCGAACATTTCGATATCTGTGAGATTTGAGCCGAGCATGGCTCGGCTCTACACAGGGCGCCGGCAGCTCGCGAGAATCTGTCGAAGGCGGGGTGGGTCCGGTTGCGGGGGCGTGAGCCGCATGGGCCCGAGGCATGCCTCGGGCGGGTTGGGCAGGACGCCCAACCCCGGTCTTGCCGTGTGCGCAGGATTGCGCACACGAGCAAGCGGCGACCGAGCTTACATGGGTGAGGGCGCTTTGCTTGCGAAGCACTGCTTCGCAAGCGCCCGAACGCACAGCCGCCAGCGGCTGGGCCGGGCCCCGGAGGGGGACTTGCAGCGTCCCCCGTAACCGGACCCACCCCGCCATCCCACAGGAAGCCAGCTTTTGCTTCGGCGGTTGCTGTTGCTCCGGCTTGCAGCAGGTGCAGGGCCGCAGGCCCTGCCGCCGCACCCTACCGCCCCATGACCCTGGCGATCGCTTCCAGCAGCAGTTCACCGGTCACCGGCTTGCGCAGGAAACCGCCGATGCCGGCCGCTTCCACCTGCTGCTGCAGGTCCGGATCGGTCCGCGCGGTCACGGCAAGCAGCGGCAGCATGTAGCCCTGGTTGCGCAGGTGCTGGGCCAGTTCGAAACCGCTCAGGCCCGGCAGGTCCAGGTCCAGCAGGCCGACGTCGAAATCGCCGGCACTGATCTCGCGCAGCGCCGCCAGCGCATGGCCTGCATGCACCACCTCATGCCCACGCGCACTCAGCAGCCCGCGTATCACATCGGCCACGGTCGCGTCGTCTTCCACCAGCAGTACCCGCAATGGCGGCATGTTGGCCGCTTCCTGGCGGTGCGTATCACCCTCTGCCTCGGCATGGGCATCGACCACCATCGGCAACGGCAACGTCACGCCGAAGCAGGTGCCACGACCGAGCTGGCTCTCCACCTGGATCCGCCCTTGCATGGCATGCGCCAGTTCGCGGCAGATTGCCAGGCCCAGGCCACTGCCACCGTACTGTGCAGCGGTGCGTGCGCCATCGGCCTGCTCGAAGCGGCGGAAAAGGCGCTGCTGTTGTTCCTGGCTGATGCCCGGGCCGGTGTCGCGCACTTCGAAATGCAGCGATCGCAGTTCGGCGTCGCTACGCGCGTGCAGGGTGATGGTGCCGCGGCTGGTGAACTTGACCGCATTCGAGAGCAGGTTCAACAGGATCTGCCGTACCCGCATTGCATCGCCGTTGGCCTGCAGGCCGGCGGGCAGCTGGTTGTCGAGCGTGAAACGCAGGCCCTTCTGCGCCGCCAACGGCCCCATCAGCGCGGCCAGGTCCTGCAGCAGGCTGCCCAGTGCGAACGGCTTGTGCTGCAGCTCCAGGCGGCCCGATTCGATCCGCGCCAGGTCCAGCGCATCGTTGACCAGATGCAGCAGGTGCTCGCCGGCATGGCGGATCGATTGTGTATAGCCACGCTGCTGCGGATCCAGCGGCGAGGCCAGCAGCAGCTCGCTCATACCCAGCACACCGGTCATCGGTGTACGTATCTCGTGGCCAAGATTGGCCAGGAAGCGGGTCTTGGCCGCCGACGCCTGTTCGGCCAGTTCCTGCTTGTGCAGCGCAAGCTGGTAGGCGTGGCGACGTTGCAGGCGCCGACGGTAAAGCCAGGCGAACCAGCTGGTCAGCAGCAGCGCGAACGAGGCAAGCATCAACAGGCCGGACAAGCTGCGCCACCACGGTGGCTGCACGCGGAATTCCAGGCTCTGCACACGTGACCAGACATGGTCAGCCGACCGCGCCTGCACTTCCAGCCGATAGCTGCCCGGTGCCAGCCGCGAGAACAAGCGCTCACCGGCCGGCCCCACTTCCACCCAGTCCGGGTCATAGCCGGCCAAGCGGTAACGATAGGTGTTGGACGCCGAATCGGCGAACGACAACAGGCGCGCGACGATGCGCAGATCGCGGTCGCCGTCGGCGATCTGCAACGGCGCGTCGTGGGTGAGGTCCAGCACCTGCTCGTTGCGGCGCACCTCCACCCGCTCGATCACCAGCGGCGCACGCCGCATCGACGGACGCACCTGCTTCGGGTCGAACACCACCACACCGGCCGGTGTACCTGCCACCAGATGACCGTCTGCCGACATCACCAGCGTGTGTTCGCGGAATTCCTGGCTCGGCAGGCCATCGTGCACGCCATACAGGCGCACACTCTGGCCGTCGGCCCCGATGCGCACCAGGCCACGCGCACTGGTTGCCCACGCAACCCCCTGCGCATCGACCACCAGCCCCGAGGCGGAGATCGCCGGGTAGCCCTGCTCTGCACCGATCACGGCCTGCCGCTCCAGCCGGCCCTGGCTCCAGCGGTAACGCGACAGGCGGCCATCTTCGGACAGCCAGACCTGGCCATCGGTGCCCACGTGCAGTGCATGGATCGCGGTCGCCGGCGCACCCGGCACCGGCTGGAAACGCTCGCTTTCCGGCAGCCACTGCAGCAGGCCACGGCTGCTTGCCAGCCAGATATGGTCCTGTGGCCCGCATTCCACGTCCAGATTGAGCTGGCCCTGCTGCAATCCACGCTGGCCATTATCCAGTTGGCGCCGCAGGCGCCCATCCAGATCGCGTTGCTGAAGCCCCGACGGCAGCATCAGCCAGAGACTGTCACCATCACAGGTCATCATGGATTCGATGACTCCTTCCATGGTCGCGTCGGCGCCGGCATCCCGGCCCCAGCGGCGCAGATCACGCCGCTTCGGGTCATAGCGCAGCAGTGCGTCGTTGGAACCGATCCAGACCTGGCCGCGGCGATCCTCGCGCACCGAGGTCAGCCAGTGCATGCCGTTGACCCAGGTACGGTGCTGTTCGATGCTGCCGGTCTTCGGATCGAAGCGGTCCAGCGCGCCGTGGCTGCCGACCGTCCAGATGCCGCCATTGCTGGAGGGGCTGGTGCCCAGCACGAAGGCATTGCGCAGCGAGCGCGGGTCGTCCTCCAGCCGCGACAGCACCGAGAACTGCCACCAGCGCGGCAACAGGTGCCACAGGCCGGCATTCGTGCTGGCCAACCAGATGCCGCCCTCGCGATCCTCGTAGGCACCTGTCCAGTTCGGGCGCACCGGGCCACGTGCCACCGCGCTGTACAGGGGCACGGCCTGGTACTGGCCATCGACCGCCCGGCCGAGGCCGGTGCGGGTGTCCAGCCAGTGCCCGCCCTGCTCGTCGCGCAGCATCATGCCCAGCACCTGCTCGCCTTCGGGCAGCTTCCAGGACGGTGCCTCGAAACGACCATCGGGACGGCGCACCATGGCGCCGGCCATCGTGCTGATCCAAAGGCTGCCATCGGATTCGGCCGTCAAGCCATTGATCAGCAGGCTGGGAATGATGCCGGCCCCGACCCGCTCAAAGTCCGTGCCGGTCCAGCGCGCGACGCCATGCTTGGTGCCGATCCACAGGCTGCCGTCAGCCAGGGTGGCCAGGTACGGCACCGATGCCGCCGGCAGGCTGCGCGGGTTGTTCGCTTCAGGCAGGAAGCGCTGCAACCGGTCCTGGTTGTCCAGGCGGTACAGACCACCTTCGTGGGTGCCGAACCAGACCGAACCATCCGGCGTGGTGGCCAGGCTCCAGACCGTGTTGGTGCCCATCAACGGCTGGCTGCTGCGGTCGTAGAAATGCAGCTGGCGGCGATCGGCCGACATCCGTACAAGGCCGGCGTTCTCGGTGCCGATCCAGAGCTGGTTGCGGGCATCGACCAGCACCGTCCAGATGCGGTTGTCGCGCAGGCCGTCTTCCGAGCGCCAGATCCGGTAGTTGCGCCCGTCGTAGCGGGCCAGGCCGTCGTTGGTCGCGATCCAGAGGTAACCGTAACGATCCTCGGCCATGCGGTTCACGGTGTTGGACGGCAAGCCGTCGAACACCGTCACCTGGCGCGGGTTCGGTGGCACCGGCTGCGCCGCAGCGGGTGACAGGCCGCACAGGAGGACCAGCAGCAGCATCGCCGCCCGCAGATACACCACCGATTGCCTCCTCACGCTGCTTCTGATGATTCCCGCACTACGGGCGTCGGCATGGTAAACCGAAAGTCGCGACGTTCACGCCCGGCGCTGGCGCATTCAAAGGGCGGTTTGTCGTTTTGCGCGCGCCTGGGCAATGGCAGTCACCAGCATGTCACCGGTCACCGGCTTGCGCAGGAAGCCATCGAACCCAGCCGCCAGGACCTGGGTCTCGGCGTAGGCGTCGGACCGTGCAGTGACCGCCACCAAGGGAAGTTCATAGCCCATGGTGCGCAGCTGCCGGGCGATGGCGGTGCCGTCCAGCGCCGGCAGATCCAGATCAAGCAGGCCCACGTCAAAGCCATCGGTGGCGATCTCCGATAGCGCGCCCAAACCATGCAGCACGTGCACCACGTCGTGGCCACGGCCACGCAGCAGGCCGGCGATGACCTCGGCCACGGTCGCGTCATCCTCCACCAGCAGGATGCGTAGTGGCGGCAGCATCGGCAGTACCGGCAATTCGCCCGGCGCATTGGCGGCCTGCCGGTTCCAGGGCAGCGGCAGCCATACCCGGAAGCGGGCGCCCTTGCCCGGCTGGCTGTCCACTTCAATCCGCCCGTTCATGGCCACGGCCAGCTCCTGGCAGATCGCCAGGCCCAACCCGCTGCCTCCATAGCGCGACGCGGTGCGCGGGCCATCGGCCTGTTCGAAGCGATGGAACAGGCGGTCCTGCTGCTCGGCGTTGATGCCCGGGCCGGTGTCATGCACTTCGAAGCAGAGTCCACCACCGTTGTCTTCCAGCCGCACAGCCAGGCCGACGTGCCCGCGCTCGGTGAACTTGATTGCATTGCCCAGCAGATTGAGCAGGATCTGCCGCACGCGCATCTCGTCGCCACTGACGCTGATCGGCCCAGGTGGATCGTCCCCACGGCGGAACTCCAGATTGCGCTGCGTTGCCATCGGCTGCATCAACGCCTGCACCTGGTCGAGCAGGCTGGCCAGATCGAACGGGCGCAGGTCCAGCTCCAGCCGGCCGGCCTCGATGCGGGCCAGATCCAGCGCGTCATTGACCAGCCGCAGCAGGTGGCTGCCCGCCTGCTGGATCGAGCCTGCATAGCTGCGCTGCACTGGATCCAGCGGGGTGGCCAGCAGCAGTTCGCTCATGCCGAGCACGCCGGTCATCGGCGTGCGCACCTCATGGCCCAGCGTGGCCAGGAACCGGCTCTTGGCCTGTGATGCCTGCTCCGCCAGCTGCTGCTTGTGCACGGTCAACTGCCATTGCTGGCGGCGGCGCAGCCGCGCACGGATCGACCACACCACGATGAGCAGCAGCAACGAGCCGATCAGCAGGTAGCCGAAGATCGCCATGCCGCTGCGCCACCAGGGTGGCAAAACCTTTACCTGCAGCCGCTGCGAAGGTGTCCAGGCGCCACTGGCCGTCGCCGCCTGGACTTCAATGACGTAGCTGCCGGTCGGCAGCCGCGACAGCGTGCGTTGGCCGTCACCGCCCTGCTCCACCCAGTTCTGGTCGTAGCCCTGAACCCGGAAGCGGTAGCGGTTGCCCTGCGGGTTGGCATAGGAAAGCAGCCGCGCATCAATCTGCAGGTCACGGTCATCCGGCCCCAGCAACAACGTGCCGCTGGTCGGCAGCGGTTGCCAGCCACGGGCATCATCGCGCCGCACGCGGACCTCGGCGATCACCAGTGACGAAGGCGGCAGCGTGGTATCGGCGGCATTCACATCGAACTCGACCAGGCCGGTCTGGGCCACCGCCAGCACGCGACCGTCGGCATTCACCGCCGGCGGCCGGCTGGTGAACTCGGCGTCGGGCAGGCCATCGCGTTCGTTGAACTGCTGCAGGCGGCGCGCTTTCGGATCCCATCGCAGCAGGCCACGTGGCGTGGTCGCCCACAGGCGGCCGTCTTCGGCCAACGCCAGCCCCCCCATGCTCACCGGCGGCACGCCCGCACTGCCATCAATGCGCTGGATCAGGCGCAGGCTCATGCCATCCCACTGATAGCGCTCGAGCGCACCTTGCCGGGCCAGCCACAGCTGCTGCGGATCGACCCACACCAGGTCATAGATCAGCCCGCGCGAAACGCCCGGCACCGCTTCGAAGCGCCCGGCCTGTTCACGCCAGATCCCCATGTCGCCCATCACCCAGGCCTTGCCCTGGGCATCGAAGCGGATCTGCTCAATCGGTGAATCGGCCGTCTTGCGGAAATCCTCCAGCGGGTAGCTGCGCAGTATGCGGCCGTCGGCACTGCGTTGCTGCAGGCCGAGGTTCATCACCGACAGCCAGACCGTGCCATCGGGGGCCTGCCGCATCAGATCGACGCGCTGGCGCAGGTCCGCGCCCCCGTCGATACGCCAATCGTGCAACGCGCCGGTGGCCGGGTCGTACACGCTGATGCGGCCGGCACGCCCCAGCCACAGGCGCCCGTCCGGCCGCGGCAGCACCGACCACACCGCCCCGCTGCCAATCTCGCGATCGCTGGCCAGCAACCGCAGGGTCCCCTGCGCATCCAGCTGGTACACGCCATGTGCCGAGCCAACATAGTAGTTCTGGCCATCGCTGGCTGCACTCAACAGGTACTGGCTGTCCAGCGGCTTGCCGTCAAGCTGGTTCCAGATCGAAAACCGGCGCCAGTCCGGGGGCAGGTAGGCCAGGCCTTGGGTCAGCAGCGCCACCCACAATCCGCCCTCGTGGTCCTGCAGCAGATCGAGCACACCACTCTGGGCAGTGAGGAAACCACTGCCGCGGTCGCCATCGAGCCGCCACAGCATGCTGGCATCTCCACGCAACAGGCCATCGGAGGTGCCTGCCCAGTAACCGCCCTGGCGATCAGCCAGCACCAGCGCCGAACGCAGGCGCGCACTGTCGGCCCAGCGTGGACGACTGACCCGGTCCTGCGGGTCGATACGGTAGAGGCCGTCATTCTGGCTGCCGGCCCAGATCGAGCCGTCGGGGTCGCGGCTCAGGCGCAACACGCTCAGCGCCCCCAGTTCGCGCGGTGCGACAGCCTCGAACCCAGTCCCGTTCCAGCGCGCAATGCCCGCCTCGGTGCCGATCCAAAGGCGTCCCTGCGCATCGACCAGGCTGCTGTAGATGGTATTGCTGGGCAATCCCTCGGGACGGGCCGGATCATGCTCGAAGAAGCGCAGGCTGCCATCTTCACCGAAACGGCAGACGCCATGGCCGCTGGTGCCGATCCACAGTGCATCCTCGGCGTAGGCCAGCGTCCAGAACTGGCTCATGCAGGGGCCGTTGACGGTATCAAAGGTCTTGAAGCGGTCGCGGTCGGCATCCAGCCGGGCCACGCCCTTGCCATTGATGCCGACCCAGACGCGGTCCAGGGGATCGACCAGCAGGGTCTCGATTTCGTTGCCGGGCAGCGAGCCCGGCTGCTCCGGATCATGTTCCCACACCCGCAGGTTGCCACCGTCATAGCGCACCAGGCCACCATCGGTGGCGGCCCAGACATGGCCCTGGCGATCCTCGGCCAGCGCCAGCACCATGCGCGAGGGCATGCCTTCGGCGGCACCGAAACGGCGCAGCCGCGGTGTCTCGGCCATGTCCGGGGCCGCAGCCGCCGCGGCAAATGCCATCAGCAGCAGCCCCATTCCCGCGATGCCCCGGCGCCACAGGCGCCAACCGCTCGTCATCCTGAACCCCCTGTCCTGCCCCGATTGTCACACAGCGCCGGGTTCATGGCTGCAACAGGCTGTTTCCACCGGTGGACCCACCACGAACTGTTGCAGCCATGCACGCAACGTTGGCGGGGGGCTGTGCGTATGATCGCAACGTCCCCTTCCGGAGCCCGCCATCGATGCGTCCCTGCCTGGCCCTGCTGCCGATGCTGCTCGCCACCGCTCCCGCCTGGGCCGATGCGGATACCTATCGCCTCGATCCGGTGCATACCCGTGTGCTGTTCACCATCGACCACGCCGGTTACTCGCAGGCGATGGGCACGGTCTCCGGCAGTGAAGGACGCCTGCAGTTCGATCCCGACAACTGGCGCGAAGCCACACTGGACGTCGAGGTTCCCGTGTCGCGATTGGACCTTGGTGATGCTAAATGGAACCAGGCCACGCTGGCGCGCAGCCTGCTGGATGGTGAGCGCTTCCCGAAGGCACACTTCGTCTCCAGTCGGGTCGAACCGATCGATGCAAGGCGCGCCCACGTGATCGGCACCCTGACCCTGCGCGGGGTCAGCCAGGAAATCACGCTGGACGTGACCCTCAACGCCATCAAGCGCTACCCCCTGCCCCCATTCCGACGCACCGCCGGTTTCTCGGCCAGCACCACGCTGAGCCGGCGCGCGTTCGGCATCACCGCCTGGCCAGGCGTCATCGGTGATGCAGTGCAGTTGAGGATCGAGGCTGAAGCCACCCTCGACCGCAGCGACGCCCCGGGAACTCCCGCTCCCGTTCCGCACTCCGACCCCAAGATGGCCCGCTAGAGGACCTTTCATGACCGCCAAGAACACCCCCGCCGCCTGGGGGAGTGTCAGCCAGATCCTGCATTGGTTGATCGCACTGCTGATCCTCGCCCTGGGCGTGGTCGGCCTGACCATGGGCGAGCTGCCCAAGACCCCCAAGTATTTCTGGGTCTATACCGCGCACAAGTCGATCGGCATCACGGTGCTGGCGCTGGTGCTGTTGCGCCTGGGCTGGCGCCTGTATGCCGGTGCGCCGAAGCCGGTGCCGGGCGTGCCCAGCTGGCAGGAACGCATCGCCAGCGCCACCCACGTGCTGCTGTACGTGCTGATGTTCGCCATCCCCCTGTCGGGCTGGCTGTACGACTCGGCCAGCGGCCTGCGCCCGTTCCGCTGGTTCGGCCTGGTGGATGTGCCCAAGCTGAGCGGACCCGACCCGCAGGTTGTCGCGGTGTCACATGCCATCCACGAATACGGCTTCTGGCTCTTGATCGCGGTGGTACTGGCCCATGCCGGTGCCGCCTTCTACCACCACCTGTTCCAGCGCGATGCGACCCTGTCCCGCATGTTGCCGCGCGGCTGGCTTGCCTCCCCTCAGAAGGACTGACCGATGAACCTGAAACTGACCACTCCGGCCGCCGTGGCCGCCGCCCTGGCCGGCATGCTGGCTACCGCCCCGGCGCTCGCTGCCGACTATGCGCAGGCCCCCGGCGCCGGCTCGATCCTGGTGTTCGCGACCAAGTACGACGGCGAGGTGTTCACCGGCAGCTTCCCGGGCTTCGCCACCAAGCTCAGCTTCGACCCGGCCAATCCGGCCGCCGGCTCGCTGGACGTGGTGATCCCGCTGGCCGGTGCCAAGAGTGGCAACAGCGACCGCGACTCGACCCTGCAGGGTGCCGACTTCTTCAACGTCGGCAAGTTCGCCACTGCGCGCTACACCGCCAAAGGCTTCCGCGCGGTCGGCAACGGCCAGTTCGCCGCCGATGGCACCCTCGAGCTGCGTGGCGTCAGCAAGCCGGTCACCCTCACCTTCACCTGGAAGCCGGGCGCCCAGCCGGTGCTGACGGGCAAGGCCACGGTCAAGCGCCTGGACTTCGGCGTCGGCGGTGGTGACTGGGCCGATACCAAGACCATCCCGGATGAGACCGCGATCAGCACGATCGTGAAGTTCGACGCGAAATAACACGCCTCCGGTAGTGCCGGCCGCTGGCCGGCATCACCGGGAACAGAGGGGTTGCCGGCCAGCGGCCGGCACTACCGATCGACGGCCAGCCAGGCCTGCACCGTGGCCGCGTCGAACGGCCAGTCCAGCTCGCGGTCATCGCGCTCGTCGCGGAGCACCGGCACCCGCGCGCCGTAGCGCGATTCCAGCGCCGGCTGGTCATCCAGGAACACCGATTCGAACTCCGGCGCCCGCGCCTTGGCCAGTTCGGCCAGGGCCATGTCGCACAGGTGGCAATCGTCACGCTGGAACAGAGTCAACACCGGTTTTGCTCCCTCTGCCGAAATGCTGCGCCGCAGCCATGGAAGTGCGGCGTGAGCCGCTAGAATAGCGGTCTCTTCCGGTACCCGCAGTACGGCATCCATGGCTGTCAGCACGTTCGACGTTTTCAAGATCGGCATTGGCCCGAGTTCCTCGCACACCGTCGGGCCGATGAAGGCCGCCGAGCGATTCATCCATCGCTGGCTGCTCGATCCGGGCCGTCTGCCCGAGGTCGCGCGCATCCGCGCCGATGTCTATGGCTCGCTGGCGCTGACCGGCCGCGGCCACGGCACCGACAAGGCGATCCTGCTCGGCCTGGAAGGCCAGCGCCCGAACCTGATCGACCCGGACATCATTCCGGCTACGCTCGAGCGCATCCGCAGCAGCAAGCGCATCCAGCTGATGGGCCAGCACGAGATCGCTTTCGACGAGAAGCGCGACCTGGGCATGAACAAGCGCCAGAAGCTGCCGTACCACACCAACGGCATGCGCTTCACCGCCTACAACGCCGAGGACGAAGTAATCGCTACCCGCGATTACTACTCCGTCGGCGGCGGCTTCGTGGTCAACCAGGACGACGCGGCCGACGACCGGATCGTGCCCGATGAGACCCCGTTGCCCTACCCGTTCAAGAGCGGCGACGAGCTGCTGGCGCAGACCGCACGCAGCGGCCTGAGCATTGCCCAGCTGATGTTCGAGAACGAGAAGTGCTGGCGCAGCGAAGACGAGATTCGTGCCCAACTGCGCGAGATCTGGAGCGCAATGCAGTCTTGCGTGGCGCGCGGTATCCGCGAGGAAGGCGTGCTGCCGGGTGGCCTGAA
Organism: Stenotrophomonas sp. YJH_SMC_48-3; assembly: GCF_059369375.1. Classification (NCBI taxonomy): domain Bacteria; kingdom Pseudomonadati; phylum Pseudomonadota; class Gammaproteobacteria; order Lysobacterales; family Lysobacteraceae; genus Stenotrophomonas; species Stenotrophomonas sp. YJH_SMC_48-3. Next base: position 55,228 of record NZ_JCAFSQ010000003.1, on the reverse strand, counting down.
GGTGGGCCGTCGTGCGCCGGCGCTGTACCGCGAGCTGTCGTCGAAGCCGGAAGCGGCAATGCGCGACCCGCTGACCACGCTGGACTGGGTCAATCTGTACGCACTGGCGGTGAACGAAGAAAATGCCGCCGGTGGCCGTGTGGTAACTGCGCCGACCAACGGTGCCGCCGGCGTGCTGCCGGCGGTGCTGCATTACTTCGACCGTTTCTGCCCCGGCGCCAATGAGCAGCGCGTATTCGACTTCCTGCTGACCTCGGCAGCGATCGGCATCCTGTACAAGGAAAACGCCTCGATCTCGGGCGCCGAAGTGGGTTGCCAGGGCGAAGTGGGCGTGGCCTGCTCGATGGCCGCCGGTGGCCTGGTCGCGGCACTGGGTGGCAATCCCAGCCAGATCGAGAATGCCGCGGAAATCGGCATGGAGCACAACCTCGGCCTGACCTGCGACCCGATTGGCGGCCTGGTGCAGATCCCCTGCATCGAACGCAACGCGATGGGTGCGGTGAAGGCGATCAATGCCTCGCGCATGGCGATGCGCGGCGACGGCAAGCACAAGGTGTCGCTGGACAAGGTGATCAAGACCATGCGCGATACCGGCCGCGACATGCAGGACAAGTACAAGGAAACCAGCCGCGGTGGCCTGGCGGTGAACGTCATCGAGTGTTGAGGTCGACCGGGCCCGGCGCGATGGCGCCGGGCCGCAGGTAGAGTCGACTGTCAGTCGACTATCGCGCGCAGCGCGGGATGTTCGCGGTCTGATCGAAGAGCAGTCGACTGACAGTCGACTCTACCCCGTTGTCCCTGGCCGGTCGGACGACACCATCACTGCGTTGCGGTTAGGCTCGGGGCTCCCCTGCCCAGGACTGCCCCCATGCGCGTGATCGCTACCGCCCTGCTTGCCTGCCTTCCGCTGTCCGCCCTCGCCGCGCCCAGCTATGGGCCGCGCCTGGAGGGCTTCGACTACGGCTATCCAGTGAAGACCTTCGCGCTGGAATCGCAGCGACAGCCGCTGGAGATGGCCTACCTGGACATCGCGCCGAAGAAGTCGCCCATCGGCGTGGTGGTGCTGCTGCATGGCAAGAATTTCTGCGCGGCCACCTGGAAGGAATCGATCAAGCCCCTGGTTGCCGCCGGCTACCGGGTGATCGCCCCGGACCAGGTGGGTTTCTGCAAATCCAGCAAGCCCGAGCGCTACCAGTACAGCTTCGCGCAGCTGGCCGCCAACACCCATGCGTTGCTGCAGCAACTGCAGCTGGGTGATGTGCCGGTGCACCTGGTCGGTCATTCGATGGGTGGCATGCTGGCAGTGCGCTACGCGCTGATGTTCCCACAGGACCTGCGCAGCCTGGCACTGGTCAACCCGATCGGGCTGGAGGACTGGAAGGCGCTGGGCGTGCCGTGGCGCAGCGTGGACGCGTGGTACGCCGGCGAAATGAACATCAGCTATGACAGCATCCGCCGCTACCAGCTGGACGTGTACTACGACGGCAAATGGAAGCCGGCCTACGAGCCGTGGGCGCGGATGCAGTCAGGCATGTATGAAGGGCCGGGCAAGCAGGCCGTTGCATGGAGCCAGGCCCTGGCCTCGGACATGGTGTTCAACCAGCCGGTGGTGTACGAGCTGAAGAACCTGCAGGTACCCACCACGTTGTTCATCGGCCAGAAGGACCGTACCGCGATCGGCCGTGACCTGGCGCCGCCGACGGTGAAGGCGACGCTGGGCAACTATCCGGCACTCGGCAGAGCGGCAGCCGCGGCGATTCCGGGCGCGACGCTGATCGAGTTCGCCGAACTGGGCCATTCGCCACAGGTGCAGGACCCGAAGCAGTTCAACAGCGCGCTGTTGAAGGCGTTGAAGTCGCGCTGACCGGCAAGCGTGCCCCTGTAGAGCCGAGCCCACGCTCGGCTCATGCGGCAGGATGGGGATTCTGCCAGGAGCAGCGGGGCGTGGGCTCGGCTACAGGAGCGGTGCGATCAGCCGACGATCCGCAACACATCATCCAGCAGCGCGGCCGCAGTCACTTCCGCACCCGCGCCCGGCCCCTGGATCAACAGCGGCTGCAGGCGATAGCGATCACTATGGATGGCGACGCGGTTGTCGGTGCCCGCGCCCTGCGCCAAGGGATGGTCGGCCGGAAGCTCACGCAGGCCCACCTGTGCACCCTCGGCATCAACGCGGCCAACGAAACGCAGCACACGACCATTGTCGCGCGCCTGCTGCCAGCGCGCCTGCAACGGCGCATCCAGCTGATCGAGCGCCGCCACCGCATCCTCCAGCGGCAGCGCTGCCAGCGCTTCAGGCACCAGTGAATCCACCTCTACCTGCGACGCATCCAGCGCCAGCCCGCTGCTGCGGGCCAGGATCAGCAGCTTGCGCCGCACGTCCTCGCCGGACAGGTCAAGTCGCGGATCCGGCTCGGTGTAGCCGGCCGCCAGCGCCTCGCGCACCGCCGCCGAGAACGGCGACTTGCCGTCATAGCGATGGAACAGCCACGCCAGCGAACCGGACAGCACGCCCTCGATGGCATGGATGTGATCACCACCGGCCAGCAGCGCACGCAGGCTGCTCAACAGCGGCAGGCCGGCGCCGACGGTAGCGCTGTCGCCGTAGCGCGCACCCGTGTCTGCGCAACGCTCGGCAATGGCCTGCGCGCGTGCCAGCTGCGCACCACGCCCGAGCTTGTTGGCGGTGACCACGTGCACGCCGCGCGCCAGCCACTGTACGTGGCGCGCGGCTACGTCTTCGCTGGCGGTGGCGTCGACCACCACGTCGCCACGCTCCAGTCCTTCGGCACTCGCCCACGGTGGCGAACTCTGGCCATCGCGCGGTGCACGCCGTGCCAGTTCCAGCGGCACCGCCAGGTCACGATCGATCTCCAACGCAGTGCGTGAATTGGCCAGCCACTGCACGCTGGGCAGTTCCAGCCCACGTGCCTGCAACGCCTGGTAGCGCTGTACGAAGGCCGAGCCGACCGTGCCGGTGCCAAGCAGCGCCAGTCGTCCCACGCCCAGAGCAGGAATCTCTGCGGCGAGCGCGCTCATGCATCCACCGCCTGTTTGCGGCGCGCAGCCGCATCAATCACCGCTTCGGCACGCTGCAGAGCGGCGCCGAGATCGGCCAACAGGTCACGCTCGGCCTCGATGCCGACCGACAGGCGCAGCAGGCCTTCGCTGATGCCGGCAGCGGCTCGCGCTTCGGCGCTCATCGCGGCGTGGGTCATGGTGGCCGGATGCGCGATCAGGCTTTCGACGCCGCCCAGTGATTCGGCCAGCGTGAAACAGCGCAGGCCATCGACGAATGCACGCACTGCGGCATGCGGATCGTCGCCTTCGCAGTCGGCCAGTTCGAACGAGAGCATCGCACCGAAACCACTCTGCTGGCGCGTGGCGATGCTGTGGCCTGGGTGATCGGCCAGCCCCGGGTAATAGACGCGGCCGACCGCCGGATGCTGGTCCAGCAGGGCAACGATCGACGCGGTGTTTTCCTGGTGCACGCGCAGGCGCGCATCCAGCGTGCGCAGGCCGCGCAGGGTCAGGAAGGCATCGAACGGTGAACCCGTCAGGCCCAGCGCGTTGCCCCACCACACCAGCTGCTCGTGCAGTGCCGGATCACGCGCGACCACTGCCCCGCCCACCACATCGCTGTGGCCGTTGATGTACTTGGTGGTGGAGTGCAGCACCAGGTCCGCACCGAACGACAGCGGTTGCTGCAGCGCTGGCGACAGGAACGTGTTGTCGACCACCACGAGTGCGCCGGCCTTGTGCGCGGCATCGATGACGAAGCGCAGGTCGGTGATGCGCAGCAGCGGGTTGGACGGCGTTTCCACCAGCACCAGCTTCGGCTGGGTGGCCAACGCCTGCGCCAGTGCACGCGGATCGGTCAGGTCGGCGGTGACCAGTTCAAAGAGGCCCTTCCTGGCCAGCGCATTGAACAGGCGCCAGCTGCCGCCGTACGCATCGTGCGGCACCACCAGGGTATCGCCCGGCTGCAGCAGTGCGTTCAGCACCAGGTTGATCGCGCCCATGCCGGTCGCCGTGATGACGCCACCGGCGCCGCCCTCCAGTTCCGCCAGCGCCTCGCCCAACAGGTCGCGGGTCGGGTTGCCACTGCGCGTGTAGTCGTACTGGCGCTTGTTGCCGAAACCTTCAAAGCTGAAGTTCGACGACAGCACGATCGGCGGCGTGACCGCGCCATGCGCAGTGTCCCGATCGATGCCGGCACGGACAGCGGCAGTGGTGCGGCTACAGGACGGCTCGTTGGCGTGCAGGCTCATGCGGACTCTCCAGAAGTACGGAAGGCGGTGGCGAGGATCGCGTCAACGCGATCGGTTTCTTTGAGGAAGGCGTCGTGGCCATAGGGCGAGCGCAGAACGCGCAGGCTGCCGCGCGGGCCCAGCCCTTCGACCAGGCCGACCAGGTCGGCCAGCGGCACCAGGCGGTCGCCCTCCACGGCCACCACCACGGTCGGCGGCAGGATCGCGGCCGGGTCGACGCGGTGCAGATCGATCGATTCGGACAGGCGCAGGTAAGCGGTCACCGGCGTGCGCGCGACGTACTGCGCGCCGGCCGCGTCGAGATAGTCTTCGGCAGCCACGCGCACGCGGCCATTGATCACTTCCGGTGCGGCATCGAAGCGCTCGCCGAATTCTTCCGGGGTACGGTAGCTGAGCATGGCAAACTGCCGCGCCAGGGCCAGGCCGTGGTCTTCGCCGCACTGCAGCTGGCCCAGCGCGACCGCGCGACGCTGCAATGCGCGCCAGGCGGCGGCATAAGGGTGCGGACGATGCGCACCGCTGGCCAGCACCAACTGGCGCACGCGGGCACGATGCCGGATCGCGAACTGCTGGCCGACCAGCGCGCCATACGAATAGCCGACGAAGGCTTTGAGCGCGCGAATGCCGAGATGATCCAGCACCAGCGCCAATGCGTCGGCCTGATCGGCGGTATCGATCGGCACGTCCAGCGCACCGTCGGCACCGACGAAATCGACGGCCAGCACGCGCAGCAGCTGCGGATCCAGCGCGCGCCCGCTGCCGACCAGGCCTTCGGCCCAGCCCTTCTCGCTGAACTGTGCATTGGACGCCACGTGGCGATGGGCGGAAATGCCACCGGCCAGTACCACCACCGGCGCATTGGCCGGGCCGACCCATTCATAGCGCAGGCGCACCGGACTGGGACCTGCGTGACGCATCGACAGCACTGCGGCGAACTCGCCGCGCTCGGCATGCACGCGGTCTGCGACCGGCACGCTGACGGGGACAAAGGGTTCGGGGCGAATGGCGGTGCTGGCGGCGAAGCTCATGGCGGGATCCGGTTGGGGAATCGGCCATCGAGCCTTCGCGGGGCCCGCGTTCGAGATGCACGTGCGGTGCATGGTTCGAACCATCTTTCGGTGGACGCCACGGTCCCCGCAGGATTTGGCACCTACGCAGACGCTTGCGCGCCTGCGGGCTGCCCCGGCTTCAAAGGGCCTGTCCCTCTGCCGGTCTCGATGGTGGAGTCACGATGCCAGCCCTTTCCGGCACTGTCAATCCCTTCATGCGGATAAAGCGATAGATATTTTCAGGGTCACTCTGCGAGGGCCGTCCCGGTCGCCCCGTTCAGGATCGGGTACAGTCCCGGCGGTCCTCTCGCTGGAAACGCCGATGCCGCGCCTGCCCCTGTCCTGCCTGCTGTTGCCTCTGCTGGCGAGCGCGACCGCACACGCCGGCGACTGGCGCCAGGGCTGGGGACTGGCTCCCCCTTCCGCCCGTGCCACCCGCGCAGGCAGTGCCGAGGGCGCCGCCCCCATGGCCCAGTTGCGCCTGCAGCCGGTCGGTACGCAATGGCAGGCGCGGATCGACAACGGGCTGGCAGGGCCGCTGCAGATCCAGCTGCGCGCCGCCCCCGGACACCCGGTCGAAGGCCTCCCGATCGAGTCGCTGATCCAGGGCGACAGCAGCCTGGTGGTCGGCCACCTGCCCGCCCCGATCGATGGCCGCATGCTGGATCTGCGACTGCAGTCGGTGCCGGGCAACCCGGCCGCGCAGGCCGAAGATGTCGCCTATCGCCTGCCGTTCGATGCGGCCCGCCTGCGTGTGGACCAGGCGCCGCAGGGGCGATTCAGCCATGACGACGAGGAGAACCGCGACGCGGTCGACTTCGCACTGCCGGAGGGCACCCTGGTGCTGGCCGCGCGCGAGGGCACGGTGATGCAGATCCAGGATGGCTTCCGTGGCAATGGCCAGGACCGCGAGCGCGATGGTGCCCGTGCCAATTTCATCCGCGTGCTGCACAGCGACGGCAGCATGGCCCTGTACGGCCACCTCCAGGACGGCGGCATGCGCGTGCGCCGCGGCCAGGCGGTGGGAGCCGGGCAACCGATCGGCCTGTCCGGCAACAGCGGCTACAGCACTGCGCCGCACCTGCACTTCGTGGTGCAGGTCAACCGCGGCATGGGCCTGCGCTCGGTGCCGGTGCGCATCTTCGCCGAGCAGGGACAGCTGCAGTTCGCCCGCCAGGGCGAAGCAGACGGCGGTACCGGGCGCTGACCGGCCCCGGCCGGTATAATCGGGCGCTTATCTCTTTGAATAGCGCCCCGGGCGGGCGCCACTGCCATGTCCGAAGTCGCCAACGAAGCGTCGCGTCGCCGCACCTTCGCCATCATTTCCCACCCTGACGCCGGCAAGACCACGCTGACCGAAAAGCTGCTGCTGTTCGGAGGCGCGATCCAGATGGCCGGTTCGGTCAAGGGCCGCAAGGCCGCCCGCCACGCCACCTCCGACTGGATGGCACTGGAAAAGGAGCGCGGCATCTCGGTCACCTCCTCGGTGATGCAGTTCCCGTACGAAGGCAAGATCGTCAACCTGCTCGACACCCCCGGCCACGCCGACTTCGGCGAGGACACCTACCGCGTGCTGACTGCGGTGGACTCGGCGCTGATGGTGATCGACGTGGCCAAGGGCGTGGAAGAGCGCACCATCAAGCTGATGGAAGTCTGCCGACTGCGCGACACCCCGATCATGACCTTCATCAACAAGCTCGACCGCGAGGGCAAGGACCCGATCGAGCTGCTGGATGAAGTGGAAACCGTGCTGGGCATCCAGTGCGCCCCGGTCACCTGGCCCATCGGCATGGGCCAGCGCCTGAAGGGCGTGGTGCACCTGCTGACCGGCGAAGTGCACCTGTATGAGCCAGGCCGCAACTTCACCCGCCAGGACTCCACCATCTTCCCGTCCATCGACGCCCCCGGCCTGGCCGAGAAGATCGGTGCACAGATGCTGGCCGACCTGCGCGACGAGCTGGAACTGGTGCAGGGCGCCAGCCACCCGTTCGACCTGGACGCCTACCGCGCCGGCAAGCAGACCCCGGTGTTCTTCGGCTCGGGCGTGAACAACTTCGGCGTGCAGCCACTGCTGGACTTCTTCGTCGAGCACGCGCCATCGCCGCAGGCGCGCTCCACCACCGGCCGCCAGATCGCACCGGAAGAGAACAAGCTGACCGGCTTTGTGTTCAAGATCCAGGCCAACATGGACCCGCAGCACCGTGACCGCGTGGCCTTCATGCGGGTCTGCTCGGGCCGTTTCAGCGCCGGCATGAAGACCTTCCACGTGCGTACCGGCAAGGAAATGAAGCTGGCCAACGCGTTGACCTTCATGGCCAGCGATCGCGAGATCGCGGCCGAGGCGTGGCCGGGCGATGTGATCGGCATCCACAACCACGGCACCATCTCCATCGGCGACACCTTCACCGAAGGCGAAGCGGTCACCTTCACCGGCATTCCCAACTTCGCCCCGGAACTGTTCCGTCGCGCACGCCTGCGCGATCCGCTCAAGCTCAAGCAGCTGCAGAAGGGCCTGGCCCAGCTGTCCGAGGAAGGCGCAACCCAGTTCTTCCGCCCCCTCACCAGCAACGACCTGATCCTGGGTGCGGTGGGTGTGCTGCAGTTCGACGTGGCCGCCTACCGCCTGAAGGACGAGTACGGCGTGGAAGCCACCTTCGAGCCGGTCAGTGTGACCACCGCGCGCTGGGTCCACTGCAGCAACGAGAAGAAGCTGGAAGAATTCCGCGAGAAGAACGCGCTGAACCTGGCCCTGGATGCGGCCGGGCACCTGGTCTACCTGGCGCCGACCCGGGTCAACCTGCAGCTGGCGCAGGAACGCTCGCCGGACGTGCGCTTCTCGGCCACCCGCGAAGCGGCGCATACCGTTTCGGTGGGCTGATGCCAGCGGGTTGGATCCCTTTCCGAAAGGAAAGGGCTCCAACCCAGCCATCGCGGGCGGTTCACGCGTGGCGTGGATCTACCGATCATGGGTTCGTCGGCGCGACGCTGGGATTCACCCGCCATACGGTGACGGGCGTGCACATGGCGGCCATCGCGGCGATGATAGGGGGACGCGGGTCCCCCTCCCCGCGAACAACGCCCATGCCCATGTCCACGACGTCCATTGCTTCGATCCGTGAAGAAGTCGCCAGCGCCCTGACCCATGGCCTGGGCGCGGTATTCGCCCTGGCCGCCAGTGCGGTGTTGATCACCCTGGCTGCGATCTACGGCGACGGCTGGCAGCTGGCCAGCGCGATCGTATTCGGTATCGCGCTGCTGCTTCTGTACACCGCCTCCACCCTGTATCACGCCATCCAGCATCCGGTCGCCAAGGGCCGGCTGAAGGTGTTCGACCACTGCGCGATCTACGTGCTGATCGCGGGCACCTATACCCCGTTCACCCTGATCGGCCTGCGCGGTCCGTGGGGCTGGGGCCTGTTCACTGCGATCTGGGCGCTGGCGCTGGCGGGTGTGGTGTTCAAGCTGTTCTACACCGGCCGCTTCAAGGTGCTCTCCACGGTGATCTACATCGCCATGGGCTGGCTGGTGATCGTGGCGATCAAGCCGATGTGGGCCTCGATCGACGGTGGCACCCTCGCCTGGCTGTTTGCCGGCGGCCTGTCGTACACGCTGGGCACCTATTTCTACCACCGTGAATCGATCCCGTACTCGCATGCGATCTGGCACCTGTTCGTGATCGGCGGCAGTGTCTGCCACTTTGTCGCGGTCACCATGCAGGTGTTGTAAACGACCGCTCGAACGCAGCGCGTGCACGCCATGCACATGGACGCTTCGCGCCCTGTCCACGAAGAGGGGGCAACCATGGCAGCGTGAATGCTGCCGCCTCCCCTGCTGCAAAGCGCACGCACCGCTGGCGCCTCCGCCGTCCCGGCCCACGTGGCCGGCGCTGGCTGACGATCCTGGTCTTCATGCTGGCGGCAATACTGGTGCTGTTCGCGTTGTGGGACTGGAACTGGTTCAAAGGGCCCGTGGAGCGTGCGGTGCAGGCACGCACCGGCCGCGCACTGCACATCGGGAACCTGGATGTCGACCTCGGCCGCACCAGCACGATCCGCGCCGATGCGATCACCTTCGCCAATGCCAGCTGGGCAAAACAGCCCGCCATGGCCACGGCGGACCGCGTCGAGATCGATGTGCGGGTGTGGCCCCTGCTGCGCGGCAGCGTGCAGCTGCCCGAAGTACGCCTGACCCGGCCGGATGTGCTGCTGGAAACCGCACCGCGCAAGGGAGACCCGGGCAACTGGGATTTCCTCGGCGGCAGCACCGGCGGGGCAAGCCCCCAACTCAAGCGGCTGCGCATCGACGACGGTCGCCTGCAGTTCCTCGACACGCTGGGCCGCACCGACATCCTCGTGGACGTGCGCAGCGGCCAACCGAAGCAGGCCGACACTGCGCCACCGCTGCTGGTGCAGGGTAAAGGCCGCTGGCAGGGCAATCGGTTCACGCTGCGCGGCGGCACTGAATCCCCCCTGGAACTGACCGACAGCGACCACCCGTTCCGCATCCATCTCGATGGCCGGGCCGGCGCCACTCACGCAGTCGCCAGTGGCACGCTGACCAACCCCTTCCAGCTGCGCGTGTTCGACCTGCAGTTCGCGCTCAGCGGCCAGGACCTGGCCGATCTCTATCCTCTGCTCGGCATCGCCATCCCGCCCTCACCGCCCTATGCGTTGAACGGACGCCTCAAACGCGACCACGACGTCTGGCGTTACGACAGCTTCACTGGCAAGGTCGGCGACAGCGACCTGGGGGGCAACCTGCAGTTCGAGGTGGGACGCGATCGTCCACGGCTGACCGCCACGCTGCAATCCAGGCGCCTGGACTTTGATGACCTTGCCGGCTTCGTCGGCGCCCCGCCAAAAACCGGCGGCGGCGAAACGGCCAACGCAGAGCAGAAGGCCGAGGCCGCACGGATTGCCGCCCGTGCACGGGTGCTGCCCGACACGCCCTACAACCTGGGCAAGCTGCGCGCCATGGATGCCGACGTGCGCTGGAAGGCCCACCGCATCAACGCCCCTTCGTTGCCGCTGGACGACATGGATGCGCACCTGTTGCTGGATGACGGCGTGCTGCGGTTGGACCCGCTGAACTTCGGCGTCGCCGGCGGCGACATCCGCAGCACGATCCGCATGGACGCGCGCCGTCCGCAGATCAGCACCGCGCTGAAGGCCAGCGTGCGCGGCGTGCAGCTGGGCCAGTTGTTCCCTGACGCCAAGCTGGCTGAACAGGCCAAGGGTGGCATCGGCGGCGAGGTGGACCTGAGCGGCCACGGCAACTCGATCGCCGCAATGCTCGGCAGCAGCAGTGGCAAGGTCGGCCTGGCGATGGGCCGCGGCCATGTCGGCAACCTGGTAATGGAACTGGCGGGGCTGGACATCACCGAATCGCTGAAATTCCTGGTGACCGGCGACAAGCAGATCCCCCTGCGCTGCGCCTTCGCCGACTTCGGCGTGCGCGACGGCCTGATGACCAGCCAGGCGATGGCGGTGGACACCACCGACACGATCCTCATCGGCGAAGGCACGGTGAGCCTGCGCGACGAGACCCTGGACCTGCTGCTGAAGCCACGCCCGAAGGACAGGAGCATTCTGGTACTGCGTTCTCCGCTGCACATCAGTGGCACCTTCAAGGACCCGTCATTCCGGCCCGACTTCAAGGCGTTGGGTATTCGTGGCGCCGTGGCCCTGGCGCTGGGCAGCATCGCGCCGCCGGCGGCGTTGCTGGCGACGATCGAACTGGGGCCGGGGAAGGATGCCGACTGCGGCGGGCAGTATGCGAAGTAGGTTTACAGCGTTGTTCGCGGCGCCTGCATTGATCGCGGCTTGAGGGGGACGGGTGACGCAGGCAGGACACGCCGCAAGTACGTCCCTGTAGGCTCGATGGCGCCATCCATGGCGCCAACGGTCCTGCCTGCGTCACCCGTCCCCCTCCCGACAGTTTCCTGCGCGCGCGGAACGAGAGCGGAAATTCAAAGTCAAAAGAAAAAAGCAAAGTCAAAAGCTGTTGCCAACCAAGGTTGGCACCTACAAAAGGCGAGGCACCGCGCATGTACGCACCGCGCTCGCAGAAATGTGTCCAGAGGCGGAGGGCATGGGCGTGCAGGACCGTTGGCGCCATGGATGGCGCCATCGAGCCCCCATGGATGGGTTCACGGCGTGTCCTGCACGCCCATGCCCTCCGCCTCCCCGCAGGACAGGAAGGCGCTGCTCTCAGCTCTGGCTCTGGCTTCGAAAAGCGGGCCGGCGGGCCGCAGGCCCGCCAGCGACACCCTCACCCGGCGACGATGTACTGCTGCAGCTGGTCCAGCTCGCGCCGCTGCGCATCGATCACCGACTTCACCAGATCGCCGATCGAGATCACCCCCAGCACCTGCGCGCCTTCCACCACCGGCAGGTGGCGGATGCGGTAGTCGGTCACCAGCTGCAGGCAATGCTCCACCTGCTCGCCCGGCGAGACCGTCACCACCTGTGCGGTCATGATCTCGGCCACCGCCGTATCTCGTGAGGAACGATCACGCAGCACGATCTTGCGCGCGTAATCGCGCTCGGAAAGAATGCCGACCAGCCGCGGCCCCTCCATCACCAGCACCGCACCAATACCCTTTTCCGCCATCAGCCGGATCGCATCGATCACCGCCGCCTCCGGCGCGACCGCATGCACTTCAGGAGACTTGCCGTCCAACAGTTGCCGTACCGTGGTCATCTGCCTGCCCTCCAAGGGTGGGTTGCAGGGCAGAGTCTGCCACGGCGGATGCTAGCCACGTGTCAACCAGGTACAACGGCCGCTGCTTGGACTCTTCGTACAGCCGCCCCAGGTACTCACCGATCAGGCCCAGCGCGATCAGCTGCACCCCGCCCAGGAAAAGGATCACCGCCATCATCGTCGGCCAGCCCGCCACCCGGTCGCCATACAGCGCCGCCTTGATGATCACCCACACACCGAATACGAAGGCCACCGCCGCCGTTGCCAGCCCCAGGTAGGTCGCCGCCCGCAACGGCACGGTGGAGAAGCCGGTAATGCCCTCCAGCGCGAAGTTCCACAGCCGCCACAGGCTGAACTTGCTGGTGCCGGCCACGCGCGCATGGCGGTGATAGGGGACCGCGATCCGCTTGAAACCCACCCAACTGAAGAGCCCCTTCATGAAGCGGTGGCGCTCACGCATCTCGCGCAGCGCACTCAGCGCACGCGGCGACAGCAGGCGGAAATCACCGGTATCGGCCGGGATCGGCGTGCGTGACAGACGACCGATCACCCGGTAGAACATCGCCGCCGTGGCGCGCTTGATCCAGGCCTCGCCGTCGCGGGCCATGCGCGTGCCATACACGTTGTCATGGCCCTCACGCCAGCGCGCGACGAACTGCGGCACCAGTTCCGGCGGATCCTGGCCGTCGGCGTCGAGGATCATCGCCGCGCCTTCGCGCACCAGGTCCAGCCCGGCGGTCAGCGCCGCTTCCTTGCCGAAATTGCGCGACAGCTTCAGTGCGGAAACCCGCGCATCGGACTGGGCCAGGCGGGCGATCACCTCCCACGTGCCGTCATGGCTGCCGTCGTCCACGTACAGGATGTGGCCGTCGATGTCGGGCAGCGCGTCGAGCACCGCGCACAACCGCGGATGCAGCAACGGCAATGCCAGGGCCTCGTTGTAGGCGGCGATGACGAAAGTAAGCCGTTCGCGGGTCATGCCCGGATTGTACGTTGCCGCCGCCCGCAGATCAGGCAGCGCGCGCTCACTCTTCCGAAAGGTACGCGGCCCCACCCAGCTGCCGTGCCTGGCGCTGGATCCAGGCCGCACGCCGCTGCACGTACGGCCCTGGCTTTGCCGCGTTGTAGCGCCGCGGCGCCGGCAACACCGCCGCCAGCCGCGCGCTATCGGCCGGGCTCAACCGCGCCGCATCCTTGCCCCAGAATGTCTGTGCCGCTGCCTGCGCGCCATATACACCATCGCCGAACTCAGCAATGTTGGCGTACATCTCCAGGATGCGCTCCTTTGGCCACAGCGCTTCGATCAGCACGGTGTACCAGACCTCCAGCCCCTTGCGGATCCAGCTGCGGCCCTGCCAGAGGAACAGGTTCTTGGCCACCTGCTGGCTGATCGTGCTGGCGCCACGCAGTCGCCCGCCCTTGGCATTGTGGTCGCGGGCCTTCTCGATGGCCTGCAGGTCGAAGCCATTGTGGACGGGGAAGCGCTGGTCTTCGGCCGCCACCAGCGAGATCGGCAGGCTCGGCGCCATCTGGTCCAGGTCGCGCCACTGGTAATGCAGGCGATAGGACCAATCGGCCTCGCCCAGCGCCTCGCCATAGCGCCACAGCATGACCGTGGATACCGGCGGGTCGATGAACCGCAGCACCAGCACCTGCAGGCAGCTGAAGGCCGCCAGCAACACCGGCAGCCACAGCAGCCGTTTCCAGCGCCAGCGCCTGCGGCGTGGGCCTTCTGCTACGGCTTCCACCTTGTGCTGCTCTCCCCCTGCCCCCATTACTGGTGCATCCTTCTTCTATCTGGTTGTCGGCGCATTATCCGGCAACCGCCCCCGTTTACGCGCGATGTGAGCCGATGACCGCCAACCCCGATTCCCTGATCCGCTTCCTGCTGCCCGACGCTGGCGTCCGTGGCGTCCACGTGCGCCTGCAGGCCACCTGGCAGGAAATCCTGTCCCACGCCGCGTACCCGGACACCGCTGCCGAACTGCTCGGCGAGGCCTGTGTTGCCTCGGCGCTGTTCACTGGCCATACCAAGATCGATGGGCGCCTGTCGATCCAGCTGCGTAGCAGCACCGCCCTGCGCACCCTGTTCGCCGAATGCACCGCCGCCGGTACCCTGCGCGGCATCGCCCAGCTCAGCGAGGGGGCCGATGCGCCGCGCGACCTGTCCAGCCTGGGTGATGACGCCCTTCTCGCGATCACCATCGAAAACCCGGGCCTGGACCCGCGCGAGCCGCAGCGCTACCAGAGCCTGGTCGCACTGACCGCACCGGAGCTGGACGAGGCCTTCGAGGACTACTTCCGCCAGTCCGAGCAGCTGCCGACGCGCCTGCTGCTGGCCGCCGACCGCAATGGCGCCGCCGGCCTGCTGCTGCAGAAGCTGCCAGGCGATGAGGGTGACGAGGACGGCTGGGCGCGTGCCAGCGCCCTGTTCGAGACCCTGGGCAAGGCCGAACTGCTGGCCACCCCGGCCGAGCAGCTGCTGCACCGCCTGTTCCACGAGGAGAAGCCGGAACTGATGGGCGACAAGCCGCTGTCCTTCGCCTGCTCCTGTTCCCGCGAGCGGGTCGCATCGATGCTGCAGTCGCTGGGCGAGGACGAGGCACGTGCCGCGGCCGCGGACACCGGCGCCGTCGAGGTCCGTTGCGAATTCTGCGGGCGGGAGTATCACTTTCCTTTGACGGAGTTCGGCATACTGTTCCACGGTGCCGAGGGGACTGTACCGGCGCCCGAACGGCTTCAGTGAACAGCTTGTCTTGCATCTGGGGGGATCAAGGCTTGTTAAGAATTCATAAACACCCTACGATCAAGTTCCCGTCTCTACGGGAACTTCCGTTGTCCGTCCTTGTCTGAACTGGTCCGATGCGTACCTTCCTGCGTCTACCGCTGGCCCTGCTGATCGCCCTTGGCGCGATCACGGGCGCGCACGCGCAGAGCAAGGACACCCGGACCGTGCTGCCGGTATGGAACAAGGGCAGCGGCAAGGTCGAGGCATTGCTGTACCTGGAGCCCACCGGTGAACAGGCTGCCGGCGCCCGCTGGCACTTCGGCCGCAACTCGCTGGATGCGGCCTTCGGCCTGTCCTCCGGCGATTCGCTGGGCCTGCTCTGCAACAGCAGCAGCGGGACCAGCATGAGCGGCCTGGCCAGTCACTGCATGCTGGCCAGCCTGGGTGACGATGACGACCTCAACAGCCGCCGCTTCACCGGGACTGCCGCGCTGAACCGCGGCAGCGGCCGCCTCGGCATCACCGCGGGCACGGGCCGTGAAACCCTGCCGGCGTGGCTGTCCGGCCCGA
The DNA here is from genome assembly GCF_059369375.1 of Stenotrophomonas sp. YJH_SMC_48-3. Taxonomy (NCBI): domain Bacteria; kingdom Pseudomonadati; phylum Pseudomonadota; class Gammaproteobacteria; order Lysobacterales; family Lysobacteraceae; genus Stenotrophomonas; species Stenotrophomonas sp. YJH_SMC_48-3. The sequence goes on along the minus strand of NZ_JCAFSQ010000003.1, from coordinate 39,908 downwards.
ACAAGTCACCCTCGCTGCGCGCCGAGCAGAACGATCTGACCGTGTTCGCGCAGAAGAACATCGGCCGCGAGGGTTTTGTCTCGATTGCCGGTACCTACGCCAAGGCGCGGCTGGTACCGTTGGCCGACGCAGCGCCGTCCATCGCCGACCGCTGGGACAGCAAAAGCCTGAGCATTGGCGCCGGGTACGGCAATTTCACCGGCAGCATCATCGGCCGCGTGATCGACGTGCCGGGCAAGCCTGGCAAGTGGGAAGGCCTGGGCATCGGCCTGACCTGGCGCACCCCGTGGTCCGGCCAGCTGACCGTTGGCGCCGAGAACGTGATCAGCCGGGGCAAGAATCCGTTCTCCCCGCGCAATGAAAGCAATGACGATGGCACCGTGCCGTACGTGCGTTACGAACAGGATCTCTGACCCGGCCCACGTGGGTCTTCACTGCAATGACTTCTTCCGGGCGCCGAAAGGCGCCCGTTGCATGTGCGCGCTCGTGATACACGCAGCGCGCTTTTCGGCGTACTGGATACCGCGCAACGCATGCCGACACACTGTGATACACATCAACGAGAACTTTTTTCGTCACTTTGCGCTAACAAACGAGACATCGTCAGCGCACGTGCACTTCAACCCTTTGATTTCCAGTGTGAAATTTCATTTTTACCAAAATCACAGGCTTGATTAACGCAGCTTTAATTCTTGGCCAACGCCCGCTACTATCGGTTCAGCCCTCGCGATTTGGGAGCGCTTTTCGCTCCCCCGCCGGGCATTAACCCAGCCAAGATTTCTTGGAGAGAGAGAGCCAATGAATTTCCAGTCCAACAAGCTGCGCGACGCCGTTCTGGTCGCGCTCGTTGCCGGTGTGGCGTCCACAGCCACCGCCCAGGCTCAGGAAGCGACCAACCTTGACCGCATCTCGGTCACCGGTTCGCGCATCAAGAGCACCGACATCGAAACCTCGCAGCCGGTCCTGAGCCTGACCCGCGCCGACATCGAAAAGCAGGGCGTGACCTCGGTCGCCGACATCCTGCAGCGCGTCGCCGCCAACGGCGCCGCGCTGAACCGTACGTTCAACAACGGCGGTGATGGCTCGGCCGGCATCAGCCTGCGCAACCTGGGTTCTGCGCGTACCCTGGTGCTGGTCAATGGCCGTCGCTGGACCACCGGTCTGGATGGCAGCGTCGACCTGAACACCATCCCGACCGCGATGATCGAGCGTATCGACGTCCTCAAGGACGGCGCGTCGACCATCTACGGTTCGGACGCGATCGCCGGCGTGGTGAACATCATCACCAAGCAGAACTTCGATGGCGCGGAAGCCAACTTCTACAAGGGCCAGTACAGCGCTGGTGACGGCGAACGCGAAGCAGCCGACTTCACCATCGGTACCACCACCGATCGCGCGTCGCTGATGCTGGGTGTCTCCTACGTGAAGGAAGACAAGGTCATGGCTGGTGATCGCAAGATCTCCGCCGGCGGCCCTCCGTTCTTCGACGGCCAGAGCAGCACCGGCATGCCGGGTTCCTACCTGCGCAATGACGAGCGCTATGTCCTGATCAACGGCGTGGAAACGCCGTTCAATGCCAACGTCCACGGCTACAACACCGCACCGGACAACTACCTGCTGACCCCGCAGGAGCGCACCTCGCTGTTCGCATCGGGCTCGTACAACATCACCGACAACGTCACCTTCCGCACCGAGGCGATGTACAACGAGCGCAAGTCCGAACAGCTGCTGGCCGCCATGCCCGTCACCGGCATGCGCCTGAGCAAGGACAGCATGTACAACCCGACCGGTGAGGACCTGACCGGCGTCAACCGTCGCTTCAACGAGAGTGGCGGCCGTTCGTTCAACCAGAACGTCAAGAACTGGCACTTCTACGGTGGCTTCGAAGGCTTCTTCGAGTTCGCCGATCGCAACTTTGACTGGGACGTCGGCTACCGCTACGACAAGACTGACCAGAACGACCTGACCTATGGCCTGTTCAACCTGGCCAACCTGCGCAACGCCTATGGTCCGTCCGAGCTTCGTGGTGGCGTGCCGGTGTGCGTTACCGCTCCGGGTGGCGACATCATTCAGGGTTGCGTGCCGGTCAATGCGCTGGGCCCGGAAGGCTCGATCAGCCAGGGTGCCATCGACTACACCTCGTTCACCGCCCACGACTCTTCCAACCTGGTGTCCAAGGGCTACTACGCCAACATCTCCGGTGAAATCGCCCAGCTGCCGGCAGGTGCCCTGGCGTTCGCCGCAGGCTACGAGTACCGCAAGGAATCCGGCCAGTTCGATCCGGACGCCTTCATTGCTGCGGGCCTGAGCACCGGCAACGGCGCCAAGCCGACCAAGGGCAGCTATGACCTGGACGAGTTCTTCCTGGAACTGTCGATCCCTGTCCTGGCCGATCTGCCGGGCGCCAAGCTGCTGGACTTCAGCGCTGCAACCCGCTACTCGAAGTACAGCAACTTCGGCAACACTACCAACAACAAGTTCGGCTTCCGCTGGAAGCCGATCGACGACCTGATGATCCGCGGCAACTACTCGGAAGGCTTCCGCGCGCCGAGCATCAGCAACCTGTTCGCAGGTGATGGCGATTCGTTCGAAACCTACGCCGATCCGTGCGCGGCCGCCAATGGCCCGACCGGTGCAGTGCTGGCGCAGTGTATTGCCCAGGGTGTTCCGGCTGGCTTCGTGCAGCCCAATACCCGCGACGATGACGGCGTGCCGCAGTCCGGTGCCGCCCAGACCGCCGAGCCGTTCACCTGGAAGTCGAACCCGAACCTGAAGCCGGAAACCTCGACCAGCAAGACGCTGGGCCTGGTGTGGAGCCCGAGCTTCGTGACCGGCCTGAACGTGACCCTGGACTGGTGGCAGATCAAGATCGATGATGCCATCACCCGTCCGGCAATCCAGGACATCATGAACTACTGCTACGGCGGCTCGCCGGCTGAGCAGGCAGCCTACTGCGGCCTGATTACCCGTGACCCGACCTACGGCACTGCCGCCGAGCGCTACACCATCACCAACGTCGACATGCCGCTGCAGAACCTGGCGTCGTACAAGGTGGAAGGCTGGGATCTGGGCATCCTGTATCGCCTGCCGGAAACCTCGATCGGCCAGTTCACCATTACCCTCGACAGCACCTACCTGAGCAAGTGGGAAACCAAGGCCACCGAAGACTCGCAGGTCGAAGGTCGCCAGGGACGTTACCTCGATCAGGATCCGTACTGGCGCATCCGTTCCAACCTGTACGTCGACTGGTCCTATGGTGATTTCGGCGTCAACTACGGCCTGCGTTACAAGTCGGGGATGACCGAGTCCTGCCTGCTGGGTGGTTCGCTGCGCAACTACTGCTCGGATCCCGAGAACCGCGAGAACCACATGGGCGCGACCACCTACCACGACATCCAGTTCCGTTACAACACGCCGTGGAAGGGCACCATCATGGTCGGCCTGAACAACGTGTGGGACAAGGATCCGCCGGTCTCGTACTCGACCTCGTACAACATGTTCGACCCGCAGTACGACCTGCCGGGCCGCTACATGTACATGCAGTACAAGCAGAAGTTCTGATCGATCCACTGATCGGCTGATGCAGCAACGGCCCCGCAAGGGGCCGTTGTTTTTTGTGCATTCCAGGCTGCGGCAGCACCCAACGAAAAAGGCCGCGGCAATTGCCGCGGCCTTCTGCACTCAACAAGGCAACAACGCTCAACCGTTCGGAATCAGCGTCTCGATCAGGTGCTCCACGTAGGCTTCGAAATCCTCGCGCGCCTGCTTCGGCTGCTGCAGCTGCAACGACAACTGCAGGAAGCCGACATAGGCGGCGTAGGCCAGGCGTGCGCGATGGCGTGCATCGGTCGAGCTGAGCCCTGCCTGGCGGAACGAGGCAACCAGATAGTCGAGGCGACGCTGCGAAACCCGGTCGATCACCGGCCGCACCATCGGATGGTCCAGCGCCTTCAGCAGCTCGCTGTAGATGATGTGCGGCTGCACTTCATGCGCCACCATCTGGAACAGCTGGCGCAGGCGCACGCGCGGATCCGGTACGTCTTCCAGGCTGCCGAACACCTGTTCCTGTTCGAACAGTTCCCAGCGCTCCAGCGCCGCCTGCAGCAGTGCATCGCGCGAAGGGAAATGCCAGTAGAAACTGCCCTTGGTCACGCCGAGTCGCCGCGCCAGCGGTTCCACCGCAACGGCGCCTACGCCTTGTTCAGCAATCAGGTCGAGGGCCGCCTGGGCCCAGTCTTCGGCACTCAGGCGGCTGTTGCGGCCGGCGCGCGGTTCGCCGGCGGAAGCGTCAGGTTGATTCATGGACTGATTTAACCATACGCCGGGGTTCGTTGCAGTACGCCGTTGCAGGCGAAACCGTCAAAGCCCCCCCCTGGACCCTACCGCAACGCACCATACGATGCAGTATTGACTTCCCCCGCAAGCGATCCATACTAGCAAGTATGGTTATGTCCCCTACTCCCGCTGCGTTCCATGACCTGCGCCTGGAGGCCGCCCATGGCGCCCGCCTCGCGGCCACGACCAGCGAGCACGGTCGTCGTGGTCGCGTGCTGTTCGCGCACGGCTTCGGCCAGACCCGCCACGCCTGGAACGCCACCGCACGCGCCCTGTCTGCGGCCGGCCTGCAGACACTCGCTTACGACGCGCGCGGCCATGGCGATTCAGACTGGAATGCCACCGACCTGCCCTATCACGGCGAACAGTTCGCTGATGACCTGATCGTGCTGGCCGGTGAACAGCCGCGTGCGCCGGTGCTCGTTGCAGCGTCGATGGGCGGGCTGTTCGGCCTGCTGGCTGAGTCGCGCTGGCCCGGCCTGTTCTCGGCGATGGTACTGGTCGACATCACGCCGCGCTGGGATATCGCCGGCGTCGAACGCATCCTCGCCTTCATGACCGCCCATCCCGACGGCTTTGCCTCGCTGGCCCAGGCCGCCGATGTGATCTCGGCCTACATGCCTCACCGCCCGCGCAAATCCGAGCAGTCGCTGCGTGCCTTGCTACGCGAAGACGGACACGGCCGCTGGCGCTGGCATTGGGACCCGCGCCTGGTGGCCGAACTGGCCCGCGACAGCGAGCAGCACCAGGACGCACTGGCCGAGGCCGCGCGCCAGGTGAAGTGCCCGCTGCTGCTGGTCAGCGGCGGCCGCAGCGATCTGGTCACGCCGCAGACCGTGGCCGAATTCCTGGCGTTGGCGCCGCACGCGCGCCATGTACAGCTGCCGCAGGCCACGCATATGGTCGCAGGCGATGACAACGACGCCTTTACCGCTACTGTGTTGGACTATCTGGACGTGTTGCCCGCAGCGGATGCTGCGGCTTCGTCCGCCACAAACGAGCACGTCACCGGAGCACGCTCATGAGCATCGTTCTTCCCTTCCTCGCCCTGCTGCTGGCAGGCGCGTTCGTCGCCTACCACCGCATGCGGCTGGTTACCTGGACGCTGATCAGCGTGGCCCTGCTGGTCGCCTGCTGGTTCATCCCCTACGTCAACCAGACCGCTACGATCGTGGCGGCCGCCGTGTTGGCCGTCATCGCCGTGCCGCTGCTGCTGCCGTTCATCCGCAAGCCGCTGCTGACCGGCCCGATGATGAAGGTGTTCCGCAAGGTGCTGCCGCCGCTGTCGCAAACCGAGCGCATCGCGCTGGAAACCGGTTCGGTCGGATTCGAGGGCGAACTGTTCACCGGTGATCCGGACTGGAACATCCTGCTCAACTACCCCAAGCCGCAGCTGACTGCCGAAGAACAGGCCTTCCTTGATGGCCCCGTCGAAGAGTTGTGCGCGATGGTCAACGACTGGGAAATCACCCACGTCCATGCCGACCTGCCGCCGGAGCTGTGGGCCTTCATCAAGAAGAACAAGTTCTTCGGCATGATCATCCCGAAGGAATATGGCGGCCTGGGCTTCTCCGCGCTGGCCCACCACAAGGTGATCCAGAAGCTGGCCTCGGTGTCCTCGGTGGTCAGCTCCACCGTCGGCGTACCCAACTCGCTGGGCCCGGGTGAACTGCTGGTGCATTACGGCACCCAGGAACAGAAGGACCAGTACCTGCCGCGCTTGGCCGATGGCCGTGAAGTGCCCTGCTTCGGCCTGACCGGTCCGTTCGCCGGTTCCGACGCCACCTCGATTCCCGATTACGGCATCGTCTGCAAGGGCGAGTGGAACGGCGAGCAGGTGCTCGGCGTCAAGCTGACCTTCGACAAGCGCTACATCACCCTGGCACCGGTCGCCTCGCTGATCGGCCTGGCCTTCCGCATGTACGATCCCGATGGCCTGATCGGCGATACCCGCGATATCGGCATCACCCTGGGCCTGCTGCCGCGCGACACAGCCGGCGTGGAGATCGGTCGTCGCCACTTCCCGCTGAACTCGACCTTCCAGAACGGTCCGATCCGGGGCAAGGATGTGTTCATCCCGCTGACCCAGCTGATCGGTGGCGCGGCCATGGCCGGCAAGGGCTGGAACATGCTCAACGAGTGCCTGGCCGTAGGCCGCTCGATCACCCTGCCGTCCACCGCCAGCGGTGGTGCCAAGGCCGGTGCGGCCGTCACCGGCGCCTATGCACGCATCCGCAAGCAGTTCGGCCTGTCGGTCGGCCGCTTCGAGGGCGTCGAGGAGGCGCTGGCCCGCATCGGTGGCAAGGCCTACAAGATCAGCGCACTGTCGCAGGCCACCGCCGCGGCGGTCGACCGCGGTGACGTGCCGTCGGTGCCGTCGGCCATCGCCAAGTATCACTGCACCACTATGAGCCGCGAAGTGATCTCGGACATGATGGACGTGATCGGCGGCAAGGGCATCATCCTGGGGCCGCGCAACTTCGCCGGCCGCAGCTGGCAGGCCGCGCCGATCGCGATCACCGTGGAAGGCGCCAACATCATGACCCGCAGCCTGCTGATCTTCGGCCAGGGTGCGATCCTCTGCCACCCATGGGTGCTGAAGGAGATGAAGGCGGCGCAGGATCCGGACACCCGTGCCGGCCTGCAGGAGTTCGACCGCAGCCTGTTCGGCCACATCCGCTACGGCATCTCCAACGCCGTGCGTTCGTTCTGGTTCGGCCTGACCGGCGCGCGCTTCGGCGCCGCTCCGGGTGACGCCTACACCCGCCGCTACTTCCGCAAGCTGGACCGTTACTCGGCCAACCTGGCCCTGATGGCCGACATCTCGATGATGACCCTCGGCGGCAAGCTGAAGTTCAAGGAATCGCTGTCCGGCCGCCTGGGCGACGTGCTGAGCCACGTCTACATGACCAGCGCAATGCTCAAGCGCTACCACGACGAAGGCGCACCGCAGGCCGACCAGCCGCTGCTGGCCTGGGCCTTCCATGACAGCGTGCACAAGATCGAAGAGTCGCTGTCGGCCGCACTGCGCAACTTCCCGATCCGTCCGATCGGCTGGCTGATGTGGGCACTGATCTTCCCGCTGGGCCGTCGTGCCGAGGCGCCGGGCGATCGCCTGAGCCGCCGTGTCGCCGCCCTGCTGATGGCGCCGAACGAAGCCCGCGACCGCCTGGCCAGTGGCGTGTTCCTGACCCCGTGCGAGAACAACCCGGGTGGCCGCATCAACAGCTACCTGAGCAAGGCGATCATGGCCGAGCCGGTGGAGCGCAAGTTCCTCAAGGCGCTGAAGAGCAAGGGCATCGAGGCGCTGGACTTCAAGGCGCAGCTGGACGAGGCCGTGGCCGAGGGCGTGATCACCCAGGACGAGCGCAGCCTGCTGGAAGAGCTGCGCACGCTCACCCTGGACACGATCACCGTGGACGACTTCGACACCCACGAACTGCGCGCGGCCAGCTACTACGACCGCCAGCACAAGGACCCGCATTCGCAGGCGGCCTGATCGCCCGCGACACACGTTGCCTTCGACGGCGGGCCTCGGCCCGCCGTCGCGTTATCCGCCGACCGGAATACCCCTCATGTCCACACCCCTGCTCTCGCTTTACCAAAGCCTGCAGCGCTGGCCTGCTGGCAACTGGCTGTTCTCGCGCGCGGTGTGTTTCAAGGCGCCCTACTTCGCCAGCATCGCGCCGTGCATCACCCGCCTGGAACACGGCCGCTGCGAAGGGACGCTGGCCGACCGCCGCAGGGTACGCAACCACATCGGCACGGTGCATGCGATCGCGATGTGCAACCTGGCCGAACTGACCGCCGGGTTGATGGTCGATGCATCGCTGCCGAAGGGCATGCGCTGGATCCCGAAGGGGATGCAGGTGCAGTACCTGGCCAAGGCACGAGGCACACTGCAGGCGGTGGCGCTGCCGGCACAGCCGATTGTCGTCGCGGCCGAAGGCTATGCGCTGCCGGTGACGGTCAGCGTGCGCGACCGGGCGGGGACGGAAGTGTTCAGCGCGGTCATCGACATGTGGATGTCGCCGGCGAAGTAGGTTCCCGCGAACGGCGCAGCCCCTCGTGGGTGGACGCGGGATGCGGTTTATCGGTTGGGCCGGAGGGGTGGGGCCAGGCGGGGACGCCGCAAGTACGTCCGTGTAGGCTTAGCCGCGCCATCCATGGCGCGGATACCCCGCCCGGCCCCCCCCCTCCGGCCTCGGACGGATCTCTGCGGCGTCCCCCACGGAAGAGAGAAAGAAGAGCAAAAGCAAAAGCGACCCATCGGCCGCTTTTTTCCATGCACGCAGAATCCACGAGCGCAGCGACCCGCTGTTGCTCTTGATCTTCTTTTTTCTTCTCCGTGGGCTGGCCGCGCACGGAACCTGTCTGAGGCCGGGCGGGTTGGGTTCGCGGGGGTGTCCGCGGCATGGATGCCGCGGCCAAGCCTACAGGGACGTACTTGCGGCGTCCCCCGCGAACCCAACCCGCCCGGCCAACCCCATGAGAAGCTCTACGCGACCAACCCACGAGGGGCTGCGCCGTTGGCTGGAAACTACGCCACCGCGCGAAGAACCAACGCCAGGATCGCAGGCACCGCCTGGATCATGAAAATGCGGCGGCTCACGCTGTAGGCGCCATAGCACCCGGCCACCACCACGCAGGCCAGCGAGAACGTCACCAGCACTGGCTGATCGATCACCAGCCCCCCTACGATGCCCGCCGCCAGGAAGCCGTTGTACAGGCCCTGGTTGGCCGCCAGCACGCGCGTGATCTCTGCCTTCTCCGGCGTGTTGCGGAAGGTCTTCAGGCCCAGCGGGCGGGTCCACAGGAACATCTCCAGCACCAGGAAGTACAGGTGCAGCACCGCGACCAGCACGGTCAGCAGCAGCGCGATCAGCGACATCGTTTCTCTCCTCGGGAAGATTGGGCCGCGTCAGCGGTCGCGCGGCAGTTTCTTTTCTTCGCGCAGCACGCCGAACGCGGCCAGGGTCATGAAGCCGGCCACCGCCACGCCACCCATGAACACCACGTGCGAGCCGAACAGGGACAGCCCCTTGTGCAGCCACGCAAAGCTCAGGTCCGCGCCCCGGTAGACCACCGTGTCGATCGCTGCGCCGGCCTTATAGCGCCACTGGCGGTCCACGCGGGTGTAGATGGTTTCGCGCGCCGGCTTGGCCAGCGCGAATTCACTGGCGCGGGTCATCACCTGCACCACCGCGACCATCAGCGGCATCGGCGAGGCCGCCAGCACCGAGAAGCCGATCAGGATCGCGAAACCAGGAATCAGCAGCGCCGGCGCAATGCCATGCCGGGACAGCAGCCAGCGGGTCAGGGCGAGCTGCATCAGCAGCGCCAGTGCGTTCACCGCCAGGTCGATACGCGAGAAGAAGGCCGTAGCAGCGCCTGCATCGTTGAATGCCTCACGCACGATGCTGGCCTGCTGGTTGTACAGCAGGGTGCCCACGCCCACACCGAACACCACCATGATCGCCAGCCAGCGCAGCAGAGGTTCACGCACGATCAGTTTCAAGCCATCCAGCACGCTGCCGCCCATTGGCTTCTCGCCGGACACCAGTTGCTGCTCGCGTTCGCGCAGCACCGCCCAGTGCCGCAGCCGCCAGATGCACAACAGGCAGACGACCAGGAATCCCGCAGAGACCAGCATCAGGTTGGCGATACCCACGCGCTGCACCAGCGCACTGGTGATGATCGGACCGAGGAAGGCACCGACGGTGCCAGCCGCGCCGATGTAACCGTAGAAAGCACGTGCCTGCGCGTTGGAAAACACATCGGCCATGAAGCTCCAGAACACCGCCACCGCGAACAGGTTGAAGACAGTGATCCAGAAAAAGAACGCCATGCCGCGGCCCGGCACACCGCTATCGAACAGTACGTAGAAGCCCAGCAGGGTGACGATGAAGAACCCATACACCGCCGGCAGGAACACCCGCCGCGGGAAGCGGCTGACCAGCCAGCCGTACACCGGCTGCAGCACCAGCATGATCACGAACACGCAGGAAAACAGGAACTGCAGGACAAAGTCCTTCAACGCAATGCCGTGGCCGGCGAACCAGGCGATCAGCACTGGCGGGAACACCGTTTCCAGGTCCGCCGAGGCAGCCATCGCCTCACGCACCGGGCGCAGCACGTAGTAGCCGCTGAGCAGGCAGAAGAAGTACAGGAACGACCACCACAGCGCCGGCGACTCACGCAGTGCCGCCGTCAGCCCACGCAGCGGCCCCTTGCCCTTCACCGCGCTCACGCGGCGTCCCTCGCCAGAAGACGGCGGTTGGACAGCGGCATGGCAGGCTCCGGGGCGGTGAAGCGCGTACGTTAGCCAATGCACTGCAACATCGCCAGCGTGACGCGCGCACCGATGGCCGCAACGTAGTGGCATGAGAGGCAGGAACGACACGTTCGGACACACTTCCAGAGCGTCGAAATGCCAACTTTTTCAACGAGATGCGCATTCATCTTCGCTTTGTTTGTGCACAGGGGAAAAGCGGCGCTAGAATCGCCATCAGCAGTCGCGCACGGGTCCAACCGATGAAAAAGAACAGCCTGCGTCGTCCGATCCGATCGGCGGCCACCGGTTTGCTGGGCATGTTGATGCCCGTTGCCTTGTCCACCACCGCGCAGACCCCGCCGGCGTTGCCGCCGATGCCGACCAACATCGAAACTGCTGCGGGTCCCACCGTCGCCCACACCCAGCCGGCGGCCTACCGCACCGGCCTGGTGCCCCGCGTGCAGGCCCCGGCGCCCGGCTTCAACGTCGCCAACATCGAATCGATGGCGCAGCAGCTCACCTATGGCGAACGCGTGCCGGGCATGGCGGTGGCGATCGTTCAGGGCGGCCGTATCCTCAGCGCGCGCGGCTATGGCGTCACCGACGTCAACAATCCGCTGCCAGTTGATGCGCACACCGTGTTCCGCCTGGCCTCGCTGTCCAAGGCCTTCGCCGGCACCATGGCCGGCCTGCTGGTCAACGACGGCACGCTGCGCTGGGACAGCAAGGTCACCGACTACGTGCCGGGTTTCCGCCTGAACTCGCCGGAAGCCACTGATCGCCTGACCGTGGCCGACGTGCTCAGCCATCGCGTCGGCCTGCCGTACAACGCCTACGACCGCGACATCGAAGGCAACGCCGAGTACTACGCGTTGACCCAGAAACTGGCCAACACCAGCCTGAAGTGCCTGCCGGGCGAGTGCTATGCCTACCAGAACGTGGCCTTCAGCCTGATCGGCGATGTCGTCTACGCGGCCTCCGGCAGCTTCTACGAGCAGTCGGTCGAGCGCCGTATCTTCAAGCCGCTGGGCATGAACGATGCCAGCCTCGGCCTGGCCGGCATCCAGGCCAGCTCGCGCTGGGCGCGTCCGCACGTGCGCAGCCGCAACGGCTGGGTCTCGCTGACGCCGAAGCCGACCTACTACCGGGTCGCCCCGGCGGCCGGCGTCAATGCCAGTGCCAGCGACATGGCGCAGTGGCTGCTCGCCCACACCGGCCACCGCCCCGACGTGCTGCCCGCACCGCTGCTGGCCACGCTGCATTCGAGCCTGATCAGCACCCCCGGCGAGATGCGTTCAGGCTGGCGCCGTGAGCGCCTGCATTCGGCGGGCTATGCCCTGGGCTGGCGCACCTTCGACTACGCCGGCCACGACGTGGTGTTCCATGCCGGTGCCGTACAGGGTTACCGCGGCCTGGTCGCGCTGGTGCCGGAACGCGATCTGGGCATCGCCATCATGTGGAACGGCGAAAGCAGCCTGCCCAGCGGCCTGCTGCCGACCGTGCTCGACTCCGCGCTCGGCCTGCCGGCGCAGCGCTGGCTGGACGTGGACACCGACTTCGGAAGCGACAACCTGATGGCCGAGGGCAGCAGCCCTGCGCAGCAGCAGGACAAGCGCAAGGGCAAGGGCGCCTCGAGCAACCGCGCGGTGGCTTCCCCGCGCTGATCCGGCGGGCTCGACCGTGAGCATCAAGGGCGGCCTGGGGGCCGCCCTTTTTGTTGTTTTGTAGGACCTGGCCATGCCCGGCCAGCTCGGAAGACAGGCCCCTGCTCCACAGATGCAGCGCGTCAAACGTCAGAAAGGCAGTCGGCCATGGCTCGGTGCTGGCAATGGCCCCATAAAAAAACCCCCTCCCCGCTGGGCAGCCAGGGAAGGGGTTTCAGGATGCGGCTATCGGGAAGTACTTAGATCAGCGGTGCCGGGGTTGCCGGCAGAGCGACCGGAGCGGCCTTCTTCTTGCGGGCGGCCGGCTTGCGCTTGGCAACCTTCTTCGCTGCCTTCTTCGGGGCAGCCTTCTTGGTGGCCTTCTTCGCGGTCTTCTTCACTGCCTTCTTGGCGGTCTTCTTGACGGCCTTCTTGGCAGTTGCCTTCTTCGCGACCTTCTTGGCCGGCTTGCGGGCCGTTGCCTTCTTGGCAGTCTTCTTGGTGGCCTTCTTGGCTACCTTCTTGGTGGCCTTCTTGGCAGTGGACTTCTTGGCGACCTTCTTCGCCGCCTTCTTCACTGCCTTCTTCGCAGTGGCCTTCTTGGCGACCTTCTTCGCAGCCTTCTTCACCGCCTTCTTGGCAGTCGCCTTCTTCGCGACCTTCTTCACTGCCTTCTTGGCAGCGGCCTTCTTCGCGACCTTCTTCACCGCTTTCTTGGCGGCGGGCTTTTTCTTCGCAGCTTTCTTGGTTGCCATGGGATGGCTCCTCGTCAGTGATAGGGAGTTGAAACGCCCAGGTGGATCAAACCCGCGGATGCTGCGTGCGGGGACCGCCGGCGCGTCAGGCGCGCCGTTACGGATGCGGCAATGCCAGCCTCGATCGGCGGAGCGGGCATCGGAACGGGAGTTGCCTTGCATTTCTCCGGGGGAAGCGGGGCCATGTCCACCGTCATCAGGGTCGCGGTGGTCTTGAAGGGGCTGCTTCGCATCGGACGATTGATTCTGCGCACTCGGTTGGGCAGGCAAGGTCTGCTGAGGCGAAACCTAATCACGGTTTTTTTTACTGTCAACAACCCCCGCGAAAAATTTTCACATCCGCGCCATCCATGGTGGTGCCTGCACGGTCGCCACGCTCCGCGCTCGACGACCGCCGAAGCGCCACGCACGCATGCTGCCTGCAGCAACAACCATGCAAGCGTTGAACAAAAAGTACTTGAAATAAGCACTCTGCGCAGATGCATGCACGTCGGTGGCCACTGCGTGCACACATCGCCAGCACCGGCTGCCGCTGGCACCAACGCCAGCACAACGGCGCCGCAACGGGGGGCAAAAAGTTTTCACATCCGAGTACGTCGGCGCGGGGCGGAAACGCGGATTTGCGCAAAACTGCGCACGCCGATCGGCACCGATTGTCAGTCCGCTGATGCCACGCCGAGGGTGCCAAGCGAACCGGCCGTCATGAGTCCGACGCACTCGCCAAAACGAAAACGGCCACCCGAAGGTGGCCGTTTCAGAATCCGCAAGCGCGACTCAGTGGTCGTCGCTCTCCAGGACTTCGGCGTACGCGTCCGGATCCAGCAGATCGTTGACCTCTTCGGCGTTGGCCAGTTCGACCACGAACATCCAGCCTTCGCCGTAGGCATCTTCGTTGATGGTTTCCGGCTTGTCGGACAGGGCTGAGTTGACCTCGACGACCTTGCCGCTGATCGGGCTGTAGACGTCCGAGGCGGCCTTCACCGACTCGACAACGGCGATCTGTTCGCCGGCCTTGGCCTCGGCGCCGACTTCGGGCAGTTCGACGTAGACCAGGTCACCCAGCAGGCCCTGGGCGTGGTCGGAAATACCGACGGTGACGCGGCCATTGCCTTCGACACGGGCCCACTCATGGGACTTGAGGAACTTGAGGTCGCCGGGGATCTCGCTCATGGGACTGCTCCAGAGATATGCAGGGGGTGGAAAAAACGGGGCTAGTGTAACCAACCGGCCGTCACTGCTGTCAGTGACGACCGGCACGTTCGGATCAGGCGTCGGCGAGCACGCCGGGCTGGGCCTGGCCTTCGCGCACGAACGGGAACTTGACCACGCGTACCGGCACCTGCCGGCCGCGGATGTCGACGGTGACCTGGCCGAGTTCACCGGCCGGCACGCGGGCGAAGGCGATGCCCTTGGCCAGCGTCGGCGAGAAGGTGCCGGACAGGATCTCGCCCTCGCCGCCGGCCGTCGTCACTGCCTGGCCGTGGCGCAGCACGCCCTTTTCGTCCATCACCAGGCCGATCATCTGGCGCGCGGTGCCGGCAGCCTTCTGCGCTTCCAGCGCGCCGCGGCCGATGAAGTCGCGGCCTTCGTCCAGCGACACGGTCCAGGCCAATGCTGCCTCATATGGGCTGATCTCTTCGTCCATGTCCTGGCCGTACAGGTTCATGCCGGCTTCCAGGCGCAGCGTGTCGCGCGCGCCGAGGCCTGCCGGCTTCACGCCTGCCGCCAGCAGGCGGTTCCAGAACGCGACCACGGCATCCTGCGGCAGCAGGATTTCGAAGCCGTCTTCGCCGGTGTAGCCGGTGCGGGCGACAAACAGCTCGACGCCATCGTCGGACTGCACCTGCAGGGCGGCGAAGCGGCCCAGCTTGGTCAGCGCGGCGCGGTCGGCTTCGCGGGCCAGGCTGATGACGATGTCGCGCGCCTGCGGCCCCTGCACGGCCAGGATGGCCAGGTCCGGACGCTGCTCGACGGACACGCCGAACGGTGCGGCCTGCTCACGCAGCCAGGCCAGATCCTTTTCGCGGGTCGAGGCATTGACCACCATGCGGAAGAAGTCGTCGCCCAGGTAGTAGACGATCAGGTCGTCGATGACGCCGCCACGGGGATTCAGCATGCACGAGTACAGTGCCTTGCCGGTGACCTTCAGCTTGTCGATCGAGTTGGCCAGCAGGCGGCGCAGGAACGGCTTGACCTGCTCACCGCGCAGATCGACCACGGTCATGTGGCTGACGTCGAACACACCGGACTCACGGCGCACCAGGTGGTGCTCGTCGAGCTGCGAGCCGTAGTGGATGGGCATGTCCCAACCCCCGAAATCGACCATCTTGGCGCCAAGGGCGCGGTGGGTATCGTTGAGCAGCGTCTTCTGGGTCATGACCGGGTCCGGCAGCAGAGGAAACAAGAACCCCCATTATCCCAGATCGGTCACCCACAGGTCGCGCCGCAGCGCAGCGCCGGAGCCGAGCCCACGCGACGCCCGCACGAAGAGGCCCGGCTCTACAAGGAGCGGCCCGCAGCCTCAACCTGCAGCGTGCTGCCCTGTACCGCCAGCACCCGTACCCACGTACCCGCCGGCAGCTCCGGGCCGCTCACCGGCCAGGACGCGTCATCGATGCTGACCCGGCCCTGCCCGCTGACGATGCCCTGCTGCAAGGGCACCACCCGACCGACCAGCTGCTCGGCACGGCGGTTGAGCAACGGCGCATCGCTGGGCCGCGCCCTTTTCCTGCCCCAGCGCCGGTAGCACTGGATCGAGACCACGCTCAGCACGACGAAGGCAACGACCTGCCACAGCAACGGAATGCCGCTGAACACCGCAACCAGGACGAACACGGCCGCTGCGCCAATGCCGATCCACAGCATGAACGCCCCGGGTGCCAACGCCTCTGCCGCGAACAGCAGCAGCGCCAACGCGCCCCAACCGACGACTTCCCAGCGCATGTCAGCCTCCGATCGGCGGTGGCCGCTTGCCTGCGGCCTTGGTGGTCTGGTCGCCCAGTGCCTGCTTGGCCAGTTCGGCCACGCCAGCGATCGAACCGATCACGCCGCTGGCCTCCATCGGCATCAGCACCAGCTTCTGGTTCGGCGAGCTGGCCAGTTCCTTGAACGCCTCGACGTACTTCTGGGCGACGAAGTAGTTGATCGCCTGCACGTCACCTTCGGCAATCGCCGCCGACACCATCTGGGTCGCCTTGGCTTCGGCCTCGGCCAGGCGCTCGCGGGCCTCCGCATCGCGGAACGCGGCTTCGCGACGGCCCTCAGCCTCCAGCACGGTAGCCTGCTTTTCGCCATCGGCGCGCAGGATCTCCGACTGGCGCGAACCCTCTGCCTCGAGGATCTGCGCGCGCTTCTCGCGCTCAGCCTTCATCTGCCGCGCCATCGCATCCAGCAGGTCGCGCGGCGGCTGGATGTCGCGGATCTCGATGCGGTTGACCTTCACGCCCCAGGGATTGGTGGCATGGTCGACCACGCTCAGCAGCTGGGCATTGATCACCTCGCGCTGGCTGAGCGATTCATCCAGGTCCATCGAGCCGATCACGGTACGGATGTTGGTCTGCACCAGGGCGATCATTGCCACTTCCAGATTCGCGACCTCATAAGCGGCCTTGGCAGCGTCCAGGACCTGGAAGAACACCACGCCGTCCACGCGCACGGCGGCGTTGTCCTTGGTGATCACCTCCTGGCTGGGCACATCCAGCACCTGCTCCATCATGTTCACCTTGCGCCCCACCCCGTACACGATCGGGATCAGGAAATGCAGGCCCGGCGTCATGGTGTGCGTGTAGCGCCCGAAGCGCTCGACGGTCCATTCGAAGCCCTGGGGCACCATCCGTACCGCCTTGAACAGGATGACCACGGCCACGAAGGCCAGTACCACGGTAAAGAACATGGTCGGGAACATCTCGCTTTCCTTATCTGTGACGTCCAGGCCCCAGCATAGCGCGTGAAGGCCACATTCACAGCGGAACTACCAGGGCACGCGCCCGCGCAGGATGTCGGCGAACATCACCCAGTCGCCCATGAACGAGTACAGCGGATGCTGGAAGGTGGCCGGCCGGTTCTTCTCGAAGAAGAAATGGCCGACCCAGGCGAATCCATAGCCGCAGGCCAGCGCAGCGAGCAACAGCATCGGCTGCCCGCGCAGGCCCGCTGCCATGACCAGCACCAGCACGCCGCAGCTGCCGATGAAGTGCAGCCGCCGCGAAACCGGGTGGCGGTGCTCGCTGAGATAGAACGGATAGAACTCGCGGAAGCTGGCGAAGCGGGACATGCGCGTGCTCCGGGAACCAGGGCCGCCACCATCATGCACCATCGCTGCCCTTGCAGCATCGAGCCATGCTCGGCTTGCGCGCGCCGGCGCAGTGGGAAGGAAGAGCGGCCGAGCATGGCTCGGCCCTACACCGATGAGGTGCGCGGACCGAACATGATCACTGCCATGCCGGCCAGGCACAGGGCGGCACCGAACAGGTCCCACCGGCTGGGACGGATGCCGTCGACCAGCCACAACCAGAACAGCGCCGTGCCGATGTAGACCCCACCGTAGGCGGCATAGACCCGCCCACTGGCGGTCGGGTGCAGGGTCAGCAGCCAGGCGAACAGCGCCAGGCTGGCGGCCGCCGGCAGCAGCAGCCAGATGCTGCCGCCCTTGCGCAGCCACAGCCACGGCAGATAGCAGCCGACGATCTCGGCCAGCGCGGTCAGCAGGAACAGGCCGAGTGTCTTCACGCTTTCTCCGCTGCCTTGGCTTGCTGCCACAGCGCTTCCTGCGCCTCCAGGTCCATCGCGGCCAGCGCTTCCCCCTGCGCGTCGGCCTGCGCTTCCATCGCACGGAAGCGACGTTCGAACTTGTGGTTGGCCCCGCGCAGCGCCGCACCCAGGTCGATGTCGGCATGGCGGGCCAGGTTGGCGCAGACGAACAGCAGGTCACCCAGCTCTTCCTGCAGGCGCGCCTTGTTGCCGGCGATATCGCCGCGCTCGAACTCCTCGCGCAGCTCCTGCAGTTCCTCGGCCGCCTTGTCCAGCACCGGCAGCGGACCTGGCCAGTCGAAACCGACCTTGGCCGCGCGCGACTGCAGCTTCACCGCACGTTGCCACTCCGGCAAGCCGCGCGAGATGCCGGCCAGTGCGGAGGTGTCCTGCTCGCCCTTGGCCGCACGCTCGGCACGCTTGATCGCCTCCCAGTTGCGCGTCACGCCGTGGGCATCGTCGACGCTCACCTCGGCGAACACGTGCGGGTGGCGGCGCTGCATCTTGTCGCTGATCGCGCGGGCCACGTCTGCGAAGGCGAAGCTGCCCTGCTCTTCGGCCATGCGCGCATGGAACACCACCTGCAGCAGCAGATCGCCCAGTTCATCGCAAAGATCATCGAGATCGCCGCGATCGATCGCATCGGCCACTTCGTAGGCTTCCTCGATGGTATATGGCGCGATGGTTGCGAAGTTCTGCTCCAGGTCCCAAGGGCAGCCGCCCTGCGGGTCGCGCAGGCGCGCCATGATCGCCAGCAGGCGCTCCAGCTCATGGGTGGCGGCGCTGCCGGTGGTGGGAGTGTCGTGCGCGCTCATGCGGCCTCCAGGGTCAGTCGGACAACCAGTCGCGCCATGGCAGGCTGGTGTCACCAAGGGCAATGAAATCGCCGTTCAACAGGGTTTCGCGGCGGTTGTAACGGAACGGCTTGCCGGTCGCGGCCGACAGCACCGCGCCGCCGGCGGCGTGCAGCACGCACTGGCCAGCGGCGGTATCCCATTCGGAGGTCGGGCCCAGCCGCGGATAGACATCCAGGCCACCTTCGGCGATCCGGCAGAACTTCAGCGACGAGCCCTGCGCGATGGTCTCGATGCGGCCCATCCTTGCCAGCAGGGCCTCGGTTTCCGGTGAGCGGTGCGAGCGGCTGGCAGCAACCCGCAGCGGTGCGGTGGCCGGCGTGCGGGTGCGCAGCACGGTGTCGTGCAGGCCCTGCCGGCGATAGGCCAGCTCGCCGCGCATGGCATGCCAGACGATGCCGGTCACTGGGGCCAGCACCACGCCGAAGGCCGGTGCGCCCTGGTAGATCAGCGCGATGTTGACACTGAACTCGCCGTTGCGCTTGACGAATTCACGGGTGCCGTCGAGCGGATCGACCAGCCAGTACGCGCCCCAGTGGCGGCGCTGCTCCCAGGCCACCTGTGCCGATTCTTCGGACAGGATTGGCAGGTCCGGGGTCAGCTGCTGCAGGCCCTGTTCAATGACCTGGTTGGCCGCCAGGTCGGCACTGGTGACAGGGCTGCTGTCGTCCTTGATCTGTACATCGAAGCCATCGGCATAGACCTGCATGATGGCCCGTCCGGCGTCCTGGGCGATGGCGATGGCGGTCTCGCGCAGGTCCGTGGTCAGCTTGATCATCGCAGTCCCTGCAGCCACTGGCGGGCGATGAACAGTGCCGCCAGCGAGCGCCCCTCGGAAAAGTCCTCGCGCAGCATCAGCTGGTCCAGCTCGGCCAGCTTCCACGGGATGACTTCCAGTTCTTCCGGCTCGTCGCCGGCCAGCTTTTCCGGGTACAGGTCGCGTGCCACCACCAGCCACGACTGGTGGCTCATGTAGGTCGGGGCCAGGGTCATCGCGCGCAGCACATCGACCCGGCGCGCGCCGAAACCGGCCTCTTCCTTCAGCTCGCGGTCGGCGGCCTGCTCGGGGGTCTCGCCGGCATCGATCCGCCCCTTGACCAACCCCAGTTCATAGCGGTGCATGCCGGCAGCGTATTCACGTACCAGCAGTACGGTCTCGTCGTCGAGCATCGGCACCACCACCACTGCGCCATGACCTCGGCTGACCAGACGTTCGAACCGGCGGCGTTCGCCGTTGGAGAACTCCAGGTCCAGATGCTGCCGCTGGAAAGGGCCGTTCTCCTCATCGGTGATCCGATGGATGATCGGCAAGCGACGCCCGGCACGGTCATCGTTCATGTGGAATCTCCGCGGCGGCCGGCGCCTGCGCCGGTGCCGATAGAATGTGCAGGCAGCAACATGTTCATGAGCCCGAAATGCTAGCAGACCCAACCCCCTCCCCGCTGGCCCAGCACTGGCGGCAACGCGATCTGCAGGTGCTCTGGCACCCGTGCACGCAGATGCGCGAGCACCCGCATACCCTGCCGCTGGTGCCGATCGCCCGTGGTGAAGGCGCATGGTTGATCGACCACGACGGCAATCGCTACCTGGACGCCGTCAGCAGTTGGTGGACCAACCTGTTCGGCCATGCCGAACCGCGCATCGGTGGTGCCATTGCCGCCCAGGCCAGGCAACTGGAACAGGTGATGCTTGCCGGCTTCGGCCATGAGCCAGCCATCAGCCTGGCCGAACGCCTGCTCGCACTGGCCCCACGCCAGCCTGGCCGCGAACCACTGGCCAAGGTGTTCTACGCCGACAACGGGTCCGCCGGCGTGGAAGTGGCGCTGAAGATGGCCTTCCAGTATTTCCAGAACCGAGGGGAACCGCAGCGCACGCGTTTCATCGCATTGGAGAACGGCTACCACGGCGAGACCCTCGGCGCGCTGGCGCTGGGAGACATTCCGCTGTATCGCCGCGTCTATGCGCCGCTGCTGGCCGAAGCGCTGTTCGCGCCCTCGCCCGATGCTTTCCTGGCTGAGCCCGGTCAGAGCCCGGCTGAGCGTGCACTGCAGGCCGCCGATGGCCTTGCCACGCTGTTCGACCAGCACCCGGGCGAGATCTGTGCGGTGATCCTGGAACCGCGCCTGCAGTGCGCCGGCGGCATGCGCATGCATGACCCGGTCTACCTGCAGCGCGTGCGCGAACTATGCGACGCCCATGGCGCGTTCATGATCGCCGACGAGATCGCCACCGGCTTCGGCCGCACCGGCACCCTGTTCGCCTGCGAGCAGGCCGGGGTGATGCCGGACCTGATGTGCCTGTCCAAGGGCCTGACCGGCGGCTTCCTGCCGCTGGCCACCGTGCTGGCCACGCAGGCGCTGTACGACGCGTTCCTCGACGACTCACGCGAGCGCGCCTTCCTGCATTCGCACAGCTATACCGGCAACCCGCTGGCCTGCGCGGCGGCATTGGCCACGCTGGACATCTTCCGCGACGACGATGTGATCGCCCGCAACCGTGGCATCGCCTCGGTGATGGGCACGCTGGCCGCACCGTTCAGCGACCATCCGCACGTGGCCGACGTGCGCCAAGCCGGCATGGTAGTTGCCTTCGAGCTGTCGCGCGACGGCAACAAGCGCACGCCCTTCGACCCGGCCATGCGGCTGGGCCTGCATGCCTACAAGGCCGCGCTGAAACGTGGCGTGGTGCTGCGTCCGCTGGGCGACGTGCTGTACTGGATGCCACCCTACTGCGTGGACGACGAACAACTGGAGCTGCTGGCACATACCACGCTGGCGGCGATTGACGAGGCGATTGCATGCGCGTGACCCGCTGCCCCATCGACCTGGCGCTGCACAGCGGCCAGACCGTGACCCTGCCGGAAGAGACGGCCAACCATCTGGTGCGGGTGATGCGCCTGCGCGAGGGTGATACCTGCGTGCTGTTCAACGGCGATGGCCACGACTACAGCGCCACGCTGACTGCCGCCGGCAAGCGCGAGGTGCAGGTGCGCATCGATGCGGTGCAGGCGGTGGACAACGAATCGCCGCTGGCGATCACCCTGCTGCAGGGCCTTGCCCGAGGCGAAAAGATGGACCTGATCCTGCAGAAGGCCACCGAACTGGGCGTGGCGGCGATCATTCCGGTGAATGCCGAGCGTACCGAGGTGAAGCTGGATGCGGCTCGGGCGGAGAAGCGCGTGTCGCACTGGAACAATGTGGTGACCTCGGCCTGCGGCCAGTCCGGGCGCGCGCGCATTCCGCAGGTGGGCCCGCCGCTGTCGCTGGCACAGGCGGCGGCGGCACTGCCGCCCGATACGCTGCGGCTGACCCTGGACCCGCTGGGTGCCCATCGCCTGTCGACGCTGGACGCGGCGCCGGCGGGCGGCATCGTGATCGCGATCGGTCCGGAAGGCGGCTGGTCGCCGCGCGACCGGGATCAGTTGGCAGCTGCAGGCTTCCAGGGCCTGCAGCTGGGGCCACGCATCCTGCGTACCGAGACCGCCGGGCTGGCCGCGATTGCCGCATTGCAGGCGCGGCTGGGCGATCTGGGGTGAGGCTGATTCGTTGTAGTGCCGGCCAGCGCGTCCAGGGCGGCAGCCGAGCGTAGGCTCGGCTCTACAGGCCCGCGCCAGATTGCAGTTTCCTTGTAGAGCCGAGCCATGCTCGGCTCGGTGCCGGTCGGCAGCCGGCACTACCAGCCTGGTGGATCAAGCCGCCAGCGAATCCAGGGCGGCTTCCAGTGCGTCCAGGTTCGGCAGCAGCGCGCTCTGCTCACCCAGCAGCACGCGCATGTGCACGATCTGCGGCAGGGTTTCCTCGGAAGCATCGGCCAGCAGGCCATCGCGCGGCACCGAGATCAGCTGCGGGAAATTCTGCGTCAGCAGCGCGTAGTACGGGCGCTGCGCGTTGCCGCTGAGGGCCTTCAGCACCACCACCTTGTTGTGGCCGCCCACGGCTTCCTCGCCCAGGCCGGAAAGGCGCGCGAACGACACCAGCGGCACCTGCCAGCCGTGCCAGCCGATTTCGCCGACCAGCCAGCGCGGGGTATCGGAAACCGGCTGCACCGGCACCCGCGACATCATTTCGGCCACGGTGGCATTGGGCAGCAGCACGCGTTCGTTGCCGGCCTGGATCAGGACGCCTCGGATTTCGTCATTGCTGGCATAGCTCATGGTGCGTCTCCGTTATCGTCTTCCACGCCCCAGCGCGAGGCGATGGCCTGCGCCAGTTCCTGTGGTTCACCGGCCACCATGCCAGCGGCGACCACCGCCGTGGCCGCGGCAGGGTCATAGCAGCCCTCGCCGACCTGCCCGGCCACCCACGCACCGGCGGCGGCCAGATCCAGTGCCGGCCCCACAAGCGCAAGGTCGGCGCCGCTGAGCAGGACCAGCGCGGTGTGCTCAGCCGGCAGCGCGGCAATCGAGATCCCTTGCGCGTCGCTGACGAAATGCAGGCCGTCGCTGGCTGCCTGCACGCCGATGTCATCGGCCAGCACGTGCACTTCACCGGGTGTTGCACGCTGGCCGACTTCGGCCAGCTGCACCGGCAGCGGCGACACGCGCGCCATCTGCTTGACCAGGTTTCCGTAGCGGCCACCGTCCAAGCGCATATGCACCAGTACCGGGACGCTCAGCGATGCAGGCAGCGCGCCCAGCAGGCGACGCAGTGCATCCGGGCCGCCGATGCCGGCCAGCACCAGCAACGATCCGGCGCGTGCGCCCACGGGCGCACCAGCATCCAGATCGACCAGGCTCAGATGGCCGGTATCGAAGGAAGGCAGCGGTGCCTCCGGCGCGGCGTGTTGCGAAGCGGCTGCCTGAACGTCGGCCACGTCATCGACCAGCGACCATGCGGTGTGGTCGAAGGAGATCGGCGGAATGGGCGGCGCTGCGGGCGCGATCTCCGCCAGCGATGGCGGTTCGGGGGCCTCCAGCGGCTCAGGCACGACCGGCTGCAGCGCCGCCAGCGCCTGTTCCAGCGCAATCGGTTCGTGCAGCTGCGCAGGCGGCGAGTACAGGCTGTCAGCTGGGACCTCGTCGGCCCAGCTCGATGCCTGGTCCAAGTGCGCCTGCAGCGCTTCTTCCTGCGGTGCCGGTGGCGGTGCCGGATGGCCCGGCGCCAGTTGCAGGCTGGGTTCTTCTTCGGCCCCCGGCGGCAACACCTGCTGATGGCCATGCAGCTTCGCGGCCAGATGACGGCCCCAGCGCTGGGCCTCCCAGCCATCACGACGTGCGGCCAGTTCGGCCTCGTCGAAGACCAGGGTCAGGCCCGGTGCGGACAACACCGTTTCCAGGCGCTCCAATGCGTCCTCAATGGCGGTCTCCAGCGCAATCACCACGACCTGAGGTCGGGCGTCGTGCAGCAGCTGCGGCTCAAGGCTGTTCGGGTCGTCTTCCAGCACCAGCTGCACATCCGCATGCGACAGTGCCTCGCGCAGGCGCTCGCGCGCCGCGCCGGGACGGGCCAGCAGGGCAACGGCCGGAGCCGCCTGGGTTTCACTCACGGACACGGGCGATCCCCAACAGGTCGTACACGTTACGCATCAGGTCCAGTTCCTGGTACGGCTTGCCCAGATAACGCTGGACACCGATCTCGAAGGCGCGCTGGCGGTGCTTGTCACCGCTGCGCGAAGTGATCATCACGATCGGCACGTCCCTGTAGCGCGGGTCGGCACGCATCGCGGTGGCCAGCTCGTAGCCATCCATGCGCGGCATCTCGATGTCCAGCAGCATCAGGTCCGGTACCCGCTCTTCCAGTCGCTCCAGTGCTTCCACGCCGTCGCGCGCAACGCTGACCTCGAAGTTGTGGCGTTCGAGGATGCGGCCGGTGACCTTGCGCATGGTCAGCGAGTCGTCGACCACCATCACCAGCGGCACCTGGCGCTCCCGGCGCGGCGCATTGGCCAGTACCGGCAGCGTCGGGTTGGCCAGGAAACGGCGCACCAGCGGCGCCACGTCCAGGATCACCACCACGCGGCCGTCGCCGGTGATGGTGGCGCCGTAGATCCCCGGCACCGACGCGATCTGCAGGCCGACCGGCTTGACCACGATTTCGCGGTTGCCCAGCACCTGGTCGATCGCGACGGCGGCGCGCAGATCACCGGCACGGACCAACAGCAGTGGCACCTGCTCCTGGCCGTCGGCACGCGCCGGGGCCTGGCCGACCAAGCTGCCAAGGTCGTACAGCGGATAGTCTTCGCCGCTGTAGCGGTAGCTGCTGTCGGCAGCCTCGAAGCGCTCGCGCGACAGGCGGCCGATACCACTGACCGAGGCCACCGGCACTGCGAAGGTGGTTTCGCCGATCTGCACGAACACCGCCTGGGTGACCGCCAGCGTCTGCGGCAGGCGCAGGGTGAAGCGCACGCCCTGCCCACGCACTGACTGGATATCGACCGAGCCACCCAGCTGGCGCACTTCGTTGCGCACCACGTCCATGCCCACGCCACGGCCGGCCAGCTGGCTGACCTGGTCGGCGGTGGTGAAGCCTGACGCGAAGATGAGGTTGTCCAGTTCCTGCTCGTTCGGCTGCGCATCGGCGGCCAGCAGGCCGCGGTCGATTGCGCGGCGGCGGATCGCTTCGCGGTCCAGGCCAGCGCCGTCATCGGCCACTTCCAGGACGATTTCCGAGCCTTCGCGGTGCAGGCGGATGGCGATCTCGCCCTCCTCCGGCTTGCCGGCGGCGCGGCGCTGTTCCGGCGCTTCCAGGCCATGGGCCACCGAGTTGCGCAGCATGTGTTCCAGCGGCGCGACCATGCGGTCGAGAACGTTGCGGTCCAGTTCGCCGTGGGTGCCTTCCAGAGTCAGGTGGACCTGCTTGCCGGTATCCATGCCGGCCTGGCGGACCACGCGGCGCAGGCGCGGCACCAGGCCATCGAACGGCACCATGCGCGCGCGCATCAGGCCGTCCTGCAGCTCCGAACTGACACGCGACTGCTGCTGCAGCAGCGAATCGTACTGGCGCGACAGATCGTCCAGCACGCCCTGCAGGCCACCCAGGTCGGCCGCCGATTCGTTCAGCGCGCGGCTGAGCTGCTGCAGGGTGGAGAACCGATCCAGTTCCAGCGGGTCGAACTTCTGGTCGGCCTGGTCCTGCTCGCGCTGGTAGCGGGCGACGATCTGCGCCTCGGTTTCCAGGTCGAGGCGGCGCAGCTGGTCGCGCAGTCGCGCATTGGTGCGCTCCAGTTCGCCCATCGCGCCGCGGAAGGCGCCGAGCTGCTGTTCCAGGCGCGAGCGGTAGATCGCCACTTCACCGGCATGGTTGACTAGGCGGTCGAGCAGGTCGGCGCGCACGCGCACCTGTTCCTGCTGCGGACGTGCCAGGGGGTCTTCATCGACCGTACCCTCGGCCGGCAGCGGTGCCGACAGCGGCGCGTCGACAATCGGCGTCAGCGTGGCCGCAGCCTGCGCCGGCACGGTCTCGGCCTCGCTGGCTGCACGCGCGGCCGTGGCGGCTGCAGCAATATCGGTGGTGGTGCGAACCTCGAAGGCCTCCACCAGATCCAGCGCCGGCTCCACCACGCGGTGGGTGCCGGTACGGGTGAGCAGCTGGTGCAGGCGGTCAAAGCCGCGTTCCAGCAGCTGCACGTCGCGGCGCTCGATTTCGGTACGGCCAGCGGCCACCGCTTCCAGCAGCGATTCGATGCTGTGGCCGAGGTCGCCGATGGCATTGATACCGGCCATGCGAGCGCCCCCTTTGAGGGTGTGCAGGTCACGCTGCAGGCCGGCCAGCACCTCGCGATCCTGCGGTGCATCACGCAGCTCGCTGATCAGGCCATCACAGTGGTCGAGCAGGTCCCTGCCTTCCTCGACAAAGATGTCGACCAGCTCGCGGTCGTACACGCTGAAGTCAAGCGCATCGGCATCGGCACCGTCTTCGGCATCCGCCGCAACAGGCGCCTGCTCAACATCCGGCGCAGGGGGCTCGATGTCGGCCGCTGCGATCTCCGCGCCGGCACCGGTGTTGATCGTGCCCTGGCCCGGCGCCTCTTCCATTTCGAAGAACCGCACCGGAGCACCACTGCCAACGCGTGCCTCTGCGCTGAACGCCTCAATCACCGTCGCCGGGGACGGCTGATCGGCGCTCTCTCCTTCACCGACCGCCGCCTCCCCGCCGACGTCCGCATCCTCGGCAAAGGCATCTGCCTCGCCCGGCGCGAGTTCGCTGGCCTGGAGGCCGATCACGGGCCATTGCCCGTCGTCGTCCAGGGTCCGCTCTTGCTCGATCACGTGCAGGCCGGCCTCGAGCGCGGCTGCCAGCGTGACCGGTTCTGCGAAACCCGGCACAGCCATTTCATCCTGCAGGCTCGACAGCTCGCTGTCGAGTGGCAATGCAGCAGCGTCGTCAATGACGCTGTCATCGCCGCTGCCCGAATCAAAGGACAAGGACGTATTCAGGTCGATCGCGTCAACTTCCGCAGACACCGGCAGCTCTTCCGCGTCGCGGTCGTCGACCGGCAGCGCACTGGCGTCGAGGTACGGCGACAGATCGTCGGCCATGGTCAGATCAGCGTCGTCGACGGTCTCGATCGTGGGCGCGGCAGCTGCGTCGGCCCCTTCGACAACAGGCGCACTCTCCACCGGCTGGATCGATTCAATCGCGCCGGTGTACGCCACTGCGGGTTCATCTTCTCCCTGCACCGACGGCCAGCCGGCATCGAAGTAACGCGAAAGATCGTCGCTGGCGGTCAACTCGCCGACTTCCAGGCCGCTGTCGGCGGCGACGTCCGGCGTCCTGAGGTCGGGCGCAGATGGAACCGGTTCCAGCGCATCTTCGGCAAGCGGCTCGGCAATGAGATCGGGAGCCGCATCGGAAGCAACGCGCATGCTGGTTTCGCCCAGCGCGTCCAGGCCGGCCAGCGGCGCTTCGGCTTCGGATGCCTGCTCGACATCTGGCGCCGGTTCGGTGCCCTCTTCATCCTCGTCTTCCGACGCGAACAGCGGCCAGCGCGCTTCCGGCAGCTCGCCAGCCAATGCCTGCAGCCGCTGCACCAGCGCATCCTGCGGCGCAATGCGCGGGTGTTCGGCCTGCAGCGCCTCCATGGTCGCGGTGATCGCCTGCGCAGCTGCGTCCAGCGCGGCGACACCCTCGTCGCCAGGTACCACATCGGCGGCCAGAGCCCGCTTGATGTAGGACTCGGCGCCGCCGGTAACGGCGGTGATTTCCGGCACTTCGGTCATCGCGAAGGCGCCGTTCATGGTGTGAACCGCACGCAGCAGTGCGTCGCTGACCGGCTGCGGTGCCTGCTGTGCCGAGCGCAGCCACTCCTGCAGGGTCGCCTGGTGGACTTCGACCTCGGCCTCGAGGATCTCGCGCAGCACGCTGTCGATGTTGGCCGGGGTCCCGGCGTCTTCGGCCACCGCCGAGGCATCGGCCTGCGCCGACGCAGCGGCCTCGGCGTCCAGCAGGCGGCTGATTTCGTCTTCGCCTTCGGACTCGGCCAGTGTCGCTGTCGGTGCGGCCGCAGCCGGCAACGGCACGTAGAAGGTCTCCTCGCCGGCGCCGACCCGATCGGCGATGGCCTGCATTGCCTGCAGGTCCACGCTGATGCGCTGGCCATGGCGCAGCGCGGCATTCAACTGCGGCAGTGCGGCGTGCGCATTGTCGACCATTGCCAGCACGGCCGGCGTGGCCGGCCGGCTGCCATCGAGCACGCGGTTGAGCATGCCCTCGATCTTCCAGGCGAACTCCCCCAGGGTGCGCGCGCCGACCAGTCGGCCACTGCCCTTGAGGGTGTGGAAGATGCGGCGGATCGGCCGCAGCCGGTCCATGTTGTCCAGCTGCGTGCGCCATGCCGGCAGCAGCGTGCCAAGGTTGGCCAGTTCGTCGTCGAACTCTTCCAGGAACACCTCGCGGATGTCCTCGTCGATGTTCTCGGCATCGTCGTCGAAGCCGGCCTCGAAGCCGGCCTCGGTCCCAGCCACGACCGGGATGTCCGCAGCGGGCGGAGCCGCCATGGCCTGCGGATTGAAGTCGGCCGCCGCGGCGCTCAGCTCGGCAAAGAACTGTGCGTCGGCTTCGCTGAAATCGATCGGTGCGATGGTGTCGATATCAATCACCGACACCGCCGGTGCCGGTGCATCGGAGGCCGGCGTCAGCACCTCGGCCATCGGCGCGGCCGCGTGCTCCGGGACATCCGCCGCAACGGCGTCGACTTCGGCACCCACGGGGCTTTCGTCCAACGGCTGGGCCGTGGCGTCATCGACGGTCTCCAGCGACAGCACGTCGTCGGCGTTATCCAGCGCATCGGCGTCGAAACGGAACACCACGTCGTCACGGGCAGCAACCACATCGTGCTCGGCAGCCACCGGGTCGAACACCGGCGCTGCAAAGCCAGTGGTGTCAAAGGGTACCGACGCGTCGACGTCGTGCTCGACATCCGCCACTGCCACATCAGCCGATACCGGTGGTGTCGCCTCCGACAGCGTCCATTGCGGCACCGATTCCATTCCGGTTTCGGCGCGTTCGAAGCTGACCGGATCGAAACTGGCGAAGGTCGGGCTGCGTTCGTCTTCGGCACTCGCGGCCGGATCGGCGTCCGGATGGAACGGCGCGAGATCCCACTGCGGCACCTCGGGCGCAGGTGCGCTGGAGGCGGCGAAGACCAGCGCCGCCTCGCGGTCGTCATGCAGCGACAGCGGTGTGGATGCAAGGTTCCCCAGCGCACCGAACATCAGGCGGTTGTCCAGCACCTCCGGTGCAGGCGTGGCCGGTGGTGGATCAAAGGTGAAGTCCGGCAAGGGCACCGGCACAGTGCCGGCGGCGGGCGCGGCTGGCTGAACCGGAATCTCGATGCGCTCCGGCTGCAAAGGCTCGGCCTGCAGCGCGACCGGCTCCCGGTCCACCAGCAGCGATGCGAACGCAACAGGCGCGGCGGCAACCGGTTCCACCGCGTTGCGGTCCGGCAACGGCCAATAGCGCAGCGCTTCAAGGCTGCTGCGGGTGATGTCGAGGATGTCCTCGCGGCCCGGACGGCGGTCGCGCAGGGCTTCCAGGTAGTACTCCAGGCTGGCCATGGCATCGGCCAGGGTGTCCAGCTGGCGGCCACTGGGCACGCGCTGGCGACCGATCAGCTCGGCCTCGATGTACTGCTGTACGCCACGCAGGTAGTCTGCGGCGGTGCCCAGATCGAGCATGCGCAGCGCACCGGATACATCACCCAGCAGGCGCGGCACATCCTGCAGCTCGGCATGGTTCCAGCTGGTTTCGATGAACGCGACGAAATGCTCGCGGGCGGCGGCGAAGTTGGCGATGGCTTCATGCGCCAGCACCTCCACCGTGCGGCGGTTCTCAACCGCGCTCGGATCGTCCTCGCCACTGCCGCCAGCGCCCAGATGGGCGACCTGGTCGTCCAGCGAGGCGTCCACGTAGAGCAGTGCCCCTGCGATATCCAGCAGCAGGTTCTCATCGATCTGCTGGCGCCCTTCCACCACCCCACGCAGTGCGTCACGCTGCTGCACGACCACGCTGCGGGCCACGCCCAGGCCCATCATGCCCAGCGTATCGGCCACCGCCCCGAGCTCGTTGGCCTGGGTCTGCAGCTGTTCCGGAGCACCGCCGGTGCGCAGGTGCAGGTCCAGCGCATCCTTGATGCGCAGCAGTTCTTCCTTCACCGCACTGCCGACCGTGTCCAGCAACTCGCGGTTGCGTCCGCTCAGGCTGCCGCGGGCATGGTCCAGCTCGGCCTCGGTGGCGGTGACGCTGTCCGGTGCGAATGCCAGCAGCACGCTGTCATGCACGCCTTCTTCGCCACGCGCGGCACGGATCTCGTTGAGCAGCGGCATCAGCACGATCGGAATATCGCGATGCCCGTTCTGCAGGCGCTCCAGATAATCGGGCAGCAGCACGCTGCCACGCATCAGGGTCGCGCAGGCTTCATCACGGTCGGCCACGCCGTCGGCCCCGATGGCATTGGCCAGCTGTTCCAGTTCCTCGGCCACCATCGCCGGTGCATACAGCTCGACCATGCGCAGGGTGCCCTGCACCTGGTGCAGGTAGCCGGCGCAGATGCGCATGCGGCTGGCATCGCTCGGGTCTTCGGCGTAGTACTCGACCTCGTTGCGCACCTGGCGCAGGGTCTCGTCCAGCTCGGGCTTGACCCAGCCCAGCGCTGCGTGGCTCATCGCATCGCGCAGACTGCTCATGGACGCGCTCCGTTCGCCGCCGCGCGGTGGCCGCGCGAGTTCTGGCGTGGGGAATGGAAATGCTTCATCGACTGGTTCCTTGCTCGCCGCCCTGCCCGCGTCACGCCGGCAGCTTGAAGTCGGCGACCGAACGACGCAGGTCCGCCGCCAGCTGCGCGAGGTGGCCGATCGATTCGGCGGTCTGCCCGGCGCCCTGCGAGGTCTGGCCGGTGATCTGCCGGATCACGCCCATGGTGCGGGTGATGTCCGAGGCCGC
Organism: Stenotrophomonas sp. YJH_SMC_48-3; assembly: GCF_059369375.1. Classification (NCBI taxonomy): domain Bacteria; kingdom Pseudomonadati; phylum Pseudomonadota; class Gammaproteobacteria; order Lysobacterales; family Lysobacteraceae; genus Stenotrophomonas; species Stenotrophomonas sp. YJH_SMC_48-3. The sequence continues at coordinate 8,921 of NZ_JCAFSQ010000003.1, read as the reverse complement.
AGCCGACTGCTGCTGGGCGGCGATGGAGATGTTCTTGATGAGGGTGTTCAGTGCATTGGACACGCGCTCGATCTCGGTCAGCGCGGTGCCGGCATCCTCGGCCAGGCGTGCACCGGACACCACTTCGGCGGTGGTCTGTTCCATCGAGGTGACCGCTTCGTTGGTGTCGGCCTGAATCGCCTGCACCAGGTTCTCGATGCGTCGGGTCGCACCCGAGGTGCGTTCTGCCAGGCGCTGCACTTCGTCGGCCACGACCGCGAAACCGCGGCCCGCTTCACCGGCCGAGGCCGCCTGGACCGCTGCGTTCAACGCCAGGATGTTGGTCTGTTCGGAAATGTCGTTGATCAGTTCCACGATCGAGCCGATTTCCTGCGACGACTCACCCAGGCGCTTGATGCGCTTGGAGGTTTCCTGGATCTGGTCACGGATCTGGTCCATGCCCTGGATGGTCTCGCGCACCACGCCGGCACCTTCGGCGGCAATCACCACCGAGCGCTGTGCCACGTCGGCCGACTCGGCCGAGTTGCGCGACACCTGTTCGATGCTTGCCGCGATTTCACCGATGCGGTCCGACGCCGAGGTGATCTGGTTGGCCTGGTGGCCGGCCGCCTCTGCCAGCTGCATGGCGGTGGCCTGGGTCTCCTGGGTGGACAGCGCGACCTTGGCCGAGGTGTCATTGATGGTGGTCACCAGGTGGCGCAGCTCGTCGACGGCGTAGTTGATCGCGTCGGCGATGGCACCGGTCATGTCCTCGGTCACCGAGGCCTTCACCGTCAGGTCGCCCTCGCCGAGCGAGGAGATTTCGTCCAGCAGCCGCATGATCGCCTGCTGGTTGCGGCTGTTGAACTCCACCTGGGTCTGGTAGCGCAGTTCCTGCTCGCGCGAGCGGCTGCGCACGTTGGTGGAAACGAAGCCGATGATCGCGATCAGCGACAGCGCACCGGAGACCACACCGATCCAGAAGTTCGGGAACAGGCGGGTGTCAGACACCGAGCCGAACGAGGAGAACGCGTCGAACAGCTTGCGGCTGTCATCCAGCATGTGGGCCGAACCCTGGCCCAGCGCGGTGGCGGCGGACTGCGCCGCGAACAGCTGGCGCGAGCTGGCCAGGATCGCGTCAGCGTCCTGCTTCATCGCTTCCCACTTCTGCTGCGACTGTTCCAGCGCGGCCACGGCAGCGGCACCGCGCACGGCGGTGATGCCCAGTTCCTCGTTGCCATTGCGCAGGCCGTCGAGCACCTGCGAGAACACGGTGATGTCACGCGCCAGCGCATCGCCGGCCGTAGCAGCGCCGCTGCCACCGGCGCGCATTTCGGTTACGCGGCGGGCCATGGAGCCGGCCACCACGACCTGCTGCAGTGCGCTGTACACCTGCGACGAGGGCGCGCCGGCAGCGGACATCGCACGCACCAGCTCGTTCAGCTGGGCCTGCAGCCCCGGCACGGCGCCGGTGAAGTTGTTGGCGTTGCCGGCCAGGGCCAGCACCGCCGGTTCACTGGCCACCAGCTGCCCGGCCTGCTTGCCCAGCGGCGCCCAGGTCTCGCCCAGCGTGGCGATCGCACCGGACACGCCCGGCTCCTTGCCATAGCGGCCCTGCAGGGTCGACACATTCTGTTCGATCGCGTTGCGGGTGGCCTTGAAGGCAGTGAACGCCTGCGCGTTGCCGCCCACCGCGTCACGGCCCTGGTTGGCCAGCTGCTGCGACAGCACCTGCAGGTCGGCCGCCTTGGAACCGGCATCGGCCAGGCGACTGCCCTGCCAGGTAGCGACGCCGGTGTTGACGCCGAACAGGATCATCGATGCCAGCAGCAGGAACAGCCAGAGGTTGCTGCCGCCCAGCCGCAGCTTGCCGGTCTTGGTGGCGTCCGAAGCAGTACTCATCGTTCAACCTCGATCTTCAATGCAGGGGGCGATGCCCGGCCTCAGGCCGCGGCTTGCCGGAATTCAGGGGTGCGCGACAGCAGCGAAAGCGAGAATACGCCCCAGTCGTGGCCGTCGGCATGGAAGGCGCGATCGACGAAATGGCCGTAGCGCCCTTCGGCCAGCATGCCGGCCTCGATCTGCTGGTCCAGTTCGAAGCTGCGCTGGCCGAACAGTTCATCGATGGTCAGTGCGACGTCGCCACCGGCCTGGCGCATGATCAGCACGCGCTGGCCTTCCTGCTGCACGGTACGCACGCCTTCCAGGAAGTACTTCAGGTCGACCACCGGGAACAGGTTGCCGCGCAGATTGCCCACGCCGAGCAGCCAGGGCTGCGCGCATGGCACCGGGGTCACCGGCGGCATCGGCACGATCTCCACCACTTCGCGGAAATCGGACACCAGCCGGCGCTGGCCGACGCGGTAGCCCACGCCACGCCAGAGGTCCTGGGCGAACTGCCGTTCGGGCAGCTGCACCGCGTGGGCCAGGCTGCGGCGTTCATAGGCTTCGAGGATGTCGAAAGGCGAGCGCATCAGGCCACCAGTTCGTTGATCCGCGCGATCAGTTCATCCTCGCGCGGCGGCTTGACGATGTAATCGGCCGCGCCCTGGCGCAGGCCCCAGGCCTTGTCGGTTTCCATCGCCTTGGTGCTGACGATGATCACCGGGATGTGCTTGATCGCTGCGTCACGGGCCATCGCGCGGGTGGCCTGGAAGCCGCTCATGCCGGGCAGGACCACGTCCATCAGCACCAGTTGCGGCACCTGGTCGCGGACCAGCTGCAGTCCATCCTCGGCGTTGTCCGCTTCCAGCACCTCGTGGCCGGCACGGCGCAGCCACTGGGTGAACACCGCGCGGTCGGTCGGTGAATCCTCGATCAGAACGATACGAGCCATTGTGCCTTTCCCCCCTGGTCAGGCGTTGACGTATGTGCGGATGGCACCCAGCAGTTCTTCACGCGTGAATGGCTTGGTCAGGTATTGCTCCGAGCCGACGATGCGTCCCCGCGCCTTGTCGAACAGGCCATCCTTGGAAGAGAGCATGATGACCGGGGTCGCCTTGAACAGCTGGTTGCCCTTGATCAGCGCACAGGTCTGGTACCCGTCCAGGCGCGGCATCATGATGTCGACGAAGATGATCTGCGGTTGCTGGTCTGCGATCTTCGCAAGCGCTTCAAAGCCGTCGGTGGCGGTGACCACCTCGCAGCCTTCCCGCTTGAGCAGTGTTTCCGCAGTCCTGCGGATGGTCTTCGAATCATCGATGACCATCACCCGGAGTCCTGCGAGTTCCCCGCCCGCAGTCGTGTTTTCAGTCATTGCCTATCCCCAAGCGCACGGCCCGATCTCTGGCGGGGGCCGCTACGAAAGCGTATCTATATCGCACTTTCCGCGCCCGCTTCAAGGCCGCCCCATGGCGCGGGGCATGGCAGCCTCCTGAACGTGACGGGTTTCGCAATGAGTGCGCGAGCGCCGGGCGGACGCTGCGTTGCAGTATGGCAGGGAGGCGCGCGACCGGCGTTGCCGCTACCATCAACGCCTTGCCTGACAGGTGCGCCCATGCCGTTGAACGTCATCGTGGTGATGGACCCCATCGCCCACATCAAGATCGCCAAGGACACCACCTTCGCCATGCTGCTGGAAGCCCAGCGCCGCGGCCATGCCCTGCACTATGTGCGCCCGGGCGGCCTGGCCCTGGAGGGTGGCGTGGCAGTGGCCCAGACCGCGCCGCTGCAGGTGCGCGACGACCCGGCTGGCTGGTATGAGCTGGGCGCATTCAGCCGTACCGAATTCGGCCCCGGCCAGATCGTGCTGATGCGCAAGGATCCGCCGGTCGACGCCGAGTACATCTACGACACCCAGGTGCTGGACGTGGCTGCGGCCGCCGGTGCCTGCGTGGTCAACAATCCGCAGGGGCTGCGCGACTACAACGAGAAGCTGGCCGCGCTGCTGTTCCCGCAGTGCTGCCCGCCGACCCTGGTCAGCCGCGACGCCAAGGCCTTGAAGGCCTTCGCGCTGGAGCATGGCCAGGCCGTGCTGAAGCCGCTGGACGGCATGGGCGGCCGCTCGATCTTCCGCAGCGGCCAGGGCGATCCGAACCTGAACGTGATCCTGGAAACCCTGACCGACGGCGGCCGCAAACTGGCACTGGCCCAGAAGTTCATTCCCGACATCACGGCCGGCGACAAGCGCATCCTGCTGGTCGATGGCGAACCGGTCGACTACTGCCTGGCGCGCATCCCGCAGGGCGACGAGTTCCGGGGCAACCTGGCTGCCGGTGGCCGCGGCGAAGGCCGTCCGCTGAGCGAGCGCGACCGCTGGATCGCGGCCCAGGTCGGCCCGGAGATGAAGCGCCGCGGCATGCGCTTCGTCGGCCTGGACGTGATCGGCGATTACCTGACCGAGGTCAACGTGACCAGCCCGACCTGTGTACGCGAACTGGACGCACAGTTCGGCCTGAACATCGCCGGCACCCTGTTCGACGCGCTTGAGGCCGGCCTGCGCTGATGGCAACCGCACCTGCCGTCCTGCCCCCGCCACCACGCGAAGCGCAACGGCTGGGGGCGACCATCGCGCTGTCGGTGCTGGTTCACGCGCTGCTGATCCTGGGCGTGGGCTTCGCCGTGAAAGGCGATGCACCGCTGGTGCCCACGCTGGAAGTGATCTTCAGCCAGACCCGCACCGCGCTGACGCCGAAGCAGGCCGATTTTCTTGCCGCAGCCAACCAGGATGGCGGTGGCGAACACGACCGCGCACAGCGTCCGCGCGACAACCAGGCCGGCATCGTGCCGCAGGCGCAGCCCGGTTTGAGCCCGGTCCCACAGCAGCAGCAATCGGCCGCGCCGGTCCCGCCGCCACAGGCACGGGTGGTCAGCAGCCGCAATGGCGAAGAGGCGGTCGCGCAGGCCCAGTCCCGCCCCACGCCGGATCAGCCCGAACCGGACGCCCCGCTGAGTGCGCGCGAACAGCGCGATGTGGAAATGGCCCGACTGGCCGCAGAAGTGCATCTGCGCTCGGCGCAGTACGCCAAGCGCCCGAACCGCAAGTTCGTGTCGGCCAGCACGCGCGAGTATGCCTATGCCAATTACCTGCGGGCCTGGGTTGACCGCGCCGAGCGCGTGGGCAACCTGAATTACCCGGACGAGGCCCGGCAGCGCCGGCTGGGCGGCCAGGTGGTGATCAGCGTGGGCGTGCGCCGCGATGGCAGCGTGGAAAGCAGCCGGATCCTGCGGTCGAGCGGAACGCCACTGCTGGATGAGGCGGCACTGCGGGTGGTGAAGCTGGCGCAGCCGTTCCCGCCGTTGCCGAAGACCGAGGATGAGATCGACATCCTGCAGGTCACCCGCACGTGGGTGTTCCTGCCCGGCGGCGAACTGCGCGACGACCGGTAGGGTTTGTTGCCCGGGCCTGCGGCCCGGGACCCGCTGAAAGGCTAGAGCAACGGCAACAGCAACAGCGGCGGTTGGTGTACTGAAGCGTGGCGAGGCGGTGTCGGGCGGCGGGGACGCCACAAGTACGTCCGTGTAGGCTTAGCCGCGGCATCCATGCCGCAGATACCCCGCCGCCCGACACCGCCCCGCCTCTGATAGATCGCGGCGCACCATTGCTTTGGTAGGTGTCGACCTTGGTCGATACACATCCACGCCACGCGTGGATGCAAGCGAAGCGACCCGCTTTTGATTTTGACTTTTCTTTTTTTGATCTTCCGTGGCGGACGCGCACGGAAACTGTCAGAGGCCGGGCGGGTGGGCTGCGCAGGGGCGTGAGCCGCATGGATGCGGCGACCGAGCTTACATGGACGTACTTGCAGCGCCCCTGCGCAGCCCACCCGCCGGCCAAACCACGGCTTTTGATCTACGCGACCAACTCCGCCACGAGGGGCTCAGCCGTTGGCCTTCGCCTTCGCCTCGCGCGCGGCCTGCTGCTCGACCAGGGTCAGTGCCACGTTGTCGCGCAGGTAGGCCGGCTCGACCTTCTCCGGTGCAATGGCTTCGCCGCGGGCGAACGCCGGCACCGCCAGTGCGAGCACGTCCGACGCACGCGGCAATGCCGTGGCGTCGAATCCGCGCAAACCTGTGCCGAGCTGCGCGACCAGCGCACCCTCGGCTGCGGCGAACCCGGTACCGACACCGTAGGCCGACAGCCCTTCCGGCAGCGCTACCGCAGCGGGTGCGCACACGCGTTCGGCATCGCGCGCGACCGGCAGGCCGTCCACACGCTCGAAGCGCGCAACGTACAACTCTCCCATCCGTGCGTCGATCGCCGACAGGATCTGCGTTTCTTCCGCCGGTGCCCGCAGCGCCAGCACCTGCAGCGTCGAGACCGGCAGCAACGGACGATCCAGCGCCAGTGCGATGCCCTGCGCGATGGCGATCGCCAGGCGCACGCCGGTGAAAGCACCAGGACCGCGGCTGAGCGCGATACCGTCCAGCTGGCGGCGGCTGATGCCGGCTTCGGCCAGCAGCGCCTCGGCCCACAGTAGGCTCAGTTCGGCATGCCGGCGCGGGGCGATCTCGAAACGTTCCAGTACCTGTCCATCGACATGCAGGGCAACGGAACAGGCTTCGGTGGCGGTTTCAAAGGCGAGCAGTTTCATCGGATCAGGTCAGAACAGGGGGAACGTGACACCGGGCGCCGGCTCCGGGCCCGCCGCGGCGGCGGCGGTCGGAACGGCATCATCGGCCACGGGCGCCCATTGTGGCGTAAAGAAGGCCTGCACATCGGCCAGGCTACGGGTGCGCCGGAACGGCGGCAGCGACTCAAGAAAGACCCGGCCATAGCCACGGTTGAGCAGGCGCGGATCGCACAGGACCAGCACGCCCCGGTCGCTTTCGCTGCGGATCAGGCGGCCAACGCCCTGCTTCAGGGCGATCACCGCCTGCGGCAACTGTTCGTCGCGGAACGGATTGCCGCCCTGGCTGCGGATCGCCTCCAGGCGTGCCTCGTAGACCGGGTCGTCCGGGGCCGCGAACGGCAGCTTGTCGATCATCACCACGCTCAACGCTTCGCCGACCACGTCCACGCCCTCGCGGAAACTGGCCGAGCCCAGCAGCACCCCATTGCCCGATTCGCGGAAGCGCTGCAGCAGCGTCGCACGCGGCGCCTCACCCTGCACGAACAACGGCCATGGCCCATCGCGCAGTGCCTCGGCGGCCTCACGCAGGGCGCGATGCGAAGCGAACAGCAGGAACGCCCTGCCCTGCGAGGCCTGCAGCACCGGCCGCAGGGTCTGGATCAGCGCGGTTCCGAAACCACGTGCGGCCGGATCGGGCAGGCCTTCAGGCAGGTAACACAGCGCCTGCTCGGGCCAATTGAACGGACTCGGCTGGACCAGCGTCTGCGGGTCGTCCAGCCCGAGGCGGGTGGCGATGTGATCGAAACCACCGCCCACGGTCAGCGTCGCCGAGGTGAAGATCCATGCCGCGCGACTGCGCTCACGGTGCTCGCGCAATGGACCGGACACGTCCATCGGCGTGCGCTGGCAGCGGAAACCACGCGGGGTGAGCTCATACCAGAGCACATCGGTGGCATTGCCGGTGTCCGCAGGATCAGTATCGAAGTCGAGGGCGGGTTCGTCATCGCCCAGCCAGCGACCGAGCCGCGAAACCGCCTCACGCGCCCGCGCATGGCAGGCATCCAGGCCCGCCGCGGCTTCGCGCAGCGGCTGCAAGGCCTGCTCCAGCGTCACCAGCCCTGCCATCACCGTGTCGAAGCCATCGCGCACCTGCGGCATCGTCAGCGCACGCCACTGCGTGCCGCGCGGCGGCAGCCCCTCCATCGCCGAACGCAACGCCAGCAGCGCCTGCTGCAAGTGGTCGACCGGTTCCTGCAGCGCCGACTGCGCCCCCCCGACGCCGCGCGCTTCGGCCAGGCAGTCGCGCCCCAGCTCCTGCCACGGGCGCATGCCGAAGCCTTCGCCGAAGAACTGCGCGGCCAGTTCAGGCAACTGATGCGCCTCGTCGATGACGAAGGCCTGCGCCCCCGGCAGCAGCTCACCAAAGCCATCCTGCTTCAAGGCCAGGTCGGCCAGCAGCAGGTGATGGTTGACCACCACTACGTCTGCCGCCTGCGCACGTTGCCGCGCACGCACCACGAAGCAGTCTTCCCAGAACGGGCAGTCGGTGCCCAGACAGTTGTCGACGGTGGAGGTGACCATCGGCAGCAGCGGCGAATCATCGGCCAAACCGTCCAGTTCGGCGATGTCGCCGAACTCCGAGCGTCCGGACCAGGCCAGGATGCGCTGGAACTGCGCCGCCTGTTCTGGGCTTGAGAAGCGCGGCTCGCCCCGCGCCTGCTGCAGGCGGTAGCGGCACAGGTAATTCGAACGTCCCTTCAGCAGCGCACTGCGCAGGCCGACACCGAGTGCCTGGCGCACACGCGGCAGGTCGCGGTGGTAGAGCTGGTCCTGCAGCGCGCGGGTGCCGGTGGAGATGATGGTGCGCAACCCGGACAGCAGCACCGGCACCAGGTAGGCGAACGTCTTGCCGGTGCCGGTACCGGCCTCGGCCAGCAGCAGGTCACGCTGCTGCAGCGCATCGGCGATGGCTTCGGTCAGGCGCAGCTGGGCCGGGCGCGGGACGAAGGCGTCCAGATGCGAGGCGAGCGCTCCGCCGTCGCTGAGGGCTTCGCGGCTGGCATGGACAAGGTCGGACATCAGAGGGAAAGGATACCCGGCCGGGCGCTGCCCGGCACCCGTTTCAAGCCAGAGCCAGAGCAACGTCAACAGCGTTGTTCATGGCTTTGGGTTGTACTGAGGGTTGGCGGGGGACTGCGGGTTTGCGGGGACGCCGTGAACCCGTCACTGGGGGCTTGGCCGCGGCTTGCTCGTGTGCGCTGTCCTGCGCACACGAGCAAGGCGCCATCGAGCCCCCATGGTGAAGTGACCCCCGAGACTTGGACAGGGGTCAGGCGGCCGATTGGGCCTGTTGGGCCTGCTCCCGGTACTGTACCGGGCTCAGGCCCTTCAATTTCAATTTGATGCGCTCCTGGTTGTAGTACTGGATGT